>DASRLO010000061.1:0-2377 GCA_035648415.1 Allostellaceae bacterium
TCCTTCTCCCGCAAGCGGGGGAGGGTCGGGGTGGGGGGGCGCGAGGCAGCCGCCTGAGCCCTGCGTAGCAGCGCCTCGCAATCGGCCATCAAGTCCAGGTAGCTCGCGCCGGCCTGGTACCATTCGAGCATGGCGAATTCAGGGTGGTGGGTGGCGCCGCGCTCGCCGTCGCGGAATACCGAAGCGAACTGCCAGATTCGCGTCATGCCCCCGGCCAGCAGCTTTTTCATCGCGAATTCGGGAGAGGTGTGCAGGTAGCGCGGCTTAGCGCCGCCGTCGCGCGGATCGTGCAGGATTGTGGCGAAGGCGCGCAGATGCGGTTCGAGGCCGGGACTGACCTGCAGCGCCGGCGTTTGCACCTCGGTGAAGCCTTCATCGGCGAAAAATTGCCTGACCGCGGCGAGGATGCGGCCGCGCGCGGCGAGGTTCTCGCGGCGCGCCGCGAGCCGGTCGGGCCGCCACCATTTCGCTCCTTGGCCAGTCCCTCGGCCCGCCATTCCGCTTCCCCCCTTACCGCCAAACTGATAGGAAACCGGCCAAACGAGAACCCTATTCGAGACCCAACCGCATGAAGATCAACGCCATCGACATCAAGCCGGGCAATGTGCTCGAACATCAGAACAAATTGTGGATCGTGCTCAAGCGCGAATTGGTGCAGCCGGGCAAGGGCGGCTCCTTCGCCCAGGTCGAAATGCGCGACCTGCGCGGCGGCTCCAAGCTGAGCGAGCGCTTCCGCACCCAGGAAACGGTCGAGCGCGTGCGGCTCGACGAGAAGGACATGCAGTTCCTCTATATGGAGGACGACATGGCGACCTTTATGGACAATGAGGATTTCGAGCAGGTGACGGTGCCGCGCGAGGTGATCGGCGACCCCGCCGATTTCCTCGCCGACGGCATGATGTGCCAGGTGACGCTGTACGAGGGGCTGGCGCTGTCGGTCGAATTGCCGCAGAGCGTGACGCTCGAGGTCGTCGAGGCCGATCCGGTGGTGCGCGGCCAGACCGCGTCGTCGTCCTACAAACCGGGCAAGCTCGAAAACGGCCGCCGGGTGATGATCCCGCCGCATATCGGCGCCGGGACGCGGATCGTCATCAACACCGCCGACGGCAGCTATATGGAGCGCGCCAAGGATTAGTGCGCTAATCGACATTCTTTCCTCCCCCGGGCTTGGCCCGGGGATCCACGAATGGCCCCGAGACAATTCGTGGATGGCCGGGTCAAGCCCGGCCAAAGGGGGTGAGCCTGTGGAGGGTGATGGTTGTGGCGGTGCGTTCGCCGGTGATCAATGTGATGGCGGCGGCCGCGCTCAAGGCGGCGCGCGGGCTCATTCGCGATTTCGGCGAGGTCGAGCAGCTGCAGGTCTCGATCAAGGGTCCCAACGATTTCGTCTCCGCCGCCGACCTCAAGGCCGAGCGCACGCTGAAGGCCGAGCTGACGCGGGCGCGGCCGGGCTACAGCCTGTTGTTCGAGGAGAGCGGCGCCGCCGAGGGCAGCGACAAGCGGCATCGCTGGATCGTCGACCCGCTCGACGGGACGCATAATTTCCTCCACGGCATCCCGCATTTCTGCATCTCGATCGGGCTCGAGCGCGACGGCGAGATCGTCGCCGGCGTCGTCTACGAGCCGACACGCGACGAGCTCTACTGGGCCGAGAAGGGCGCCGGCGCCTTTCTCAACGACCGGCGGCTGCGGGTCTCGGCGCGCCGCCAGGTCTCGGAGGCGATGATCGGCACCGGCATGCCGGCGCGCGCCCGCGGCGAGCAGCCGGTCTACAGCGCGATCCTCAACTCGGTGCTTGCCGCGACGAGCGGTGTGCGGCGGTTTGGCGCCGCCGCGCTCGACCTCGCCTACGTCGCCGCGGGGCGGCTCGACGGGTTTTGGGAGTTCGGCCTGTCGCCGTGGGACATCGCCGCCGGCATGCTGCTGGTGCGCGAGGCTGGCGGCTATGTCAGTGACCTCTCGGGCGGACACATGATGATGACGAGCGGCGACATCCTGGCGGCCAACGATCATCTGCACCTGCCGCTGGCGGCATTGGTGCGCGAGGCGAGCCGAGGCGCTGTGGCGCGCTAGTTTAGGGTGCACATCGGCGGCGCATGCGATAGGTTCGGCTCCCCTCGACAACGGCGACCGGCGGCTGCTTTCGGCCGCCGATCCGTGAGGAAGTGGAGCGGCGATGGTGGGTTCGCGCATGCCGAGCCCGGTCAGGAACTCGGCGCGGCGCGCGCGGCTGGACGGCGCGGTGGCGCTGTGCGGCGCGGCGCTGGTTCTGAGCGGCGCCGCGCTTGCCGCCGACCCTATCGCGCCGCCGCCGGCGTCCCACCCCGCGGCCAAACCCCCGCACAGCGCCGCCGCCGATCCGAGCGCGCCCCCACCA
>DASRLO010000062.1:0-17520 GCA_035648415.1 Allostellaceae bacterium
GCGTGCCCGCTACATGAGCCTGGAAACCATCGCTCCCCTGAGCGATGATCCCTTCGTCAGTCTGCCCGCTGTGGCAGCCTGAACAAGCAGCCGACGCTGCTCAGGATAGCCGCTCCTACACCACGCCCGGGGGCACGATCGCGCGATAGATACCTGTGTGCCATCTGCCAATGTTTGCGGGGTGGTAGCAAGCAGTAAAACACCGTCGCCACAAGCAGACCACGCGCTCGACCAATTTATCGCCCAGAGCGTAGTAGGCTCGGCTATTGAGGGGGGGGGAGGCTGCGATCAATAACGCAGCCAGCGCGACGGATCGTTTGTTCATACACCCTCCGCACGCTTCTTGTATGGGCCGCGCTTACCCGGCGGCTCGGCAGCTTCCAACAGCGCCACGATATCAGAAATCCCCAAAGCCGATCAGACACGCCAGCGGCCATCGGACGCCGTTGTCAGACTGATCGGCACCGGCGACTTTTTGCGTGAGTTGGAAGCGGCCGGCCTCATCCAATCGACCGACCAAGTGCTCGATCGGGCGGCGGCGCAGGGGCGCAACGAGCGGCAGCGTCTCGCCGGCGAAGATTCCGTGACGCGCGAGCGCTTGCGGCCACAGCTCGATCGCCGCTCACGCTCTACCGCGCGTTCGCCGGCGCGCTGATCGGCCACAGCGCGTCGCGCCAGCGCAGCGCGATCAGCGCGGTCAAGCCGATGCCGACCAGGCAAAACAACGACACCGTCGCGGGAAAGCCGATCCGGTCGATCAGCAAGCCGGCCGTGAGCAACCCCGGCGGCACGCCATAGATCGCCAGCGTGCGCACCCCCATCACCCGGCCGCGATAGCGCTCGCCGGCGCTGTGCAGCAGCAGCACCGACATCGGCACCAGGCTCAGCGCCTGGGCGAAGCCGGCCAACACCAGCGCGAGGCGGCCGGTGGCCGGCTCCGGCATATGCGCGAAGACGAGCAAGAACGCGTACCAGACGAGCGCGAAGACGATCATCATCCGCGCCGGGCGCAGGATGCGGCCGGCGAGGCTGACCGCGATCGACCCGGTCAGCGAGCCGATCGCGAAGCTCGCCACCAGCGTGCCGAGCCCGGTCTGGCCGATATGGTAGACATTGCGCGCGACGTAGGGCAGCAAGCCGCTGGTGAACGGGAACGCGGTCAAATTGACCAGCAGCGCCAGCCAGATCGAGGCGAGCGACGCCGGCGTGTCCCAGACATAGGAAAGCCCATCGACGAGGTCGCGCCACAGCGGGACCCCGCCCGCGGCCCCGGTGGCGACGCGTGCGTAACGCCGGCCGCCGACGCCGAGCGTCGTCAGGAACCCGCCGGCGTAGAACACGCTGATGACGAGATAGACCGCGCCCATGCCGAACACGGCAAAAATACCGGCGCCGGCGAGCGAGCCGGCGATCCGCGCCGAATCCTGGGTCGTGCGCGACATCCCCATCGCCGGCATCAACCGATTGGCCGGGATCGTTTCGGCGATCAGCGCGTTGCGCATCGTCTGGTCGGACGGGCGCAGCAGACCCGAGGCGGTGGCGATCAGGAACACATGGATCGGCCGCAAGACGCCGGTGAGGGCAAAAGTCATCATGGTCAGCGCCAGCACGGCGTAGACGATGCGCATCGCACAGAGGATCGCGCGATGGCCGACCCGGTCGCCGGCCATTCCGAACAACGGCGCGAGCAGCGTCCCGAGGTATTGCAGCGCCCAGAACAGGCTCAGCAGCAGAACCGACCCGGTCTCGGCCAGGATGTACCAGCCGAGCACCAGGTTCTCCATCTCGATGCCCCACGAGGTCAGCAGATCCGCCGGAAACTGGAAGCGAAAGCTGCGTACCCGGAACGGCGCGAGCAGGGCCGACGACGACAGCGCCGCCATCATGCGCGGCTGCCTCGCATGACATTTCCTCCCGAAAGCGATTATCGCGGCCGCCGGGCCGAATGCGGATCGCCTAAAACCTCGTCACATTGATCCAGAACATGCTTTGGCGGCCGCTATCAACCGGCGATTTGGCAGCCATGCCATTCGCGGCGATGGCGGCGGCGCGCGGCGACCCCATCTAAGGGGCCAAATCCCCTATTCGCGAGCATCGCCAGATGATCGAGCTTCGACCTTTTCACAGCCTCGGCGGCGCGAACCATGGCTGGCTCGACACCCGCCACCATTTTTCGTTCGCCGATTACCGCGATCCCGAGCGCGTCCATTGGGGCCGGCTGCGGGTGTGGAACGACGACGCGATCGCGGCCGGCACCGGTTTCGACCCGCATCCGCACCAGGACATGGAGATCATCACCTATGTCCGCGAAGGCGCGATCACCCACCAGGATTCGCTCGGCAATACCGGGCGCACCGAAGCGGGCGACGTCCAGGTGATGAGCGCCGGCACCGGCATCCGCCACGCCGAATACAACCGCGAACCCGGTCTCACCCGGCTGTTCCAGATCTGGATCATCCCGGACGAGACCGGCGGCGCGCCGTCGTGGGGCGCCAAGCCGTTTCCCAAAGCCGACCGCGCCGGCCATTTCGTCACCCTGGCGAGCGGCATGGGCGACGCCGACGCGCTGCCGATCCGCACTTCCGCGCGGGTGCTCGGCGCGAGCCTCAAAGCCGGGCAGCAGGCGGAATACCGGCTCGGCCCCGGCCGCCATGCCTATCTCGTGCCGGCCGCGGGCAAGGTCGAGGTCAACGGCGTCGCCGCCGCGACCGGCGACGGGCTGGCGATCGAGGACGAGGCCGTGCTGCGGGTCACGGCGAAGGAAGACACCGAGTTGGTGCTGGTCGATACCGTTTAGATTCACGAAAATAGGGCGCTTCAACTGAACGGATCGCGCTCTGACCTTACTGCGCCGTCCAGCCGCCGTCGATCGAGAGGGCCGCGCCGGTCATCGTCGAGGCCGCCTCGCCGCAGAGAAACACGGCCAGGGCGGAGATTTTATCCGGCGTGGTGTATTGCAGCATCGGCTGCTTCTCGCGCAGCAGATCGTCGTGCGCCTGGCTGACGGGGATACCCTGCGCCGCGGCGCGCGTCTCGATCTGCTTCCGCACCAGCGCGGTCAGCACCCAGCCGGGGCAGATCGCGTTGCAGGTGACGCCTTCATTCGCCGCCTCGATGGCGATCACTTTGGTCAGTCCGACGAGCCCGTGCTTCGCGGTGACGTAGGCGGCCTTCTCGCCGCTCGCCACGAGGCCGTGCGCCGAGGCGATGTTGATGATGCGGCCCCAGCCTTTCGCGGTCATGTGCGGCAGGGCCGCCTTCGACGCGTGGAACGCCGCCGACAGATTGATCGCCATCACCGCGTCCCAGCGCTCTTCGGGAAAATCGACAATTTTCGCGACATGCTGGATGCCGGCGTTGTTGACGAGGATGTCGACCCCGCCGAACTGATCGGCCGCCGCCGCCACCAGCTCGCGGATGTCCGCCGGCTTCGCCATGTCGGCCGGCGAATAGCCGACGCGCACGCCATGCTCGTTGGCGAGCTTCGTCCGGAGATCGGCGATCGCCGCCGCGTCGCCGAACCCGTTCAGCATCACGTCGCACCCCTCGGCGGCGAGCGCGCTGGCGATGCCGAGGCCGATGCCGCTGGTCGAACCGGTGACGATCGCAATTTTGCCTTGCAACATGAGCTTGTCCCCTTCTGGCGGGAGACTTACTCCACGGCCGGGATGCGGCGCAACGCGACCGGCTCGGCAAAACCTTTGAGGGGGGCGGTTTCGCAGACTGCGCCCAATCGCGCGAGGCGGTCGGCGAGTGCCGGTCCCGCGGCCATCGCCTCCGACAGCACGATATCGCCGCCCAGGCTTTCGCCTTCGAGCCGCGCCGCGAGGTTGACGGTGCTGCCGAAATAGTCGAGGCGGTCATTGAGGGTCACCGCGATGCAGGCGCCGGTGTGCAGCCCCACCTTGACCACGATGCCGACCCGCTCGTTGCCGGTCTCGGCGGCGAGGCGCTGGTTGAACAGGGCGATGGCGTCGCGCATCGCCAGGGCCGCGTCGAGCGCATCGGCCGGGTTGGTGAACGCCGCCATCACCGCGTCGCCGATGGTCTTGACCACGGCGCCGTCATGCTCGCGCACCGCGCGGGTCAGCTCCGCGAAATGCTCGCGCACCAGCCCGTAGGCGCGCGCGTCGCCGACCCGGTTATAGAGCGCCGTCGACCCCTTGATGTCGGTGAAGAGCAGCGCGATCCGGCCGATCGCGACCTGGTCGCCGGGGCGCAGCACCTGGTCGGCGAACAGGTCGCGGAATGCCTGCATCGTCGTCGCCTCGTGCGCGGTCAGCGCGTCCTGCGCCCAGCGGCGGTCTTCCACGACGAGGGTGCGCTGCGACGAGCCGGCATTGCGCACGAAGACGCGATCCTCGGGCGGCCCCAGCTCGGGCGCCGCGTCGGTCAGGGTAAGCTGCGGGATGTTGCCGTCCTCGATCAGAAAATCGGCGGCGGCGCCGGGCTCGACGGTGCGCACCCGGTATTGCCCGTCCGCCAGATGGGCGGGCAGCACCGCGCTTTCGCCCGGCAGCAGGCGGTGCTGGATTTTGACGTGCTCGCTGGCCAGCGGGCTCGCCAGGCAATAGGTGCCGATGCCGAGTTCGCGCACCGCCGCCGCAGGCTCGAAGGTGACTTCGACATTGCGCGTGAAGTCGCGCCCGTAATCGATATTGCACGACGAGCAATGCGCGCCCTGCGGCAGTTGGTCGAGGCTGGTCGCGGTCACCTTGGCGCCGCGACACTGCGGGCAGACGAGATCCCAGCGCAGCGTCAACAGCCCCTCGCGCACCGCGGCCAGGCAGGTCTCGATCGCCGCGCGCGGCGTCACCTGCCAGCGCCGGGCCAGAGTGCGCGGGCGCATCCGTTCAAGGTCGCTTTCCGGTGCGTCGAGCAATTCGGCGGCGAGATGATCGGCGGCGTACAGCCCGCGCGCCGCCATTGCCTGCGCCACCCCGTTGACGCGCTGGCGGACCGGCTCGGGCACCGCGGTCGGCGGAGCCGCAAAGGCACGGTCGCGCTCGCTCGCCTCGGCGAATTGGGCGGCCTCGCGGAATAGCTTGTCGAGCGATTGCCCGAAGCTCTTCAGCCCGAAGAGGCGCATCAGCATTGCCGTCGGCAGGTTGGCCTCGATCGTCAGCGTATAACGCACCGCGGTGCCGCCCTCCTCGGCCGGATCGAGCTCGATCGTCGTGGCCACGCGGCGGATGAGGCGGCTGTGCAGCAGCCGTTCATGAAAGAAGCGCCGGCCCGCGACCCACTGCGGAACGCCTTCCTCCCAGGTCAGGTTGAGACCCATTCTCCGGCCGGCGCCGACGCGGCGGACCGAGCCGTCGGGCTGCGGGATGTCGGTCACCGCATAGCGCGGCAGCCCCATCGCTTCGTTGAAACGGGCGGTGTCGGCGAGAAGCGGCCACAGATCGTCGGGCGAAGCGGCGAAATGCCACTCCCACGCGCGCTCGACGACTTGCATGAATCGTCCCTCGGCATTTGCGGCGAGCCGGCACAGTACGATGTCCCGCCCGCGGCGAATACCGCGTTTTGCCGCGAAGTGCTTCCGCACACGCAAAAGTTAGGTTAATCAAGCCGCATGCCGCCGAAACGCAACCCGCTCAACCTCAACCCGCTGCAATTGAAGACGCTGACGCTGCTGCAGGCGCTGGCCCTGCTGCCGGACGCCGGTCCCGGCGAAGCCGAGGGCAGCGTCTTGCTGACCAGCCTCCCCGATCCGCATGGCGACCATTTCCATCTCGGCGAGGCGGTCGTCGCGGTGCGCGACGCGACCGGCTTGCGCAACCCGGCGGTCTGGGCGGTGCTGGAGCGCAAGGGGCTGGTCACGACGCAATTCCCGCAATCGGCGACCCTGCTCGCCGCCGGCCGCGATTACGACACCGGGCTCACGGACGCGATCCTCCACCGCTCCAGCCATTGAGCCGATCTAAGCCGCCTACCGAGATCTCCCATCGCTACCAGCTGAACGCCTTGGCCACCGCGGAGGGGCGCGCGCCGGCGGTCTCGACGGCTTCGGCGATGGGCGCGAGATCGAGCTGTCCCCCGGGCGCGAACTCGGCGGCGTGGATGCCGCCGGCGACGAGCAGGCTGTCGATCCCCGCGCCGTTGGCGCCGGCGATGTCGGTGCGCAGGCTGTCGCCGATCGCCAGGATGCGGGCGCGGTCCTCGATCCCGAGCAGATCGAGGCAGGATTGGTAGACCGAGGGGTAGGGCTTGCCGTGCCAGCGCACCCGGCCTCCCAAAGCCTCGTAATGGACCGCGAGCGCGCCGGCGCAGAGCGCGAGTTTCGCGCCGTGATTGACCATCAGATCGGGGTTGGCGCAAACCATCTGGAGCCCGCGCGCGCGCGCAGCGGCCAGCAGCGGGGCGTAATCCTCGATGGTGTCGTCCCAGCCCGCGGGGCCGGTGTTGAGGATGAAATCCGCCGCCGCGGCGCTCTCGACATAGGCGAGGTCGAGCCCGGCGCGGATTTCGAGGTCGCGGTCCGAGCAGATGTGCAGGCAGTTGCGGCCGAGATCGGCGTAGAACGGGTCGTCGCGGTGCTTCAGGTGCTGCCACGCCTCTTCGCCCGACGACATCACCGCGTGGTAAAGCCCCCGCGGCACGCCGATCGCGGTGATGCGGCGGACAACGTCCTCGGCGCGGCGCGGCGCGTTCGACAACAGCGCGACGCGCTTGCCCGCGGCGAGCAGCGCCGCCATGCAATCGAGCGCGCCCGGATAGGGTTTGACGCCGTCATGCACGACGCCCCACAGATCGAGCACGAACCCGTCGTAATCGGCGGCGATCTCGCGCACGCCGTGAACCTCGCGAAGCGTCATGTCTTGCCGTTGAATGGGTGAAGCGACGCGTGACGCTAACACAGTTGCCGACGCGGCTCCCACGCCTCGCGCTCGGGCGATGGGAACAGCCCGCGGGCGGCTGCGTTGGCGCAAGCGAGCTTGCTCTGCTTCCACGCAAAGGACCGAAGATGAAATCCACCTATGCCATGAGCGCGGCTTTGGCCGCGACGCTGAGCTTTTCCGGGCTTGCCCTGGCGCAGACCACGGCACCCGCGAGGCCGCCGACCGGCGCCTCGACCGGCGGGGTTTCGGCCGGCGCCGGTGTGGGCGTCAACGCCACCGGGCAGGTTCCGGGCGCAGGCACCGCGAGCGGCGGGACGAACGGCACCGCCGCGAATGGCGGCACCAGCGGCACCGGGGCCGGCGGTTCAACGGCGGGGTCGGCGACGCACTGAACCTCGTCGACTCACGCGGTGCTGCCGATTTCACTTTGAGAAGAGGCCGGCTCCGGAACGATCCGGGCCGGCCTGTCGCGCGCCCGATGATCGGCGCCGACCGCGTCGGCAACCGACGCAAATCCGTCGCGATGCAACAACTCGGCGAGGCCATGCTTGATGCGGCCGATCAGGGCCGGGCCTTCGAACACCAGCGCCGTGTAGAGCTGCACCAGCGAGGCCCCGGCGCGGATCTTGGCGTAGGCGTTGTCCGCGCCGGCGACGCCGCCGACGCCGACGAGCGGGATTTTCCCGTCCGTCAGCCGGTAGATTTCCGCCAGCAGCGCGGTCGACGGCGCGAATAGCGGCCGGCCGCTGAGCCCGCCCTGCTCGTGCGCGCGGGCGCCGTGCAAGCCCGGCGGGCGGGCGACGGTGGTGTTGGCGATAACGATGCCGTCGATGCCGGTCGGGGGCCCCATTAGGCTCACGATGAGCGCGGCGATGTCGGCGCGCTCCGCTTCGGTGAGGTCCGGCGCGATCTTGACCAGGAGCGGCGTGCCCGGTGCGGCATCGTCGCGCGCGGCAACCAGCCGGCGCAGCAGATCGTCGAGGACGTCGCGGCGCTGCAGGTCGCGCAGCCCGGGCGTGTTCGGCGACGACACGTTGATGACAAAATAATCCGCGAGGCGGCCGACCCGCCGGACCCCGTCGAGGTAATCGGCGGCGGCATCCTCGCTGTCGCGGTTCTTGCCGAGATTGACGCCGACGACCCCCACCCGCCGCCGGACTTGCAGCCGCGCCACGGTCGGCTCCAAGCCGCGGCTGTTAAACCCCAGGCGGTTGATCACCGCCGCGTCCTCGTAAAGCCGGAAGATGCGCGGCTTGGGATTGCCGGGTTGCGGGCGCGGCGTCACCGTGCCGGTCTCGGCGAAACCGCAGCCGAGCCGCAGCAGGGCATCGGGCGCCTCCGCGTCCTTGTCGAACCCGGCGGCGACGCCGACCGGGTTGGGGAAATGCCGGCCCCAGAGGGTCTGGCCAAGGCTCGGCGGGTCGGGTTCGCAGCGTCCCGCTACAAGCCCGCCCATTCCGCTGGCGAGCGCGCCGATCGTCAGACGATGCGCGGCTTCGGCGGGCAGCGTCCGCAGCAAAGGCCGGATCAGCGGGTAGAGATCGGGCACGAGTTCAGATGGCGCGGAGCTCGGCGCGGCCGAGGCCGGACACCTCGACGACGGCGCGGTCGCCGGGATTGGGGAACTGGATCGGCACCATGCTGCCGGTCATCACCACCATGCCGCGGCGCAGCGGCCGGCCGTCGGCGGCGAGCTTGTCGGCGAGCCACGACAGCGCGTTGAGCGGATTGCCCATCACGTCGCCGCCGCTGCCGCCGCCGATCTCCCGGCCGTTGACCGTCAGGCGCGAAGTCACCGTCGCGAGGTCGAGCTGGCGCCAGTCGGCGATCGGCGCGCCGAGCACGCAGCCGGCGTTCCACACATTGCCGGCGACCATCGCGCGCGCGCTCAGGCGCTTGTAATCGTGGCGAAGGTCCTCGAGCACCTCGATCGCCGCCATGCAGCTTTCGACCGCCGCCGCGACCCGCGCCCGGCCGCCGCGGGGCAGGTCGGCGCCGAGCCGCACCGCGATCTCGGTCTCGATCCCGACCCGGCAATAATCGCCCATCCGAACTTCCGCCGGCGAATGGCGGACCTCGCTCGCGAACATCGCGCCGTAGCACGGCTCGTCGACGCCGCAGAGCAGCTGCATGACCGGCGTCGTCAACCCGATCTTGTAGCCGACGATTTCGCCGCGCCGCGGCGCCTCGATCGCCTCGAACGCTTCGCGCACCCGGTACGCCTCGTCGAGATCGGTCGGGATCAGCTCGTCCGGCAGAATGTCGATCGGCCGGCGGGCGCGGAACACCGCGACGATGCGCTCGGCCTTCTGCCGGGGGTCGAGGGTCGGCATCGGTGTCTCCTTCTCGTCGCTATAATTTCGTCAACCGGAACGGATTGGGAAGCGGAAGCGTCACTACCTTGTCATAAAGGCGAAAGCCGTGACCACGGTTCTACGGCACGGGAGACGGTGAAGTGGGTCCCGGCTTTCGCCGGGACGACAAGCGAAGTATAGCCCGCGCATGGACGACCTCGTTCGGCCGATGCTCGCAATCGTCGCCGCTCACGCACAGTGGGCGGCGGCGATCATGTTCGTCACCGCGTTCGGCGAGTCTTTCGCGTTCTTGAGCCTGTTGTTTCCCGGCACCACGCTGCTGATCGCGGCCGGCACGCTGATGTCGGACGGGACGCTGCCGTATACGCCGGTGCTGATCGGCGCCGTGCTCGGTGCGACGCTCGGCGATGCGGTGTCGTACGGGATCGGCCGCCGCTTCGGCGGCGGCATCGGTCGGCTGTGGCCGTTCTCGCGCCACCCCGAAATGCTGCCGAGCGGCATCCGCTTTTTCGCCCGGCACGGCGGCAAGAGCGTCTTTATCGGCCGCTTCTTCGGCCCGATGCGGGCGGTGATCCCGCTCGCCGCCGGGATGATGAAGATGCCGCACGGTTGGTTCTGGTTCGCCAATGTCGTCTCGGCCGCGGTCTGGGCGCCGATGCTGCTCCTGGTGGGCGACGCGGTCGGCGATCTCGGCGGGCGGCTGATCGGCGCGGGCAACACCTTTGCGCTGGTGTTCGGCGGCCTTACCCTGCTCGGGATTGCCGGGATCGTCTGGGCGGCGGTGCGCGCCGCCCGCTCGAAAGGCTAGGAGCGTCCCCTTGCGTGGGCCGCCGGCGCGGGCTGGGGAGCGCGCATGTGGTCGGCGACATAGGCCTCGACATGCGTGCTGATCAGCTCGAGCTGGTCGGCGAAGAAATGGTCGGCGCCGGGGATCTTGCGGAAATCGATCTTGATGTCGCGCTGGTGGGCGAGCTTGTGCACCAGCTTCTGCACCGACTCGATCGGCACCAGATTGTCCTGGTCGCCCTGCAGCACCAGCCCTGAAGAGGGGCACGGCGCGAGAAAGGTGAAATCGTATTGGCTCGCCGGCGGCGACACCGAGATGAACGCTTCAATCTCGGGCCGGCGCATCAGCAGCTGCATGCCGATCCAGGCGCCGAACGAATAGCCCGCGACCCAGCACGACCCGGCGTTGGGGTTGTAGGTCTGCAGCCAATCGAGCGCCGCGGCCGCGTCGGCCAGTTCGCCTTCGCCGCGATCGAAGCTGCCCTGGCTGCGCCCGACGCCGCGGAAATTGATCCGCAAGGTCGAAAATCCGCGCCGCACAAAGCTCTGGTAGAGCGTGTAGACGACCTTGTTGTTCATGTTCCCGCCGTGCAGCGGGTGCGGGTGCAGCACCAGCGCCATCGGCGCCGGGCCGGACCGGACATGATGATAGCGTCCTTCGATGCGTCCTTCGGGGCCGTTGAGGATGACGTCAGGCATGATATTTCCGACTGTTGGAGTCGGGATTACGAAGCTTTCGCCGGAAACCCCAATTCGGCAAGTTTCCGCTGCATACTTGATCGCGTGAGTCGGGCAATTATATCTCGCTTCTTGAACCGCGTCGGCCGGGGGATAATGCGGCTCTCCTCGCGGCGGCCACGATAGCACAGTGAAGGCGATGCTATTCAATAACCTGCGTGACGAGATCGATGCCACGCGGGCTCGCGATCCCGCCGCCCGGTCTGCACTAGAAGTGGTGTTTTGCTATCCCGGCTTCCAGGTCTTGCTGTTCCACCGCATGGCGCATTGGCTGTGGACGCATCGCTGGTATTTCCTCGGACGCTTTGTCGCGCATGCCGGCCGGGTGCTGACCGCGATCGACATCCATCCCGGCGCGACGATCGGCAAGCGCCTCTTTATCGACCACGGCATCGGCGTGGTGATCGGCGAGACCGCCGAGATCGGCGACGATTGCACGATCTATCAGGGCGTGACCCTCGGCGGCACCCGGCCGAGCGCGGACCAGGCGGGGCGCAAGCGCCATCCGACCATCGGCAACAATGTCATCATCAGCTCGAACGCGCAGGTGCTGGGGCCGTTCAGGGTCGGCGACGGGGCACGCATCGGCGCCGCCGCGGTAGTGCTGCGCGCCGTGCCGGACGGCGTGACGATGGTCGGCAATCCGGCGCGGCCGGTGACGCGGCGCCCAACCGGCGAGAAGCACCCGGCGTTCGAGCCCTATGGCGTCAGCGGCGAGGACATCCCCGACCCGATCGCGCGCGCGCTCAGCGGCCTGCTCGACGAGGTCGCGAGCCTGCGGGCGCGGGTTAACGAGCTCGAAAGCGAGAAGGCCGCGCCTGCCGACGAGATGGCGTCGCGCATCGTCGCCGACGAAGCCGAGAGCGAGCGCATGAGATCGGGAGCATGAGGCTCAGCACCAAGGGCCGCTACGCGGTGATGGCGATGGTCGATCTCGCCCAGCATAGCGGCGCGGGGCCCGTTTGCCTCGCCGACATCGCCGAGCGCCAGGAAATCTCGCTCTCCTATCTCGAACAGCTTTTCGCCAAGCTGCGTCGCGGCGGTCTCGTGACAAGCGTGCGCGGGCCGGGCGGCGGGTATCTGCTGGCGCATGCGCGCGACGCGACCCGCATCGCCGACATCATCCTCGCGGTCGACGAGCCGATCCACGCGATCCGCTGCCGCCCCGGCGCGACCATCGGCTGCCGCGGCGACCGCAGCCGATGTCTGACCCACGATCTGTGGGAAGAATTGAGCAACCAGATCCATCTTTACCTGAGTTCGGTAAGCCTGGGCGATGTGTGCGAGAAGCGCGTGCTCGGCACCAGCGGCCTCGCCTACCGAACCAATGCGGCGGCGCAATGAGTCTTCGATGAGCGGGCGCGACACCTATCTCGACTGGAACGCGACCACTCCGCTGCGGCCCGAGGCGGCGGCGGCGATGGCGGAGTCATTGGCGCTTTGCGGCAACCCGTCGTCGGTGCACCGCTGGGGCCGGGAGGCGCGGCGGCGCGTCGAGGATGCGCGCGCGGCGGTTGCCGCGCTGGCCGGTGCGCCGGCGGACGCAGTCGTCTTCACCAGCGGCGGCACCGAGGCCAACCATCTGGCGCTCCTCGGCAGCGGCCGCGGGCGGGTGCTGGTCTCGGCGGTCGAACATTCCTCGGTATTGCAGGCAGCGCCCGCGGCCGAGCGCATCCCGGTGGATGGCGACGGCATCGTCGATCTGGCGGCGCTCGCCGCGCTGCTCGGCGACGGCAAGCGGCCGGCGATTGTATCGGTGATGCTGGCCAACAACGAAACCGGGGTGATCCAGCCAGTGCGCGAGGTAGCCGACATCGTTCATGCGAGCGGCGGGCTGTTCCACTGCGACGCGGTGCAAGCTGCCGGTAAGATGCCGCTCTCGCTCGCCGAAATCGGGGCCGATTTCCTGACCCTGTCGGCGCACAAGATCGGCGGGCCGACCGGCATCGGTGCGCTGGTCCTCGGCGGCGGCGCGGCAGCGGCGCCGCTGCTCCATGGCGGCGGGCAGGAACGCAACCGCCGCGCCGGCACCGAAAACTTAACCGGCATCGCCGGCTTCGCCGCGGCGAAGGCTTGCGACGCCGGCGAATACGACCGCGTCCGCGCCCTGCGCGACAGGCTCGAAGCGGCGCTGGCGCCGGATGCCGTCATCGTCGGCGCCGGCGTGCCGCGGCTGCCGAACACATCGGCCGTCGCGATGCCCGGCGTTTCGGCCGAGACCCAGATCATCGCGCTCGATCTCGACGGCGTGATGGTGAGCGCCGGCGCCGCCTGTTCCTCGGGCAAGGTCGGCCCCAGCCACGTGCTGGCGGCGATGGCGGTCGCGCCCGGGATCGCCGGCGCAACCATCCGCGTCAGTCTCGGCTGGTCGACGAGCGAGGCCGAGATCGCGCATTTTATCGATGCCTGGACGGCGCTTCGCCGACATACCCTCGGGCGGCGCACGCCCCTGGCGGCAACACCGGTAGCCGCATGAACGACGTATACCTCCCCAATCCCCTCTCCAATCCCGCGAGCGACCGAGCCAACGCGCCGCCGGTCTATCTCGACAATCAGGCCTCGACACCGGTCGACCCGCGCGTGCTCGAAGCGATGCTGCCGTATTTCACGATCGATTACGGCAACCCGCACAGCGAGAGCCATGCCTATGGCCATCGCGCGATGGCGGCCGTCGATCAGGCGCGCGGCGAGATTGCCTCGCTGATCCACGCCGATCCGCGCGAGATCGTCTTCACCTCGGGCGCCACCGAGGCCAACAATCTCGCCATCAAAGGCGCGGCGCATTTCGCCCGCGAGCACCCGACCGGCGGCGGGCCGCAGGACCGCCCAAGGGATCACATCGTCACGCTGACGACCGAGCACAAATGCGTGCTGGAAAGCTGCGCCGCGCTCGAACGCGAGGGCTTTTCCGTGACCTACCTGCCGGTCGCGGAAAGCGGGCGGGTCGATCTCGCCGCGCTGCAGGCGGCGCTGAGCGAAAGAACGCTGCTCGTCTCGATCATGGCGGCGCATAACGAGATCGGGATCATCCAGCCTTTGGCCGAGATCGGCGCGCTGTGCCGCGCCCGCGGCGTCCTCTTCCACACCGACGCGGCGCAGGCGCTCGGCAAGATCCCGCTCGACGTCGAGGCTATGAAGATCGACCTGATGTCGCTGTCGGGCCACAAGCTCTACGGGCCAAAGGGCGTCGGCGCGCTTTATGTGCGGCGCCGCCCGCGGGTGCGCCTCGTGCCGCTGATCGACGGCGGCGGCCAGGAGCGCGGCCTCCGCTCGGGCACGTTGCCGACGCCGCTCTGCGTCGGCTTTGGCAAGGCCTGCGCGATTGCCCGCGACGAGATGGCGGGCGAGGCGGTGCGGCTCAAGGGTTTGCGCGAGCGCCTGCAAGCGGGTCTCGCCGGCCGGGTGCCGGGCCTCCTCGTCAACGGCGATCTCGACCACCGGCTGCCGGGGAGCCTTAACGTCTCGGTGCCGGGCACCACCGCGCCGGAGATGATCGAGGCCTGTTCGTCGATCGCGATCTCCACGGGGTCGGCCTGCACCTCGGCTTCGGTCGAGCCGTCCTATGTGCTGCGCGCCCTGGGCCTTTCCGACGCGCGCGCCAACGCCTCGATCCGCCTCGGCCTCGGCCGCTTCACCACGCCGGCGGATATCGACTACGCGGTCGATGCCATCGTCGCGGCGGCGGCGCGCTTGCGGCACAGGGATCAGGTGAAATCGAGCGGCGGGACGACTACATAAACGGATACGTCACGATTGACGGTGACGCTGGCGGCGGCAATATGAAGCCGCAAGGAGCGAGGCGGACAATGGCTTTGGCGCGACCCCCGGCCCTATTGGTGACCGACGCGGCGGCGATGCGCATCCAGGCGCTGCTCGACAAGCGCGGCAAGCCGTCGGTCGGCGTGCGCGTCGGGGTGCGCTCGCGCGGCTGCTCCGGCCTCAGCTACACCCTCGAATACGCCGACGAGAAGGGCAAGTTCGACGAAATCGTCGAGGATAAGGGCGTCACCGTGCTGGTCGACCCCAAGGCTGTCATGTTCATCCTCGGCACCGAGATGGACTATGTCGAGGAAAAGCTCGAAACCGGCTTTGTCTTCCGCAATCCGAACGAGAAGGGCCGCTGCGGCTGTGGCGAGTCGTTCCACGTCTAGTTTGATCGTCATTGCAAGCGCAGCGAAGCAATCTCGTGCCAAGTGCCCACCCGGATCGCGTCTGCCGCTCCGCGCTCCTCGCGATGACGCGGCGGTAGGCCGGTGAAACTCTTTCAGATCGAAGAACCCGACGGCGCGCCCGCCGACCCCGACGCGCCGGGCGCGGCGATCGGTATCGACGCCAGCGGCGACCGGGCCGAAATTGCGCTCGCGGTCGGCGGCAACGCGGTGACCCTCGCCGACCGTGAAGGCTTCGAGCGCTCCTTGCCGGTACCCGCGCCCGACGCTCCGGCGGCCGCATGGCAGGCGCTGTTCGAAGGAGCGCGGCTGCGCGCCGAGCGTGCCCTCGGGCGGCCGGTGACCCATGCGGTGCTGGTCGTCGCGGCGGCGCTCGACGCGGCGACCGGCGCCAAGCTGTTTGAGGCGAGCGCGGCGGCGGGGCTGGAACTGCTGCGGCTCGTCGCGATCGGCGATCTCGACGCAGCGGAAGCGCCGGCCGAGGCCGCCGCGATCCTCGCCGAAGACATGGCCCCGCGCACCGAGAGCCTCTGATGCCGAAAATGACGTTCATCGAGCGCGGCGGCGCGGCGCGCGAGGTCGATGCGCCGCTGGGCCTGTCGGTGCTGGAGATCGCCCACCGCAACAAGATCGACATCGAGGGCGCCTGCGAAGGCTCGCTCGCCTGCTCGACCTGTCATGTGATCGTCGATCCCGACTGGTACGACCTGCTGAAGGAGGCAAGCGAGGACGAGGAGGACATGCTCGACCTCGCCTTCGGGCTCACCACGACGTCGCGGCTCGGCTGCCAGATTATCATAACCGAGGAATTGGACGGGCTGACCGTGCGGCTGCCGGCAGGCACCCGCAACATGCTGAATACTTGATGGCCGACCGTAAAACTCGTCACCCCGCTTTCGAGCGTATGAAGGATTTCCGTGTTTGGGGCGGCGAGTAGGGATCGGGACTGCGGGGATCATTGGGGCTGATGGAGATTGCCGAGGGGCGGTGGGATCGTCATCCCGAGGAGCCGGCGCGGCCGGCGATTCGAAGGACCCGCCGCGGAATTCTCGGACAGACGCGTCGTTTCGGTATAATCCGGCGACGGCGAACTGCGAGACCGCAAATGAACGACGCCCCTCTATCATCGCGCAACCCGGAGCCGGGATACCGGGCCTGGTTCGGGTTCTGGGCCCAGTTCGTCGTGCTCGGCGCGCTGACGATCCTGGGGCTTTACGTATCCGGGCGCGGCGCGGCGCCGGGCGACTACGCGACGGGTCTTCTGCTGGCGATCGGCGCGATACTGCTCGCCTTCCTGCGGCTCAAATCGTGGTTCGACGGCACCAGCGCCGACTGGACCAGTTTTCTCTTCGTCGACAAGCCGGCGCATCTTGTCGTGGTAATCCCGCTCTTCGCCCTGATCGCGCTCGCCGGGCTGTTTCTCGCCGCGGGCGAGCCGGGCAGCCTGCACGACGCCGGGATCGGCCTCTTCGTCGTCAGCGGCCTCGTCATCTTTCTCAGCATGAAGCGGGTATTCGACCGGCTCGACTTGCACCGCTAGATGCCGAGTGTGCTCTCGGTCCAGTCGCGGGTGGCGTACGGCCATGTCGGCAACGCCGCCGCGGTATTTCCGCTGCAATGCCTCGGCATCGAGGCCTGGGCGCTCGACACGGTCGCCTTTTCCAACCACACCGGCCACGGGCGCTGGCGCGGCGATGTCGTCGCCGCCGAGGCGGTCGCCAGCCTCTTCGAGGGGATCGCCGATTTGGGCGTGCTGCCCGGCATCGACGCGGTGTTGTCGGGCTATATCGGCACGGCCGAGACCGGCGCGGTGCTGCTCGACATCGTCGCGCGGGTCAAGACGGCGAACCCGCGCGCAACATTCTGTTGCGACCCGGTGATCGGCGATGTCGATACCGGCTCCTACGTCCGCGACGGGGTCGCCGAATTCTTCCGCTACCGGGCGCTCGCGCTCGCCGACATCGCGACGCCGAACCGTTTCGAGCTCGAATACCTGACAGGCAGCGCGATCGGCAGCCTTGGCGAAGCAGCCGAGGCCGTCGCTCAATTGCGCAGCCGGGGGCCGGGCATCGTGCTGGTCACCAGCCTCGACACCGCGCCCGATCGCCTGACGATGCTGGCCGCGGGGCCCGACGGCGCCTGGGCGGTCGAGACGCCGCGTCTGGCGGCGATGCTCAACGGCTGCGGCGACGTGACCGCGGCGCTGTTCCTCGGTCACCTGCTGAACGGCGAGGCTTTGCCCGATGCGCTGGCGCGCACCGCCGCCTCGATGTTCGCGGTGATCGAGACGACGGTCGGGATGGGACGCTACGAGCTGGCGCTCGTCGCCGCGCGCGAGGAACTGGCGCGGCCGAGCCAGGTGTTTTTGGCGCGGAGAGTTTAGCTCGTCATTGCGCGAGGGGCCGAAGGCAACGCGGCAATCTCCCTCCAGAGGGCCAAGGCGGAAGGAGCAATTGGGTTCGTCATGCGAGGGGCGAGATGAAACGCCGTGCCGAGGGGCCGCACATACACGTCCGCCGGTCCTTGGAGATGTCGATACCGACGCAACGTCCTTCCAGCCCTCATCCTATCCCCTTCTTGCAACTGCTGGGCGAGACCCCGGCAACTGTTCGTGAGATGAAAAGCGTGCCGCAGTCTTCCCGCTCGGGAAAACCACCACGATTGCCTAAG
>DASRLO010000063.1:0-15964 GCA_035648415.1 Allostellaceae bacterium
CGTGGCTCGGCATGATGCCGCCGGTGAAGAAATGCCGGGCGATCCAGTCGGCCGGGTCGCGATGGTCGAAGCGGTAGGGCCGCGCCTTGTGCGCGAAGACATGGACGAAAAGCCGGCCGTGCGGCGCGAGCCAGGCGCCGATGCGGCCGAGCAGCCCGCGCCAGTTCGCCATGTGCTCGAACATCTCGACCGAAACGACCCGGTCGAAGTGGCCCGGAGGCGCGAAATCGTTCATGTCGGCGGTGACGACCGTGACGTTGCGCAGCTGCCGCAGCATCGCCTCGCCCTCGATGTGGCGGCGCTGGGCGTGCGAATTGGAGACCGCGGTGATCGTCGCGTTCGGGTAGCGCTCGGCCATGAACAGGGCGAGCGACCCCCAGCCGCAGCCGAGCTCCAGGATACGCTGGCCATCGGCGAGCCCGGCATGGCTCGCGGTTTCCTCCAGCGCGCGGGTTTCGGCTTGCGCCAAACTCGTGTCGGCCGCCTCGTACAGGCAGCAGGAATATTTACGGCGCGGGCCGAGCGTCGCCGCGAAAAACTCCGGCGGCAGTTCATAATGCTGCGCATTCGCCGCGGCGGTATGTTCGGCGATCGGGAAGCCCGCCATCGCGGTGGCGAAGTCGCGTTCCTCGCTCTCCGGCGCGGCGGCGCGTAGCCGTGCCGATCGCGCGACGAGCCGGCCGATACCGAGCCGGATGACCGGGTCGGGCAACGGCGTCCGTTCGACGAGCCCGATCCCCGCGGCGATGAGGCTCACGACGGCGCCGCCTGGCGTCGCGAGCGCGGCGGCCCCGGCCAGAACGCGTTGACCCGCGCCTGGTAGGCGCGGAACGCGGCGCCGCGCGAGCGCAGCATGTGCGCCTCCAACGGCGGGATGCCCGAGGCGTGGACCAGCAACCAATACACCAGCGCCGGCCCCAACACCGCGACCCAGCCCCAGCGATAGCCGCCCAGCGGGTCGACCGCGATCACCGCATAGGCGAGCCAGCCGAGCCACTCGAAGAAATAATTCGGATGGCGCGACAGGCCCCATAAGCCGATGTCGCAGACGCGGCCCTTGTTGGCCGGCTCGGCGCGAAACCGCGCGAGCTGGCGGTCGGCGATGCTCTCGCCGAGGATAGCGGCGACGAGCAGCAGCACGCCGAGCCCGTCGCCGGGGCGCAGCCCCGCGGCCGGGTTGTGCGCCGCCGCCAGGATCGACAGCGCGAGCAGAAACCCGCAAGCGGCCTGGATCTGCAGCAACAGGAAGAGCTGCCGGCGATAGGCGGCGCCCCAATCCGCGCGCAATTTGGCATAGCGCGGATCGTCGCCGCCGCCGAGCGTGCGCTGCGCAATATAGAGGCCGAGGCGCAGCGACCAGATCGCGGCCAGCGCGGCGACGACGATCTGCCGCGCCGCCGGCGCGTTTGAGCCGGTCGGAACCAGAGCCCCGGCGACACCGGCGGCGCCGACCGCGAGCGACCAGAACGCGTCGATCCAGCCCGAGTTTCCGGTGCGCACGACAATCGCCCAGGCGCCCATCATCGCCAGCGACAGGCCGGCCGCGAGGCCGCCGATCGCCCAGGCGAGGCTCATCGCGGCGCCGCGACAACCACCGGAGCGGCGCGCGGGGCCGTGCCGGCGGCGCCGTCGACAAACTCCACCGTGTCGCGTAGCACCGGCGCCAGCGAACGCAACGGCGCCGCGAACGCGCCGATCAACATGCGATGGCCGACGCCATCGTAAAATTTTGTTGTCACGGCATCGCCCTTTTCGCCGATGCGGCGGGCGAGGCGCGTGACGTTGCCGGGATCGACCATGTCGTCGTCGCGGCCGCTCGCGAGGAAGGCGGGCGGCGCGCCGGGCTCGACGAAATTGATCGGCTGCGTCGCCGCGAGATGGTCCTCGGGGCCGAAGATGATCTTCAGCGTGTCGCGGTGCAGCGGCAGGAAATCGTAGGGCCCGGCGAGACCGACGAGGCCCTTCACGTCGCGGTCCGGGTCAAGACCGACCGCGGCGAGCCATTGGCGGTCATAGGCCAGCATCGCCGCGATATAGCCCCCGGCGGAATGGCCCATCAGCACCAGGCGGGCGGGATCGCCGCCGAACTCGGCGGCGTGGTCATGCACCCATTTGACGGCGAGCGCGCCGTCTTCGAGAAAGCCGGCAAACCGCACTTCGGGATAGACCCGGTAGTCGGGGATCACCGTCACCAGCCCGCGCGCGGCGAGCGCGGCGCCGACAAAGCGATAGGTCGCCCTGTCGCCCTCCTGCCAATCGCCGCCGTAGAAGAAAACCACGACCGGCGCCGCCGCGGCCGAGCGCGGCTCGGGGGCATAGATGTCAAGCGAATGGCGCGGACCGGGCGCGTAGGCGATTCCGGTGGTGGCGCGGTATTTGCCCCAGAGGGCGATTACGTTCAGAACGGTGGCCGGCGACAACGCGATCAAACCGATCCCCATCAGCAAGAGCAGGCCGCAAAGGGCGATCGCGCCGCGTCGGCGCGACCATTTCGGCAGCGCGGCCAGCGACAGCCGTAGCCTACGGTTTCGTGCATGGCGCACAAAGCTACTCATGCGTCATAATATGGCCCGTCGGCGGGGTTGGTTGCATCCGTCGCGGGGAAATTGTCGCGGCCGTTCGAGGTTTCAGGGGGGACCATGGCGCCGCCAATCCTAGAGTCGGCAAGGCCGTTGCGCATCGCCGTCATCGGCACCGGCATTTCCGGGATGTCGGCCGCCTGGCTGCTGTCGCGGCGGCACGACGTCTCGGTGTTCGAGGCCGACGGGCGAATCGGCGGCCACAGCAACACGGTCGATGCCGGGGCGGTGCCGGTCGACACCGGTTTTATCGTCTACAACGAAGCCACCTATCCCAACCTGACCGCGCTGTTCCGCCATCTCGACGTGCCGACCAAGCCGTCCGAGATGTCGTTCGCGGTCTCGCTCGACGACGGGCGGCTGGAATATGCGGGGACGAATTTGTTCGGCCTGTTCGCGCAGCGCCGCAACCTTGCGCGGCCGCGCTTCTGGTCGATGCTCGGCGACCTCCGCCGCTTCTACCGCAACGCACCGCGAGATGCGGCGACGCTTGGGGCGGCGACGCTCGACGACTATCTCGACGCTGGCGGCTACGGCGCTGCGCTGCGTGACGACCATCTCTACCCGATGGCCGCCGCGATCTGGTCGACGCCCGCCGCCGAGATCGGCCGCTACCCGGCGGCGGCCTTTATCCGCTTTTGCGACAATCACGGCCTGCTGCGGCTGAAGGAGCGGCCGGTTTGGCGCACGGTCGAGGGCGGCAGCCGCGAATACGTCGCGCGCCTGACGCACTCGTTCGCCGCCCGGATCGCGGTCGGGCGCGGCATCCGCTATGTGCGGCGGGTCGCCGGCGGCGTCGAAATCGGCGACGCGCCGGGCCGCGCACAAATGTTCGACCATGCCGTCATCGCCACCCACGCCGACCAGGCGCTGCTGATGCTCGCCGATCCCGGACCCGAGGAGCGGCGGCTGCTTGGCGCGTTTGGTTACAACGAGAACCTCGCGGTGCTGCATTGCGATCCCGGTCTGATGCCACGGCGGCGGAGGGCGTGGGCGAGCTGGAACTACCTGTCGCAGGGGGCCGGCGCAACAAAAAGCCTCTCGGTTACGTACTGGATGAACCGCCTGCAAGGGATACCGGAAGCGACCCCGTTGTTCGTCACGCTGAACCCGGACCGAGAGCCGCAACCGAGCCGGGTGATCCGGCGCGAGACCTATCACCATCCGCTTTACGACGCCGCCGCGATGGCGGCGCAGGAGCGGCTGTGGTCGCTCCAAGGGGTGCGCAACACCTGGTTCTGCGGCGCCTATTTCGGCGCGGGTTTTCATGAGGACGGTCTGCAGGCCGGGCTGGCCGTCGCCGAGGCGCTGGGCGGCGGGCGGCGGCCCTGGACCGTGGCCGGGGAATCCGGCCGCATCCGACTGCTGCCGGCGGCGGGGTCGCCAACCGCTGTGTCGCGCGCCGCATGACGGACGATTCCTGCGCCCTCTACCGCGGCACGGTGATGCACCAGCGGCTGCGGCCGCGACGGCACCGGCTGCGCTACCGGGTCTTCTCGCTGCTGCTCGACCTCGACGGGCTCGACGGCCTCGCGGCGCGGCTCCGGCTGTTCTCGCGCAACCGGTTCAATCTGTTCGGCTTCCACGACCGCGATTACGGCGACGGCAGCGCGGCGCCGCTGCGCGCCCAGGTCGAACGCCACATGCAGGCGGCCGGGCTCGACGCCGATGGCGGGCCGATCCGGCTGCTGACGATGCCGCGGGTGCTCGGCTACGCCTTCAACCCGCTCAGCGCCTATTTCTGCTACCGCCGCTGCGGCACGCTCGCCGCGATCCTCTACGAGGTCAACAACACCTTCGGCGAGCGCCACGGCTATCTCATGCCGGTGGCCGGCGACTCGGACGGCGGCGGCGAGCGGCCGATCATCCAGGAGTGCTCGAAGCGGTTTTACGTGTCGCCGTTTCTCGACATGGACATGACCTACCTGTTCCAAATCGTCCCGCCGGGCAGGCGCGTGGGTATCGCCATCCACGGGCGCGACGCGCAAGGCCCGATCATCGTCGCTTCGCTGTTCGCGGAGCGCGCCGCCTTGACCGATGCCGGCCTGGCGCGTGCTTTCGCGACCTATCCGCTGCTGACCCTGAAGGTCATTGCCGGCATCCATTGGGAAGCCCTGTGGATTTGGCTCAAGGGCATCCGCCTGCGCGACCGGCCGCTCCCGCCGGTGCCGGCGGTCACGGTGGGCCGCACGCCCGACAACGAGGAACGCCGCCGCCATGTCGCTTGAAGGCCATACCAAAGCGGAAATCCTCGCGGGGGGACGGCGATTGCGACTCCCCGGCATCGGCCGTCCGATGCTGCGGCGCCTGTTCGCCTGTCTCGACACGCACCGGCTGACGATCGTGACGCCATCGGGCGAGCGCATTACCCATCACGCAGCGGCGGAGGGGCCCGAGGCGGTGCTGGTCTTCCACACCTGGCGCGCGTTGCGTCGCACCGTCTCCGGCGGCGATATCGGGTTCGCCAAGGCTTATATCGCCGGCGAGTGGTCGAGCCCCGATCTGACCACGCTGATTTCGCTGGCGGCCGAGCGTTGCGACTACCTGGGGACGGCGGTTCTCGGATGGCTGCCGCTGCGCGTCCTCAACCGGCTCCTTCACCGGCTCAGGTCGAACACCAAATCGCGCAGCCCGAAGAACATCGCGTTTCACTATGACCTCGGCAACGATTTCTACCGGCTGTGGCTCGATCGCAGCATGACGTATTCGTCCGCCTTTTACGAAAGCCCGGAACAATCGCTGGAGGATGCGCAGCAGGCGAAGCAGGCGCGCATCGTCGACCTGCTGGAGCTCGAGGGCGGCGAGAAGGTGCTGGAGATCGGCTTCGGCTGGGGCTCGCTCGCGGCGCGAATGGCGCGCCGCGGGGCGCGGGTGACCGGGCTGACCCTGTCCGAGCAGCAGCTTGCCTACGCCCAAGACCTCGTCGCGGCGGAAGGCTGCGCCGACCGGGTCGATCTGCGGTTGCAGGATTATCGCGACAGCGACGGCAGCTTCGAGCGGATCGTGTCGATCGAAATGTTGGAAGCGGTCGGCGAGGCCTATTGGCCGGCCTATTTCGCGACACTGCGCGACCGCCTGAAACCCGGCGGCAAGGCCGTGCTGCAGGCGATCACGATCCGCGAGGACCGGTTCGAGAGCTACCGCCGGAGCGCCGATTTTATTCAGCGCTACATCTTCCCGGGCGGCCTCTTGCCGACCAAGACGATCATCGCCGAGCAGGCGAAGTGCGCCGGGCTCGCCCTCAGCTCGGTCACGCCGTTCGGCGACAGCTATGCGCGGACCCTGGCGGAATGGCGCTGCCGATTCCTCGAAGTCTGGCCGGCCATCGAGCAGCTCGGCTTCCGGCCGTCGTTCAGGCGGCTCTGGGAATATTATTTGGCCTATTGCGAAGCCGGGTTCAGGACGGGGGCGATTTCGGTCGACCTCTACGCCCTGACCGGCTGAACCGTCACCCGCGTTCGGGCGCCGCCGACGCCTGATGGGCCAGCGTCGCGTCCCGGCTGCGCAGGGCGATGCGGCCGAGGCGCCGCTGGATAAGGCGGATCACGGCGAAACCGGCCTGCAACGGGATGCCGAAACACGCGACGCCGATCGCGAACAGCAGGAGCCTGTCGCCGATCGTCGGCAATTTTTCCGCCTCGCGCAGGATCACGGCGATGCCCTCGGTGACGCCGACCGCGGCGCCCGCGCTCGACGACATCACCAGCACGAAAAACGCGCGGGCGATGTTGGGCAGGATCAGCAAGCAGGCGAGCGGCGAGCCGGCGCGGAACTGGCGCAGCGCATCGACGCCGCTATCCGCGACATATGCGGCGGCATAGGGAACGAGCGAGATCGCGACGATCATCATCCCCGACACGCCGCCATGCGGCAGCGCGTTCAGCAGGAAGAACATGACGACAAAGGTCGGCGCCGCCCGCATCAGCGCGACCGCGGCGCCGGCAATCATGCCGGCCGCGCCGCCCTGGAGCCGGGCGATAGCGAGCAGCACGCCGAGGCCGAGCCCGAAGGCAAGCGCCATGCCGGCGATCTCGAAATTGACCGACATGCCGGCGAGGAACGCCGGCATGAAATCCGACGCCAGACGATCGATCAGCTGGGTCATGTCGCGACGCGGCTCCGTTCGAGAAGACCCTGGAACCTGCGGCACAGCCATACAACGGCGATGACCACGCTCGTGTAGAAGACCAGCAGCAGCGTATAGGTCGTGCCGCGACCGCTGGAGAACGAGGTGATATCGGTCAATGCGCTCAACAGCTCGGGCGCGCCGATAAAGCTCGCGATCGGCGTCCCCTTGGCGGCGTTGACCAGGAAGGCGACGATCTGCGTCGCCGAGCGGTTGAGCGCCCGCAGGAAGAGGTCGAGCTCGCCGCCTGGCGCATGGCCGTGTTCGGCGCGCAGCGTCAGGTACGCCTCGGAGATCGCCTGGCCGGCGTTGCTGCCGTTGCTGAGGCCGAGCGCCACGATCGCCGCGCCGAGCGCCATCGCCGGCGAATACGGGGCCAGTGCATGCATGACCGCAGCGGTAATCACCAGGGTCAGCAGGATGGGCGAGGATTGCAGCGCGACCGTGACCGCGCGGGCGAGCCACCGCAGGAGCTGCGACCGCGCCCCCATCGCGAAACCGAACAGCAGGGCGAAGGCGAGCGTCGAAACAAGCGCGCCAGCGATCAGCACCAGCGAGTTGGCGGCGCCGTTGAGGAACAGCGACCACGCCGGGGCGGTCTTCAGCATCGGCAGAACCAGCTCGAACCCGGTCAATCCGGCGAACCAGGTCTCGAACCGGACGACGCTGCCGGCAAACGGCGTCGGCTGCAGTTCGGCATTGGCCGCCGCCAGGACGCAGGCGGGGTTGGCGCTGCCGGTGTCGCTATTGCACTCGGGCCGCGCCCAGACGGCTTGCTGCTGCACGAGAAAATTCGTGCCGATCCGGTTGGCCTGGGCGGCGGCGAGGAAGATGCCGTCGCGGTGAAAGATCTGGCTGGTGAGGTCGAGCGCTCGCGCAAGGTCTTCGCTGCCTTCGCGCGCCACGCCCATTCCCCAGGGCGTTTGGGCAAAGCCGAAGGTGGCGGCGAACCGCGCCGCGAAGTTTGGCACGGTGAAGTAATAGGCGAAGAAGCTGTCGTCCTGCGCCGCCAGGGTGCAAGTCTGGTCGGCGAGGCGTTCGGGCAGCATGCCCGCGTCGTCGAACAGCATGAGGCGCGCGCCGTGCGAAACCAGCTCGGCGTTCGACCCGTTGCCGACGGTCGCACAGACGGTGCGGTCCCGGACATCCGGCCAATCGGCGACCGTGCGGCCGCGCTGCCCCACCAGCACTGTCTCCGACCGGTAATAGTGCGGACGGATAAAGCGAAGCTGGTTCTCGCGCTGGGTGTTGTCGCCCATCGTCGCGATAACGACGTCGACGCTATCGTCGGCCAGCATCGCGATCCTTGTCGCCGCCTTGACGCTGACGAAGTCGACGGCCACGCCGAGCTTCTGCCCGACGGCCTGCGCCACGTCGATTTCGTAACCCTGTCGGGCAGCGCCGGTGTGGACGGCGAATAGCGGATATTCGGCGCGCACCCCGACCCGGATCCGGCCGGTACAGAGGATGCGGACCAGGCGATCGATGCCGGTTTGGACGCAATTGTCCGGCGTCGCCGCCCGATGCGCCTCGGCAAGCAATTGGGTCAACGCCGCGTCGGGCGACGTCTCGGCGCGCGCCGATGCCGGCGCGGCGCCGAGGCCCGCCGCCGCCAGCAGCAGACAGGCGAGCGCGCGACGGCGAAATTCAGCCAAGACCGGCGCCGATCTCGACGACATGCATTTCGCCAAAGGCATAGGACCCGTAGCGGCAAATCGAGCGGCCGGCCTCAGCCAGCAGAATGTCTCGCGACATCAGGTCGAGCTTGTCGCCGGACAGGTTGACCAGCGCCGTCGTCGCGACCCGCACCGACAACCCGTCGCGCGCCACGAGGTCACGGGTCATCCCGAGGTCGACAAAGCCGTTATGGGTGATGATCGCACGGCCGCCGGGGGCGAGATGGGCGCCCAGGCCGGCGAGGAAACGGTCGAGCAGCCGCCGGCCGTCGGGCCCGCCCGAGCTCCAGCTTGGCAGCCGGCCGGCATAGCCCATAGGCTGCATGGGAAACTGCGGCAGGTTGGCGGCGATGAGGTCAAAGCGGCGCCCGTCGAGCGGCCGCCACATGTCGCCGCGATGCATCTCGACCCTGTCGCCGTAGCCGAGCCCGTGGAGCAGCACGGCGCCCGCCGCGACCGCCGCGCTTTCGATGTCGACCCCGCACAGCGAGGCGGCTCCGAGGTCGCCGATCGCGGCGAGCACGACGCCGCTGCCGCTGCCGATTTCCAGCGCGTTCGCGCCGCGCACAAATGGCGCGAGGGCGCGCAGCACCTGGATCAGCGCCGCGGTGTATTCGCTCGGCCGCAGCGCCGCGACCGCCGGCTCCGTGGCCTCGGCCGCCGCCGCCGATTGCGCCGAGATCAGGGACAACCCGGCCATCGGCGTCAGTCCGCCGCCTGCAAGGACACCCGGTGCATCGCTTCCAAGCCCGCGACGCGCTTCGCCATCTCTCGCCCCACCGTGTCGTGCGGGAATTCGGCGAGGATTTCCTCGTAGCGCTCGAGAGCCAGCGCGAAATCGTCGTGGATCAGCGCCTGGTGCGCCAGGCGAGTCAGCCGCGCCAGCCTCTGCGTCGCCGCGTCGGGCTCAAGCTCGGAGCCGGCGCCGTACGCCCCCATCAGCTCGTAGATCGGCACCTTGCTGCGGCGCCCCTTGACCGTGACGTCGTCGATCGGCCGGACGCAAAGCCGTTCCCCGGCTTCCTTGAAGACGGCATGGCTGATGCAGAGAAGGGTGCCGTACTCCTTGTTGACGCCTTCAAGCCGCGCCGCGACGTTCACCCCGTCGCCCATCACGGTGTAGCCCATCCGCTCGGCCGAGCCGATATTGCCGACGAGCACCGCATCGCTGTGGATGCCGATGCGAACCCGCAGCGGCTTGCGCTCCTCGCTGCGCCAACGCTGGTTGAGCGCATCCATGCCGCGCTGGATGCGCAGCGCCGCGACGCAGGCGCGCCAGGCGTGGTCATCGAGCAGGGCCGGCGCGCCCCAGAACGCCATGACGCCGTCGCCGATGAACTTGTCGATCGTGCCGGCCTCGGTGTTGACCGCCTTGGTGACGACTTCGAGATAGGCGGACACCTGCAGCATCAGCTCCTGGGTCGGCACCTCTTCCGAAAGCGTCGAGAACGCCTCCAGGTCGGTGAAGAAGATCGTCAGGAAACGGCTGTTGCCGCCGAGCTCGAGCCGCCCCTGCGAATTGACCAGCTGCCGGACGAGGCCGATCGGTACATACGCGGCGAACGACTGGACCGTGGCGCCGAGCGTATCGATCGCCTGGGCCAGTATCGAGATTTCGGCGACTGACGAATGCAGCGGCGGCACCACCTCGCCGTCGAGATGCTCGATCTGGGCGACGCTGGTAGCGAGCCTTTCGAGCGGTGCCGAGATCACCGCGGACAGGAAGTAGATGATCAGGATTTCGATCCCGATCGCGATCAGTCCCCAGATGAACAGGAGCTTGTTGTTGCGCTCGAAGGCGCTGGTGAAATCGGCGAGCGGGGTGACGGTGAAGAGCTGCCAGCTCTTGCCGAAGCGCACCGGCAGCATGGAGCAGCTCACGACGTAGTCGTTGCCGCCATACGAGACCAGATAGGGCTTTTCGCTCTCGCGCGGCCGCGCGCTGTAGGCGATCGCCGGCAATTTGTCGCCGAGCGAGGTGATGTGCTGGAGCGCGACCTCGCCGTCCTCGTTGGCATAGGTCTTCGCCAAGTCCGAATTGGCGAGCACGCCGCCTTGGGTGTCGAGGATGTAGCTCAGCGTTCCGGGGCTGATCTTGCGCTCCGAGAGGAAGTGCGACAGCCCGTCCAGCGTGATGTCGGCCGCCGCGACACCGCTGACCTTGCCGTCGGTGTAGATCGGCGCGGCGATGGTGAAGCCGATGAGGTTGAGCGCAGCGAAGACTTCGGGGTCGGTGATGACGAGCTTGCCGTCCTGGGCGGTCTGCCGATACCAGAGACGCGAGCGCGGGTCGTAATTGGTCGTCTGGCCGGAGGACCCGATCGGGTCGTGCTCCTCATTGAGAAAGACATAGTGATCCATCGCCGCCGCGGCGCCGGGCGGGTCGATCCAGCGATAGGCGTATTTGACGCCGGCGGGCGGCAGCGCGTTCTGGATCTTGAGGGCGGGATTGATCTGCCGCGCCTGGCGGAACGAGCCGTCCTGGAGGCCGACATAGATGCTGACCACCTTGTCGCTGTGCTGCAGGACGCTGAACAGATATTTGAGCGACCGGTTGTCCGAATAGAAGTCGGGCTGCTGGCTGCCGACCATCGCCGCGCTGCGGATCAGCGATTTGATCGGGTTGAACATGCCCTGGATGCTGTCGACCGCTTCGGTGCGGAAACGCTCGATCATCGCGTCGGCGTTCGCCCGCGCGGTCGCCTCGTTCGACACGTAGGTGAGGATGATGATCGCGAAGAAGACCGGCATCGTCAGCAGCACGAACAGCGCCACGATGCTCGGCCGCAGCCGCAATTTTCGCGCGGACAAGCGTTTCAGCGCGCGAGGGCGCCAGCGATCGGGCGTCCGGCCACCGGATGCAGCACGCAGAGACGGCATCAGCCCGCTGCTCGCCCGGCTGCCGGCTCAGGACGGCATTGCATTTGAGACAAATTCTGCATCTTTTGAAGTAACTCAACAAAGAATGTAACCAGAAGTTACAAATAGGGTCGGAGGGATAATAAAGCCTTAAAGCGAGCGGCGCGTCCTTACTTGCGCGGGGATGCAGGCTAGGGCGCGCTCAACAACGTCACGGTCGCCGAAATCGAGGCGGCGTGCGGCACGCGACGGCTGTCGCGGCGCCGCGGCGGGGCTCGACGCGTTCCGCACGGCGCGCCTGAAGTACTGGTCGACGAGGGCGCCCCCGACCCAAACAACTGATCTGCCCCCGCCCCGCGGCGCTGGGTGCTGCCGGCCGCATCCGCCCGCCGCGGTCGCGTCACGCTCCGGCTCGTGGTAGATTGCGCCGCAACCGCCGGGCGAGACTGGCGAGCGGAGCTTGCTGGCGCTCTCGGCGGCTCGCTGAAGACGGCGACGATCTTGGCCTCACGTCCCGCCACTGCTCGGCTCGGCCGCGGAGGGATCGAAGCATGCACCGGCGAAAAATTCTCCGATTGCTTGGCGGCCTCGGGTTCGCGGCTCCTCTGGCCGCCTTGGCGCAAAACCCGTCCAAAACCTACCGGGTGGGTCTGCTCGGCGCCGGGTTGCCGATCACCGATAACAGTCCGTTCGGCGCGGCGCTGATCAAGGGCCTCGCCGAGCATGGCTACCAACTCGGCAAAAATTTGGCGTTCGAGCGGCGCGGCGCGGAGGGCCATATCGATCGCCTTCCGCAGCTCGTCGCCGAGCTCGCGGCGAGCACGGTCGATGTCATCGCGGCCACCGGTTATCCGCCGGTGCTCGCCGCCAAACAGGGGACGACGCTACCCATCGTCGCGGTCAACGCCGGCGATCCGGTCGCCACCGGGCTGGTCGCCAATTTGGCGCACCCCGGCGGCAATCTGACGGGAATTTCCGACGTATCGGCGGAAGTGACGCCGAAGCGCCTGGAGTTTCTCAAGCAGATTGCGCCTAATTTGCGTCGCGTGGCGGTGTTGTGGAACGCCGACGATTTGGGGATGACCCTGCGCTACCGCGCGTCGGAGGCGGGAGCCCAGGCGCTGGGCATCACGGTGGTGCCGCTCGGCGTGCGCGAGCCCGACGATTTCGGGCAGGCGTTCGCGGCGATGGCGAGCGACATGCCGGATGGCATTCTGATGGTCACGGATTCGCTCACGGTGCTCAATCGCAAGCGGGTCTTCGACTTCGCGGCGGCGCACCGGGTGCCCGCCATCTATGAGTTCGGTTTTTTGGTCCATGACGGCGGTCTGATGTCGTACGGGCCGGATGACGGCGAAAGCTATGGCCGGGTGGCGGCTCTCGTCGCGCGCATCCTCGGCGGGGCGAAGCCCGCCGATCTGCCTTTCGAAGAACCGACCAAGTTCGCCTTGTTCATCAACCTGAAGACCGCAAAGGATTTGGGACTGACGGTGCCGCCTCTGCTGCTGGCGCAGGCGGACGAGGTCATCGAGTGAGCGCCGAAAGCCCCGGAGCCTCCGCCCTGCCGTTCGAGCCGCGCCCCGAGGCCGGCCCGGCGGCGGCGCAGGCCGCGCCGCCCCAGCGGCCAAAGGGCCGGCTGTTCCGCAAATATGTGCTGTTTTTCGTCGGGCTGGTGGGGGTGGCGCTGCTGGTCAATGGCGGGTTCGATTTCTGGTTCGGCTACCAGGAGAACAAGGCGGCGCTGATCCGCGTCCAGCAGGAGAAGGCCGACGCGGCGGCGCAGCGCATCCAGGAATTCATCGAGGAGATCGAGCGCCAGATCGGCTGGACGACGCACGCGCAATGGTCGGCGGCGCCGCTCGACCAGCGCCGGTTCGACTATGTGCGGCTGCTGAGCCAGGTGCCGGCGATCACCGAAATCTCCGAGCTCGACGGCGACGGCAAGGAGCAGCTCAAGGTGTCGCGGCTGGCGATCGACGCGGTGGGCAGCGGCCAGGATTTCTCGCAGGCCCCCGCCTTCACCGAGGCGCGCGCGCACAAGATATGGTTCAGCCCGGTCTATTTCCGCAAGGAGTCGGAACCCTACATGACCCTGGCGCTGGCGCGCGCCGGACGCAATGCCGGCGTCACCATCGCCGAGGTCAACCTGAAGCTGATCTGGGACGTCATCACCGGGCTCAAGATCGGCCAGGGCGGGTATGCCTATGTGGTCGACGCGCACGGCCGGCTGATCGCCCACCCCGACATCAGCCTCGTTTTGCGCGACACCGATTTTCAGCACCTGCCGCAGGTTGCCGCCGCGCTGGCGCAAAGCCCCGCGATGACGGCGGTATCGGTCGCCCGCGACAACGCCGGCCGTTCGGTGCTGAGCGCGCACGCGGCGATCGCGCCGCTCGGCTGGCTGGTCTTTGTCGAGGTGCCGCTGCGCGAAGCCTTCGCGCCGCTCTACGGCGCGGCGTTGCGCAGCGCGGTGCTTATGGTGCTGGGGCTTGGGGGAGCGACGCTCGCCGCCCTCTTCCTCGCCCGCCGCATGACCGGCCCGATCCGGGAAATGCAGGAAGGCGCCGCGCGGATCGGCGCCGGCGACCTCGACCGCCGCCTCGACATCCACACCGGCGACGAACTGGAGGCGCTGGCCCAGCAGTTCAACAACATGGCCGCGGGTCTTCAGACTTCCTACGCCGAGCTCGAACACAAGGTCGAGGAGCGCACCGCCGAATTGTCGGAGGCGCTCGACCAGCAGACCGCGACCGCCGAGGTCTTGCAGGTCATCAACTCGTCGCCCGGCAATCTCGCGCCTGTGTTCGACGCGATGCTGGAAAAGGCGACGAGCCTGTGTGAGGCGGCCTACGGGGTACTATGGACCTACGACGGACAACGAATGAGCCCGTCGGCCGTGCATGGCGAGGAGAAGATCGCCGCGGCGTTGCGGGACCTGGGACCCTTGGTGCCGGCGGAAGGCAGCCTGGGCGAGCGGCTTTTGCAGGGCGAGCGGGTCGTCCACATCACCAATGCCGAAGAGGATCAGTCCTATCGCGTGGGCAGCCCGGCGCGACGCGCGCTGGTCGATGTAGCGCATGCTCGTACACTCTTGGGAGTTGCGCTGCGCAAGGACAACCGCGTTCTCGGCCTCTTCAGCATCTATCGCCAGGAGGTCCGGCCGTTCACCGACAAGCAGACCGCGCTCCTGGAAAATTTCGCCGCCCAGGCGGTGATCGCGATCGAAAACGCCCGCCTCATCACCGAGACGCAGGAGGCGCTCGACCAGCAAACCGCGGCCGCTGAGGTCTTGCAGGTCATCAATTCATCGCCCGGCGACCTTCAGCCGGTTTTCGACATCATGCTCGACAAGGCGATGCATCTGTGCGGCGCGGCGTTTGGCATGATGATGGTGACGGACGGCAGGCAATTCCCCACCGTTGCCGCCCTCGGCGTACCGCCCGCCTTCGCGGAGTTCCGCAGGCATAATCCGGTCTCGATCGAAGAGGGGCCGGTTTTTGCCCGCCTCGTTGGCGGCGAGACATTCGTTCATTCGATCGATCTCAAAGACGACGAGGCCTACCGGCGCGGCATCCCGCAGCGTCTAGCCCTCGTCGATCTCGGCGGCGCGCGCACCTCCCTCGTGGTCGCGCTGCGCAAAGACGACGCGCTGCTGGGTCTCCTGCAGATTTATCGCCAGGAGGTCCGCCCGTTCTCCGACAAGCAGATTGCACTGCTGCAGAATTTCGCGGCGCAGGCGGTGATCGCGATGGAGAACGCGCGGCTCATCACCGAGACGCGCGAGGCGCTCGACCAGCAGACCGCGACCGCCGAGGTGCTCGGGGTCATTAATTCTTCGCCCGGCGACCTCGCGCCGGTGTTCGACGCGATTTTGGAAAAAGCCCATAGCCTTTGCGGCGCCGCTCTCGGCGCTTTGGGAATCTATGACGGCGAAAAATGGCGCGCCGTGACGCTGCACAGCTATCGGGAACCGCTGGCGGAACGGCTGCGGCAAGGGTGGGCCGGTCCCGATCACCCGTTTGTACAGCCGCTGCTCGACGGCGCGCGCTTTGCTCAATTTTCTGATCTGGCGCAGATCGACCATCCCATCGCTCGCGCGGCGTTCGAGGCTGGCATCCGCACCCTGTTGATCGTGTCGCTCCGCAAAGACGAAGCGCTCCTCGGTACGATTTCCGCGGCGCGCCTTGAGGCTAGGCCGTTCTCCGACAAGGAGATCGCGCTGCTGGAGAACTTCGCCGCCCAGGCGGTGATCGCGATCGAGAACGCGCGCCTCATCACCGAGACGCAGGAAGCGCTCGAACAACAGACCGCGACGGCCGAGGTGCTCGGCGTCATCAACGCCTCGCCCGGCGATCTCGCCCCGGTGTTCGATGCGATATTGGACAAGGCGCATGCCCTGTGTGGAGCGACGCGTGGGACCTTGTTCCTTTTCGACGGTGACATTTTCCGCGCGGCCGCTGTCCACGGCTACCCGGAAGAGCTGGCCGAGCAGTTGCGCCAGGGGGGCAGCGCTTCCCCAACCTCGGTCTTCGCGTCGCTGTTTACCGGCGCGCGCCTGGTTCACAATCCCGATCTGAGGGAGGTCGACAATCCCCTTGCCCGCGCGGTCGCCGAGCGTGGCGGAGTGCGCACCAATCTGCTGTTGCCGCTGCGCAAAGACGATGTGCTTCTCGGCGTGATTTCCTGCAATCGGCAGGAGGTCCGCCCCTTCACCGACAAGCAGA
>DASRLO010000064.1:0-8919 GCA_035648415.1 Allostellaceae bacterium
CGTGCGCGACGGCGGCGGCAAGGACGTCTTTATCCATGCCTCGGCGTTGCAGCGCGCGGGACTGATGAACCTCGCCGAGGGCCAGCGGGTGATCGTCGACATCGCCGAAGGCCACAAGGGCCCCGAAGCCGTCGGCATCCAACTCGCGTAAGTGCATCCAGTCCGCCGGGGCGGACTGATGCTTACCGTCGAGATAACGAGCGCAGCCAGCTGGCTGCGCTCGTTTCGTCTGCGGTCAGGCGATTAGCGGTTGGTCCCGCCACCCGGAGCCATCGGCGCCGGGGCCGGAGCCATCGGGGCCGACGACGATGGCGGCGGCGCGGACGGAGCGCCGCCACCCGACGGCGGCGCGCTGTGCACGCGATGCATCACATGGTGGCGATAGTGGTGGTGATAGACGTGATGATAACGGTGATGCCGGTGGGAATAGCGGTGATGCATCGGCGGGGCGGGCGGCACCGTATAGGGCTGCTCGGACATCGGCGGCGGCGCCGGAGCCGGCAGCATGGGAGCCGGCGGCGGGGGCGGCGGGCTCGAGCAGGCGCCGAGCAGCGCCAGAACGCCGGCAATGGCAGTAAGCCGAGAGATATGGACCACGGAATTCTCCTTAGCTGGGCGGCGCGGTTGATTGAAGTCTCGACATAGCACTTCGGGCGCGCCGACTAAAGCGACTATGTGAGCTTGCCTGCTAGTACCTATACGTATGGCGATTTTCGCGCGTTGGTGCGGCGATCCGACGCGGAGCCGCTATTTCGAATCCGCGAATCGGTTAACGCCCTGCGAGCCGATAAGTTTCCCCCGTCATGGTTGCGCCGTCGCTGACGACGATGCCGCGCCCGACCAGATCCACCAGATGCGCCAGCACCGAGCGGCCGGCGGCGCGCTTCAGGTTCGGGTCGAGGCCGACATAGAGCCGCTCGACCATCGCGTCGATCCGCCCGACCCCGTCGCGCAGGCAGGCGAGGATGCCGGCCTCGCGCTCGCGGCGATGGGCGATGAACGCCCGGACATGCGCCTTGGGCTCGGTGATCGCCGGGCCGTGGGTCGGCCAATAAACCGCGTCGCCGCGCCCGAGCAGCTTGTCGAGCGACGCCATGTAGGCGGCCATGTCGCCATCGGGCGGCGCGATGACGCTGGTCGACCAGCCCATCACATGGTCGCCGCTGAAGAGGATGCCGGAATCGGGCAAGGCGAAGCACAGATGATTGGAGGTATGGCCGGGCGTGTGGACCGCCTCGAAGCGCCAGCCGGCGCCATCGATCGCGTCGCCGTCGCGGAGCGTGATGTCGGGCGCGAAATCCCAGTCGCCGCCTTCCTCGACCCCGGCCTCGCCGCGCCTGCCGCCCGCATGCGGGCCGAAGCCGTAGGTCGGCGCGCCGGTCGCCGCCTTGACCGCGGCCGCGGCCGGCGAATGGTCGCGATGCGTGTGGGTGACGAGGATGTGGGTGACGGTCTCGCCGGCGAGGTCCATCAGCAACGCTTCGACATGCTCGGGCAGGTCCGGGCCGGGGTCGATCACCGCCACCTCGCCCTCGCCGACCACATAGGTCCCGGTGCCGCGAAAGGTGAACGGGCCGGGATTGCGCGCGACGATGCGGCGAATGCCGGGCGCGACCGGCTCCAGCCTGCCGTACTCGAAGGCGAAGTCGCGGCGGAACGGGATTTCGACGGTCATCGGGCAACTCCGCTATAACTGCCGCGATCCTAGGAGGCCAGCCGATGAAACTCAAATTCGACATCGATTGCACGCCCGAGGAGCTGCGCGGCTTTTTTGGGCTGCCTGAGGTGAAGCCGATGCAGGACCGCCTGATGGCCGAGCTCGAGGCGAAGCTGCGCGCCAATTTGCCGGCGCTCGACCCCGAGACGATGATGAAGACCTGGCTGCCCGCCGGGTTCAAGGGGTTCGAGCAGCTGCAGGAGATGTTCTTCGCGCAGATGGGACGCGGCGGGAAGAAATAGCGATGGCGATCCGGCTGCGCACGCCGCGCCTGCTGCTGCGCGAATGGCGCGCGGCCGCCGCAATGAGATGAGCGGCGTCATCTTCCTCGTCCGCCACGGCGAGACCGAGTGGAACCTGACGCGCCGCTATCAGGGCTGGAGCGATTCGCCGCTGACCCGGCGCGGCGTCGCCCAGGCCGAGGCGTTCGGCCGCCGGCTGCGCGCGCTCTCCGAGGCGGAGGGCGTGGCGGTCGTGTCGAGCCCGCTCGGCCGCGCCCGCCGCACCGCCGAGCTGATCCAGGCGCAGCGGGCCGACCCCGCGCCGATCGTGTTCGACGAGCGTCTCAAGGAAATCTCGATCGGGGCGTGGGACGAGCTCGACCGCGCCGAGATCGAGGCGCTGTCGCCCGGCATCTTTGCCGGCGACGGCCGCGACGAATGGTATTTTCGCACCCCCGACGGCGAAACCTATGACCAATTCGCCGGCCGGATCGCCGCCTGGCTTGACGAAATTGCCGGGCGCGCGCTGATCGTCGTCGCGCACGGCGTCGTTACCCGCGTTCTGCGCGGCCTCTACGCCGGCCTGCCGCGCGCGGCAGCGCTCAGCCTGCCGGTGCCGCAGGACGTGATCTGGCGCCTCGCCGACGGGCGGATCGAGGAGATTGCCATTTAGCCGTCATTGCGAGCCCACGGGTCTGGCCTGCGGCCAGCCCGAGGATAAAACCAGGCGAAGCAATCCTGTCTGATCGCATTGGCGGGTAGTTTGACGCCGTCAGGGGGACTGCGGTCCCTGACGCGGCGCCGCGATGACGTGAACAATCATCCAGGCTTGACCGCGCGCCGGCCGTGCTGGCGGCGGATCGCCATGCCGGGCTGGACCGTGACCATGCAGCTCTGCCGGTTGGCGACGCCGTCGATCTCGGCGAGGCAGTCGAAGCAGATGCCCATCAGGCAATAGGGCGCGCGCGGCATGCCGGTGACCGGCGTCTCGCGGATCGACGTGAGGCCGGCGAGCAGCATCGCGGCGGCGGCCGAGGCGCCCGCCGGCACGCGGATGTCGCGGCCCTCGACCGTGACCGGCACCCCGGCTTTCGCCGGGGCAGGTTCAGACCGCTTCCGAAACATACTCACGCGGCGCTGGCGGGACATCGAAGCGCCTGGCGGAAAAGGGCGCCAGCTCGGGCGCGAGCGCGCCGGAAGCGACCATCGGCGCGAAAGCGTTGGCGTGCGCGCCGGCGAGGGTCACGCCGCTGTGGCAATTGGCGGTGAAGGCGCCGGGGAATTTCACCGACTCGTCGTAGATCGGCGTGCCGTCGGGCGGCATGACGCGCAGCGCCGCCCAGGCGCGCACCACCTGCAACTCGGCGAGCCACGGGAAGGATTTGACCGCGCGCTCGGCCATCGCCGCCATCACATCGGGGCGCTGCGAGGTGTCGAAGCCGACATCCTCCATGCTGTCGCCGATCATGATGCCGCCTTCGAGAGTCTGGCGAACCGTGGTGGTCGGCATCTCAAACACGCGGCCGGCCCGCTCGGTGACGAGGATCTGGCCGCGCTGCGGCAGCACCGGCGCGCCGAGCCCGAAGAGCGGGGCGAGCTTCGCGTTGCCAAGCCCGGCGGCGAGCACGATTTTCGGCGCGGCAATCTCGTCGGCGCCGCTGCCGAGGCGGAAATCGTTCGGGGCGATTCCGGCGTAGTCGATCGTGCGGTTGGGAATGTAGGTCCCCCCGCGCTCGACGAACCCCCTGTGCAGCGCATGCAGCAGATAGAGCGAATTGGCGTGGCCGTCATAGGGCGTCCACGACGCGCCGACCACCGCCGGGCCGATGCCGGGGAGCATCTGGCGGAGCGCGGCGGGGCCGAGCATGCGGTAGTCGAAGCCGAAATTGCCGGCTTCCTCGCGCATCCGCTCCATGCGGGCGCGGCGCTCGGCGAACTCTTCGTCCGAGAGGCAGAGGTGCACGCCGCCCGGCTTCTCATGGCCGACATCGATGCCAGTGCGGGCGCGCAATTCGGCCGCGAGGCCGGGCCATTGCTCGGAGGAAAGGCGCGTCCAGCGCTGGTAATGCGGCGCGCCGAGGCCCTTGGACTGCACCCAGACGAGGCCAAAATTGCCGCGCGAGGCGCGGAAGGCGACATCGCCCTCGTCGATCAGCGCCGGCTTGAGCCCGGCGCGCGCCAGGCCGTAGGCGATCGCCGAGCCGACGAGGCCGCCGCCGATCACGATCGCGTCAAAGCGCTGCATGCGGCGATCATAACGCCGTCCTGCGGTGCGTAACCAATCGCGCCGGCAATTTTTTATTCCACCCCGGCGAAGGCCGGGGCCCATCCTTCAGCTTTTCGAGAAGTCGGTAAATGGGCCCCGGCCTACGCCGGGGTGGTTTTTTGCTGGCCCGCGGGTCACTGACGTCGTTCCAATATAAAGCGTTCCGTACGGTTTGCTCGCGAGGAGATAAACGTAAAATATCGAGCTTGCCGCCGAACGGTCATCAACAAGAACGTACCACCCCGCCGAAGGTCGAGGCCCATCTTTCAGCCGACGGACAGTGGACAAATGGGTCCCGGCCTTCGCCGGATGGTCCGCAAGCGGACCACTTTCTTGCCGCATGGGCATGCGGCTTGGTAAGACAGGTCAACCATGACGGGGGAAGCACATGCAGGCGCGGGCTTATCGGGCAATCGGGGCGCTGTTCGCAGTCGCGCTACTGGCGGGGTCTGCTCCGCTTGGCGCGCAGGCCAAGACCTTCCGCTGGGCCAATGACGGCGACAGCAACTCGATGGACCCCTATGCGCGGCAGGAGACCTTCCTGTTGCTGTTCGACATGAGCTTCTACGAGCCGCTGCTGCGGTGGAACCGCGAGATGAAGCTCGAACCCGGGCTTGCGACCGAATGGAGCCAGACCGACCCGACGACCTGGCGGTTCAAGCTGCGCCAGGGGGTCAAATTCCATGACGGCACGCCGTTCACCGCCGACGACGTGGTGTTCTCGTTCGACCGCGCGACGCATCCGGGCTCCAACCTCGCCAGCCCGCTGGCGACGGTAAAGGAGGTGAAGAAGATCGACGACTACACGGTCGATTTCATCACCGACGGGCCGGACCCGATCCTGCCCAACAATCTGCCGACGATCGCGATCATGTCGAAGAAATGGTGCGAGGCGCACAACACCACCCGCGCCGCCGATTTGACCAAGAACGAGGAGAGCTACGCCACCCGCAACGAGAACGGCACCGGCCCCTTCATCCTCAAGGACCGCCAGCCCGACGTGAAGACGGTGCTGGTGAAGAACCCCGATTGGTGGGGCAACAAGGACACTCCGGTCGACATCGACGAGGCCGATTTCAACCGGATCGAGAACGCCTCGACCCGGGTCTCGGCGCTGCTCTCGGGCGAACTCGACATGCTCTACACGGTGCCGCCGCAGGATACCGACCGGATCGAGAAGACGCCGGGGATGAAGATCTGGAAGACGCCGGAATTACGGACGATCTTCCTCGGCATGGACCAGAGCCGCGACGAGCTTTTGGAATCGAACATCAAGGGCAAGAACCCGTTCAAGGACAAGCGGGTGCGCGAAGCCTTCACCAAGGCGATCGACGAGGACGCGATCGCCGCGAAGGTGATGCGCGGCTATGCCCACCCGACCGCGCTGATGATCGGGCCGGGGGTCGACGGCTACGACCAGGCGCTCGACAAGCGCTTCCCGGTGGACATCGCGGGCGCCAAGAAGCTGCTCGCAGACGCCGGCTACCCCGACGGGTTCGAAGTCGGGTTCGACTGCCCGAACGACCGCTACGTCAACGACGAGGCTATCTGCCAGGCGGTGGTGGCGATGCTGGCGAAGATCGGCATCAAGGCAAACCTGTTGGCACAGACCCGCGCCAAGTATTTCGGCAAGATCAACGCGCCCAAATACGACACCAGCTTCTATCTGCTCGGGTGGACGCCGGGGACGCAGGACGCGCTCGACATGATCAAGGCGCTGTGCGTCACCCGCAGCGGTAAGAACGGCGTGTTCAACGTCGGCGGCTACTCGAACCCCAAGCTCGACGACCTCGCCGGCCAGATTCAGGTCGAGCTCAACCAGGACAAGCGCAATTCGCTGATCTCGCAGGCGCTGACCCTGATCCGGGACGATTACGCCTACATCCCGCTGCACCAGCAGATCGTGGTGTGGGCGAGCCGCGACACTGTCGATCTTGTGCCGGCCGGGAACAACAACTTCCAGCTGCGCTATGTGAAGATGAAGTAGGTGCTGGTCGTGACGTTTTTGGTCGCCGCCATTATCCCCTCTCCCGCTCGCGGGAGAGGGTGCCGAGCGCAGCGAGGAGGGTGAGGGTGCGACCGCGACATACCCTCACCCTCCCATCGCTGTCGCGATGGGTCCCTCCCTCTCCCGCGAGCGGGAGAGGGGTAATCGTAGTCGCCTGAACATGCTCGCCTTTGTCATCCAGCGGCTGCTGCAGTCGGTGGTGGTGATGCTGACGGTGGCGCTGATCGCGTTCGCGCTGTTCAATTATGTCGGCGACCCGATCAACAACATGGTGGGGCAGGACACGACGATCGCCGACCGCGAACGGCTGCGCCAGGAATTGGGATTGAACGACAGCTTCGTCGTGCAGTTCGCGCGGTTTGTCGGGCACGCGGCGCAGGGGAATTTCGGCCTCAGCTACCAGCAGGCGCGGCCGGTCGGGCAGATCATCCTCGAAAAGATGCCGGCGACCCTGGAATTGAGCTTTGTGGCGGCGTTTCTCGCGCTGCTGCTCGGCGTGCCGATGGGGATCTATACCGGGCTTCACCGCGATTCCTGGGTGTCGCAGGCGATGCTGGCGGTGTCGCTCGTCGGGGTGTCGCTGCCGACGTTCCTGATCGGCATCCTGCTGATCCTCATCTTCGCGGTGATGCTCGGCTGGCTGCCGTCGTTCGGGCGCGGCACCGTGGTGCATATCGGCTGGTGGACGACCGGCTTGCTGACGGTCGAAGGATGGCGCGCGATCATCTTGCCGGCGATCACACTGGCGCTCTTTCAGATGACCCTCATCATGCGGCTGGTGCGGGCCGAGATGATCGAGGTCTTGCGCACCGACTACATCAAATTCGCGCGCGCCCGCGGACTCACCAGCCGCGCGGTCAATTTCGGCCATGCGCTGAAGAACACGCTGGTGCCGGTGATGACGATCACCGGCTTGCAGCTCGGCTCGATCATTGCATTCGCGGTCATCACCGAGACGGTGTTCCAGTGGCCCGGCATGGGGCTGATGTTCATCCAGGCGGTGACTTTCGCCGATATTCCGGTGATGGCGGCATATCTGGTGCTGGTCGGGTTCTTTTTCGTGGTGATCAACCTGGTGGTCGATTTGCTCTATTACGTCGTCGATCCGCGCCTGCGGATCGAGCGCGAGGCGGCCGGTGGCTGAAATCACCGCTCCAGGAGCGCCTGCCGTCGCCGGGCGGCCGGGGCGGTGGCGGCGGTTTGCCGAGAACGACCTGCTGTGGAGCTTTCGCCGCTCGCCGGTGACGGTGGCTGCGGCGATCGTCGCGGCGCTGATCATCGGCGCTTCGCTGCTGGCGCCGCTGATCGCGCCGCACGACCCCTACGACCTCGCTTCCCTCAGCCTGATGGACGCGACCGACCCGCCGGCCTGGCTCGCCGACGGCAATTGGAGCTACCCGCTCGGCACCGACAACCAGGGCCGCGACGTGCTGTCGGCGATCCTTTACGGGACCAGGCTGTCGCTCGGGGTCGGGGTGTCGGCGGTGGTGCTGTCGCTGGTGCTGGGAGTGTCGCTGGGCCTCGTCGCCGGGTGGCGCGGCGGCATCGCCGACACCTTGATCATGCGCGTCGCCGACGTGCAGCTGAGCTTTCCGGCGATCCTCATCGCCCTCCTGATCGACGGCGTCGCGCGCAGCATCCTGCCGCGCGACCAGCAGAACGAGATCACGATCTACGTGCTGGTGACCGCGATCGCGCTCTCCTACTGGGTGCATTTCGCGCGCACGGTGCGCGGCTCGACGATGGTCGAGCGCAACAAGGAATATATTCAGGCGGCGCGGGTGATTGGGGTGCACCCGGCGCGGATTGTCGTCGGCCATTTGCTGCCGAACGTGATCGGGCCGGTGCTGGTGATCGCGACGATCAACCTCGCGACCGCGATATTGACCGAGGCGACCTTGTCGTTCCTCGGGGTCGGGCTGCCGCCGACCGAGCCGTCATTGGGGACGCTGATCCGCGTCGGCAACGACTATTTGCTCTCGGGCGACTGGTGGATATCGATCTTCCCGGGGATCGTGCTGGCGCTCTTGATCCTCTCGGTCAACCTGCTCGGCGACTGGCTGCGCGACGCGTTCAATCCGAAGCTGCGATGATGAGGCGTCCTCTATTCGTCTCCCCCGCGAAAGCGGGGGCCCCGGGCGAGCGACATGCCGGTTGCTCCTGGGTCCCCGCTTTCGCGGGGAAGACGGGGTAGAGCGCTCTTGCGTAATATGGAACCGCTGCTCAAGGTCGAGAACCTGCGAGTCGAAGTGCCGACGCGGCGTGGCATCCTGGTCGCGGTCGACGATGTCAGCTTCGAGATCGCGCCGGGCGAGGTCTTGGGCGTGGTCGGCGAGTCGGGGGCCGGCAAATCGCTGACCGGGGCGGCGATCATCGGCCTCTTGGAGCCGCCGCTGCGGATCGCCGGCGGGCGGATCACGCTCGACCACCGGCGCATCGACACGCTGCCCTATGAGGCGATGCGGCGGGTGCGCGGCAAGGAGATCGGCGCGATCTTCCAGGACCCGCTCACCAGCCTCAACCCGCTCTACACGGTCGGCCAGCAGCTGACCGAGACGATCCGCACCCATCTCGACATGGGGCAGGCGGCGGCGCGTGCCCGCGCGCTGGCGCTGCTGAAGGAGGTCGGCATCGCCGGCGCCGAGGCGCGCATCGACCACTATCCGCACCAGTTCTCGGGCGGGATGCGGCAGCGCGTGGTGATCGC
>DASRLO010000065.1:0-8471 GCA_035648415.1 Allostellaceae bacterium
GGAAGTTACGATGTCGCGATGTGACCCGGTGCCGCTCACCCTCGCCGCGCTCGACGCCGCGCTGACCGCGATCGGCGGGTTTGAACCGCGTCCGCTGATCGCCGTCGCGGTGTCGGGCGGCCCCGACAGCATGGCGCTGGCGCTCCTCGCCGGCCGCTGGGCGCGGGAGAGGGCAGGCGAGGCCTGGGCGTTGATCGTCGATCACGGGCTGCGCCCGGAAAGCGCCGCCGAGGCGCAAACCGTCGCCGCCTGGCTCGCCGCCCGCCATATCCCGCATGCCGTGCTGATTTGGCGTGGGCCGAAACCCGCGACCGGCATCCAGGAGGCGGCGCGCGCGGCGCGCTACCGGCTGCTTGGCGAGTGGTGCGCCGCGCGGGGCTGCTTGCATCTGCTCCTCGCGCATCACCGCGAGGACCAGGCCGAGACCGTCTTGATCCGCCGCCGCGCGGGCAGCGGGATCGATGGCCTTGCCGGGATGGCGGCGGTGCGCGAGCTGCCGCAGATCCGATTCGTACGGCCCTTCCTTGGTGTGGCGAAGGCCCGGCTCGCCGCGCTGCTCGACGCCGAGGGCCAGGAATTTTTGCGGGACCCGAGCAACCGCAACCCCCTTTTCGAACGTTCGCGCTTGCGGATGGAAATGGACGGCGCCACGGTCGAGACCGCAGTGGCGGAGGCGCGGGCTAACGGCTTCGCCCGCATAGCGCGCGAGCGTGATTTGGCCGCGCTTCTGGCGCGAGCGGTGGCGCTGCACCCGGCCGGCTTCGCGGTGATCGACCCGGCGCCGGTCGCCGCCGCCGGCGAGGTCGGCGAGCGGGCGCTCGGCCGGATCGCGGCGGTGGTCGGAGGCGCTCTGTATCCGCCGCGGCGGGAGCGTTTGGCGCAGCTCCGGCGGGCGTTCGGCGACATGCCGATGCGGGCCCGCACGCTCGGCGGCTGCCGCTTCGTGCCATGGCGCGGCCGGGTCCTCGCGCTGCGCGAGACCGCGCGCGCCGCGCCGCCGCTGGCGCTGGCGGCGGGCGGGTCGGCGGTCTGGGACCGGCGCTTCGCGGCGAAGCTGCCGGCGACGGCGCCCGCCCCGGTCACGGTCGGACAACTCGGCGACGCCGGCGTCGCCGCCCTCCCGCGCGCCGCCGCCGGCGGCGGCGACGACCCCTTGCCGCGCCTTCTCTACCCGGCGCTGCCGGCGGTCTGGGATGCGGCCGGGTTGGCGGCGGTGCCACATCTTTCCTGGCGCCGTACAACGGCGGCGCGCCTTGTCGATTTGACGTTTCGACCGGCGGTTTCGCTATTCAGCATAGGCTTTACAGTTGTTTAATTGCCGAGGCATCTTATGTTCTGGTGGCGGCGGAATCGTCATGGCCGTGCCGGCATATCGGTCGCGGCGCTGAGGTTAGGAAAGGCCACGGCGTGAACAATTTCGGCAAGAATCTCGCCCTCTGGATCGTGATTGGGCTGCTGCTTGTCGCGCTGTTCAATCTTTTCCAGACCTCCTCCAATCGCGGCCCGCAATCGACGCTCGCCTTTTCCGACTTCGCGACCGACGTCAATCGCGGCTCGGTGACCGACGTCACGATCCAAGGTAACAACATCACCGGCCATTTCTCCGACGGCCGCGCCTTCACGACCTATTCGCCGAACGATCCCGGCCTCGTCAACCGGCTGATGGACAAGGGCGTGCGCATCACCGCCGCGCCGCTCGACGAAAATGTGCCATCGCTGTTCGGCATCCTCGTCTCGTGGTTCCCGATGCTCCTGCTGATCGGCGTGTGGATCTTCTTCATGCGCCAGATGCAGGGCGGCGGCGGCCGCGCGATGGGCTTCGGCAAGAGCCGGGCGCGGCTTTTGACCGAGAAGGTCGGCCGCATCACCTTCGAGGACGTTGCCGGCATCGACGAAGCCAAGCAGGAGCTCGAGGAAATCGTCGAGTATCTGAAGGACCCGCAGAAATTCCAGCGGCTCGGCGGCAAAATCCCGAAAGGCGTGCTGCTGGTCGGCCCCCCCGGCACCGGCAAGACCCTGCTCGCCCGCGCCATCGCCGGCGAGGCCAACGTGCCGTTCTTCACGATCTCGGGCTCGGATTTCGTCGAGATGTTTGTCGGCGTCGGCGCCAGCCGGGTCCGCGACATGTTCGAGCAGGGCAAGAAGAACGCGCCCTGCATCATCTTCATCGACGAGATCGACGCGGTCGGCCGCCATCGCGGCGCCGGGCTCGGCGGCGGCAATGACGAGCGCGAGCAGACCCTCAACCAATTGCTCGTCGAAATGGACGGGTTCGAGGCGAACGAGGGGGTGATCCTGATCGCCGCGACCAACCGGCCCGACGTGCTCGATCCGGCCCTGCTGCGTCCGGGCCGTTTCGACCGCCAGGTCGTCGTGCCCAACCCGGACGTGCTCGGGCGCGAGAAGATCCTCAAGGTCCACATGCGCAAGGTGCCGCTCAATTCGGATGTCGATCCGAAGATCATCGCGCGCGGCACGCCGGGGTTCTCGGGCGCCGATCTCGCCAACCTCGTCAACGAGGCGGCGCTGATGGCGGCGCGGCGCGGTAAGCGGTCGGTGGCGATGCTCGAATTCGAGCAGGCCAAGGACAAGGTCATGATGGGCGCCGAGCGGCGCTCAATGGTGATGACCGAGGACGAGAAGAAGCTGACCGCCTACCACGAAGGCGGCCATGCGCTCTGCATGCTCTACGCCGAAGGGCACGAGCCGCTGCACAAGGTGACGATCATCCCGCGCGGGCGCGCGCTCGGCATTACCATGTTTCTGCCCGAGCGCGACAAGTACAGCCAGTCAAAGCTCGAGATCAAAGCGATGCTGGCGAGCCTCTTTGGCGGCCGGGTCGCCGAGGAGCTGATCTTCGGTCCGGAGCACGTCACCACCGGCGCTTCCGACGACATCCGCCGCGCCACCGGCCTCGCCCGGCGCATGGTCACCGAATTCGGCTTTTCGGAGAAGCTCGGGCCGCTGCGCTACAGCGACAATGAGGAAGAGGTGTTCCTCGGCCATTCGGTGACGCAGCGCAAGAACGTCTCCGACGCCACCGCCAAGGTCATCGACGACGAGATCCGCCGCCTCGTCGAGGAGGGCGAGCACACCGCGCGGGCGATCCTGACGACGCATCTCGACGAGCTGCATGCGCTCGCCCACGGCCTGCTGGAATACGAGACGCTGTCGTCCGACGAGATCCGCCGCATCATCAAGGGCGAGCGGATCGTGCGCGAAACCTCGACCGGGTCGGGTCCCTCGGCCGACGAGCCGCGTCCCGGTTCCGGCCGGCGCAGCTCGGTGCCGCCCTCGGGCCGCCCGAGCGGCATCGGCACCGAGCCGGAGCCGCAGCCGGGCGGGTGAGGCTGGCTGCCTGTTAATTCCTGCAAATAACAGCGGAAACAGCGGACGCGCCCGGCGACCCTTATCCGGCCGAGGTCGCGACCACATCCGCGGGTGCCGGATGCCAGTAGGACGAAAGGCGCCTGCGCCGTTCACTGGTCCGATCCAAATTCGGAATTGACTAAGTTCATGGTTTGTTCTATCATCGCCTCTCCTCGGCAGGGAGACAGCGATGGGGCAAACCCGGGAAGGCGACGGACGGCTCATCGATATCGATACCGGCGTGTTGCGCGCCGATCGCGTGCTCGTGCAGCGCGGCGCGGGCGCGGTCGTCTTCCTCGGCCTCGGTCCGCGCGCCGGTCGGTTGTGCCGGTTCGCCCTCGATGACGATGACGATGACGACGGCGACCCGTTCGTCTCCCGATGCCGGCGCCTGGACGAGGCGCTCGAACAGGGCGATCTGGCGAAGGCGTGCGACCACGGCATCCCGCACGTGGTGTTCGACATCGCGGACCGGCCATTGCGCCGCCTCGCTATCGCGGAGGCGCTGGCCAAGGCCGGCTTCAACCCCGACGAGCCGCGCGTCCCGGCCGGCAACTCCGACGGCGGCCAATGGACCACCGACGGCACAACTGGGAAGCCGAGCAGCGGCCCTGGAATTCCGGTAGCTATCAGCGCCCACGGCTCTGATATCCAACCAGTCGCAGCCCAGACGGGCGTTGGACAAAAGGGGAAGGAGCGCTTTGTCGATGCGCATGTGGCCGACACGCAGCCTGCCGCCGATAAGCTAGGAATTCCCGTCGAAAACATCCTGGCTGCGGCGGCGGAAGAAAGCACCTGGGGTACCTCGTCGTTTGCGATCGACGGAAATAATTTCTTCGGCATTCATTTCCCAGCACCCCATGCAGAAGGGTATATGGAGGCACTTGGGAACACTAAGATTAAGGTTGCCGCTTTTCCTAGCTACGCCAAGAGCCTCGCGTCGTTTGTCGCCACCTCCGGTTCGATCATTCAGGGTAAGGCTGACCCCGAAGATTTCGCAAGAGCGCTCCAAGACAGTGGCAAGTTTGGCGTTTATGAGAGCGGAGCGAAAGTTCCGACCTACGTCCATGACCTGGCTGCCACGATCCGGGGAATTCGCATCATCCTCGCCCGTAGACGACTGTGATGAAATTGCTGTCGGGCTTGATGTGTACAGTATTTTTTCTAACCGAATTTCTGATAAGCTCCGTTTCCACTGCTCAGAGTACCACACTTCGGTTAAAAATCGGCTATACGATTGCAGCGAGGCTCGTAGCTGAAGGGGTTAACCAAGGAACAACAGTGAGAAATCTTGATTATCAAGAGCACTTAAACCATCCATTCTTTGAATTCTATGGAATTACAGAGGTTTCTAGCTTCGGATATTTTGCGGTCAACCCTTGGACAGGAGATGTATGGGCCCTTTGGGGCTGCCGCAGGCTGAGCACGCCGGCCTTGCGCAAGTCGCAAGCGGCAATTCGGCGGCGCTTCTCGCCGGCGGAGTTGCGGCAGTATCCGCGGCTGCACCGTCTGAAGCCGGAATGCATCGTCGAGGATTGAACCTGTTCATATCCCCTGTCGTCAGGCCGCCAGTCTTGAGCTGTGCGATGCGGTCACGATCGTCGCGGCGATATTCCTATCGCAAAGCGCGTGCCTCAAAGCAGCCGAAATCGCGAGAAATCGCCCACGGCCGCGGCGAACAGTGAGGGGCTCACGCTCCTCTGCTTTTTCGGTCTTTGCCATCCGATGATGAATTGTTGAGTGTTATCCGCTAAAAAGAGCGCGATCCGCAAATCTGGCGTTGGGGGATCGCGAGTGGCGCGTAAACTCTTTGGTACCGACGGGGTTCGCGGCACCGCCAATGTCGAGCCGATGACGCCGGAGACGGCGCTCAAGGTGGCGATGGCGGTCGGCGAATGCTTTCGCAACGGCACCCACAAGCACCTCGTCGTGATCGGCAAGGACACGCGGCTCTCGGGCTATATGCTCGAACCGGCGCTGACCGCCGGCTTTATCACCATGGGGATGGACGTGGTGCTGGTCGGGCCATTGCCGACCCCGGCGATCGCGATGCTGACGCGCAGCTTGCGCGCCGATATCGGCGTCGTTATCTCCGCCTCCCACAACCCCTATGCCGATAACGGCATCAAGCTGTTCGGCCGCGACGGCTACAAACTGTCCGACGAACTCGAAGCCAAGATCGAGGCGAGCCTTGACAAAGGCCCGTCGCACCGCGCCGCGCCGGCCGAGCTCGGCCGCGCCAAACGGCTCGACGACGCCGGCGGGCGCTACATCGAATTCGTCAAGCAGAGCTTCCCCAAGGGGCTGCGGCTCGACGGGCTGCGCGTCGTCGTCGATTGCGCCCACGGCGCCGCCTACAAGGTGGCGCCCACCGTGTTCTGGGAACTCGGCGCCGAGGTGTTCTCGGTCGGCGTATCGCCCGACGGCATGAACATCAACCGCGAGTGCGGCGCGCTTTCGCCGGAGGCGATGCGGCAGGAGGTGGTCGCCCGCCGCGCCGATATCGGCATCGCGCTCGACGGCGACGCCGACCGGCTGATCGTCGCCGACGAGCGCGGGTTGATCCTCGATGGCGATCAGGTGATGGCGCTCATCACCACCGCGATGGCGCGCGCCAACCAGCTCGCCGGCGGCGCCCTGGTGGCCACGGTTATGTCCAATCTCGGCCTGGAGCGCTTTCTCGGCGAAAAGGGGATCGGCTTGCACCGCACCGCGGTCGGCGACCGCTACGTCGTCGAGAAGATGCGGTCGAGCGGCTGCAATGTCGGCGGCGAGCAGTCCGGGCACATCATCCTTTCGGACTACGCGACGACCGGCGACGGACTGATCGCGGCGCTGCAGGTCATGGCGCGCATCGTCGAGACCGGGAAGAAGGCGAGCGATGTCTGCCGGCTCTTCGCGCCGGTGCCGCAGCTCTTGCGCAACCTCCGCTTCGGCGAGGGGCTGCCGCTGGAGGCGCGCCGGGTCAAGCAGGCGATCACCGCCGGCGAAGCTCGGCTGGGCACGGACGGACGGCTCGTCATCCGCCCGTCCGGCACCGAGCCGGTGATCCGGGTGATGGCGCAGGGCGAGGACGAAGGGTTGCTCGCCCTGGTCGTCGACGACATCTGCGAGGCGATCCTCGCCGCCACCCGCGGCACCGACGAGGCGGGCGCCGTCCAGGCCGCGGAATAATCCCGTGAAGGGCCGTGTCCTCATCGTCGCCGGCTCCGATTCCGGCGGCGGCGCCGGGATCCAGGCCGACATCAAGACGGTGACGATGCTCGACGCTTTCGCGGCGACGGCGATCACCGCGTTGACCGCGCAGAACACCGAGGGGGTCCACGGCGTCCTGCCGATCGATCCCGCCTTTATCCGGCAGCAGATGGAAGTCGTGCTCGCCGATATCGGCGCCGACGCGGTCAAGACCGGCATGCTGCACGACAAGGGCGTGATCGAGACCGTCGCCGCGGTGCTCGAAGAGCGCGCTCCGGCGATTCCGCTGGTGCTCGATCCGGTGATGGTCGCCAAAGGCGGCGCCCCCCTCATTCAGCCCGACGCGATCGCCGCTTTGAAGCGCTGGCTCGCGCCGCGCGCCGCGGTACTGACCCCGAACCTGCCGGAGGCCGAGATTCTCTGCGGCGAGGCGATCGTCGACGCCGCCGCGATGCGCGACGCGGCGCAGGCGCTTCTCGGCCTCGGCTGCCGCGCCGTGCTGCTCAAGGGCGGGCATCTCGCCGGCGACACCGTCCATGACATCCTGGCCACCCGGTCGGGTGTCAAAGAATGGAGCAGCCCGCGCATCGCGAGCCGGCACACTCACGGTACCGGCTGCACGCTCGCCTCGGCGATTGCCGCGGGGCTGGCCCAGGGCATGCCGGTGGAGGAAGCGGTCGAGCGCGCCCGAGACTACGTCCAGCGCGCCATCGCCAGCGCCCCCGGCTTTGGCCGCGGCCACGGCCCGCTCGACCACGCGCATCCGCTGCGCCCGCGCAACTCCTAGAGCCATCTGGCCTAGCGCCATCTGGCTTACCCCATCCGGTTACAGAAATCGGACGAACGATGTGGTAGATTAGCCGCCGGCGATATGTTCATTTATCAGCCCAGTACTTGGGGAATACCGATGCGGCGTATGCGACGATTGACGATCCGACACGCGAAGGCCGTCAGGCCGGCGGCGCCGCGGCGTGTGGGCTGCGCCGCTCGGCTTCCGGCTATCGCATCGCTGCTGATGCCGATGGCTCTCCTCATGGGCCGTCCGGGAATGGCCGCCGACGAGCGCGTCGGCGTCAACAGCGCGGTCAATCCGGCCGGCACCGGCACGCTGCCGAGCGGACCGACGCGGCAACTGGTGATCGGCCAGGACATCGTCTTCAAGGAACGGGTCGACACGACGGCCATCGGGCAGACCCAAATCATGTTCCTCGATGAATCGTCGATGAGCGTGGGTCCCAACTCGGACATGGTGATCGACGAGTTCGTCTACGACCCGAACGCCAACAGCGGCAAGTTGGCGATGAGCGCGACGCGCGGGGTCTTCCGCTATGTCGGCGGCAAGATCAGCAAGCTCGAAGGCGGCGTGTCGGTCGATACGCCGGTCGCCTCGATCGGCATCCGCGGCGGCGCCTTCGAGATGAGCATCGTCAATAACCGGCTCGACATCGTATTCATCTACGGCAAGGGACTTGCCGTCACCGGGCGCAACGGCGTGTCCAAGGTGATTTTGCGGCCGGGCTATCGGATAACCGTCGGGCCCGATGGCAATCCCTCCGACCCGTACAAGGCGACCGAGGATTTCATCGCCACGCTGTCCGCCGCGCTCGACGGCCGCCCCGGCGGCAATGGCGGCGCCCGGGAAATCCCGACCGACCGGCGCGTCGTTATCAGCGGGATCGGCAATGTCATCTCCGGCAGGTTCGAGACCAACCTGCTGGCCGCGCTGAAAGCGGCGGGCTTCAGCTGCGGCGGCGCGGTCGGACTGCAGGCGGTCGCCGGCCGGCTCAGCCTGCGTTGCTCGTCTGCCGACGATCCCGGCGATTTGCAGACGGCCTTCCAGGAAAACGACGTCATCCAACGCCAGCGGACGCGTGTCAGTACGAACACGCCAACACCGACCCCAACCC
>DASRLO010000066.1:0-4439 GCA_035648415.1 Allostellaceae bacterium
GATTTATATGATATAAGTCAATGTAAATAGTTATAAATATAGAATTTTAAGTCTGCTGCGTCTGCCGTTTAGCCACGTCCGCCTTGTGCAGTGCCCCGGCTAATCTTCGCTCGCGCCGTCGTGCGGGTCGCCGCCGAGCGCGAGGATCAGCGCCTTCAGTTCCTCGGTCGCGGCGAGAAGCCGCTCGCGGTCGGTGCCGCGCACCACCAGGGTCACGCCGAAATCGGCGCGGCGGAAATACGGGTAGGAGCCGATTTCGAGGTCGTTGTAGCGCGTCTGCAACTCGCCGAGCCCCTGTGCCAGCACCCCCTCGCCGAGGCTGCAGCTGACCGAGCGGCTCAGCATCTTGGCGCCGCCCTTGAGGCGATGGCTGAGCTCGCGGAAGGTCGCCTGCATGATCTGCGGCACCCCGGCCATGACATAGACATTGTCGACGCGAAACCCCGGCGCGCGCGAGATCGGGTTGGGCAGCAGCACCGCGCCCTCCGGCACATGGGCCATGCGCATCCGCGCCTCGTTGACCGCGCCCGCCGGGTAATGGCCTTCGAGCAGCCGCCTCGCCTCGGGATGCAGAATCAGCTGCACCGCGAACGCCTCGGCGATGCATTGCGCGGTGATGTCGTCGTGCGTCGGCCCGATGCCGCCGGTGGTGAAGACATAGTCGAACGCGCGGCGCACCTCGTTGACCGTGCCGACGATCGTGTCGCAATCGTCGGGGATGACCCGCACTTCCTTCAGGCGGATGCCGGCCTCGTTGAGCCCCTTGGCGAGGAACGCGACGTTCTCGTCCTGAACGCGGCCCGACAGGATCTCGTTGCCGATGATCAGGATGCAGGCGGTATAGATCTTCGGCGGGTCTTCCGCGCGGCTCGGCATCGGCCCTCTCGTCAGCGGTGGCTTCGTCCTTTCATAGGCAAAGCCGGGCGCCGGCACAATCCGCTGGCGGCGAATGCCTATTGGCGGGATTGCCGCCAGCCGTCCGACATCCGATATTGGGAGAGGGAAGCGGAAGAGCGTTCGGCAATGCAGCAAGACGTTATGGCAGGCCTGGGCGAGGCACACGCCGGCGCGCCGCGCGCCGGCGCGATCAAGATCCACGGGCCTGCGGCCTTCGAGGGCATGCGCAAGGCGGGCGCCTTGGCCGCGGCGACGCTCGACTTCATCACCCCCTATGTCGTGCCCGGAATCACCACCGACGACCTCGACCGCGTGTGCCACGATTTCGTCGCCGACCATGGCGCGGTATCGGCGCCGCTCAACTACCGCGGCTTCCCCAAATCGATCTGCACCTCGATCAACCACGTCGTCTGCCACGGCATCCCCGGCGACCGGCGCCTGATGGAAGGCGACATCCTCAACATCGACGTGACCCCGATCCTCGCCGGCTGGTACGGCGACAGCAGCCGGATGTATTTCGTCGGCGACCGCATCCCGTTGAAGGCGAAAAAGCTTGTCGACGTGACCTACGAGGCGATGATGCGCGGCATCGCCGCGGTCAAGCCGGGGCTCCATATCGGCGTCATCGGCAACGCCATCCAGCGCTACGCCGAAGGCCACCGCTATTCGGTGGTGCGCGATTTCTGCGGCCACGGCGTGGGGCGCGTGTTTCACGACGCGCCGTCAATCCTGCATTACGGCCAGCCCGAGGACGGGCCGGTGCTGATGGAAGGCATGTTCTTCACCATCGAGCCGATGATCAATCTCGGGCGCTGGGAGGTGAAGGTGCTGAGCGACGGCTGGACCGCGGTCACCAAGGACCGTTCGCTCTCGGCCCAGTTCGAGCACACCATCGGCGTCACCGCGACCGGCTACGAGATCTTCACGATCTCCCCCGCCGGCTTGCACCGGCCGCCCTACGAGATCAGTCCTCAGGCAGAAAATCTTCCGACAGGATCTGCTCGGGCGTGAAGGGGCAGGTGATCGGAAAGCCGGTTTCTGCAAAGCCGGTCTCGCCAGCCGCCTTGGTCAGCGCGCTCGCATAAATCTCCGAAAGTTGATCGGCGAGCAGCGAACTCAAGCTGGGTGATTCGTCCATCAGGCTTTGAGCCTGCGCGCGTTGCTCGCGGATTGTGCCCGACCAGCTCCGTGACCGGAACATCGGCTGATAACGCCATTTGAGCAGGTGCATGAGCAGAATGGTCAGACGATTTCTCAACCCGCGTCGAACGCTTCTCCCCATGCTTTCGACTTCCTCGGCGAGATTTTCGACATCGATATCCGCAAACTCGCCGTCACGCAGCAGCCGCGCTTGCTCCTGGGTCCAGGTGAAGAAATCATCGTCATAAGCGATGGCGTTACGGGGCATCGGCGGTCCTTCGGGCCTCGACGAGTGAGCTTAACACACTCACGGCTCCAGCCGCACCGTGGCGTGGGCGCTGCGGCCGGCGCCGTCGATCACGGTGAGCTGGGTGAAGCCGACACCGGCGGGGCTCCAATAGGACTCATGCCGCGGCTGGCTTTGCGGCAAGGGCCGGCCGTCGGCGAGCCAGTGCAAGGGCGCGCGGCCGCCCGACGCTTCGAGCGGCACCTCCTCGCCATGCCATTCGACCGTCGAGCCGTCCGGCGGATAGAGGATTTTCGGGCCGCCCAGGTCGCGGCCGCCGCGTTCCGCCGGCCCGGGTTCGAGGCGCCGCAAGCCCGGCGGCAGATTGCGCGCGGCGACCATCAGCGCACCCGGCGGCGGCGGGCTCCGCCCGCTATTGGCCGCCGGCGGCCCCAGCAGATCGGCGATTTTGAAGACGACCGGGGCGGCGGTGGTGCGTCCACTGATCCCCGGCATCGGCGTGCCGTCGGGACGCCCGGCCCAGACCGCGATCGTTACTTCCGCGTCGTAGCCGGCCGCCCAGGCGTCGCGAAACCCATAGGAGGTGCCGGTCTTGAACGCCAGCGGGCGGGCGCGGCGCACCTCGACCGGCAGCATGCCGGGCGGCGGCGGCGCGCTCGCCAGGATGTCGTTGACGTACCACGCCGCCACCGGCCCGAAGATTGCGGTCTCGCGGCCGGGTGGCTGATCGGTCCGAACCTGCAGCGGCGCCACCGCCCCCTCATGCGACAGCGCGACGTAAAGGGTCGCGAGATCGATGAGGCTGATGCCGTCGCCGCCGAGCGCGATCGCGAGGCCCGGTGCGCTCGTCGGCCGCGGCAGTTTGAGGCGGATGCCGGCGGCGGCGAGCGCGGCGGTGAAGCGCGCCGGGCCGAGCCGGTCGAGCACCGCGACCGCCGGCACGTTCAGCGAATATTGCAGCGCCTCGCGCGCCGTCACCTCGCCGCGGAACTGGCCGTCGAAATCGCCCGGCGCGTAATCGCCAAAGTGGCGCGACTGGTCGTCGAGGATGGTTTCGGGGTGGATGATCAGCCGGTCGAACGCCATCGCGTAGATGAACGGCTTTAGCGCCGAGCCCGGCGAGCGCACGGCCCGCACCATGTCGATCGTGCCGTGCCGCGCGCCGGAGAGAAAATCGGCATTGCCGACATAGGCGACGACGCGGCGCTCGCGATTGTCGACGACGAGCGCCGCCAGGCTCGCCTGCGGATCGAGCGAGGCGGCCTCGCGCCGCAGCAGCGCCTCGACCTCGCCCTGCAACCGCGGCTCGATCGTGGTGCGGACCAGCGATGCGCCGGGCTCCTCCGTGCGCAGCGCCTTGGCGAGATGCAGCGCGTGGAACGGCATCGCCTCGCGCGAATGCGGCACCGGCTCGGCCGCCGCCTCGGCGGCGGCCTCGATCGAGACGATCCCCTCCGTCGCCATGCGGTGCAGCACCGCGTCGCGGGCTTGCCGCGCCCCTTCCGGGTGACGATCGGGGCGCAATCGCTCGGGCGAGCGCGGGATCGCGACGAGCAGCGCCGCTTCCGCGGCGGTCAGATGCGCCGGCTCCTTGCCGAAATAGGCGAGGCTGGCGGCGCGTACCCCTTCGAGGTTGCCGCCGAACGGCGCCAGGGTCAGGTAGATGCCGAGGATCGCGTCCTTGCCGAGCCGGCGTTCCAGCGCCAGCGCTTCGCCGCTCTCGGCGAGCTTCGCGGCGAGGGTGCGCGGCCGCCGCTCCAAAAGCCGCACCGCCTGCATCGTCAGGGTCGAGGCGCCGGAGACGACATGGCCGTGCGCCATCCATTGCCCGGCAGCGCGCAGCACGGCGAACGGATCGACGCCGATATGGCTGGAAAATCGCCGGTCCTCCGTCGCGATCAGCATGCGGCGGTAGAGCGGATCGACATCGCCGGCTGCGGTCGGCAGGCGCCATTTTCCGTCGGCCGAGAGAAACCCGCGCAGGATCGACCCGTCGCGCGCCAGCACCAGCATCGACAACCGCTGACTACGGTCGAGCGACGGCGGCGACAGGCAGAAATAGCCAATGGCCAAAGCGGCAAGGCCGATGACGGCGCCAACCAGCCAGCGCCAGCGCCAGCCCCAACCCCAACCCTCCCCCGCTTGCGGGGGAGGG
>DASRLO010000067.1:0-2529 GCA_035648415.1 Allostellaceae bacterium
CGACGGGCCCCTCCCCCTCCCCCCAACGGGCGGAGAGGGGGATCGAAGGCGTCAGTGAATTGGTCAGGGGCGCACCTGCCCGTTGCCGCGCACGAGGTATTTGTACGTCGTCAGCTCGGCGGCGCCGACCGGCCCGCGCGGCGGCAGCCGCTGGGTCGAGATGCCGATCTCGGCGCCCATGCCGAATTCGCCGCCATCGGCGAACTGGGTCGAGGCGTTGACCAGCACGATCGCGCTGTCGACCTCGCGCAGGAAGCGTTCGGCCACGGCGTCATCCTCGGTGACGATCGCGTCGGTGTGGTGCGAGCCGTAGCGCTCGATGTGCTCGATCGCGCCGGCGACGCCATCGACGAAGCGCACCGCCAGGATCGCGTCGAGATATTCGGTGCGCCAATCCTCTTCGCTCGCCGGGACCACGGCGGCATCCATCGCGAGCACATCGGCGTCGCCGCGCAATTCGCAGCCGGCCTTTTTCAGCTCGGCGAGGATCGGCGGCAGCATCGCCCGGGCCCGGCGGTCGACCAGCAGCGTCTCGGTCGCGCCGCAGACCGAGACGCGGCGCATCTTGGCGTTGAGCACGATCGCGCGCGCCTTCGCCGGGTCGGCGGCGCCGTCGATATAGGTGTGGCAGAGCCCTTCGAGGTGGGCGATGACCGGGATGCGGCTCTCGCGCTGCACGCGCTCAATGAGCGAGGCGCCGCCGCGCGGGACGATGATGTCGATGACGCCGCCCATGCCGAGCATATAGCCGACCGCGTCGCGGTCGCGCGTCGGCACGAGCTGGATCGCCGCCTCGGGCAGCTTGGCGGCGCGCAACCCCTCCTGCAGCGCGGCGACCAGCGCGCGCGACGAATGGAAACTCTCCGACCCGCCGCGCAGGATCGCGGCATTGCCCGATTTGAGCGCGAGCCCGCCGGCATCGGCGGTGACGTTGGGCCGGCTCTCGTAGATGATGCCGATGACGCCGAGCGGCACCGCGATGCGCGAAATCCCGAGCCCATTGGGACGGGTCCATTCGGCGAGCACCCGGCCGACCGGGTCGGGCAGCGCGGCGATGTCGTCGAGCCCCTGGGCGACGCCTTCGAGGCGCTTCGGGTCGAGCGCCAGCCGGTCGATCAGCGCCGCGCCGGTGTCGGACGCCTTGGCCGCGGCGACATCCTCGGCGTTGGCGGCGAGGATGTCGTTCTGCCGGCGGCGCACCGCGGCCGCGGCGGCCTTCAGCGCCGCCCCCTTCGCCTCGGCCGAAGCCAGCGCCAGTTGCGACGCCGCCTCGCGCGCCTTGCGGCCGAGTTCGGCCATCGTCGCGGCCAGATTGGCGGCAACCGGCTTGTCGCGGGTGAGGGTGTCGGCAACGGAATTTGGAGTCATGGCAATGCGGTCAGCACCAGATCGTCGCGATGGATGATCTCATCGCGGCCACGATAGCCGAGGATCGCCGCGATTTCACCGCTCTTGTGCCCGGCGATGCGGTGGACGTCGCCGCTGGCATAGGCGCACAGCCCGCGCCCCGCCTCGATTCCCGCTCTGGTGCGGATAACGACGCAGTCGCCGCGCTCGAACGCGCCCTCGACCGCGACCACCCCAGCGGGCAGCAGGCTCTTGCCCTTGCGCAGCGCGGTCGCGGCGCCGTCGTCGACGGTGAGCGCGCCGGCGGGGTTGACCGCGCCGGCGATCCACGCCTTGCGCGCCGAGCGCGGCTCGCCTCGCGGTAGGAAGAGGCTCGCCTTGGCGCCGTCCTCGAGCGCGGCGAGCGGCCCGCGGCCCCGACCGGGGCGCCCTTGCGCGATCAGCATGCGGCAGCCGGCGCCCATCGCGATCCGCGCCGCGGCGAGCTTGGTCACCATCCCGCCCGAGCTGTAGCCCGGCGGCGCGCTGCCGGCCATCGCCTCGATGTCCGGCCCGATCTCGCGGATCAGCGGGATGTGCCGCGCCGCCGAGTCATGGCGTGGATCGGCGCTGTAAAGCCCGTCGATGTCGCTGAGCAGCACCAGCATATCGGCGCTGACCATCTGCGCCACACGGGCGGCGAGCCGGTCGTTGTCGCCGAAGCGGATTTCGGCGGTCGCGATCGTGTCGTTCTCGTTGACCACCGGCACCGCGCCGAGCGCCAGCAATTGAGCGAAAGTGGCGCGGGCATTGAGATGACGCTGGCGCGCCTCGGTGTCGTCGGGGGTCAGCAGGATCTGCGCGACCGTGATGCCGTGCCGCCCGAGCGCTTCCTGATAGGCATGGGCGAGGCGGATCTGCCCGGTCGCCGCCGCGGCCTGCTTCTCCTCGAGCCGCAGCGCCCGCCCGCCAAGTCCGAGATGCCGCCGCCCGACCGCGATCGCGCCCGAGGACACAACGATGACCTCCTGGCCACGCCCCCGGCAGCGCACGATGTCGTCGACCAGCGCCTTCAACCAGGCCAGCCGCACCAGCCCGCCGTCGTCGACCAGCAAGGCCGAGCCGATCTTGACGACCAGCCGCTTCGCCGCGGCGAGCGCGGTGGCGGGATTATCGGCCATCGCCGCCGCCAAGCCCCCACCC
>DASRLO010000068.1:0-34112 GCA_035648415.1 Allostellaceae bacterium
CCGCCAGCGTGTGCGGCTTGCCGCTGCCGAGCAGGGTGCAATCCTCCACCGTGATATGCCGCGGGTGGGCCGGTTCCTTTAGATGCAGCGTGCCGGCGAGGCGCATCACCCGCGACGGGTTGCAGACTTTCGGATCGCTGCCGTAGCAGGCGGCCAGCCGCCGCTGCGCTGTCTTGAACTCGGCAACAGGGCAATCCGCGACCAGCCAATAGGCGTGCCGGTGCAGGTCGTCGCGCTCGACGAAGAAATCGGGTTGGACATGCCACCGCTCCGGCGGATGCTGGCCGTCCATGTCGATAAACAGGGTTCGGATATGGGTAATCGCGGCATCGTTGGCGCCGCCTTCATTGGGGATGACGAACACGCCGCATCCCTGGCTCTGCCAGTTCTGTATCTCGGGCCAGACTTCGGCGACCGTGCCGTAGAAATCTTGCCCGAACTTGTCAGCCGATTTCTTGTCGTCGGGGAACACCCGAAAGTGCATCGGGGTATCCGGGGAGCCGGTGAGCAATTCGATATGTTCTGCCGCGGCGTCGCGGACTGGCGCGGTGACCGGCAGGGTATTGACATCGGTGGTATCGGTGCGCATCTTTACCTCGCTGTAGGAAGCATCGCTGTAGGACTTGACGAATATCCCGCCTGGGTTAGCCTCCGGGCGGGTTTCGTTTGTGCCCGGCAATGGAACGGGCAACCTTAGGCAAGTGGTATTCGCTCGATAAGGGCGCAAACCCTTACTTAGCGATTTCTCAATTTGTCACACTTCTGTCGCATTTTTGCCACAATCCAGAGGCTATCGCGACTTTGATTGTGACAAATATATCTCATCTGTCCTGCCTCATGGCATTGGCCTCGCGCCGCTGATCCCATATCCGATGCGCCGCCTCGCTCATGTTGGGCAGCACCTCGTTACCGCAGCCGCGGCCCTAAACGCTGCGGTAGCGGCCCTGGCGCGGTCCCTGTACGCGGTGGGGATGTCAGGGCGCCCAAAAACCAGCCAGGTCCGCATCGGGCGCTGGGCGAAGGCTGGCAGGGCTTCGTGGAGGTCGAACACGTCAGGCTCGGTCACGCTGCCGCGGCCATCCGGTCATGTCGCTGGCACCGCTTGGGAAGGCGCGGGAGGCCGATGTACCAAGCCTCGGCGGTTATCGCGTCGATCAGCACATGGCGGCCGACGCGGCGAACCTCAAAGGCGCCGGCAGTCATCAGTTCGTTGGCGAGGGTGCGGCCAACGGAATACGTTTCGCAGAATTGCTTGATGGAAAGCGCCCGCGGCGCGGTCGGGGATTGGGTAGCCATTGCACGTCCTTCGACCTTGACGCCGACCAAGGCGTCGCTGGGTGCTGGACGTGCTCCACCGTTTTACGTTCGGTGGGCTTCACCACGATATCTCTACCGTGGCGGGTCGCGTGGGATGTTTTGCAGAGCCCTACTCGGCGACCTTCGGTCTTCCCTGGTACTTTGGCAAAGGCCCCAGGCGGCTTCCTGTCTAAGAGAACCTTACCGCAGCGTCAGCAAGCCACGGCTTTCGTGGCAACAAATAAGAGGGCTGTGGGCGAATTACAAGCGCGCTATTGTTCGTCCATGCTTGGCTAGTCTAGCGGCAGCCCTAAATCGGTTGCACGCTGGTTTGTATGCGGGGGCGATTTGACATCCGGGAGACGGCGCAAAACTGCCAAATACCCGCGAAAGCGGGATCCAGGGGCGAGTGACGATATCCCTCTCAAAATCCCGGCCGCCGAAGGTAAGCCATTGATCAGACAGTGCGGGTTGCCCTGGGCCCCCGCTTTCGCGGGGGAGACGATCCTTTTGCTTTCGTTACCTCCTTTTGAGTCAGACATTGGGGAAGCCGCGACGGCGCTCTCTTGAAGAACGCAACGCCGCCATCCAGCTTCGGGCATGGACGCGTAGGTCTCCATTGCCTATAAGTAGTATGTTGTTATCGGCGAATACCTAAATGCACGATCTGCGCGCCATTCGCGACAATCCGGAGGAGTTCGACCGCGGCCTCACGCGGCGCGGCTTGCCGCCGCAGGCGGAGGAGCTGCTGGCGCTCGATACGGCGTGGCGCGGGTTGGAGACCCAGCTCCAGGAAGCGCAGGCGCTCGGCAACCGCCTGGCGCGCGAGATCGGCATGGCGAAGAAGGCCGGCGGCGACGCTGCCGAGCTGATGCCCCACAGCGCCGAGAACAAATCGTCGGAGGCCAAATTGGCCCAAGGCGCGGCGGCGGCGCGGCGGCAGATCGACGAATTGCTCGCCGCCTTGCCGAACCTGCCGGCCGCGGATGTGCCGGAAGGGCCGGACGAGACCGCGAATGTGCTTATCCGCACCGTCGGCCGGCCGTCGCAATTCAATTTTCCGGCGCTGGCGCACGAAGTCCTCGGCGAAAAGCTCGACATGATGGATTTCACCCGCGCGGCTAAGCTGTCGGGCGCGCGGTTCGTCGTGTTGAAGGGCGCGCTGGCGCGGCTCGAACGGGCGCTCGCCCAGTTCATGCTCGACCTGCACACGCAGGAGTTCGGCTACACCGAGATCGCGCCGCCGTTCCTGGTGCGCGAGGAGACCGCCTACGGCACCGGCAACCTCCCGAAAGCGGCCGAGGACATGTTCCAGACGACGGTGGCCTCCGGCGGCCTGTGGCTGATCCCGACCGCCGAGATGCCGCTCACCAACCTCGTCGCGGGCGAAATCCTCGACGAGAAAAACCTGCCGCTGCGTTTTACGGCGTGGACGCCATGCTTCCGCTCCGAGGCCGGCGCCGCCGGGCGCGACACGCGCGGGATGATCCGGGTCCACCAGTTCAACAAGGTCGAGCTGGTGTCGATCGCCAGGCCCGAGGATTCCGCCGCCGAGCACGAGCGCATGACCGCCTGCGCCGAAGAGGTGCTGAAACGCCTCGGCCTCGCCTACCGCGTCATGCTGCTGTCATCGGGCGACATGGGGTTCGCCGCGCAGAAGACCTACGACATCGAGGTCTGGCTGCCCGGGCAAGGCGCCTATCGCGAGATTTCAAGCTGCTCGAATTGCGGCGCGTTCCAGGCGCGCCGGATGGGCGCGCGCTATCGCCCCGCCGGCGAAAAGGGCACGCGGCCGGTGCACACGCTCAACGGCTCCGGGCTCGCGGTCGGCCGCACGATGATCGCGATTCTCGAAAACTATCAGCGGCAGGACGGCACGGTCGCGATACCGCCGGCGTTACGTCCCTATATGGGCGGCTTGGAGGCGATCGAACCGAATGGCTGAGCATCCGCGAGTGGCGCGCATCCTCGTCTCGAACGACGACGGCATCGATGCGCCCGGCCTCAAGCTGCTCGAGCGGATCGCGCGGGAGCTGTCGCCGGATGTCTGGGTGGTCGCGCCCGAGCGCGAGCAGAGCGGCGCCGGGCATTCGCTGACGACGCGCCGGCCGCTGCGGCTCCAGGAGGTCGGCCAGCGCCGCTACATGGTCGACGGCACGCCGACCGATTGCGTGCTGCTGGCGCTGAAACGGCTGTTGCGCGGAAGGCCGCCGAGCCTCGTGCTGTCGGGCATCAACGGCGGCTCGAACATCGCCGAGGACGTGACCTATTCGGGCACCTGCGCGGCGGCGATGGAGGCGATTTTGTTCGGCGTCCCGGCGATCGCGCTCAGCCAGGAATACCACGACCGCACCGAGATCCCGTGGGGCACCGCCGAAGCCTTCGCCGCCGACGCGGTCCGCCGCATCGTCGCCGCCGCCGACCCCTGGCCGAAGGACACGTTCTTCAACGTGAACTTCCCGGCGGCGCTGCCCTCGGCGGTGCGCGGCTTCGCGGTCACGCATCAGGGAAAGCGCGTCCTCGGCGACAATTTGACCGAAGGAACCGATCCGCGCGGTCGCCCCTATTACTGGATCGGCCCAACAAAACCCGAAGGTGGCGCGACCCCCGGCAGCGACCTCCGTGCCATGGAGGAGAACCGCGTGTCGATCACCCCGATACACCTCAACCTGACCAACGTCCCGGTCGCCGAGAAACTCGGGCGGGATTTCGCATGATGGCGAACGAGACGGCGCTGCAAACCCACACGGTGCGGCTCATCATGGAGCTGCGCCGCTCCGCGATCGTCGACCCGCGGGTGCTGGGCGCGATCGAGAAGACGCCGCGCGAACTGTTCGTGCCCGAGCAATTCCAGGACCATGCCTACGAGAACGTCGCGCTGCCGATCGGCAACGGGCAGACCATCAGCCAACCCTATATCGTCGCGCTGATGACCGAGCGGCTCGAACTGTCGGGGCGCGAGAAGGTGCTCGAGATCGGCACCGGGTCGGGCTACCAGACCGCGATCCTCGCGCGGCTGGCGCGGCGGGTCTTCACGATCGAGCGGCATCGCCAGCTGGTGCGCGAGGCCGAGCAGCGCTTCGCGGCGCTGCGCCTCGGCAACATCGTCACCCTGTTCGGCGACGGCGCCAAGGGCTGGCCGGAACAAGCGCCGTTCGACCGCATCATCGTCACCGCCGCCGCGGCGGACATCCCGGCGGCGATGTGCGAACAACTCGCCCCGGACGGCATCATGGTGATGCCGGTCGGTCCGGAATACCAGGACCAGCGGCTTGTCCGAATTCGCCGGGTCAGGTCTCGATTCGAGACCGAAGAGCTCGCCTGGGTGCGTTTTGTCCCGCTGGTCGGCGGACTTCCGCGGCCGGGAACGGAAAGTGTCGAGCGCCACCGCTCCGACGATTTCGTGCACGGCGAATCCGCGATAGAGTGACCGGGTTGGGACTTTGCGCGCCTCGGGGGCCGTGCAAGGGGGGAAGATGGACATCGAAAGAAGCCGCCGGCGCGTCATCGCTCGCGCCGTGACCATCGCGTTTCTGGCGGGGATGGCCGGTGCCTGCGCCGATCAAAGCAGCGGCCCGGCGCCGGTCTATATGAAGGGCGCCGCGTCGGCGCCGGTGCGTATCCCGCTGACGGCGCCGCAGCCGCTGCCGCCGCCGCGCTACGTCACGGTGCAGAACGGCCAGACAATCGAGCGGATCGCGTCTCTCTACCATGTGTCGCGGTCGGCGATCGTCGCCCTGAACGGGCTGAGGCCGCCGTACAAGCCGCAGCCCGGCGCGCGGCTGATGATCCCGAACACGGATGAGGCTGCGGCGCAGGCGGCGGCGCACAGACCGCCCCCGCTCCGGTCGCAGATTGCCGTCGCGCCGCCGACCCCGCTGCCGCCGGCGCACCCCGAAACGCTGGCGCCGCCGCCGCGGATCGCCACGAATACGCCGCCGGCGTCCTCGTCGCAAAATCCGCCGTCACCGCAGACCGAGACGGCGAGCCGGGCAGCGTCCTCGCCGGCGATCGCTGCGCCGCCCACGCCGGCCAAGGCCACGCCGGAAATCATCCCGCTCGACGGGCCGCGACCAAAGGAAATCGCCGCCGCGCAGAGCCCGCCGCCGGTCCTGCCGCCGCGCAACGCCGCGGCGGCGCTGCCGCTGCCCGGCGAGGCGTCGGTCGATTGGGCCTCGGCCGATGCCGCGCAAGCCGCGGCGCCGGGGAACGCCGCCGGCCGCTTCCCGTGGCCGGTGCGCGGCCGCGTGCTCGCGAACTATGGCAGCACCACGGCCGGCGGCCACAATGACGGCATCAACATCGCCGCGGCGCGCGGCACGCCGGTGCGGGCGATCGATTCCGGCACCGTCGCCTATGCCGGGAACGAGGTGAAAGGCTACGGCAATTTGGTGCTGATCAGGCACGCCAATGGCTGGATTTCGGCCTACGCCCATCTCGACACGCTGGCCGTCAAGGTCGGCGACAAGATCACCGCCGGTCAAGCCTTCGCCAGGGTCGGAGAATCGGGCGGGGTCGGCGAGCCGCAGCTGCATTTCGAGCTGCGGCGCGGGAAGAAGCCGGTCGACCCCAAGGAATTCCTGGCGCCGGCGCCGAGCGCCGCGATGCCGACCGGAAACAAGGCGGGGTAGCCGGCGGCCTCACCCTCCCACGTCTTTGGCGCGGGTCCCTCCCTCTCCCGTGGTACCGGAGAGGGGTTTATTTCAGATTCCCTTGCCCGCTTGCGGGGAGAGCGGTTATGCGAGCTTCTTACCCAATCTTCCCGCCAGATCCTGGATGTATTGCCAGGCGACGCGGCCGGAGCGGGCGCCGCGGGTGATCGACCATTCGTTGGCCTCGGCCTTGAGCTGGTCGTCGTCGAGCGTCAGCCGGTAATGCGCGGCATAACCCCGGACGATCGCGTGGTAGGTGTCCTGGTCGACATTGTGAAAGCCAAGCCACAGCCCGAAGCGGTCGGAGAGCGAGACGCTTTCCTCGACCGCCTCGGACGGGTTGATCGCGGTCGAGCGCTCGTTCTCGATCATGTCGCGCGCCATCAAATGGCGCCGGTTGGAGGTGGCGTAAAGCACGACATTGGCCGGGCGGCCCTCGATCCCGCCTTCCAGCACCGCCTTCAACGATTTGTAGCTGGTGTCCTGCTTGTCGAACGACAGATCGTCGCAGAACAAAAGGCACCGCCGCGCCGTGCCGCGCAGCAGCGACAACAGGCGCGGCAGGCTCGGGATATCCTCGCGATGGATCTCGATCAGCGCCAGAGCGCGTTTTTTCCGCCGGTTGATCGCGGCGTGCGTCGCCTTGACGAGCGCGCTCTTGCCGGTGCCGCGGGCGCCCCACAGCAGCACGTTGTTGGCCGGCAGCCCGGCCGCGAAGCGCTCGGTGTTGTCGACCAGGATGTCGCGCACCCGGTCGATGCCGCGCAACAGGCCGAGCTCGACCCGGTTGACCTCGCGCACCGGTTCGAGCCACTCGCCTTCGGCGTGCCAGATAAAGGCGTCGGCGGCGTCGAAATCGGTTTTTGGCGCCGCCGGGGGCGCCAGCCGTTCGAGCGCGCCGGCGATGCGGGTCAGCAGAGGTTCGAGGTCGCGATCGGCCATCTTGCGGTCTTGCATGGGAAAAGGCCGCGGACGCTATCACAGCATTGCCGCCCCCGGAACCGCGAGCCATCGCTTTGCATTGCCCTTTTCCGGGGCATCGCGTACCAATTCGCCACCGCAATTCGAGGTCGCCGTCGATGCTGATTTCCACGGCCCATGCCCAGGGGATGGGTGGGCTTTTAGATCAAAGCGCGCTGATCCAGTTTTTGCCGCTGGTGCTGATCTTCGTCGTCTTTTATTTCCTGTTGATCCGGCCGCAGCAGCAAAAGCAGAAGACCCACCGCTCGATGCTCGACGCCCTGCGCCGCGGCGACCGCGTGGTGACCGGCGGCGGGATTATCGGCACGGTCAATCGCGTCATGGGCACCGACGAGGTCGACGTCGACATCGCCCAGGGGGTGCGCGTGCGGGTGCTGCGCAGCACGATCACCACCATCCTCGCCAAGCCCGACCCGGGCGCGACGCGAGAAGCCGCGAACGAGCGCGGCTCGGGCCGCCGCCGCGCCGCCAAGGAAGCCGTGGCGGGCAAGGAAGCCGAGGCCCAGGAAGACGAAAAGGCCTAGTCGCCGGCGACCGGCGGCGGACAACCCGACATGCTCTATTTCGCCAATTGGAAGGTGCTGCTGATCTGCGGGGTGTGCCTGCTCGGCGTGCTGTTCAGCCTGCCGAACCTGTTCGCGCCGGCGCAGCTCGCCTGGCTGCCGAACGCGATCCCGCACAAGCAGGTGGCGCTAGGGCTCGACTTGCGGGGCGGATCGTATCTGCTGCTCCAGGTCGATGTCGCGGCGGCGCAGACCGAGCAGTTGAACGGCATCATCGACAATGTCCGCGACGCGCTGCGCGGCGCGAAGATCAACTACAAGAACCTCAACGTCGAAAACAACGCGATCGTCTTCACCATCACCGACACCGACCGGATCGAGGATGCCCGCGCCGCGATCACCAAGATCGATCCGTCGCTGACGCTCGACCTCGGGCCTGACGGCGCGGGCAAGATGCAGTTCAGCGCCCAGGCGACCGACCAGCGGCGGAGCCAGGCGGTCGAGCAATCGATCGAGATCATCCGCCGCCGCATCGACGAGACCGGCACCAAGGAGCCGACGATCCAGCGCCAGGGACAGGACCGCATCCTGGTCGAGCTGCCGGGCATCGACAATCCCGAGCATGTCAAGACGCTCTTGGGCAAGACCGCGAAATTGACCTTCCAACTGGTCGATACCAGCACCACGCCCGACCAGGCCAAGCAAGGCCACATGCCGCCGGGCGACGAGATCCTGCCGGCCGAGGAGCGCGCGGCGCGCAGCGGCGCATCCTCCTACCTCGTGCGGCGGCGGGTCATGGTCGGCGGCGACACGCTGACCGACGCGCAGGCGACATTCCAGAACAACGAGGCGGTGGTGAGCTTTCGCTTCGACACCGCCGGCGCCAAGCGCTTCGGCGACGCGACCAAGGAGAATGTCGGAAAGCCGTTCGCGATCGTGCTCGACAACAAGGTGATCAGCGCGCCGGTGATCAAGGAGGCGATCCTCGGCGGCAGCGGCATCATCTCGGGCAGCTTCACCGTGCAGTCGGCGAGCGACCTCGCGCTGCTGCTGCGCGCCGGCGCCCTGCCGGCGCCGATCACGATCCTCGAAGAGCGCACGGTCGGGCCCGATCTCGGCGCCGACTCGATCCATGCCGGCGCGGTCGCCAGCATCGTCGGCGTGGTGCTGGTGGTGATCTTCATGTTCCTCTTTTACGGGCTCTTCGGCCTGTTCGCCGATATCGCGCTGATCTTCAATTTGTGCCTGATGCTCGGCGCGCTGTCGCTGCTGGGCGCGACCTTGACCCTGCCCGGCATCGCCGGCATCGCCTTGACGATGGGCATGGCGGTCGACGCCAACGTGCTAATCTACGAGCGCATCCGCGAGGAGATGCGCGGCGGGCGGACGATGCTGTCGTCGCTCGAAGCCGGGTTCACCCGCGCCTTCGGCACCATCCTCGACAGCCATGTGACGACGCTGGTCGCCGGCCTTTTGTTGTATTGGCTGGGTTCCGGGCCGATCAAGGGGTTCGCCGTCACCTTGAGCATCGGCGTCTTGACCTCGCTGTTTTCCGCCATCCTGGTGACCCGGCTCGAAATCGTCACCTGGCTGCGGCGCTGGAAGCCGCGGGAAATCCCGCTGTGAGCTGCCCTGTAGCGAGTGTCGCAACAAATCCCCTCTCCCGTTCGCGGGAGAGGGTGGCGCGCGCGTTAGCCTTTAGCCCGCGGGCTAAACCCGCGGGGCGACGGGTGAGGGCATGCGCGCACCAATCCCTCACCCTCCCATCGCCGCGCGATGGGTTCCTCCCTCTCCCGCAAGCGGGAGAGGGGAAAGGTTTTCCGCTGTGATTAGGCCGTTGATCGTCATCCGCCGGGTGCCGAAGATCGATTTCATGCGCTGGCACCTCTACGGGTTCGCGTTCTCGATCCTCTTGGGTGCGGTGTCGATCGGGCTGTTCGCGACGGTCGGGCTCAATTACGGGATCGACTTCAAGGGCGGGACCCTCATCGAGGCCAAGACCAAGGGCCCGGCAGACCTCGCAGCGATGCGCTCCAAGCTCGACGCGCTGCATATCGGCGAAGCCTCGCTGCAGGGGTTTGGCGCGCCCGACGAGGTGCTGATCCGCCTGCCCGAGCAGCCCGGCGGCGATGCCGGGCAGATGAAGGCGGTCGAACTGGCGCGGCAGGCGCTGGGCGACGGCGTTGACTACCGCCGCACCGAGGTCGTGGGCCCCAGCGTCGGCGCCGAATTGATCCGCGCCGGCGCGCTCGCCACCGTGCTCGCGCTGCTGGCGATCCTTGTCTACATTTGGTTCCGCTTCGAATGGCAGTTCGGCGTCGGCGCGACGATCTCGACGATCCACGACGTCGTCACCACGATCGGGCTCTTCGCGATCTTCCAGCTCGAGTTCAACCTGACGACCTTGGCGGCGATCCTCACTGTCGCCGGCTATTCGATCAACGACACGGTGGTGATCTACGACCGGGTGCGCGAGGCGATGCGCAAATACCGCACGATGCCGTTCCGCGAGCTGATCAACCTGGCGCTCAACGAAACCCTGTCGCGCACGATCCTCACCGTCAGCACGGTGGCGCTGGCGGTGCTGTCGCTGCTGTTCTTCGGCGGCGAGGTGCTGAAAGGGTTCAGTATCGCGATGCTGTGGGGCATTGTCATCGGCACCTATTCGTCGCTCTTCATCGCGGCGCCGATCATCTACTATATCCAGCCGAACCGCCGGGCGGCCGCGCGCGAGCCGGCGGCGGGCGACACCGAGCGCAGCCGGACTTAAGTCCGCGATGGCACCCTCCCCGGGACGCCAGGTTATCGAGCGCTACGGCGCGGCCGGTTTTCGCATCAGCGGTGCCATTTTCGCCGGATCGGTGCTGGTGCTGCCCGACCGTACGATCGCCTGGGACGACGCGGCGCCGACGATCGAAGCGCTGGCACCGGCTCTGGCGCTTGGCGGATTCGAGCTGATCCTGCTGGGGCTCGGGCGGCGCGGTGCGCCGGTGACGCCGGCGCTGCGCGCGGCGTTGAGGTCGCGCGGGATCGGGGTCGAGGCAATGGATACCGGCGCCGCGTGCCGAACCTACAATTTGCTGGTGGCCGAGGACCGGCTCGTCGCGGCGGCGCTGCTGCCGCTTGTTTGACCCTTTCGGCACGCCGTTTGCTTTGCGCTAAAATGCAGACGGGAGGCGCCACATGCCCGATGAACCAGCATCGCCCCGGTGTTCGGGATCGGCCACAATCAAGGGCCGGCGCTCGACCCCGGTGCGAGCTGGCGGCATTTCTGCTGGAAGAAGGCCCATGCGGCGGCCTGGAAGACCCCGCCGCGCGAGATCGCGCTGGCGCGTCTCAAGCGCGCGGAAGAGCTGGGCATGACCTATCGCGAATACACCGCGGTGCTGCTCGACAAGGGCGTGCGCCTGTAAGCGGTGACGTGCCGGCGCGGCTATCCTTGCCGCTCGATCGCCTTTTGCAGGTTCCCGGCGACGAATTCCCAATTGACCAGATGGTCGAGGAAAGCCTCGACAAACTCGGCGCGCCGGTTCTGGTAGTCGAGGTAATAGGCGTGTTCCCAGACGTCGCAGGTCAGCAGCGCCGTCTGCCCGCCGGCGACCGGGTTGACCGCGTTCGATGTCTTGATGATCTTGAGCCGGCCGGCGTCGAACGCCAGCCAGGCCCAGCCGCTGCCGAACTGGGTGGTCGCTGCTTCCTTGAAGGCGGCCGCGAAGTCCTTGAGGCTGCCGAGATCGCGGTCGATCGCCTTTTTGAGATCGCGTTCAGGTTCGCCGCCACCCTCCTTCTTCATGCACTGCCAGAAGAATTCGTGGTTCCAAGCCTGCGCCGCGTTGTTGAAGACCGGGGTTTTGGCGTCGTCACGATGAGTGGCGACGATGATCTCCTCGAGCGACATGTCGGCTTCCGGCGTTCCCGCGACCAGCGCGTTCAGCGTCTCGACATAGGTCCGGTGGTGCTTGTCGTAATGAAACCCCAGCGTCTTCGCCGAGATGTGCGGCGCGAGCGCATTTTTGGGGTAAGGCAGCGGCGGCAATTCGAAAGCCATGAGCCGGGTTCCGTCCCCTCGCATGAGGATCGCTGGTGCGCGTTCTCTCAACCGGGGAAACGCCGTCGGCGGCTTCCACGTTCCGGTAGCAAAGCGGTGGCCCGACGGGGCGCATCGGCAATCGGCGATGCGCCCCGCGCCGCGATTATGCCTTCGACAGGTTCTGGGCGACGAAATCCCAGTTGATCAAATGGTCGAGGAAGGCCTGGACGAAATCGGGCCGGCGGTTCTGGAAGTCGAGATAGTAGGCGTGTTCCCAGACGTCGCAGGTCACGAGCGCGGTCTGGCCCTCGGCGAGCGGGTTCACCGCGTTGGGCGTGCGGGTGATCTTCAGTTTGCCGCCATCGGAGACAAGCCACGCCCAGCCGCTGCCGAACTGGCCGACCGCGGCGGTCTTGAAATCCTCCTTGAACTTGGCGAGGCCGCCGAGGTCGCGGTCGATCGCGCTGGCGACGTTGCCGCTGGGATTGCCGCCGCCGCCCGGCTTCATGCAATTCCAAAAGAAGGTATGGTTCCACACCTGGGCGGCGTTGTTGAAGATGCCGACCTTGGCGTCGTTCTTGTAGCTGTCCTTGATCAGCTGTTCGAGCGACTGGCTCGCCATCGGCGTATCTTTGACCAGGTTGTTGAGATTGGTCACATAGGCCTGATGGTGCTTGTCATGATGAAAGTCGAGCGTTTGCGCCGAAGTGTGCGGTTCGAGCGCGTTCTTCGGATACGGCAAAGGCGGTAGTTCGAAAGCCATGATGGTTCTCCCATGTCGATGATGTCGTCAATCGGAATGGCTCGATCTTAGCCGATTCGATGCCGCATGAAACCCTCAGCCGGAAAGCCGGCGGCTTATCGCCGATCGGCGCGCTTGTGCGCGAGCACGACCGGGACCGCTTCCAGACCGCGTTGTTCGCGCCGGCCGGGGACCGCGAGGCGCTGTTCGCGCTTTACGCCTTCAACTATGAGATCGCCCGCGTGCGCGAGAGCGTGCGCGAGCCGATGCTCGGGCAGATCCGCCTGCAATGGTGGCGCGAGGCGGTTGAGACGGCGTTTGCCGGCGGCGAGCCGCGGCGGCACGACATCGCCGAGGCGATTGCCGAGGTGATCCGCAGGGGCCGGTTGAGCCGTGATCCGTTCCACCGGCTGATCGACACGCGCGAGCGCGATTTCGACGCCGATCCGCCCGCCAGCCTCGCGGCGCTCGAAGACTATGCCGAGGGCAGCGCGGCGCCGCTGGTCACGCTGGCGCTGGAAGCGCTGGGGGCGGCGACCCCGGCCGCGCGCGAGGCCGGCCGGCATGTCGGCATCGCCTATGCGTTGAGCGGGATCCTGCGCGCGCTGCCGCATCTGGCGCGGGTCGGCCGGCTCATGCTGCCGGCCGATCTGGCGGCGCAGGCCGGGCTCGATCCGCACGATATTTCGCGCAACTTGCCGGCTTTGCGGGAAGTCGCCGCCGCGATCGCCGCCGCCGCGGCGCGCCACCTCGGGGCCGCGCGGGCGCTGCGCCCGCAAATCCCGGCGCGCGGCTTTCCGGCGCTGCTGCAGGCGCGGATCGCGGCGCAGGCCCTCCGCCGGCTCGAACGGGCGCGGTTCGATCCGTTGGCTCCCGAAATCGGCCGGGGCGACCCGCTGCAGCCCTGGCGGCTCGCCGCCGCGTCGCTGCTGAAGCGCTTCTAACGCCTTGCATTGATGCTAGACTGGGCCATGGCACGGCTGACGCTGCGCATCGATTTCGGGGGCGAGCGCGCCATCGGCCCCGGCAAGATCCGGCTCCTGGAGCTGATCGATTCGTGCGGCTCGATCTCAGCCGCCGGGCGGCAGATGGGCATGTCCTACCGCCGCGCCTGGCTCCTCGTCGACAGCCTCAACCATTGCTTCCGCGAGCCGCTGGTCGCGGCGCAGGTCGGCGGCGTCAAGGGTGGCGGCGCCTCGCTGACCGGGTTCGGCCGCGCCGTCGTCGAGCATTACCGGGCAATCGAGAAAGCGGCGGAAAGCGCCGGCGCGGCGCATGTCGGCGCGCTGACCGCGTCGCTGGCGGAGCCGGGCTAGCCGTCCGCGATCTCGGCGTCGGCGCTGGCGGCGCCCGGTTGCGCGCCGGCGAAGGCGTGGTGGTCGAAGGCGATGCTCTTGATCACCGCGTGAACCTTGAGGCCGGGGATCAGCCCCAGCGTCTCGACCGAGCGGCGGGTCAGCCGCGCGACCAGCGCCTCGCCGGCGCAATCGAGCCGCATCTGCACGATCGGTCCGTCGCCGGCGGCGATCTCGGCGATTGTGCCGGGCAGCACGTTGAGCGCGCTGAGCCCCTCCGGCGGCGCGAGCGCGATCATCACGTCGCGCGCCCGGATGCGCACCCGCAGCGCCGCGCCGATGGGCAGATCGACATGCGGCACCCGCAACTCCCCGGCGGCGGCGCGCAGGATGGTCAACCCGAACCCGGCCTCGTGCGCGGCGACACGGGTGGCGAGGATGGCGCCCGCCTCGGCGCGGCCGGTCAGCGGAAAGAGGTCGATGCGGCCCATTACCTGCGCGGTCGGACCGATCGCCGCGACCTTGCCCTCCGACAGCACCACGAGGGTCGTCGCGAGGCGCGCCACCTCGGCGATCGAGTGGCTGACATAGACGATCGGCACCCGCATCTCGTCGCGCAGCCGCTCGATGTAAGGGAAGATCTCGGCGCGGCGGCCTTCGTCGAGCGAGGCCAGCGGCTCGTCCATCACCAGGATGCGCGGGCGGGTCAAAAGCGCGCGGCCGATCGCGACCCGCTGCTTCTCGCCGCCGGAGAGGTGGGCCGGGCGGCGGGCCAGCAGACGGTCGATGCCGAGGAGGCCAACCACCTGGTCGAACTCGCCGCCGCCAAGGGCTTTTGGTGGGGCTTTCGGCGCGAACCAGCGCCCGTAGAGGAGGTTCTGGCGCACGCTGAAATGCGGAAACAGCCGGCCTTCCTGGAAGACGTAGCCGACCCGGCGGCGGTGCGCAGGCACGAAAATGCCGGCCGCGGTGTCGGTCAGCACCGCGCCGTCGACCGCGATGCGGCCGCGCTCCGGCCGGTAGAGCCCGGCGATCGCGTTGACCAGCGACGTCTTGCCGGCGCCGGAGCGGCCGAACAGTGCCGTCAGCCCGCCCTCGCTGTCGAACGCGGCGTCCAGCGTGAAACCGCCGAGGCTGTGGGTGACCGAGACGCTCAGCATTGCCCTTGCTTATCGTCCTTTGGCCGGTCTTGTCCCACGGCTGTCCGGCGGAGGGCTGAAGTGGGACCTATCCATATCCGTCAAGCCGGCCTCCGCTCCGCTCGGCCCGCGGCCTTGGCCTCGATCGCGTCCCAGATCTTGGCGGCGAGGTTTTCGTTGTTGAGGCGGCCGATCTCCTGGATGCCGGTCGGCGAGGTGACATTGATCTCGGTGATGTAGTCGCCGATCACGTCGATCCCGACAAACAGCAGCCCCTGCTCCTTCAGGGTCGGGCCGATCGCCGCGCAGATATCCTGCTCGCGCGCGGTCAACTCGGTCTTCTCCGCGCGCCCGCCGACATGCAGATTGGCGCGCGACTCGCCCGCCGCCGGCACGCGCAGCACGCCGCCCGCGGCCTCGCCGTCGATCAGGATGATGCGCTTGTCGCCTTGGCGCACCTCGGGGATGTAGCGCTGCACCATGACCGGCTCGCGGTACATCTGCGCGTACATCTCCAACAGCGAATTGAGGTTGTCGTCGCCCGGTCGCAGATGGACGATCCCGGCCCCGCCATTGCCGAACAGCGGCTTCAGAATGATCTCGCCGTGCTGGGCCCAGAACGCGCGGATTTCACCGGCGTCGAGCGTCAGCAGGGTCGGCGGCATCAACTCGCGAAAGCGCAACACGAACAGCTTCTCGGGCGCGTTGCGCACCGCCGCCGGGTCGTTGACCACCAGCGGCCCGTCCGCCGGCAGCAATTCCAGCAGGTGCGTCGCGGTGATGTAGGCCATGTCGAACGGCGGGTCCTGGCGCATCAGGACCACATCGACCCCGGCGAGGTCGATTTCCTCGTCCTCGCCGAATTTGTGGTGCGCGCCGTACCGGCGGAACACTTCGAGCTTGCGGCCCTTGGCGTAAAGCCGGCCGTCGCGCAGGGTCAGCGCGGTCGGCAAATAGTGGAACATCGCATGGCCGCGCGCCTGCGCCTCGAGCGCCAGCGCGAAGGTCGAGTCGGCGTCGATGTTGATCGTGTGAATCGGATCCATCTGGATCGCCACCGCCAGACCCATGGTGGTCTCCCCTAATCGGCCTTCAGGCCTTTATCGTGATCGTGCTGCCGGGACCGAGCAAGCGCATCAGCGGCGTCAGCGCCTCGCGCGCCACCGCGATGCAGCCCTCGGTGCCGGAAAAATTCGGGGATGCGACATGCAGGAAGATCGCGCTGCCCCTGCCGGGGACCACCGGCGCCGCGTTGTAGCCGATCACGACGATCAGGTCGTAGAGCCCGTCGTCGCGCCACAGCGTCTCGTGCGAGGCGGGGTAGGGCAGCGCGACGAGCGTGTTGTAGCGCGGGTCGCCCGGCGCATCGACCCAGCCGTCGCCCGGCTTCAACGCCGCGATCGGCAGCGCGGTTTGCGGCGCGGCGAGCCGGTCGGGGCGGTAGAGCGCGTTGACGAGCGGATAGGCGCCGGCGGGGCTCCCATGGTCGCCCTCGCGCTTGTCGGCGCGTACCCCGCCTTTGCCGCAGGCCGCGCGCGCCGACCCGCCGGGCCACAAGAGCACGCCCTTTTCATACACAAGGTTGGCGTAGATCATGGCCAAGGCGGGTCGCGATACGGACAAGGCGGCGGTAGCGAGAACGGTCCGGCGGGAAAGGCTCACGGCGGAAGGATAGCATCCCTTGCCGGTCCAGTGCTGTGCGTCTTCCTCGGTCGGACCGCGCAACCGCGACCGTTCCGCAGGTTCAATCGGTTAAGCTCTTCGCTTCTCAGCGACGAGTCGCCGCCCAAGCGGCGGCTATCCGCTCGCCGCCGTGGCAAGCCGGGGCGCAAAGGACGGCGTCCGCCGCCGCCCCGCCCCGCTCAAACATGACCGAGCAATCGGGCCGGCCGCGGAGCCGAGGGGCTGCGCGCACCGGTGATCCGCGAACCGGCTGCGCGAGGATCACTCGCCGGCGTCGGGGATCGTCTTGGTCTGCGGCTGCGTCTGGGACGCAGCGTCCGCCACGGTGGTTTCCGCCGATTTGCCGGCGGCCGTTTGCGCCGGCTTTGCCTTTGGCCTGTGCTTGACCACATGCGGCTTCGGCGGCGGCTCATACACCGGGACGCTGGCCACCGGCCTTGGCGTCGGCGTTGGCGTCGCTGGGGCGCAAGCCGACAGCGCGAAAAACAGAAGCGGCAGGACTGCAAACTTGGTTGGTGCCATGTCGATCGCCTCCGGGATATCGGTGTGGGATGGCGACCTACAATGACGACATTGGACTAACGCACCCTTAACAAGACAAACGCGCGTCTCCGGAGGTTACTTAGCGGACAATTATTGGCCGTTATTGTTCGCTACCGTACCGACAAGGCTTTTGCGTCACGCCGCCGCCAACGAGCGCTTGGCAGCGACGCGGCCGGATAAAGCGGGTTAGCTGGCGTCGCGCTTCGCCCGGCTGGGCGCGATGCACGGCGTGCAAAAGGAGGATCAGCAGCGAGGAGGGACAGCTTCAGCAATCACCGAGGGTCAGCAGCGCGGGAGCCGCCGAAATTTTCACAATGAGGCGATGAGGCTGAGTTTGCCTTGTCGGCTCACCGCCTCATTGTTTACCGATGGTCGACGCCGGAGCGACGCCGCCGCGTGGGCTTACGTGTGGCCGTAGCCGAACAGCAGAAAGAGCACGAGCACAATCAGCAGCACGCCGCCAATGCCGACGCCGCCGCCATAGCCGTAGCGCGAATAGCCCCAACCGCCGCCTCCGAACAACAGGACGAGCAGGACGATAAGGATGATCAGGCCCATTTCGGTCTCCTTCTTGGCCCGCGGTTGCGCGGGCGCGTCTGTTGACGAACCCGTTGCGCGAGTTCCGGTTCCCTCATGGACGCGAAGAGACGCGGCTAAAAGTGCTCGAACGGGGCGGCGAACGCTTCGGGGAACAGCATCGCGGCGGCCGCCGACAGCGCGGCCAAGGCGACCAGCACCGTAAAAAGCCGCCATGGTGCGATCGCTTCCTGCGATGTCTGGTAGTGCGGATTGGGGTCAGTGCGAGAAAGAATGCCATCGAACATAGTCGTTCCCCTCGGTTGGTTTGGTGCACGCAATATGCGCGCTTGCTGGCGACGCCGGCGTGACCTGCATCACATTCGACCAAATTTTCCGCCAACTTGTCGGGGGAGCCGCCGCGGAGGCAGCACAAGCAAAGCGTGTCGGAGCATCCTTGTCGTCGAACCTGATGCGCGGTACCGTTCCGGTAGAATACCCGGCCTTCGTATTAAGCCGGCAATCCCAAACGCCGATCATCGGTAGCGCGGGCGTTGGGAACTGCGTTGACCAGACAGGTCGCCGGCATCGGGGGCAATGTGGCTTGCGACGACGCCATCGATCTGTTCTTCACCCATGCTTTCGAGCGACCGTCGCACCCAGCAATCGTCACTGAGGTCGCATCGCTCGGCTACGCGTCGCTGGCCCGGCTGGCGCGACGCCTGGCGGCGGTGTTCGCCGGCTTCCCCGAGCCGCGGGTCCTGATCGCGCTGCCGGCGGGCGCGCAGGCTTACGCCGCCATGCTCGGCGCCGGCCTCGCGGGCGGCTACTATACTCCGGTCAACATCGACGCGCCGGCGTTGAAGCTGCGCCGGATCGCGCGGCTGCTGCAGCCCGACATCATCCTCGCCGACCCCGGCTTGGGCGCCGTGCTGCTCGAGGAAGCGCCGGACGCCACATTGGTCCAGCCCGACGCCGTACCCGCCGCCCTGTTCGCCGACGAGCGCGGCCGGCGCCACGAGATCGCCTATCTCATGTTCACCTCGGGCTCCACGGGCGACCCCAAGGGCGTGGTCATCCCGCGCACCGCGCTCAACCATTACGTTGCCTGGATGCAGCGCTCGCGGATGTTCAATGGCGCCGACCGGGTGTCGCAATACGCCAATATCGGCTTTGACTTCAGCGTGATGGAGATCTACGGCGCGCTCTGCGCCGGCGCGACCTTGTTCCCGGTGCAAGGCCAGGGCAGCCGCCTCTTCGCCGCCAGCATGATCGCCAGCGAGAAGATCACCGTGTGGAATTCGGTGCCGAGCGTCATCAGTCTGATGATGCGCGCCGGTGGCGTCACCGGCGACAATCTCGCGTCGTTGCGCCTGATGAATTTCTGCGGCGAGCCGCTGCTGCCGCAGCATCTCTCGGCGATCTTCGCCGCCTGCCCGGAAATTGTCGTGCAGAACACCTACGGGCCGTCCGAAGCCACCGTATCGATGACCTCGCTGCTGATGAAGGCGGCCGATTACCCGCGTTTCTGCCGCGCCAGCGTGGCGCTCGGCGCGGCGATCCCCGGAATGGCCCTGCGTCTCGTCGGCGGCCGCCACGGCGACGAAGGCGAGATCGTCATTACCGGCCCGCAGGTCGCGTCCGGCTATTGGCGGGACCCGCAGCGCACCACCGAGCTCTTCCGTCGGGTTGCGGCCGACGGCGGGTTCGTCACCGGCTACTTCACCGGCGATTGGGCCGAGCGGCATGACGGCCAAGTCTTTTTCAAAGAGCGGATCGACTTTCAGGTCAAGATCAAGGGCGTCCGCATCGAGCTCGACGAGGTCGAGGCGGCGCTGCGCGAGGTGGGTTGGCCGGTCGTGTGCGTGTTGAACCGCGACGGAAATCTGGTTGCGGTGGTCGAGCGCTGCGCCACCGCGAAATTCGCTCGCCGAGAACTGATCGATGCGCTCGAAATTCGGCTGGAGACGCAGGCGATCCCCAAATCCCTCCATCTCATCGACCAGATGCCGCGCAACGAGAACGGCAAGATCGATCGCCGCGCCGTCGCGACGTGGCTTGACGCCGGGCACACGGGGCAACCTGGCGTGCTATAGTCGCATTCGTTCACCGGAGCCGTAGCGATGCCCAAATCCCTGACCGAAGTCCAGATTGCCGCCTACGAGCGCGAGGGCTACCTGGCGCCGATCGCCGTGATGAGCGCAGCCGAGGCGCGCGCGCTGCGCGCCCGGCTCGAGGCCATCGAGGCCGGCATGGGCGGCCCGTTGCGCGGCGACATCCGCCACAAGGCGCATCTCCTGTTCCCGTTCCTCGCCGAGCTTATTCGCCACCCGGCGATCCTCGACGCGATCGAGGACCTGCTCGGCCCCGACATCCTGTGCTGGAACAGCAATTTCTTCATCAAGGAGGCGGAGACGCCGTCCTTTGTCTCCTGGCATCAGGACTCGACCTATTGGGGCCTGTCGTCGCCAGATGTCTGCACCGCCTGGGTCGCGCTTACGCCGAGCAATTTCGACAACGGCGCGATGGCGGTGATTCCCCGGACCCACACGCGGGACCAGATCCCGCACCGCGACACCTTCGACCGCCACAATCTGCTGACCCGCGGCCAGGAGGTCGCGGTCGCGGTCGCGGTCGACGAGCGCGACGCGGCGCCGCTGGTGCTGGAAGCCGGCGAGATGTCGCTGCATCACGTACGCTTGGTTCACGGCTCGCCGCCCAACCCGTCGCCCGACCGGCGCATCGGCTTCGCGATCCGCTACATCCCGACCAGGGTCCGCCAAATCGAAGGCGAGGACAGCGCGACCCTGGTACGCGGCGCCGACCGCTTCCATAATTTTGAATTGGAGCCGCGCCCCGAGCGCGATATGCAGGAAGATATGCTGGCGCTGCATCGCCGGTTGACCGAGCGCGCCGCACAGATCCTCTACAAGGGCACCGGGGTGAACACCTTTAACGATCCCCGCGCCGTGCGGGGCTAGGCTTATGAAGACCTATGTCGGCGGCCGCGGCCTCGCCGGCGCCGAGGTCACGGTCGACGGCCAGCCGCTCGACCCGCGCTTCGATTTGAAGCGCCTCTCGCCGACCGGGTTCGAATGGACCTATGAAGGCAACGGGCCGGCGCAATTGGCGCTGGCCCTGCTCGCCGATCATCTCGGCGACGACACGCGCGCGCTGCGGCTCTACGAGCCGTTTATGCGCGCGGTCGTCGCCGAACTCGACAATTCGTGGGAATTGACCTCCGCGGAGATCGACGCGGCGCTCGCCGCGCTCGGCTAGGCCGGCACCTTCACCCGCTTTTTCGCCGCCAGAAACTTCTTGTTCATCGCGATCCGGTCCGCCTCGGAGAAATTGTCCTCGACATCCGACCAGATGGCCTTTTCCTCCTCCTCGACGTGGTGCTCGACGAGCTCCTTGAGCACCTTGGCGCCGGCGGAGAATTCGGGTGACAGCGCGTCGCTCATCTTGCCGAGCTGGAGCAGCATCTTGTCGCCGAGGGCGTGCTCCATATAGCCCTCTTCGCCGTGCGCCTTCTGCTCCTTGCCGCGCAGCGCCAGGACGGGGTCGTAGACCACTTTCTCCTCGGCGCGCAGATGCGGCACCAGCGCGGCCTTGATCGACCCGAGCAGGTTCTTGCGCTCGCTCGCACTTTCGCTCTCGACCAATTTATCGAGCATTTCCGCGACATCGCGATGCTCTTGTTTGAGCGTGTCGAGAATATCGGCGTCGGCTGCATCGGACTTGGAGCCGGTCAGGCTCTTCTTCAGCGTGTCAAGTATAGCCATGGCGATAATAACTCCGTTGAACCCACCGTAGAACGGCCGCGTCAGGGCCGGGTTCCGTCAGCTTCGTCGAGCGGGTTTCCGCCGCGGCGCACCGCGCTTATATTGGGCGGAAACCTGACTTGCCGGGAGGACACCGCCCGATGATGACGCCGCGCCAGGAAGCCTTTCGCGCCCAATACCGTGCCCGCATTTCGCCGTGGTATTCGGGGCTCGCCCATGTCGTGGTGATCGCCGCGATCGGGCTGTTGACGATCTGCTATGCCGCGATCCACGTTCACCGCCCGACCGTGGCGGAATGGTTGGTGGTGCCAGCGGCGTTCCTCGGCTGCAACATCTTCGAGTGGGCGCTGCACCGCTTTCTGCTGCACCGCCCGGTGCCCGGTTTCATGGGCATCTACAAGCGCCACACCCTGGCGCATCACCAGTTTTTCACCGACCACGAGCCGACGATCGACACCGCGCGCGATTTCCGCATCACCTTCTTCCCGCCCTACGCCTTCACGACCTTTATCTGTATGTCGGCGGCGGGGGCGTGGGTCTTGAGCCTGCTCTGGTCGGCCAATGCCGGGTGGCTGCTCGTCTGCACCACGGCCGCGATCTACCTCAATTACGAATTCTTCCATTGGGGCTGTCATGTGAAGGACGACCGCATCGTCCGCCGCATCCCGCTGATGAACACGATCCGCCGCCATCACATCGCCCACCACAACCAGGCGATCATGATGGACATGAACATGAACCTGACCTACCCGATCGCCGATTGGCTGTTCGGCACGAGCGACCTCGACCGCGGCCTCGCCGGCCATATCTTCAACGGGTATGATTCGCGGTTTGTGAAGCGGAACCTGAAAAAGGCGCGGGCCACCGCCGCCGATTCGCGGCTCGCGCGAGCGGTGTAAATGGCCGAAGCGCCCCCGGGAGTTGGCATCAAGCGCTCGATGCCGTCGCTGATCGGCGGCATCTTCTGCGGCATCGTCATCTTCGTGCTGTGGCTGCTGCTGTTCGGCACCGGCAGCGTCTTGATGATCGTGCTCGGCGCGCTCATCGCCGGCGCGCTCGGCACCTGGATACGACTGGCCGATCTGTAGCGCTAATTCCGCCGCCGCCTTGAATAGCAGCAGAATGGCACAGGGCAGCCAACATCGCGGCCAACGACCCACCGCCGCTGACTGGCTTGCCGAGGTCAGACGCCACGAGCGTGAGGGTGATCTGTTCCAGGCCTACGACCTTGCTATGCAGGGTTTGGCCCGATTCCCATCTGATATCGCGCTCCAGCACCGAGCCGTCGTCTGTTTGGCCTCGACCCGCGCAACCAGCCAGGCGAGCGAGCTTTTCAGCAAGCTCGGGTTGGAACCAACCGAGGCGAAGACCGCGCTGGTGCCGCCGGCGCTCCGCTTGGATATCGCGTGCCTGCAGGGCCGCCTTCGCAAGGATGCTGCCTTGGCGGCGCAGGGTATGGCAAGGCAAAGCGGCCTCGCGGCAGCGGCCGAACTCTACGAGGCGGCTTATCGGCGCGAGGCGGCGGCGGGCAACGCCGAAGCCTATTATCCGGGCGTCAACGCGGCGACGCTGTGGTTGCTGGCCGACGAGCGCGCCGACGCGATACGGCTGGCCAATGCGGTATTGACTGAGCTCGGGGCAGTTCATCATCAGGACGGCTACTACAAGCTTGTCAGCGCCGCCGAGGCACATCTGGTGCTCGGCGAGACGGAACGCGCACGCGAGCTGCTGGGCCGCGCACGGGATGAAATCGGCGGGACCGCCGATGGGGATTTCCGGGCGTTAGCCAGCACCATTCAGCAATTGCGTTTGGTGGTTGAGGCCAACCGGCTGGATCCGCCGGTATTGGCCGCGCTCGCGCCGCCGCGCGTCCTCCACTATTCCGGCCATATCATCGCCCGGCCGGGAGCGAGCGGCCGCTTTCCGGCCGACCAGGAAGATCGGGTTCGCCGCGAGATCGAAGCCAAGATCGCCGCCTCGAATTTCGGATTTGCGTACGGCTCGCTGGCTGCCGGCGCCGATATCCTCTTTGCCGAGGCGATATTGGCGCGCGGCGCCAGCCTTCACGTCGTACTTCCCTTTGATCGCCGCGAATTTGTCAGGGAGTCGGTGCGCCCCTCGGGTTCGGGATGGCTCAAGCGCTTCGAGCGCTGCCTTGCCGCCGCGACCAGCGTCCGTTATGCGACCCGCGACCGCTATTTGGGCGATGACCAGCTCTACGCGTATTGCGGTCAGCTCGCGATGGGGCTCGCGTTGCTGAGGGCGCGCTATCTTGCGACCGAGGCCGAGCAGGTCGCGGTGTGGGACGGCCGGGCGCCGATTGGACCCGCTGGAGCAGCGGTGGACATCGCGAATTGGCGGCACAGCGGCAGTCCATCGACCCGCATCGATTCCGGCAGCACTCTCCGCGCCGCCTCGCCAGCGCAGCCCTCCGGCGCCCGCCGCCGCACCCGGGCCATGCTGTTTGGCGACATGCACGGCTTCAGCAAGCTGACCGACAGTCAGTTGCCGAGTTTCGTCGAAACGGTGCTCGGTGTCTTCGCCGGCGTCATCGCCCGGTATCGCGGCGAGCTGCTGCTCTCCAACACCTGGGGAGATGGGCTTTTCCTGGTGTTTGACGACGCCGGGAAGGCGGCGGGCTGTGCGCTTGATTTGCAGGAGGCGCTCGCCACGGTCGATCTGCCCGCGCACGGTCTTCCGGCGGCGATGGGCTTGCGTGTCGGCGGCCATCTCGGGCCGGTCTATACGGCGCGCGATCCGATCCTCAGGCGCGATAATTTCTTCGGCGCCCATGTCAGCCGCGCCGCGCGGATCGAGCCGGTGACGCCCGAACGCTGCGTCTACGTCACCGAGACGCTGGCGGCGGTTCTCGCCCTGCATAACGCCGGCGAGTTCGAGTGCGAGTATGTCGGCATGACGAGGGCGGCCAAGCACTACGGCCGGATGCGCATGTTTCTGCTGCGCCGTGCGGCGACAAATGGCTGAGCGGCTGCCGCCCCCTCCGTTCTGGCGGACGTTGTATTTCGAATACAGGGTTTTACTGAAAGACGATCGCCGGGATATCTTGTCCGATGATGTGCTGCAAACATTGCGGCGGCCTTTTCGACAGCAACGCCAGGCCGACGGGCGGCTTCGGCTGTGGGGCAGGGCGGAGGCGCGGCACCGTTGGCTGCGGGTCATCGTGGAGGCCGACGGCGAGACCGTCCATAATGTGTTTTGGGATCGTAACTTCAGGCCCTGAATATGGAACCAGTCATCCATTACTATCCGGACACCGACACTATGGCGATCGAATTGCGCCCCTGGCCGGGCGATGCCGGCGACGATCCGACCGTCGTCGGCGGTGAAGACGCCGGTGAAGATTTGGTCATCCATTATGCCGCCGATGGCGAGCCTTGGTTGTGGGAGATTGAGCACGCCTCGGCACACCCTGAGCATATCGCGGCGGCGCTGAGTCTGATCCGCCGCAAAAGCGCGGTGGCGGCGTAGCGATCCGTAACTTCAACCATTCCGTGCTAACCTGATGCCCGCAAGCGACCGGGACGCGACCGGCAGGGACATGCCGCGGATTACAATCTCTTACCGCCGCGAGGATTCGCTCGACATCACCGGACGGATTTTCGACCGGTTGGTGGCGCATTTTGGCCGGCAGACCGTGTTCCGCGACATCGACAACATCCCGCCGGGCGTCGATTTCCGCCGGCACGTCGACACCGTGCTCGACGAGAGCGACATCATCCTGGCGGTGGTTGGACCGCGCTGGATCGGCCCGCGCGTCAATCAGAGCCGCCTCGCCAGCCCCGCCGATCCGGTGCGGCTGGAGATCGAGACGGCGCTCCGCAAGGACAAACCGCTGATCCCTGTTCTCGTGTCGCGCGCCGCCATGCCACGCCCGGATCAGCTGCCGGAAAGCGTCCAGGACTTTGCCTACCGTAATGCGGTCCGGATCGATGCCGGCCAGGACTTTGATCACCATATCGGCCGGCTCGTCCGCGCGATGGAGCGGCTTCTCGAAAAAATCGACCCAGAAGGCGACGCGAAGGAAGGCGCGGCGAGGGAGGACGCGGTCGACGCCGCGCCGTCCAAGCAGCACACCGAATTGAACGCCGAGCTTGGCGCGCTGCGGGAGGTGAATCGAGAACTCAACAAACAGATCGCCGAAGCGAACTCGGCGCTTTTAGAGTATCGAGTGGCAATCAAGAAGCGTGATTCCCAGATCGATGAACTGCAGGCCCGACTCAATGCGACCATGATCCCCATTCCAAACCAGCAGGAGATTGGTACCGAAATCTTGCTTTGCATTACAGAGATCGGCGACCGTCGATACGTGGAGTCGGGCTGGGCTGGCAATCCGGGCGGCAAGCGCCAAATTGAGGCGCTGAGCATCCGGCCACGTGACGGTTTGGCTTTTAGCGCTATCGAGTTTCGAGCTTATGCTCGGGAAGGCCGGGCTACTCCGTGGGTTAGTAACGGCAACTATGCCGGCGGGCGCGGTCGCAATGTGCCGCTTACAGGCTTTGCCGTCCGAGCCGCTGGTGATTTCACCAACCGTCTCGACGTTGAATATGAGGGATCATTCTTTGAGGGTGGAGTTGTCGCGTCGAAGCGAAATGGCGAATTGTGCGTTTCGCCCATCGACGGCGATCCACTCGAGGCCATACTCGTTCGGATTTTGAAGCGCTGATCCGAATATCTTCGGGGTTTCTTGAGCGACACTCTTCAACCCTTCGTATACGTTGTCCATCTTGAATTGGTTAAAGGATAAGCCATGAAAATCTCCGCCATCCGCACGGGCATCGTGAACCTGCCGGCGAACGAGCCGCTCGCCGACGAGGCCGCCAACCCCGACGGCAAGCGGCCGATCGTTTGGGTGCGGGTCGGCACCGACAGCGGCGCCGAGGGCATCGGCGTCGCCTATTTCGGCGGCGCGCTCACCGGCAGCTTGCGCCATGCGATCGACGAACTGGGCGCGCTACTGGTCGGCGACGATCCGCAACTGACCGAAGGCGTCCACGCCAAGCTCAAGAACGCGGCCGGCGGTTCGGCCGGGCCGGGCGGCATCTACCACCTGGCGCTGTCGGCGCTCGACATCGCGATTTGGGATTTGAAGGCGAAGGCCGTCGATCTGCCGCTGTGGAAGCTTTTGGGCGGCGGCCGCCCGACGGTGCCGACCTACGCCTCGGGCGCGCTGATGCGCGAATTGTCGCTCGACCGTGTCGTCAAGGCCGCGGCCACGCTGAAAGACCGCGGCTGGAAGGAGATGAAGACCCAACTCGCGCTCCCCGGCGAGACCACCCCGGCGATCGAAATCGACCGCATGCGCCGCATCCGCGAGGCGATCGGCCCCGACATCAAGCTGATGTGCGACATCAACCAGCGCTGGCGGCCCGAGCAGGCAATGGATATCGGCAAGCGCGTCGAGGACGCCGGGGTCGGCCTCTTCTGGCTCGAGGATGTCACCACCGCCGACGATTATCCCGGTCTCGCCCGCATCTCCGACGCGCTCAGCACGCCGGTCGCCGGTGGCGAGTATGTCTGGGGCATCGTGCCGTTCCGCCACATGATGGAGGCGCGCTCGGTCGATGTGCCGATGGTCGATCTGGTGCGGGTCGGCGGCATCACCCAGTGGCTCAAGGTCGCCGGCATGGCCGAGGCGTTCAACCTGCCGGTGGTCAGCCACCTGATCCCCGAGGTGCATGTCCACCTGATCGGCGCGGCGCCGAACGGCCTCACCGTCGAGTACATGCCGTGGCTCGGCATGATGTTCAAGGAAGTGCCGGTGCAGCAGAACGGCGTGCTGGCGATGCCGACAAAGCCGGGCCTCGGGATCGAGTTCGACGAAGCGACGCTAGAGCGATACAAAGCCTGATCCAGACACGGCATGAGGGGGGATAAGTCGATGCCATCAGAGCAAGCCGTTACGCAGAGGAGCGCCCGCCGGGCGCGTCTCGAAGGAGGCATTCTCGCAGTTGCCGCCTTGCTGCTGCTTGGCGGGTGCCACGGCGGCACGCTCGAGGTGATCGACCCTGGTCAGCTCGGCCATTCGCCGCCGCCGGCGGTCAATCTGCCGCCGCAGGATGCCGGGATGGAGCGCCTTTAGCCGGGACGAACGCCATGAAGATCGCCTCGCTCCAAACCGATATCGTGCTGCTGCCCAACGACGAGCCGCTCGCCGGGTTTTCCGAGAACCCGAACGCGAAAAACCCGATCGTCACCTTGCGCCTGCGCACCGATGACGGCATTGAAGGCCTCGGCGTCGCCTATTTCGGCGGCGCGATCACCAAGACCCTGCGTCACGCGATCGACGAATTGGGCGCGCTGATCGTGGGCGACGACCCGCTCCGCCTCGAAGGCATCGCAGCCAAATTGCGCGTCGCCGCGGGATCGGCAGGCCCCGCCGGCATCCTGACGATGGCGATGTCGGCGATTGACGTCGCGCTGTGGGACATCAAGGGCAAGGTCTTCGGCCAGCCGCTGTGGAAGCTGCTCGGCGGCGGGCGCGACAAGATCGCCACCTACGCCAGCGGCGCGCTGCGGCGCGGGTTGAAGCTCGACGAGGCGGTGACCGCCGCCGGCCGGCTGCGCGAAAAAGGCCACCGCCAGACCAAGATGCAGCTGGGCCTGCCGGGCGTCACCTCGCCGGCGCGCGAGGTCGAGCAGGCGAAGCTGATCCGCGAGGCCTGCGGCCCCGACATGGATTTGATGTGCGACATCAACCAGCGCTGGCGGCCGGAGCAGGCGATCGATATCGGCCGCCGCGTCGAGGATGCCGGGGTCGGCCTCTTCTGGCTCGAGGACGTAACGACGCATGACGACTACGCCGGCCTCGCGCGCGTCGCCGACGCGCTGTCGACGCCGGTCGCCGGCGGCGAATACCTCTACGGCATCGTGCCGTTCCGCCACATGCTCGAGCACCGCTCGGTCGACATCGTGATGATCGACCAGGTGCGCTCGGGCGGCATCACCCCGTGGCTCAAGATCGCCGGCATGGCCGAGGCGTTCAACCTGCCCGTGGTCAGCCACGGCGTCCCCGAAATCCACGTGCACCTGGTCGGCGCGGTGCCGAACGGCCTCACCGTCGAATACATGCCGCGCCTCTTCCATCTGTGGGAATCGGTGCCCGAGCCCAAGAACGGTCTCCTCGACCTGCCGACCGCCCCCGGCCTTGGCCTCAAATTCGACGAGGCGGCTTTCGCCAAATACCGCGCCTGAACCCCTCACCCGCCGGCGCGTTTAACTCTCTCCCGCAGGCGGGAGAGGGAGGACCCATCGCGACAGCGATGGGAGGGTGAGGGTAAGATGATGATCGACGCCACCTGGGCCGAGCTCGTCTGGCTCGCGCTCGCCGTCATCGCCGCCGGGATCGTCACCGGCCTTCTCGCCGGCGTCTTCGGCATCGGCGGCGGCGCGGTGATCGTGCCGGTGCTGTTCGAGCTGTTCCGCCTCTTCGGCGTGCCGGATGCGGTGCGCATGCAACTCTGCATCGGCACCTCGCTGGCGATCATCATCCCGACCGCGATGCGCTCTTACCGGGCGCATCGGGCGCGCGGCCTGGTGATCCCAGAGGTGCTGCGGATTTGGACCTGGCCGACCGTGCTCGGCGTCGCGCTCGGCTCGATCGCCGCCGCTTTTGCTCCGGCCGCGATCTTCAAGGTCGCCTTCGTCGTCATCGCCGCCCTCATCGTCACCAAGATGCTGTTCATCAGCGACCGGTTGCGGATCGCCGACGAATTGCCCGGCCGCCCGGCGATGGCCGGCTATGGCTTTGCGATCGGCCTCGGATCGTCGCTGATGGGGATCAGCGGCGGTTCGCTGGCGACGATGGTGCTGACGCTTTACGGCAAGCCGATCCACAGCGCGGTCGCGACCTCGGCCGGGATCGGCGTGCCGATCGCGATCGCCGGCACGCTCGGCTACATCGCGGCCGGACTGCCGCACCAGGCGCTGCTGCCGCCGCTGTCGATCGGTTTCGTCTCGGTGATCGGGGTCGCCGCGATCGCGCCGCTCTCAAGCTGGGTCGCGCCGCTCGGCGCCCGCCTCGCGCACGCGCTCCCCAAGCGCTGGCTGGAGATCGCCTTCGGTCTTTTCCTGCTGCTCGCCGCCGCCCGGTTCGTCGCGAGCTTCATCATCTAAGGGTCGTGGCGCAAATAAATCGTCTTTCCCGCGAAAGCGGGAAGCCAGGAGCGAGTGACGATGCGGTTGCTCTGGGCCCCCGTTTTCGCGGGGGAGACGATAAACATGGTTCGCTTAAGGCTCCCGCTCTACCGGAACATCCGGCCTTCCGGCGGCAGCCCCATCAGCATCTGGCCGACCGTCTCGAAATGGATGGGCCGGCCCTGGCCCTGCTGGGTCCCGGCGTGGATGTCGCGCATCCGGCGTTCCAGCGGGTTGCTCTCGAAAATCGCCGAGGCGCCGGCCGCGTGGTAGACGGTCGCCACCACGTCGCGCGCCTGGTGGATCGCCCAGGTCGAGGACAGCCGCAATTGCGGGTGGTGCTCGGCGCCGATTTGGCCGGTCTTCTGCGCCTCGTCCCACATCTCGGCGATGACCCCGCGCAGGTAGGCGCGCGCCGATTTCAGCTTGGCCTCGCATTGCGAGACCTGCGCCTGGATCACGTTGTTCGAGCGCAGCGTGCCCCTGGCGCCGCGCGGCACCTTGTCCCGCGCGATCTCGATGAACGCGTCGTAGGCGCCGCGCGCGATGCCGAGCGATACATGGCTGAAGCTCATCGCGTAGATCATGCCGCTGGTGAACTGGTAGAGCGGCCCCGTTTCGCGCCGCTCCGCGGCGTTGTCGCGGATCGCGGTGCGCGCTTCCGGCACGAAATGGTCCTTGAATTCATAGCTGTCGCTGCCGGTGCCGCGCAGCCCCAGCACCTGCCAATTGTCGATGATCGTCGCTTCGGATTTCGGCGCCAGCATCGTGCGCACGACCTGCCGCCCGTTGGCGCCCAGGCGCGGGCTGCCGTCCGCCTCGAAGACCGGGCAGTGCGCGCCGAGCCAGCTTGCGTGCCGGCTGCCGGTGGCGAACCCCCAGCGCCCGGTGACCCGGTAGCCGCCCTCGACCGCGACGCACTTCCCGGCGCCCGGCAGTTCCGGCCCCCAGGCGAGGATGCCGCGCGGGCCGCCGAAGATTTCCACCGCCATCTCGTGCGAGAGGTAGGGCGCGGTCATCGAGCAGCCGGAATTCTGCCCGAGGCACCACGCGGTGCTGCCGTCGGCCGCCGCCAGGATTTCGAGAACGGCGGTGTAGGTCAGCGGGTCGAGCTCGCCGCCGCCGATCGATTTCGGCAGCAGCATCCTGAAGATGCCGCGCTCGACCATCGCCGCGACGATAGGCTCGGGAACCTGCCGGTGCTTCTCGGTCTCGTCGCCGGCCGCCAGCAGCATCGGCACCAGCTCCTGCGCCCGGTCGAGGTAGTCCTGCCTGAGCGCCGCATCGGTAACGCTGCTGCCGTCCATACCCAATCCCTCCCGCGATACGGCGCTATTCTGACGGCATCGCCGCGCGATGGGAAATGCCGAGCACGCATGCGCCGCCATACGCGCGGCGAATTGCCCGCAACGGCGGAAGCGCGCCGGTCAGGCGGGCGCTTCGCGCGCGGCGTGAGCTTGGTTTCCGGGGCCAAAGCAGTAATAGCCGATGAGCTGCATGACCGAGGCGTTGCGCAAATCGGGCGCCGGCGGCCTGGGATAGCGCCGGGTGAGGTCGCGAAGCAGCGCGATCAGCGGACGTGGCCGCCGCCGTTCGGCGAGGCGGCGCAACGGGTGCATAGCCGGCGGTCGCGGCGGTTCGGGCGCTTCGAGACGCCGCAGGGACGCGGCCTCGTTCGGGTCGAGGCCGGCATCGACGAGGGCGCCGCGCAGCATCGCGGCCAGTGCCGCGTTGGTCTCGCGGCGCTCGCGTTCCCTCTCGCTGTCCAGCGCCCAAGCGCCCAGCACCGCGGCGACGCGGGCGAGCCGGCGCTCGAACGCCTCAAGCCGGCGATAAATCATGCGGTTCATGCTGTGGCTCGCTCTGGGCCTCGTCGACCAGCCGCTCCAGCGCTTCGAGACGGCTTGCGAAGTCCGCAATGGTGCTGAGCCGGACCGCAGTTTCGACCAGGCGGGCGAGTTCGCCGGCCTCATAGGGAGTGAGTTCGCCCTCGGCCACGGCGCGGGTGACCGCCGCCATCGCCGGCGCCAGGTCGGACGCGGATTTGATCTCCGGCAGCGCGACCGCGACGGTGCGCACCGAACGTGGCACGGCGGTCTGGAACGCCGCCTTGAGCAGCCCCCTGTCGCCGCCGCCCAACGCCGCGTCAAGCATGGTGCGCGTAAGATCGGGCGCCGCGTCGCGCAGCATCGCCTCGGCGAGCCGCGTCGCTTCATTGCGCGACCCCGCCGGCCGCCCGGCGGGATTGCCCGATTGCCCCTTTTGAAATGGCCGCCCCGGCCCCCGCCTTGGTTGCTTTATCAGCGGATTTACAGCCACGGTTCCCCCTTGCGATGGTGCTGCGCCGCACGCAGGATGAGATGATTATCGCAAGATAAAATATGATTATGGCAATTTTACGGCGATGTTGCGAGGCGGCATGGTGTCGGGGTCGCGGCGGGCGTCACCCTGCCGCCATGACCGTCTTGCCCCCAGCTGCCGATTGCCGAGCGGGAGCTTGATGAGAGCCGGTGCGCGTGTCACCGTGCAGGCTTCGCTTGTGCCGAGGTGTCCCCGATCTTTTCATGCCGCCCGGCGAGCGTTACGGCTCGCGGGCTGCCATAGCAGTTGGGTGAATTCCATGCCAACGGACTCCGTCAAGAACCGGACCTTCAAGGATGCGTTCAACGGCACAGTTAGATTTGAAATCCCGTTTTTTCAGAGAGGCTATGCATGGGAGAAGAGGCAGTGGGACCAACTGTTCGTAGATATACAAGAGCAGATCATTGATGAGCTCAACTCGGGTTCGGCAATCGATGAAGTAGAGCTATTTTTTGGACCGATCGTCGTACTTGAGAAAACTGGCGGGGTGGAGCTAAAATAATTCCTAGTAATAGATGGACAGCAACGAATTACAACAGTATATCTCCTGCTAGCCATTATTCGAGAGGAGTTGAAAAGGAAAGAGAACTTATCCGGAGACGCAACGCATCATATCCAGACCCTTAACAATTATCTCGTAAATGTTGTCACTAGCTCAGATGATTATCTGAAACTTAAGGTGTTTTCTTCCAAGGGCGATCGTTTGCCGACGTACCGGGTCGTGTTCGGGAAGGGAATTATCACCTTGACATAACACACCCCAATCCCTAGATTTATAGGGTATTCAAGGGGCTGTGCTATGAGCGAGCTTTCAAATCCGATCTTCCGCGACGAAACCAAAGCCCGCGAGTGGCTTGAAGGGCGGATTTGGGCGAACGGTCGCTTCTGTCCGCACTGCGGCGCGGTCGATCAATCAACGCTGATGCAGGGCAAATCGCATCGCCCCGGCCTCTACCAGTGCAACACCTGTCGCCAGCCGTTCACGGTAACTGTCGGCACGCTCTACGAGCGCAGCCACGTTTCGCTGAATAAGTGGCTGGCGGCGACGCACCTGATGATGGCGAGCAAAAAGGGCATGTCCGCTTTGCAGATCAGCCGGCTTCTCGGCCTCAGCTACAAGACGGCGTGGTTCCTCTGCCATCGCATCCGCGAAAGCCTGCGCGAAACCAAGCTCGATACGCCGCTCGGCGGGGCGAACAAGGTCGTTGAGGCCGACGAAACCTATGTCGGCGGCAAGGAGACCAACAAGCACAAGTCCAAGCGCCAGCCCGGAATGCAGGGTGGCAAGGGCAAGGAGCCGGTCGTCTCCTTGGTTGAGCGCGGCGGTCGCATCCGCTCGCAGCATATGCCCGAAGTGACCGCAAAAAACCTTCGCCTCGCGCTCGTCACTCAGGTTGACCGCAAGTCCTACCTGATGACCGACGAAAGCGGGGCCTACGTCGTTGTCGGGCGCGAGTTCGCTGGACACGGCACCGTCAACCACGGCATCGAGGAATACGTCCGCACCGGGGGCTTCCACCATACCAACACGGTTGAGGGCTACTTCTCGATCCTGAAGCGCGGAATCACCGGCACCTATCACCACGTCAGCCAGCAGCACTTGAAGCGCTACCTCGCCGAATTCGATTACCGCTACAACGAGCGCCAGGCCCTCGGCGTCAATGACAGCGAGCGTATGGCGAAGTCGGTTGCAGGCATCGTCGGCAAGCGCCTCACCTATCGGCGGTCTGATTACCTCAGGGACTTCTGAGCGCCGGCCCGATCCCCGCGCGTTGCGCGCTTTGCTGGCGGCTTTGCGTTTGGCGACTGGGCGGTGACCCGCTGTCTAGGCGGCGTTCGGACGGCGGCATCCACAGCCTTCTCAAACCGCTCCCAACCATCGGGTCGCAGCTCAATATCCGAGGGAGGCTCAGAGTTGCGCATGCCACAGCTTACCACTGATCCGTGGATCGAGGCTAACTCCCCGCTTCCGCCCGATAAGCTTCACGCAATCGGTGTTATCAGCGTGCGTTGGAATCGATGCGAACTATGGCTGATCCTGCTTTTGGCCGCTGCCGCCAGAATGTCGCGCCGGGATATTTGGGCCTTCGTCCACGACTTGGGCGACATCGCGATATCTTCGAGAGTCGAGACGTTTGCCCGTTTTCGCGGGCATCATCCCCATACTAGGGAGCTAATCTCGAATGCGTTGGCGGTCTACGACGTGTGCCGTCAGAACCGCAACTGCATCGTTCACGCCTGGACGTTTTCGACCGGCCCGAACCCGGCGCTGTTGCGCCGAAGCAAAAGACCCAGGTCGTGTCCCTGGTGATGGTGTAGGAGACCGCTGACCGGCCCGCCGGAGCGACCGCCAAGAGTCTGGCGCAGGCAGGCCGGTCAGCGGCCACCGGGGCGATCCTGAGTAGGGTTGGGTTGCGACACGCAACTCTGAC
>DASRLO010000069.1:0-83129 GCA_035648415.1 Allostellaceae bacterium
ATCGTTGACCTCCAGGCCGCCATCAACCGATACCTCGCCGAGACCAATGACAACCCAAAGCCCTTCACCTGGACCGCCGATCCCGACGCCATCATCGAAAAAGTCAGGCGCGGGAAACAGGCGTTGGAGTCAATCCACTAGCGCCCAGTCTTTCCCTTATGGACGCGCCCCTTGCTCGCTGGGCGAGTCTTTGCCTTCGGCGTGATCGGGCTTGTGCGGGTCTGGAAAGCACGCTGTAAGCTGCGCTGGAACCGCTCGGCCATGCCGGATTCACCAGCAAACTATGGACCGGCGGAACCTATGTGGAACCTATTATTCGTCGCCAACAGCCGCTGGCTTCCTAACGTGCTGTAAAAATATGTCTATTTTACTCGGAGTTTTGGTGGAGCCGAGGGGGATCGAACCCCTGACCTCCGCATTGCGAACGCGGCGCTCTCCCAGCTGAGCTACGGCCCCGATTCGCCCGAATCCGCGCCGCTGGCCCGGCGCCGGGCGGGCCGGACTATGGGGAAGGGGCCGGAGGCTGTCAAGCGCGCCCCCGCCACATCCCAAGCAATTGCTTTACCGCAGAAACACTGGCGAAACCTCCGGCGGCGCGGCGGGCGGCGGCGCTTGCGGATCGGCAGTGCTGCGGCTACCGTCGCGCCCATCTCGCTGCTCGATAGGCTACCTGATGCACGCCCTACTGTGGCTCATTCATACCGTCATCTGGCTCTACATCTATCTTCTGATCGCTCAGGCGATCCTGAGTTGGCTCCTCGCGTTCGGTGTCATCAATCGCTACAACCGCACCGTTTCGCTGATCGGCGATTTTCTTTACCGGATTACCGAACCCGCCTTGCGTCCAATTCGCTCGATGCTCCCGAATTTCGGCGGTCTTGATATCTCGCCGGTTATCCTGATGCTGCTCCTCTATTTCCTGGACATATTAATTACCGTCGATATTGCCCCCTTTTTGCTCGGATATGTTCCTTAAGCGCGGAGGACGCGCTCAAATTCGCCGGACTGATTAACCCTAAGCCAGGAGGCACCTATGCTTCTGCCGTTGACGGGACGCTCGATCGCCTACGACCTCGTCGGCCCCGAGAGCGCGGCGACGGTCTGCATCACCCATTCGCTCGCCTCCGACGGCGGGAGCTGGGCCGAGCAGGTGCCGGCGCTGCTGCAAGCCGGGTTCCGGGTGCTGCGCATCGACATGCGCGGGCATGGCGGCAGCGACCCGGTCGCCGGCGACTACACGATGCCGGACCTCGCCGGCGACGTGGCGCTGGTGCTCGACGGGCTGGCGATCCCGCGCGTCCATTACATCGGCCTGTCGATCGGCGGAATGCTCGGCCAGGCCTTCGCGCTCGAGCATCCGCAGAAGCTCATTTCCGTCCTGTGGTGCGACACGCTGCCGGCGAGCCCGCCCGGCGCGGCTGAAATCTGGGGCCCGCGCGTCAAAGCGGTGCGCGAGGCGAATTCATTGGCGCCGCTCGTCGACGCCTCGATGGACCGCTACCTGACCCCGGTCTTCAAGACAAGCAATCCCGGCCGCTGGAAGCAGATCGAGGACACGATCCTCGGCACCAGCGCGCCGGGCTATCTCGGCTGCGCGGCGGCGATCATGAATTTCGACTTTGTCCCGCGACTGCCGTCGATCCGCCTGCCGGTGCTGGTGGTGTGCGGCGAGCACGACGCCGGTACCCCGGCGCCGGAGAACAGGAAGCTCGCCGGCCTCGTCCCCGGCGGCCGCTACGAGGAGATCGCCGGGATGCGGCATTTCCCCAATGTCGAGGCGCCGGACGCCTTCAACAAGATCATGCTCGGCTGGCTCGAGGCGCAGAAGAAGCTGAACTGACGGACAACATTTATGTTGTGTCGCTGGGACGCGTGATTATCTTCATGCAATGACGGCGCGCGAGTTTCGCCGCTGGCTGGCGCGCCACGGCTGCACCTTCGAGAACTACAAGGGCGGCGGCGGCCATGTTACCGTGGTTCGGGAAGATCGGCGCGCAGCTGCCGATGCATGGCGGCCGCAAAGAGCTCGGCACCGGTTTGATCAACAAGATCAAGAAGGACCTTGGTCTTGAATGAGGTCTTCGCGATGTATCCGATCAAGATCGAACATGACGACAACGGAACTCTGCTTGTTACCTGCCCCGACCTGCCTGAGGTGACGACATTTGGCGACAATGAAGCCGACGCGATGCGGCATGCGGCGGATGCTATCGAGGAGGCTCTCGCGGCGCGGATCGCACACCATGACGAAATTCCGGCGCCATCTGCGTCCCATGGGCGTTTGTGGCGAGCCTGCCGCCGCTCACGATCTCCAAGGCTGAGCTTTATAGAGCAGCTCGCGCCGCCGGCATGACCAAAGCCGAGCTAGGCCGTCGCTTGGGCTGGCATGCGCCGCAGGTCGACCGGATATTTGATTTGCGCCACCGCTCGAATATCGAGCAAATCGAGCAGGCGCTGCGCGCGATCGGCAAGCGCCTCGTCGTCAGCGTTCGCGACGCCGCCGAATAACCGCTACGTCCTACCCTGCCGCGCCGCCAGCCGCAGACGCAGCGCGTTTAGCTTGATGAAACCCTCGGCGTCGCGCTGGTCGTAGACCGCGTCTTCCTCGAAGGTGACGTGGGCCTGGCTGTAGAGGCTGTTGGGCGATTGCCGGCCGACGACCCGCACTGAACCCTTGTAGAGCTTCAACCGCACGCGGCCCTCGACCTTTTCCTGGCTCTTGTCGATCAGCGCCTGCAGCATCTCGCGTTCCGGCGAGAACCAGAATCCGTTGTAGATGAGTTCGGCGTAGCGCGGCATCAGCTCGTCCTTGAGGTGCATCGCGCCGCGATCGAGGCAGAGGCTCTCGATGCCGCGATGCGCCGCCTGCAGGATGGTGCCGCCCGGGGTCTCGTACACGCCGCGCGACTTCATGCCGACAAAGCGGTTCTCGACCAGGTCGAGCCGGCCGATGCCATGCGCGCCGCCCAGTTCGTTGAGCCGGGTCAGCAACGCAGCCGGCGATAATGCTTTACTATCGATAGCTATAGCATCGCCAGCCTTGAAGTCGATCTCGACATATTCCGGCTGGTCGGGGGCTTTCTCGGGGGCGACGGTGCGGCTGTAGACATATTCCTCGGGCTCGCTCCACGGGTCTTCCAGCACCTTGCCCTCGGCCGAGATGTGCAGGAGGTTGGCGTCGACCGAAAACGGCGCCTCGCCGCGCTTGTCCTTGGCGATCGGGATCTGGTGCTTCTCGGCGTAGTCGAGGAGCCGGGAGCGCGAGGTCAGGTCCCATTCGCGCCACGGCGCGATGACCTTGATGTCCGGCTGCAGCGCGTAATAGGCAAGCTCGAAGCGCACCTGGTCGTTGCCCTTGCCGGTGGCGCCGTGGGCGACCGCGTCGGCGCCGGTCTGGCGGGCAATCTCGATCTGGCGCTTGGCGATCAGCGGCCGGGCGATCGAGGTTCCCAGCAGGTACTGGCCCTCGTAGAGGGCGTTGGCGCGGAACATCGGAAAGACGAAATCGCGCACGAACTCCTCGCGCAGATCGTCGATGAAGATGCTCTTGACCCCCATCAGTTCGGCCTTCGCCCGCGCCGGCTCGAGCTCCTCGCCCTGTCCGAGATCGGCGGTGAAGGTCACGACCTCGCAGCGATAGGTCTCCTGCAGCCATTTGAGGATGACCGAGGTGTCGAGCCCGCCCGAATAGGCGAGCACCACCTTCTTCACCGCGCCCGGCTTTGTCGTATCGGCCATCGCTTTTCCCTTGTCAAACCCGCTCGTCTTTATCAACGTCATCGCCGAACACGGGAGAAAATCATGCGATTGCTGTTTCGCATAGCCCTCACGGCCTCGGCAATGGCGGTCACCGCGCCGATCGGCGCATGGGCGCAGGCAGCCACCGGTTTCGATGGGACCTACGGCGGCGTGTCGCTGACGGCTAGCGGCAGCGGCCATTCATGCGCGGCTTCGTCGCCGGTTCCCGGGCCGCTGACGATTTCCGGAGGCAGTGCGAAAACCGCCCAGGGACAAGCCGTGTTCCAAGGGACCGTCAATGCCCAGGGCACCCTGAACCTGCACAGCACATTGGGTACGGTGATGACCGGAAAAATCGACCAAAGCGGAAACGCGACCGCCGGATTAACCACCGGGCATAATTGCACCTACTCGTTCGCCTGGCGGAAGCGGTAGCTGGCGCCAGCGCATATTACAAACGCTAGCCGGCGGCTGTTTCCGCGATGCGCCGGCCGCGTCCCGCTCTGATGCTCGCCGATTTCAACTGGCCGCAGGCGGCGAGGATGTCGCGCCCGCGCGGCAGGCGCACCGGCGCCGAGTAGCCGGCGGCGAAGACGATGTCGGAGAACGCTGCGATCGCCGCCTCGGTCGAGCATTCGTAGGGCGCGCCGGGCCACGGGTTGAACGGGATCAGATTGACCTTGGCGGGGACGCCGTTCAGCAGCCGCACCAGTTCGCGCGCCTCGGCCGGGCTGTCGTTGACGCCCTGCAGCATCACGTATTCGAAGGTGATGCGCCGCGCATTGCTCGACCCCGGATAGGCGCGGCAGGCGCCTAGCAATTCGGCGATCGGGTATTTCTTGTTGAGCGGCACCAGCACGTCGCGAACCTCGTCGCTGACCGCATGCAGCGAGATCGCCAGGTTGACGCCGATCTCCGATCCGCAGCGCGCGATCATCGGCGCCACGCCGGCGGTCGACAGTGTGATCTTGCGCCGCGAGATCGCCAGCCCCTCGGGGTCCATGACGGTCTTCAGCGCGGCGGCGACATTGTCGAAATTGTAGAGCGGCTCGCCCATCCCCATCAGCACGATGTTGGTGAGCAGCCGGTCTTGCCCGGATCCCTTTAGCGGTGACGGCCACTCGCCGAGGGCGTCGCGCGCCAGCATGATTTGGCCGACGATCTCGGCGGCGCCGAGGTTGCGCACCAGACGCTGGGTGCCGGTATGGCAGAAGCGGCAGGTGAGGGTGCAGCCGACCTGCGACGAGACGCACAGCGTGCCGCGGTCCTCCTCCGGGATGTGAACGGTCTCGACCTCTTGCCCGTCGGCGAAGCGCAGCAGCCATTTGCGCGTGCCGTCGCGAGAGACCTGCGCGGCGGCGACCGCGGGCCGGCCGAGGATGTAGCGCTCGGCGAGCTGCTCGCGAAACCCTTTGGCCAGATTGGTCATCTGGGCGAAATCGGTGACGCCGCGATAATAGATCCAGTGCCAAAGCTGACGGACACGAAACGGTTGGGCGCCAAAATCGTCCAGCGCGGCCGCCAACTCGGCCCGGCCGAGCCCGACAAGATCGCGCCTTTCGATATCGATATTCAATTTCAACGCCTAACGTCGCAGGCTTTGTCGATCAGCGCCAGCGCCTTGGCGAAGCCGCCGAGCGCGTAGGTATCTCTCGCCGTATGTCCTTTTTTCAGTGTGGCGTTGATGACGACCCGCTTTTCCTTGGCGAGCGCGGCCACGATCGCCTTGTCGAGTTCCGCGGTCGCCGCCCAGGCGGTTTCGTCCTTGGCAAACAACGCGAACCTGCCACCGCCGACATCGAGCGTCACATCGGCATCCTCGTTCAGCGCCACGCCGATGTCGAAGCTCACGACGTTGCTGACGTTGTCCTGGGTGCGGTGCGTCACCATCGCCATCGCCGACTTGCCCTTTGCGGCCGGCGGCTCGGCCTTCTCCGGCTGGCCGACGAGGTAGCAGACCTTGCCCGATTTGTTCTGCGCCAGGTAGGCGGTCCACGACCCGGCGCTGCCGAGGGATTTCGCGGGGCCGGGATCGAACGCCAGCGGTGCCGCCGCGGCCGGCGCCGGCTTGCTCTTCGGCTTTTTCGCCGCGAAGACCGATGGGCCGGGCAGCAGGCAAGCGCAAGCCAAGCCGATAAACAGCAAGCGGATTGTCCTCATCCGGGGAAGATAGTCGCCGCGGGCCGTCATTGCCACCGCGCCAATGTCCGATGGCGACCCTCCCCAGCGGCGCCAAAACCAGGCACAATGGTCGGCGATGGACGAGATCACCATCCGCGCCGCCCGTCCCGAGGATGCCGCGCCCATTGCCCGGCTCGATGTCGAGACGTGGCAGGCGACCTATGCCGGCATTCTCGGGACGCCCTATCTTGCCGGCTTGTCGGCGGCGCGGCGCGAGACCGGCTGGGCCAACGTCATCGGCCGCGCGCCGCGCGAGGTGCATGTCGCGGTGGACGGCGCCGGCGACATCGTCGGCTTTGGCAGTTGCGGCGCGTGCCGCGGCGAGCCCGGCTTCTCGGGCGAGGTCTTCACCCTCTATGTCGCTCCCGATTGGCAGAACCGGGGGATCGGCCGCCGGCTGCTGCTGGCGATGTTCGCCCAGCTCGTCGCCCAGGGCCACAAGGCGGCGGTGATCTGGGTGCTGCGCGAGAACCCGGCGCGGTTCTTTTATCAGCGCCTCGGCGGCAGGGAAGTGCGGCGCAGGCTCTTGCCGTTCAACGGGACGCAGGTTCCGGCTTCGGCCTACGGGTGGAGCGACCTGCCCGGCTGTCTGTCGGCCAATGCCGATCTGAATTCGCGGCCGGCCGAGGGCGAACCCGGAGCCTGACGCTAGCGGAAATGCGCGGGCGGCGGGCCGGCCAGCGCGCCCGGGTCGCCGCCTTCCTGCCAATGACCGCTTTTCTTGAGCGCCGCGGCAACTTCCGGAGGCATGTACTTTTCGTCGTGCTTGGCGAGCACCGTGCTGGCGACAAAGACCCCGTCCCGGAGCCGCCCCTCGGCGACGACGCCCTGCCCTTCGCGAAAGAGATCGGGGAGAATGCCGTCGTAATTGACCCCGATATCGGTCTTGCCGTCTGTCACGCGGAACGAGATATGGCTGCCGTCTTCGTGCGCGAGGCTCTGGTTCTCGACCAAGCCGCCAATGCGGATCCGACCGCCGGCGATCGACGGGCGCGCCGCGAGTTCGCTCGGGCTGTAGAAAAAGACGAGATTGTCGCGGAACGCGGCCAAGACCATCGCCGTCGCGCCGCCCAGCGCGACGAGACCGCAGACGGCGATCGCGAGCCGCTTGCGCTTGCGCGTCATCGCCGGGCGGAAGAACGCTGGAGGCGGTCGAGTTCGCGGACGCTGCCGCGATAGCGCCACCACGATAGCGCCGCGATGCCGCCTAGAACCGCGAGCGCGACGCCATAAGCCGGCCAGACAAAAGCCGCGTAGCCGCCCATCTCGATCCAACTCGTGAAGCTCATCGCTGCCCTCTCACCGCAACGCCGGGGTTGCGTCGGTGGGTGCGGCGGCGCGCCGCTCCGGCGCGGCCAGGCGCAGGGCGCGCGCCTTGCGCTCGTTCAAGGCGGTGCGCATGCGCAGCAGCAGCAGGGTCGCGAACAGCAGCGCGAAACCCGCCGCCATGATGAGCAGCGGCACCAGCATCGAGGCGTCGATCGCCGGCCCGCCCAGGCGCAGGATGCTCGCCGGCTGATGCAGCGTATTCCACCAATTGACCGAGAACTTGATGATCGGCAGGTCGACGACGCCGACCAGCGCCAGCACCGCGCCGGCGCGCGCCCCGCGCCCCGGATCGTCGAATGCGTTCACCAGCGCGATGTAGCCGAGATAGAGAAAAAACAGCACCAGCACCGAGGTCAGCCGCGCGTCCCACACCCACCAGGCGCCCCACATCGGCCGGCCCCACAGCGACCCGGTGACGAGGCACACAAGCGTGAAGGCCGCGCCCAGCGGCGCCGCCGCCTGAGCCCCGACATCGGCCAGCGGGTGGCGCCATACCAGCGCGACAAAGCTCGCCGCCGCGATAACATAGTAGACGCCCTCCGCCAGGATCGCCGCCGGGACATGGACGAACATGATCCTGACGCTCTCGCCCTGCTGGTAATCGGGGGGCGCGACGATCAGCGCGAGATAAAGGCCGGCCGCCAAGACCGTGATGGTCGCGGCGCCGAGATACGGCAGCACGGCGGCGCTCGCTCGCATGAAGCGCGCGGGATTGGCGAGATAGGTGAGCATCGCGCGCAGTCTACCCCAATTCGCCGCTAATCGAGCGCCTGGCGCAATGCCGCGGCGGCGGCGAGCGGGGCGAGCGGCAGGGCCGCCAGGGTCAGCGCGCCGAGCAGCAGTAAATGGGGACGCGCGCCGGTGCCGGCAATTCCGGCCTCGACCGCGCCAGCGCCGAAAATCAGCACGGGAAGATAGAGCGGCAGCACGACCAGCGAGGATAAGACCCCCGGCCGTCGCGCGCCAAGCGTCAGCGCGGCGGCGATCGCGCCCAACAGGCTCAACGCCGGGGTTCCAATCAACAGACCGAGCGCCAGCAGCGGCAGGGCGGCCGAATCGAGGTCGACCAGCTCGCCGAGAAATGGGCTGATCAGGGTGAGCGGCAGGCCGGTCGTCACCCAGTGCGCGGCGCATTTGGCGAGGACAACGCCTTCGAGCGGCATCGCCGACAGCGCCAGAAGATCGAGATTGCCGTCGGCGTGGTCGGCGGCGAACAGCCGGTCGAGGCTCAACACCGCGGCGAGCAGCGCGGCGACCCAGATGATGCCGGCGCCGATCCGCCGCAGCATCTCGGCCTCCGGCCCGACCCCGAGCGGAAACAGCACCACCGCCAGCACGAAAAAGCCCAGCGCCAGGCCGATCTCGCCGCCCTGGCGAACGGCGAGCAGCAACTCGCGGCGAAACAGGCCGAGATACGCGCCCATGCGTCAGAAATTGGCGAGCGGATCGCCCGCCGCGTCGGATGCCGCCGGGGCAAAATCCTCCAGCGCCAATCTTGTCGCCCCGGGAAGCGCCATCGATTGGTGCGTCGCGACCGCGACCCGGCCGCCGGCGGCGCGGTGCGCGGCGATCGCCGCGGTGAGCCGCGCCTCGCCATCGGCGTCGAGTGAGGCGGTCGGCTCGTCGAGCAGCCAGAGCGGCGCCGGCGCCGCGACCAGCCGGGCCAGCGCCAGGCGCCGCCGCTGGCCCGCCGACAACCAGCGGCAGGGAAAATCGGCCAACGCCGCAAGGCCGAAAGCGGCGAGCGCGGCATCGGTCGCCGGGCGCGCCACACTACGCATCGCGGCCCAGAAGGACAGCGTCTCGCCGACCCCGAGCGCCGGCTTGATCGCGTCGAGATGGCCGACATAGTGCAGTTGCGCACGGTAGCCCGCGGGGTCGCCGGCGACCGGCTTCCCGCCCCAGGACACCCGGCCGGCCGCCGGCGCGAGCAATGTCGCCAGCAGGCGCAACAGGCTCGACTTGCCGCTGCCGTTGGCGCCGGTCAACACCAGCGCGCCGCCCGGCGGCAGCGCGAAGGCCAGCCCTTCGAAGACCAGCCGCCCGCCGCGCCGGCAGGCAACATCCGCGGCGACCAGGTCGCAATCATCCGCGGCGGCCATCACCGGCCAAATCCGGGCAAAAAAAGCGGCTCCGGAACGGAAGTTCCGAAGCCGCGTGGCTCCCGTCCGAAACGATCGGTCGGATCCAAGGTTTGGGGGACAAACCTGTAAGGGATCGCCTTACGCATAGGATACTGTCCCCCAATTGCGTCGCTGCGTTGAACAAATTTGGGCGTTTTGATGACTGCCGCGGACCGCCGCGGCTAGCCGATCGGCCGGCGATCTTCGATCAGCTTGCCGTCGTCCGGCAGGCTCCCGGCGGCGACGCAGCGGATTTCGGCGCGCAGCTTGGTTACGGCCTGTGCCGTCGCGGCAATCGCAGCGGCGTCGCCCGGCGCCTCGGTCTCGATCAACAAGACCATCGCATCGGCGCTTTGCGGCCGCTCGATGACGAGCCGCGCGCGCCGCACCGAGGGATGCCGACGGACGATGTCGACGATTTGCAGCGGGTGGACGAACATGCCGCGCACCTTGGCCGATTGATCGGCCCGGCCGAGCCAGCCTTTGAGGCGCTGGTTGGTGCGCCCGCACGGACTTGGTTCGGGGAGCAGCGCCGACAGATCGCCGGTCGCGAAGCGGATCAGCGGATATTCCGGCGTCAGCGTGGTGACGACGACCTCGCCGATTTCGCCTGGCGCGACCGGAATGCCGCTACCGGGTTCGACCAGCTCGAGGACGATCGCCTCGTCGATCACCATGCCGTCGCAAAGGCTGCCGTCGGGCGCCGTCGTCTCGTAGGCGATGAGGCCGAGATCGGCGGTGCCGTAGCATTGCAGCGCGGCAATCCCCTGGGCGCGGAATTCTTTGCGCAAGGCGGCGGGGAAAGCCTCCGCCCCGACCAGCGCCTTGGTCAGCGAGCCGGCGTCGCTGCCGGTCTCCGCCGCGCGGTCGATGAGGATCTTCAGAAAGGACGGCGTGCCGACATAAGCCACTGGGCGCAGGTCGGCGATCGTCCTCAACTGCTGCTCGGTCTGACCGGTGCCCGCCGGGATCACCGGGCAGCCGAGCGCCAAAGCCGCGCTTTCGAGCATCGCCCCGGCCGGCGTCAGGTGATAGGAGAACGTGTTGTGGATGAGGTCGCCGGCGCGGATGCCCGCGGCGTAAAGCGCCCGCGCCATGCGAAAGAAATCGGGGCGGCGCGCCTCGATCTCGTAGATCGGGCCCGGCGAGGCGAAGATCCGCGCGACCGCTCCGGTCGCTATGGTGGTGAACCCGCCGAACGGCGGGTTTTGCCGCTGCACCTCGATGAGTTCGGATTTTCGCGTCAGCGGCAATTCGGCGAGGGCGGCGCGGCTGGCGATCGAGCCGGCGTCGAGGCCGGCCAGGCGCTCGCGATAAGCCGGCGCGTCGCGCTGCGCCGCCGCGATAACCCGCGGCAGCGCGGCCATCAGCATCGCCTCGCGCTCGCCCGGGTCTCGCGTCTCGGCCGGATCGTAAAAGAATGTTGCCACCGCGACCGCCTCCCTGCGCGATCGTCCCGATGTACACCGAGGCCTGTGGCGATGCCAATGCCGATGGCGTGCATGACGCCCTCAGGAACAGAAAAACCCGCCGGCCCTGCCGGCGGGTTTCCTGTCGCTCGGATGAGCGGGTCGGCTAGAAGCGGAACGCGAACTTGCTGATCAGCACGTTCTGCGTGCCGGTCGAGTTGTTCAGCACGGTGCGCTGGCTCCACACGTATTCGAGGCCGATATCGACGTTCGACACCGGGCTCCAGATCAAATTGGCGTGCGCCGTCAACAGCTCCTTGTTGATCGAGGCGGCCTGCGCCGCGCCGACCAGCTTGACCGGGATGCCGTAATGCGCGTTGAAGCCGCCATTGAGGTTGCTGCGCAGATTGGGCAGCCACCAATGCTGGTAGCCGATCTCGCCGCCCATCTCCTGCGTCGGCTTGAAGATCACCGCCGCCGCCGCGGCCGCCGTGGTCGGGCCGCCGAACGAGCCGTAGCCGCCGGCCGCGCCATAGTTCGTCGCCAGGTCGAAATTGGTGCTGGCGTTGACGAACGGCCCGACCGTGTCGCCACCCTCGAAGTGCAGGATGAAATCGTCCTTCACCCAGCCGAACCAGCCCGGCTTGAAGTCGAGACCGATATGGCCGCCGTAGCCGATGTACTGCTTGGCGAAGAAGTGGCCGTCGGTGACGTCGAGACCGGGGCGGATCACCCCGGAGAAGTCGATGTGGCCCCAAGGCTGCGGGATGTAGTACGCCGCGGTGAAGTCGGGCGCGGTGGCCTTGGCGACGTTGAGCGGCAGTTGGCCGCTGGTCAGCAGCGCCGTGGCGCAGGTCGTCGCGGTGGCGAGCGCGGCGACGGTGCAGGTCGTGGTCGCCGTCGGGATGACCCCGGCGTCGTTCGCCTCGAGCCCGACCGGGGTGTTGATGATCGTCTCGGGCTGCTCGGCCGAGACCGAGAACGAGGCGCCCCACCAGGCCGGCATCGTGTAGCGGATCTGCGGGATGCGGACGCGGCCCGGCTCGCCGACATTGCCGCCGAAGTCGAGGGTTTCGCCGTTGGCGTCGGGGTCGGAGAAGTTCGAGGTCGCCTGACCGGCCAGCAGGCCGCCCAACGTGCCGTAGGCGTAGCGCAAGCGGGGAGCCAAATTATCCGACACCGAGGTCGGGTCGCCGCCGCCCGGCACGAACGAGCCGGCTTCGGTCCAGTCCCATTCCAACACGGTGCGCGCCTCGCCGAGCGGGGTCGGCGTGCGGGTCTCGAAGCCGATCTTCGATTCGCGCGGGGTCTGCTGAAAGACGCCGCCGCCGCGCGCCGCCGCGATGCTGCCGTGCAGCGGCGTATTCTGCGCGAAACCGTTGTCGCCGACCGTGGTGTTCGACGGGCTGGTGTTGACCGCCACGCCGCCGCCCGACATGAAATAGTCGACGACCTCGGTGATCTGGCCGTAGATCTTGAGCGAGGTGTCGGTGCCAGGGATGAGAATCGAGCGCGGGAAGCTGCCGGCGGTGACCGCCGCGCCCGCCGCCGCGTTCTGGTCGACCGAGAACACCGCGCCGGCGCCGGGCTGCTGGCCGACCGCGGCGAGCTGGTCGATGCGGGTATTGAGGAGCTGCTGGTTGACCTGCAGCTCGCCGGCGTGGGCGCCGGCAAGTCCGGTCAACATCGCCAAGGCCGCCGTGGTGCCGCCCAGCGCCGCGATGGCGCCGAATTTCCGATTGACTCTCATAGCTCCCCCAATCTCAGGTTGCCCGTAACAACAAGCGAGGGCACCGGTCCCTCTTGCTCTATGATATTGTGTGATGATAGTGCGCGCCAGCGCCTTTAAGCGCGGGTTACGCGAAAAGTGACGTTTTCAGCGCAGCGTTGCCTCTTTGCAACACCGCCCCTTGCGTCCTTGATCCTGATTTTTTGAGGCTGAGAGGCCCCGCGGAGCCACGACGACGGTCAAGGCCGCCCAGCGCGATACCCGAAACCAGTGCGATACCAGAGAAAAGTTAGAACTTGACGCCGACGCGGGCGCCCGCACTGGTTATGCCCGCGTTGCGCGGCGCCAGATTGGCGTTGGAAATATGGTCGAGGATGGCAGACACGCTGATCGTCGGCGTTATTTGGTAGCCGATTTCCGCGCTTTCGCGGAACAGCACGGGCGAGCCCAACCGCTTGTGCCCATCCGGCGCGCTCAGCTCGTAGCCGTCGTGCACAGCCCCGCCGAGGCTCCCCGTGGCAAAAACGTAATCGTCGGGCTGGAATAGGTTCTGGATCAGCGAAATGCCCCAGGTCAGCCCAAAAAAACCGTCGCTCGTGGCGCCGGCGGTGTTGATGTCGCCGCCGATATGCGGCCGCGGCGACCCGATGATCGACAGAAAATCCGGCGAGGTGAACAGCATTTCAAGGTTGACGTCCGGCCCATGCTCGATGTGGTGGCCGAGAAAGCCGACATCGTGCGCCAGCACCCCGGCCTTGACCTCATCGATGATCTGGCCGGGCGTGGCGTTCGGGTTTGGCGGCAAGGGAGCGAAGCCGAACGTCGTACCCATCGGCTGCACCGGCGCGGTCTGCGCGCCGGCCAGGCCGGCAGCGCACAGCACCGCCATGGCGATGGCTCCGGCCGCCACCCCTCGCTGCGCCGGGAATTTCCAGGATCGCTCTCGCATTTCGCACTTACGTCCGGTACGGATCGCCGACAAGTTAGCCGCCGCCATCGGGTTTGCCAATCTCCATCACGAGCGGCGGAACGGATTGAGCGCCTTCAACCGCGCCGACCAGACGTGCCGGCCGAGTTCGCGGCGCACCACGCCGGCGTCCGTCACCCAGTTGAGCTGGATCGAGCGGCGTTGGCCAACATGCGGCCGATGGCCGTGAAATGATCTGGCGCTGCGGCGAAATGCGACCAGCGTGCCGGCGAGCGGCGGCACCTCGGCGGCGCAGTCGGAAAGGTCGTCGGGGCCGCGCAGCAGACGCAGCCGCCCGGCTTCCTCCGGCCATTGCGGGTTCATGTAGATCAGCACGGTGATGAGCTTTGTCGCCGAATCGGTGTGAATGCCGCCATCCTTGCCGTCGCTGTAGCCGCGCAGCGTAATCATCGTCGGGCGACCGCTGAGGTCGAGATCGAATTTCTCCGCGATCGCGTCCCGCATCTCGCCGCCTTCGAGCTCCTGCGCCAGGCGCGCGAAGAGCGGGCCGCACCCCAGCATCGAGAGCGGATAGCTGCCATGGCCGGCGAGCGCCGGAAAATCCTCGACGAGCGCCGGGAGGCTGTCCCGCGCGAGGAAATCCTCGACGACGACAAAATCGAACGGGTCGCGGCGCAGCGGGCTGTCGCGCAGCCGCGCGAGATCGAGAAGGGCCATCGCCGTCATCATCGCCGTTTCATGCCGCGACGCAATCCCGTCACGCGAGCCGCCGATAATGGGCAATTCGCCGCTCGCCGCCGCCGCCGCTCTAGGGTAGAGGTAGCCGCGCCGAGCGCAACCCTGCCGCAACCCTTTGGCGACGAGAGGTCATGGAACAGCGTTGGGGTCTTCCCCTCATCGCCTGGCCCTCGCGGCTGCGCCCTAATTACTGGGACCTGATCGCCCTGCCGCTGGTCTTTGGCGTCCTGGCGCTGATCGCCTGGGGCGGCATGGCCATGGGCGCGCATTACCATGTTGGCGACACGCTGCCGATCAGCCTCGATCCGTGGCGGCTGCCGGAATACGCGCTGCGCACGGTGCTGCGCATGGCCACGGCGCTCGTCGCCTCGCTCATTTTCAGCCTCGGCTACGCCGCGCTGGCGGCGAAGAGCCGGGCGGCCGAAAAGATCCTGATCCCGGTCCTCGACATCCTGCAATCGGTGCCGATCCTCGGCTTCCTGTCGATCACCGTGACCGGGTTCATCGCGCTGTTCCCAGGACGCCTGCTCGGCGTCGAATGCGCGGCGATCTTCGCGATCTTTACGTCGCAGGCGTGGAACATGACGTTCAGCCTCTACCAGTCGCTGCGCACCGTGCCCGCCGAGCTGATCGAGGCGGCGCGGATGTACCATTTGTCGAGCTGGCAGCGCTTTTGGCGGCTCGAAGTGCCGCACGGCATCCCGGCGCTGGTGTGGAACATGATGATGTCGGTGTCGGGCGGCTGGTTCTTCGTCGTCGCCTCCGAGGCGATCACCGTCTCCGGCCAGTCGATCATGCTGCCCGGCATCGGCTCCTACATCGCCACCGCGATCAACGACCGCAACCTCGGCGCCATCGGCTACGCGGTGCTGGTCATGCTGGTCGTCATCATCCTCTACGACCAGCTCTTGTTCCGCCCGCTGCTTGCCTGGTCGCAGAAATTCAAGGGCGACCCGGTCGGCGACGAAGACAATGTCCGGCCCTGGTTCCTCATCGTCATGCAGCGCGCGCAGTTCTTCGACCTGGTGCAATCGGCGGTGCTGACGGTCAACCGCGGGGTTGACGGCGCGTTGACGCGGCTCGGCCGCAGCTGGGGCGGCGGCGCCAGGATCGCGCGACGCGCGTCCGCTCCCGCGGCGGGATGGGAGCGGACGTTCGACCTCGCGCTGCTGCTGCTGACCCTGGCGTCGATCGCCTGGATCGTGCACTTCATCCACGAGACAGTGCCGCTCGCGGAGATCGGCTGGACCTTTGTGCTGGGCGCGATCACCGCGCTGCGGGTGCTGGTGCTGATCGCCGTGGCCTCGCTGATCTGGGTTCCGATCGGGGTCTGGATCGGGCTGCGCCCGCGCATCGCCGACCGCGCCCAGCCGTTCGTGCAGTTCCTCGCCGCCTTTCCGGCCAACCTGTTCTTTCCGGCCGCGGTCGTGCTGATCCTCGCCTTCCGGCTCAATCCGGAGATTTGGCTGAGCCCGCTGATGATCCTGGGGACCCAGTGGTACATCCTGTTCAACGTGATCGGCGGGACGGTCTCGCTGCCGGCGGAGCTGCGGCTGGCGGCGAGCAATCTTGGCGTCAGACGGTGGTTGTGGTGGCGGCGGGTCATGCTGCCGGCGATTTTCCCGGCCTATGTGACCGGGGCGGTCACCGCCGCCGGCGGGTCGTGGAACGCGAGCATCGTCGCCGAAATCGTGCAATGGGGCGATACGACGCTGACCGCGACCGGGCTCGGCGCCTATATCGCGCAATACACCGCGAGCGGCGATGCCGCGCGCATCGCCTTGGGGATCGGGGTGCTGTGCCTCTACGTCCTCGCCTTCAACCGGCTGCTGTGGCGCCGGCTGTACAACCTCGCCGCCGAGCGGCTGCGCCTGGATTGAGTTATTGCGCCTGGATTGAGTTATAAAGAGTCGCGATGATCGCCAATTCGCCCCCGCTGCTGCGCGCCGCCGCTATCTGCAAGACCTACCGCACGCCCGACCATATCGGCCGACTGGTGCTCGACCATCTCGATTTCACCCTGGGCGAAGGCGAGATCGTCGCGATCCTCGGCAAGTCCGGGTCCGGCAAATCGACCTTTCTGCGCATCCTAGCGGGGCTCATTCCGGCGAGCGACGGGCAGGTCGAGTATCGCGGGCGGCCGGTGCTCGAACCGGCGCATGGCGTCGCGATGGTGTTCCAGAGCTTCGCGCTGTTCCCGTGGCTGACCGTGCTCGGCAATGTCGAGCTGGGTCTCGAGGCGCAGGGCGTCACGGCGGCCGAGCGGCGGCGCCAGGCGGTCGCGGCGATCGACCTGATCGGTCTCGACGGGTTCGAAAACGCCTATCCGAAGGAGCTGTCGGGCGGGATGCGCCAGCGCGTCGGCTTTGCCCGCGCGCTGGTCGTCAACCCCGACATCCTGCTGCTCGACGAGCCGTTCTCGGCGCTCGACGTGCTGACCGCCGAGACCCTGCGCAACGACCTGCTCGATCTGTGGAGCGAGAGCAAGATACCCACCAAGGGCATCCTGATGGTTTCCCACAATATCGAAGAGGCGGTCGAAATGGCCGACCGCATCCTCATTTTCGGCAGCGATCCCGGCCGGATCAACGCCGAAATCCCGATCTCGCTGACCCAGCCGCGCACGCCGGAAAGCCCGCAATTCCGCCAGATCGTCGATCAGGTCTACACCCTGCTGACGACGGTTCCCGGCCGCGACGGGCGCCGCGGCGCCAAGCCTGAATCGATCGGGGTCGGCTACCGCCTGCCCGACGCCGCGGTGCAGCAGCTCACCGGCCTCATCGACAGCCTTACCGAAGCGCCGTTCAACGGCCATGCCGATCTGCCGCATCTCGCCGACGAGGCGAGCCTCGACGACGACGAGCTGTTTCCGCTGCTCGAAGCCTTGCAGCTCCTCGGGTTCGCGCATATCAGCGCCGGCGACATCGACCTGACCGCCGCCGGGCGGCAGTACGCCGATGCCGACATGCAAACCCGCAAGCAAATCTTCGCCGATGCGGTGCTGAAGCACATCCCGCTCGCCGCCCACATCCGTCGTGTGCTCGACGAGCGGCCCGGCCACCGCGCGCCGGCCGCGCGGTTTCTGCGCGAACTCGAGGACCACCTCTCCGAGGACGAGGCGGAGCGCGTGCTCGACACCCTCATCAACTGGGGCCGCCACGCCGAGATTTTCGCCTATGACTACGACGACGAGGTGCTGAGCCTCGAAAATTTCTGAGCCCGGCCTATATCGGCATCCGCATCTCCGCCCGCGCGACCGCCGGCGGCATCAGCCAGGCGTAGAAGGTGTCGCGCTGAAACGCCGTCATGTCGCCGCTCGACAGCCACGTCGGGTCGTCGAGGATTTTGACGTAGATCTCCTGTCCGGCGGCAAGGTCGACCTCCCTGGTTTGATTGATGTCAACCCCGGTGCTTTCGGGCGCGATGCGGTAATGGCCCGACGGCACGTCGCGGAAGAGGGGCGGACCGGCAGGCGAGACGCTGACCGCCCGCGTTCCGTTGAGATCGATATTCGCGAGGTTGCGGCTGAGCGACGGGTCATAGACCCGGTAGAACCAAATTCGTGCCTGGCCCGGCGCGACCGGCCCGGCGGGAAGCGCCGCCATCTGCGGCGGAACGCAGCCGGCGAGAAGCAGGAGTCCGGCCGCGATTTTGACGTGCTTTAAACCCTTCGAGAGCGCGAGGCCGATCAACATGGCCTTCCTCCTCCCCGTTTTCCCGAGGGCGAGGCCCGCTGTTCTAGCGATGGCCGGTCGGCACGCCCTGCGAAAGATCGATGCAGCTAACCCCCCAAGGCGCTGCGTGGCAAAACACGCTTTCGCGACTGGACCCGCAGAAAGACACCCTGCCGGGCTTTTCTGGCGCCGCCTGCCGCCAGGGTGTAAATTGGCGGATGTCGATCATCTTCGCGATGCCGCGGATGCGTTACGTGTTGCTGATTCTAGCCGTCGCGCTGGCCGGCTGCGGCCAAAACCAGTCCGAGGCCAGCCTGGTCGGCGAACGCACCTATCGCATCGTCAGCCCGGAGATCCCGGGCGGCGCGGAAGAGCCGAACCGGCGCTTGGCGGGGCAGCTTTGTCCCGGCGGGTATTTGAAGCTCAACGAGAACGCGCACAAAGGCGGCCCTGACCGCGCTGATTTTCAAGAGCAGAACATCACGACGATCTGGACCGTCAAGTGCATCTAGGCCGCGCCAAGAGGCGCTAGCGCGGGCGCATCGTCGGGAAGGCGATCACGTCGCGGATCGACGGGCTGTCGGTCAGCAGCATGACGAGCCGGTCGATGCCGATGCCGAGCCCGCCGCAGGGCGGCAGCCCGTATTCGAGCGCGGCGACGTAGTCCTCGTCGAGCGGCTGCGCCTCCTCGTCGCCGGCATCGCGGGCCTGCATCTGCGCCTCGAAGCGACGGCGCTGGTCGACCGGGTCGTTGAGTTCGGAGAACGCGTTGGCGACCTCCCAGCCGTAGATATAGGTCTCGAACCGCTCGACGAGGCGCGGATCGTTGCGGTCGGCTTTGGCTAACGGCGAGATGTCGCGCGGAAAGCCGGTGACATGCGTCGGCCGCAGCAGCGAATCCTCGACCCGGGCGGCGAAGGCCGCTTCGAGCGCGTGGCCCCAGCGCGCCTCTTTGCCGAGCGCGGCGCCCAACAAGTTCGCCTTCTCGCGGGCCGAATCGGTGTCGAGAGCCAAAAAGTCGACGCCCGTCGCCTCCTCGACCAGCTCGGCCATCGTGCGGCGCGGCCAGGGCGGGGCCAGGTCGATCGTCGTGCCGCCATAGCCGATCGTCGTGCTGCCGGTGACCGTTTCCGCCAGGTGGGCGAGCAGGGTTTCGGTGAGGCTCATCATCGCCGTGTAGTCGACATAAGCCTCGTAGATTTCGAGCGAGGTGAATTCCGGGTTGTGGCGCGGCGACAGGCCTTCGTTGCGAAAGCATCGATTGATCTCGAAGACTCCGTCCGCCAGCCCGCCGACGATCAGCTGTTTCAGGTGCAGCTCCGGCGCGATCCGCAAATAGAGGTCGATGTCGAGCGCGTTGTGGTGGGTCACGAACGGCTTTGCCGAGGCGCCGCCCTGTATCGCGTGCAGCATCGGCGTTTCGACTTCGAGATAGCCGCGCGCGAGAAGCCACGCGCGCATCTCGGCGACGACCCGGCTGCGCCGCCGCAGCGTTTCGCGGCTCCGCGGGTTCATGATCAAATCGACATAGCGCTGGCGATAGCGCAGCTCGATGTCGGCGAGACCGTGATACTTCTCGGGCAGCGGCCGCAGCGCCTTGGCGAGCATGGTCAGCGCCGCCGCGTTGACCGTCAGCTCGCCGCGCGGCGTGCGCCGGACCTGGCCTTCGATGCCGATCAAATCGCCGATATCGAGGAGCTTTAGCGTCTCCAGCCCATCGGTGGACAGATAGTCCTTGTGGCTGAACACCTGGATCTTGCCCGAGGCGTCGTGCAAATCGATAAACATGCCACTGTTGCGCAGCGCGCGGATGCGGCCCGCGACGCGCACTGTGTCGCCGGTCTCCTCGCCCGCCGGCAGCGCCGCGTAACGCGTGTCGAGCGCCGCCGCATTGTCGCTCCGGGCAAAACCGACCGGGTAAGGGTCGACCCCCAACTCGCGCAGCGCCTCGAGCTTTTGCAGGCGCACCGCGCGCAGCGGATCGTCGCCCTCCCTAGGGTCCTCCCGCGGGCCGTCCCCGGGGCCATCGTTCATGCCGTCCGATCCCCTATTTCGCCGCGGCCTCGGCCACCTTGTCGCGGGCCAGGTCGACAATTTCGTTGTGGAACCGCTTTAGCGAGCTGTGATGCCCGACGCTGACGATGGTCGGCCGCCACTCGGCGTCGCGCAACATCCGGTACAGCGTCATCTCCCCCGCCTCGTCGAGCGCCGAGGTCGCCTCGTCGAGAAAGACGATCGACGGCCGCAGCAGCAGCACCCGCGCGAAGGCGAGCCGCTGCTGCTCGCCACCCGACAGGCGCTGCGCCCAGTTGCTCTCGTCGTCGAGACGATCGACGAGATGCGCGAGCCCGACCGCGCGCAGCGCGTTCGCCATCGTCGCGCGGTCGGGCCGCACGTTGCCTGGATACTTGAGCGCGTCGGCGAGCGTGCCGAGCGGCAGATAGGGCCGCTGCGGCAGGAACAGCACGGTTCCCTCGGCGAGGCGGACGCGGCCGCGCCCGAACGGCCACAGCCCGGCGATGGCGCGCAGCACGGTGCTCTTGCCCGAGCCGGTCGGGCCGGTGATCAGCACCGGGTTGTCGGAGCCGCTCAGCAGCGCAACGTCGCGCTGCAGCGCCGCCCCGTCCGGGAGGTCGAGATCGAGCGCGCCGACCTCGACGCCGGAGCCGCCGCGCTCGATGGTGATCGGGTGCGCCTCGCCACGCGAGGCGGCGATCGCCTCGATCCGGCCCTGGAACCCCGCGAGGCGCTCGACGACCGCCTGGTATTCGGCGATCGAGGTGTAACTGCTGACGATGAACGACAGCGATTCCTGCACCTGGCCAAAGGCCGAGACAACCTGCATCAGCCCGCCCAATTGGATACGCTTGGCGAAATATTCCGGCGCGGCGACGAGGAACGGAAATATAAGCGCGACCTGCTGGTAGCCGGCGGTGAACCAGGTGAGCCGCTTGCGGCGGCGGATGATGTCCCACCAATTGGCGACGATGCGGCCGAAGCGGCTGTCGAAGACGCCATATTCATGCGCCTCGCCGCCGTAGAACGCGACGCTCTCGGCGTGCTCGCGCAGCCGCACCAGGCTGAAGCGGAAATCGGCCTCGAAGCGCTGCTGGTTGAACATCAACCGGGCGAGCGGCTTGCCGATCCAATGCGTGAACCAGGTGCCGATCGCGGCGTAGATGAACGCCGCAAACACCAGGTATCCAGGGATGTCGAAGCTGTGGCCGCCCCAGAGCGGCACCGTCAGTCCGCCCGACAGACGCCACAGGATGAACAGGAACGACACCAGCGTCACCACCGAGTTCATCATCCCCAGCGACAGGCTGAGGCTCAGCGTGGCGAAGCTGTCGAGGTCGTCGGCAATGCGCTGGTCGGGGTTGTCGGTCGTCGACTGGTCGATCTGGATGCGGTAATAGGTCTGGTTGCCGAGCCACCCCTTGAGCGAACGCTCGGTCAGCCAGCGCCGCCAGCGGATGTGCAGGATTTGCCGCAGATAGAGCTGATAGACCGCGACCCCGATCCAGCCGGCCGCGATCATGCCGAATATGCCGAACTGGCGCCAGAACTCCGACCAATTGTACTGCTGCAAGGCGTCGTAGAAATCGCGGTTCCACAGATTGAGGCGGACATTGATCCAAACCGAGACCAGATTGAGCGCGACAACCGCGACAACGAGGCCTATCGCGCTCCATTTCTCGTCTGATCGCCAATATGGCAAGGCCAGCTTCCACGCCTCGCGCAGGAAGCCGGTCCCGCTCAACGCTCTACTTGACCTCATACGCACAAGCCTCTTCCTCTGGGTGCGAGATGACCAGCGAAACCGGCCTCTTCGCCGGCGGCCGGCCGAGCGATAAAGCGCTGGCCGCGGCGCTCCTCGCCCGCGGCGTGTGCCGCGCGCTTGAACAGCTCGGCTATGCCAGCCTCCTCGAATTCCCGCTCGCCAATGGGCGGCGTGCCGATATCCTCGCCCTCGGCCGCGGCGGCGATCTCATCGTTGTCGAGATCAAAACCTCGGTCGCCGATTTCCGCGCCGACCGCAAATGGGCGGGGTATCGCGATTTCGCCGACCGTTTCTATTTCGCTGTTCCAAACACTTTCCCCCAAGCGCTAATCCCCGAGGATTGTGGCCTCATGGTGGCGGACGCCTTCGCCGCGTCCCTGATCCGCGACGGCGAGCCGATTGCCTTGGCGCCCGGCCGCCGGCGCGCCGTCACCCTACGCTTCGCGCTGGCGGCGGCGGCGCGGCTGCGACGCCATCTCGATCCGCAGGCCGGCCTCGCCCCATTCTGAGCGCACCTCGCTCGCCAGCGCGGCGGCCAATTCCCCGGCCGAGGCGACCGCCGTGCCGGTCTTGGCGCCGACGATGCCGACCGCCAGACCGGCGAGCTGCGCCGCCCCGCTCACCGACAGCCCGGCGCCGAGTCCCGCCGCCAGCGCCGCCGCCGCGGCGTCTTCGGTGCCGCCGGGATCGTAGCTGTCGCCGGCCGCCATCGTCTCGAACGCGGCGCTGCTGCTTGGCTCGACCAGGATCATCCCGTCACGGCCGAGGGTGACGAAGACCGCGCCGAAACCGCACCTCTCGATCAGCGCGCGCGCCGCCGCGACGACCTCGCGTTCGTTTCCCGCGGGCATGCCGGTCGCCTCGGCGAGTTCGCGCCGGCTCGGCATCAGGAGGTCGGCGCCGCGATAGCGGATGTGGTCGCCGCCTTTGGGTTCGGCGACGACCCGCGCGCCGGCCTCCTGCGCGGTCTTGATGATTTCGAGCGCGACGCCGTCGGTCAGCACGCCCTTGGCGTAATCGGAAAGCACGACGACGTCGTGGCTGGCCACCAGCTCGCGGGCGAGCCGCAGCAGGTCGTCGCGGATATAGGGGCCGAGCGGCGACGCGCTCTCCCAATCGGCCCGCAACAAATGCTGGTTGAGCGCGATGAACCGGGTCTTGACCGTCGTCTTGCGCTGCGGCTGCACCAGGACGTGGATCTCGGCGCCGTCGACCTCGGCCAGCAGGTTCTGCACCTCGCGCCCGGCATCGTCGTTGCCGACCACCGAGACGAACGACATCTGGGCGCCGAGCGCGGCGAGATTGCGCAGCACGTTGCCGGCGCCGCCGAGGCTGTGGGTCTCGCTGTCGACCGCCAGCACCGGGACCGGCGCCTCGGGCGAGACGCGGTCGACCTCGCCGTAGACGTAGTGATCGAGCATCACATCGCCGATGCATAGCACCCGCGCCGCGCGCAGCCGGTCGATGTCGAGCCTCAGCTCGCCGTTTTTCGCCATAAATTCTCCGTCGCGGGACGGCTCACCCGGCCCGCGTGCGGCGCAGCATAACGTAAAGCGCCCCCGCGCCGCCATCCCGCGGCTGCGCGGAGGCGATCGCCAGCAAATGCGGGCGGAATTCCGGCTCGTCGAGCCAGCGCGGCACGGCCGCCCGCAGCACGCCGGCGCGCCCATCCAGTCCCTTTGGCGCACCGCGCCCCGTGATAACGAGAACGCAGCGCTTGCCGTCGGCTCGGGCCGCCCGGATAAACCCGCCGAGCGCGCGATGCGCCTCGTCCTGCGTCATGCCGTGCAGGTCGAGCCGGGCCTCGACCCGGTGCTTGCCGCGCTTCAGCCGTTCGGCATTGGCGCGGTCGATGCCGGCGAAACGGTCGAGCGCCAGCGGCGGCAGGGCCGGGGCCGGAGTCAATGGCGCCGGGTGAGGCTCGGCGCGCGGAACGGGCCTGGATTTCACCGCCGGTGGGGCGGGCAGCGCGGCGATTTGTTTGACGCCCCGCATTGCGCGCCGCCACAGCGCGCTGTCGGGATCAGCTTTCGCCGGCATCGTCGACGAGGATCACATGCAGGCGGCGCGGACCGTGCGCGCCCAGCTCGATCTTCTGCTCGATATCGCCGGTGCGCGAGGGGCCGGTGATAAAATTGACCGTGCGCGGCAGCGCGGCAGGGCCATCGCCCGGCCGCCGGCGCAACAGATCCCAGCCATCCTCGTAGCTCGCCACCACCTGGCCGGCGCGCAGCACGACGATGTGCGTGTCCGGCAGGAAATTGAGCGTCGTCGGGGTGTGGTCGCCGGAGACCAGCATCAGGGTGCCGGTCTCGGCGACCGCCGCGAGGCACGGGGTCAGCGACACCGCGTCGCCCGCGGTCGCCGCGCCGCGGCGGATCTGCACCAGCGGCCGCTCATTCCAGGGCAGCGCCTCGAGGGTCGGATCGGGCGCCATCGCCAGCTCGGCCGGCAGGTTTTCGGCCGCGAGATAGCGCGCGACCTCGCCCGGCACCGCCGCGGCCGAGGCGAGACGCGCGACCGTCGTCTGCACCGCCTCGGCCATCGCGACAAAGAGATCGACGCGCGCCGGCGGGTCGAGCGCCGCCGCGCGCGCCGGGATCAGGTTGCGGCGGTGCGCCGCGACGCGCGCGTCAAGCTCGCCGGCGGCGCCTTCGGCGAGCGCGCCGCGGCCGAGCGCCCGGCGGATGCCGCCGAGGACATCGTCGCGCGCGGTCATCGTCCGATCTTTTGCCGGGCGGCGCGCTGCCGCTTGGCCCACAGCGCATGAAAGCTGCGGCCCTCGGGCGCCGGCATGTCGCGCGCCCTGGTCCAGTCGCCGGCGAGCGGCAGCGAGCGGAACCTGCCCCGCCCTTCGCCGAGCCAACCGAGCAGCCGGGCCTGCAATTCGACCAGCTCGTGGTAGAGCGCCGGCCGCCGCGCGGCCCAGGCCCAGAGCTTCAGCCCGTTGCGATAGACCGCCGGCGCCTTGCCCTGGGCGAATTGCCGCTCGCGCCAGTGCCGCATCATTTTCGGCAGCGGGATACGGACCGGGCAAACGCTCTCGCAGCGCCCGCAGAAGCTCGACGCGTTGGGCAGGTCGCCGGCCTCGTCGAGGCCGATCAGCGCCGGTGTCAGCACCGCGCCCATCGGCCCCGGATAGACCCAGCCATAGGCATGCCCGCCTATCGCGGTATAGACTGGGCAATGGTTGAGGCAAGCGGCGCAGCGCAGGCAGCGCAGCATGTCCTGGAATTCGCCGCCGATGAGCGCCGAGCGGCCGTTGTCGATCAGCACGACGTGATATTGCTCGGGCCCGTCGAGATCGCCCGGCCGGCGCGGCCCGGTCGACATCGTCGTGTAGGACGAGAATTCCTGACCCGTCGCCGAGCGCGCCAGGAGGCGCAGCAAGGTCGCGGCGTCCTCCAGGGTCGGCACGATCTTTTCGAGGCTGGCGACGACGATATGAATCTTGGGCAAGGTCTGCGTCAGGTCGCCGTTGCCCTCGTTGGTGACAATGATGCTGGAGCCGGTCTCGGCGACGAGGAAGTTGGCGCCGGTGATGCCGACGTCGGCGGCGAGGAAGTGCGGGCGCAGCATCGTGCGGGCCTCGGCGCAAAGCTGCGGCGCCTCGCTGAGCGGGCGGGTGGGATCGAGCGCGGTGTGCGATGCGCGGAATGTCTCTTCGACCTGTTCCTTCATCAGGTGGATCGCCGGGGCGATGATGTGGCTGGGTGGCTCGTGGCGCAGCTGGATGATGTATTCGCCGAGATCGGTTTCGACCGGGGTGATGCCGTTGGCCTCGAGATGCTCGTTGAGGGCGATCTCCTCGGCGACCATCGACTTGCCCTTGGTGACGATTTTCGCCCCGACCGAGCGGCAGATGCCGAGCACCGCCGCGCGCGCCTCGGCCGCATCGCGCGCCCAATGCACGGCGCCGCCCGACGCGGTCACGTTCTTCTCATAGATCTCCAGATAAAAATCGAGATGGGCGATCGTATGGTCCTTGATCGCCTTCCCCTGGTCGCGCAGCGCCTCGAACTCGGGGAGCCGCGCGATCGCCTCGGCGCGGCGCGCCGGGAAACCGGCGCCGGCCATGCCGAGCGCGCGGCGCAGCACCGGGTCGGCGAGCCCGGCGCGCGCGTTGTCGGCGAAAGCGTGACTCGTCGCTTCCATTGCTATTTTCCGGGCGCTTTCCGAGCGCCGCCGATCAATTTTTCTTCGTCACCCCCGCGAAAGCGGGGGCCCAGGGCAACCGACACATCGCTCGCCCCTGAGTTCCCGCTCTCGCGGGAAAGGCGATCTAAAAGATACATCGCCTAAGCCTTGCTTGCTGGTTTGCCGATCGACGGCACGGTCTCGGTCATATCGGCGAGGACCTCGGCGACATGGCGCGCCTCGACCCGGCTGCCCGCACGCGACAATTTGCCGGCGATCTGCAAGAGGCAGCCGAGATCGCCGGCGAGTACGCAATCCGCGCCGGTCGCCTCGATATCGGCGATCTTGTCGCACGCCATCTTGTCGGAGATTTCCGGGTACTTGACCGCGAAGGTGCCGCCGAACCCGCAGCAGATCTCGGCGCCCGGCAGCTCGTTGAGCTTCAATCCGGCGACCGAGCCCAGCAGCTTGCGGGGCTGCGCCTTGACCCCAAGCTCGCGCAGGCCCGAGCAGGCATCGTGATAGGTGACGGTCTGCGCGCAGCTCGCGACGACGGCCGCGAGGTCGCGGCGCTCGACCAGGAACGCGGTCAGCTCCCAGGTTCGCGACGCCAGCTCCTCGGCCGCTTCGCGCATCGCCGGCTCGTCGGCGAAGAGTTCGGGGTAATGCACCTTGACCATCCCGGCGCAGGAGCCGGACGGGACGACGACGTAGTCGTAGCCGGCAAAGGCGGCGATCACCTTGCGGGCGATCGCCTTGGCGTCCGCCTTGTCGCCGGAATTATAGGCCGGCTGGCCGCAGCAGGTTTGCGCGCGCGGCGCCTCGACCGAACAGCCGGTATCCTCGAGCAGCTTCACCGCGGCGAAGCCGATGCTCGGGCGAAACAGATCGACAAGGCAGGTCACCAACAACGCGACCCGCGCCGGCTCAGCCATCGGGCGCGATCAGCCGCTGCCGGTCGCGACCAGCAGCCAGTTCGGGTCGGACGAGCGGGTATCCCGCGCAAAAGTCCAATGGTCGGTTTTCTCGATCAGGTTCTGCGGATCGCCGTCGACGACGCTGTTATCATGCGCGCGCAATACGTTGACCTGATCGGAGACCAGCTTGACCGTGACGCGGGCGGCGCGGCCGTCGATCCCGGCCTCCACGATATCGATGTCCTTGATCTTGTCGACGCGGGTTTCCAGCGTTTCTCCGGCCGCTTCGCGCTCGTCGATCGCGGCGGAAAAGGATTTGTAGGTATCGTCGCTCAACAGCGAGCGCAGCCCGGGTTTGTCGCCCTTCGCGAAGGCGGCGACGACGAGGCCGAAGGCGCCGCGCGCGCCGTCGAGGAAGGAGCCGGCGTCAAAGCCGGGGTCGGCGGCCGCGATTTGCGCCAAACCGCCCGCCACGGTGCCGGCCGCCGGCGCTGTGGCGGAGATTGACAGCACGGGCGCCGGGCGCGCCAGCGAGACGATCTTCTCGGCGGCCGCAGCCGGGCGGCGCAGGAAGGGGTCGCGGCGGCGCTCGTTGCCGGTGCGGCGGCCGAGCACGCTGCGCAGGCGCAGCACCAGGAAGAGGGCGACCATCGCGAACAGGATGATGTCGAAATAGTGCGGTAGATCGCCCATCTTCTCCTGCCGTGTTCCGGGAAAACGCGATGGTGCGCCAGAACAGATGAAGATTAGATAAGGGTTTGCCGGCGCTGCGGCAAGGCGCGACGGTCCCATGCGGCGGCGAGGACCGCGACTCCGGCGGCCGCGCGCCCGAGTTGCGGCCCCTGGGCCTTCCGTGTTAGCGGAACGCGGCAAGCGCAACGCGGGGCGGTCATGGCTCAAACAACGGGTGGAAACGGCCAGCAGGACGCCCCGGCGGCGGGCGCCGAGGCGGGCCAGCGGCTCATCGTCAACGCACAGTACATCAAGGATCTGTCGTTCGAGAACCCGCGCGCGCCGCAGAGCCTGCAGCAGCAGGCAGCGGCGCCCGCGGTCGACATCAATGTCGACGTCAACGCCCAGAACCTCAACCCGGACACCTACGAGGTCGTACTGACGATCAAGGCGAGCGCCAAGATCAACAACGATCCGCTTTTTCTGCTCGAACTCACCTACGGCGCGGTGGTGACCGTCCACAACCTGCCGCGCGACATGCTACCGGCGGTGCTTCTGGTCGAGACGCCGCGCCTGATGTTTCCGTTCGCGCGCAACATCATCGCCGACGCCACCCGCGACGGCGGCTTCCCACCGCTGATGGTCAACCCTATCGATTTCACCGAGCTGTTGCGCCGCAGCGCCGCCGAAGCGCCGCCGCCGGACGCGGGCGAGACGACGTCAGCCGGGTGAATCCCACATCGGGCCGGTGATCGTCGCCAGCAATGCGCGGTGCGCCAGCAGTTCTTCGGGCGTCGCTTCGTGCGGCCGCGGCGGGCGCGCCGGGCGGTTGACCGCCGCGCCCGTCAGCCCCATCCCGGCGGTCTCCATGACCGCGAAATCGAGCCCGGGCTGCCGCCCGCCCAGCAGCTCGACATAGACCTCGGCAAGCAGCCCGCAATCGATCGCGGCGCCATGCTTGTCGCGCGCGGCAAGATCGATCGAAAAGCGCCGGCACAGCGCATCGAGGCTTGCGGGCGAGCCGGGAAAGCGCCGGCGCGCCAGCGACAGCGTGTCGACGAATTCGGCGGCCAGGCGCGGCCGGCCCAGCAGCGCCAGCTCGGCGTTGAGGAAGGCGATGTCGAACTCGGCGTTGTGAATGACGAGCGGCGCGCCGTCGATGAAGGCGATGAAGTCGTCGATGACCGCGGCAAAGGACGGGTGGGCCGCGAGGAACTCGGCGTTCAGCCCGTGCACGGCATAGGCGTCCGCCGGTATATCGCGCTCCGGGTTGACGTAGCGGTGGAATTTCCGCCCGGTCGGCACGTGATGAAACAGCTCGAGCGCGGCGATCTCGACGATCCGGTGGCCGGAATTCGGCTCGAGCCCGGTGGTTTCCGTATCGACTACGATTTCGCGCATGCCGTCCTCCCCCGCAAGCGCCGCAGCCGCGCGCTGCGCCGCCATTCACCCTGCCGGACCCGCCGGACGATCCCCGCGAGCCGGCGTGCCGCCCGCGCGCGGCTCAGCCCGGTATGGACCACGAAATCGGCGCGCCGGCGCTTCTCGCGGTCTGGCAGCTGCGAATTGAGGATCGCGGCGAAGCGCTCGGCGCTCATCCCCGGCCGCCGCATGACCCGCGCACGCTGCAGCCGCGACGGCGACGACACGACGATGACGCCATCGATGCGGTCGATGCGGTCGGTCTCGAACAGCAGCGGGATGTCGAGCACGACCAGCCCCGCGCCGCGTGCCCTGGCGCGGGCGACCCACTGGCGCTCTACCGCCCGCACCATCGGGTGGAGGATTTTTTCCAGTCGGCGCAGTTCTTCCGGACGCCCGAACACGCGCTGGCCGAGGGCTTTCCGGTCAACCGCGCCATCTTCGCCGCGCACGCCCGGAAAGGCCCTCTCGACCGCGGCGACCGCCGCGCCGCCTCTTCCCAGCATGCGGTGTATTTCGGCATCCGCATCGTAGAGCGGCACGCCGAGCCGCCGGAGCGCCGTCGCGGCGGTGCTCTTTCCCATGCCGATCGAGCCGGTGAGGCCAAGGACGATCATGAAATAGTCAGTGGCCCGCGAAGGTCGCGAGCAGCGCCGCGCGCAGGCCCGGCGTTACTTGCGGCGCCGCGCCGAACCAGGCGGCGAAGCCGGGGCGGCCCTGGTGCAGCAGCATGCCGAGCCCGTCGACCACCGGGTTCCCGCGCCGCCGCGCCGCCGCCAAGAGACCGGTTTCGAGCGGCACATAGACGATATCGACCACGACCGCCGACACCGGCAATGCCCCGAGGTCGAGGTCGAGCGGCGGCTCCTTGTCCATGCCGAGGCTCGTCGTGTTGACGAGGATGCCGGCCGCGCCGAGCAGTTCGGCGCGCGCCTCCCACGGGTGGACGGTGATGCGAGTCTCCGGCACGGCAAGCTCGCGCGCCAGCGTCGCCGCGCGGTTTCGTGTCCGATTGACGAGACGGATTTCGCCGGCCCCGGCCGCGCTCAGCGCGGCGATCACCGAGCGAGCGCTGCCGCCGGCGCCCAGCACCACGGCCGGACCCGCCGCCGGGTTCCACTCGGGCGCCTGCTCCCGCAGGTTCTCGCGGAAACCGAAGACGTCGGTGTTGCTGCCTTCGAGGCTGCCGTCAGCGGCGACGATCACCGTGTTCATCGCGCCGATTCGGCGGGCGAACGGATCGACGCGGTCCATTACGGCGAGCGCCGCCTGCTTGTGCGGGATCGTCAGGTTGCAGCCGCGAACGCCGAGCGCCGGCAGCGCGCGCAGCGCCTGTTCGAGCCGGTCGGGCGGCACCGCGAGCGGCACATAAGCCCCGTCGATGCCGTGCTCGGCGAGCCAGAAGCCGTGCAGCGCCGGCGAGCGCGAGTGCGCGACCGGCCATCCCATGATGCCGGCGAGCCGCGCCGCCCCCGTAATCGGCATGGTCTGACCCTACTCCCCCAACAACCCGCGCCCGCGCAGGAATTCGAGCAGCTCCAGCAGCGGCAGGCCGAGGATCGCAAAATGGTCGCCCTCGATCCGCGCGAACAGCTGCGCCCCTCTGCCTTCGAGGCGGTACGCCCCGACCGACCCGAGCACAGCCTCACCCTCGGCCTCAATATACCGGGCGAGGAAGGCTTCCCCCAAGCGCCGCATCGTCAAACTCGGCAGCGCCGACGCCTGCCACAGACATTCGTGTCCCCATACCGCGCAAGCCGCGGTGGTCAGCGTATGGGCACGGCCGGCTAGCCGCCGCAGTTGCGTCGCAGCGCCATCAAGATCGGCCGGCTTGTCGAACCATTCATCGCCGGCCACGAGAATCTGGTCGGCGCCGATGACAAGCGATTCCGGATGCCGCGCCGCGACCGTACGAGCCTTAGCTTCGGCGAGAGCCTGCGCACAGGCGAGCGCGCCCTGCCCCGATCCCCGATGCTGCCGCTTGATCGCCGATTCGTCGATCTCCGCCGGGTCGATGGTGAACTCCACCCCGGCATTGCGCAGCATCTGCGCCCGCGCGGTGCTGGCCGAGGCGAGGATCAACCGCTCAGGCGTCGAAACCATGCCGGCGCGCAAGGAGCTTGGAGATCGCCGCCGCGGTCTCCTCGATCGAGCGGCGGGTCACGTCGATGACCGGCCAGTGCTGCTCGGCAAAGATGCGACGAGCTTCGCGCACCTCGGCCTTGACCGCCTCGATGTCAGTGTAATCGGTCTCGCCGTTGTGGTCGAGCATCGACAGCCGGTTGCGGCGTAGATGAATGAGCCGCTCGGGATCGTTGGTGAGACCGACGATCAGCGGCTTCTTCGCCGCCAGCAACTCGGGCGGTAGCGCCACGCCAGGCACGTAAGGCACATTCGCCGCCTTGATACCGCGGTTGGCGAGATAGAGGCTGGTCGGCGTCTTCGAGGTGCGCGAGACACCGACAAGACAGACATCCGAATCGTCGATGCCCCAGCTCGACTGGCCGTCGTCGTGATTGATCGCGAAGGTCATCGCGTCGATGCGCGCGAAATACTCGTTGTCGAGCAGATGCTGCTTGCCGGGCAGACCACGGCTTTCGCGGCCGAGGAACGCCGCCATCGCCCCCAGCACCGGATCGAGGATCGGGATCGTCGTGACCTGCAAGCGGCGACAACTTTCCTGCAGCCCCCTGCGCAGCGTGTCGTTGACCAGGGTATAGAGGACAATGCCCGGATTGGCCTCGACCCCGGCGATCACCCGGTCGAGCTGGCCTGCGGTGCGCACCATGCTCCAGACGTGCTCGATCGCCTGCGCCTCGTCGAACTGCACGAGACAGGCGCGCGCCACCGAATGCACGGTATCGCCCGTCGAATCCGAAACAAGATGAAGGTGAAACCGCGTCAGCACCGAACCAAATCCCCTGCTTCATCTTATCCCGATCCATTGTGGATGGGTTTGCGTCAGGCGGGAAAACCACCAAAAATCGCCGGTGCGGGCGATTTCGTCCCCGCTGCCGGAAAATCGCTCCCGGCTTTTCCGGGTCAGGAAACCGCGGCCAGCGCCATCGATAAACCTGGGTATAAGCGGAACGGGCATGCGGTTATCCCGGTGATTCACCTTGTTTGAAATCGCTCCATTACGGGGCTTTCGGGGACTTAGTATAACGGTTTTTCACAACACCCGGCGATTCGTCCGGCAGCCGGGTTATCCCGGATGAGGAGAGGACAAATTCTAATCCCCGCTTTACCCGGCACCCACTACCACCTCCTCTAAAGAGTCCTTTATGAATGAAGAAGGAGGAAACCGCGATGGCGGAAAAAGATTCGATCGCGGCAAAACCGCTGTTGCGAACCCTCGCCGGCGAGACGCTCGAGCAGCCGCCCTGGTGGTTGATGCGCCAGGCGGGACGCTATCTGCCCGAGTACCGCGAGCTGAGAGCCAAAGCCGGCGATTTCATCGCCCTTTGTCTGACGCCCGAACTGGCGGCGGAAGCGACGCTTCAACCGGTCCGCCGGTTCGGGATGGATGCGGCGATCCTCTTTTCCGACATTCTGCTGGTGCCGCGCGCGCTGGGTCAGCGCCTGTCGTTCGAGAATAACGGCCCAAAACTGGAACCGGTCTCCGACATTACACAGCTCACGGCGACCGATCTCGACATGCTGGCCCCGGTCGGCGAGGCGGCACGTCGGGTTCGCGCCGAATTGCCGGAGGCGACAGCCTTGATCGGCTTTGCCGGGGCGCCGTGGACGGTGGCGACCTACATGGTTGAAGGTGGCAGCAGCCGCGATTTTAATCGCGTCAAAAATTGGGCCTATCGCGATCCGCCGGGGTTTGCCGCGCTGATCGAGCGGATTACCGCCGCGACCCTCGATTTTCTTGTTCTGCAGATCGAGGCCGGGGCGCACGCCGTGCAGCTGTTCGACAGTTGGGCCGGGGCCCTGTCGGCAGGCGGTTTCGAGCGCTGGGTGATCGGCCCGACGAAGTACCTTGTCGCGGCTCTGAAAGCGCGCTTTCCGCAGGTCCCGGTGATCGGCTTTCCGCGCGGCGCGGGGCTGCTCTACCAGCGCTATGTGGAAGAGACCGGGATCGCCGCGGTGGGATTGGATACCGCGGTGCCGCTCGGTTTCGCCCGCGAAAAACTGCAGCCGAACCTCGCGGTGCAGGGCAATCTCGATCCGGTGCTGCTCGTCGTCGGCGGAGCGGAGATGCGGCGCGCGGTGCGTGAGATGCGCACGGCGCTTGGCGGCGGCCCCTATGTCTTCAATCTCGGGCACGGGATTTTGCCGGAAACCCCGCCGGAGCACGTCGCCGAACTGGCGCGTCTCCTCGCCGAGCCGCTCGCCGGCTGACATGCCGCGCCGCGCCGTCGTGCTGATGAATCTGGGCGGCCCCGATAGCCTGGCGGCGGTCCGCCCGTTTCTCGTCAATCTGTTCAGCGATCCAGCGATCATCGGCCTGCCGGCGCCGCTGCGTGGGCTGGTGGCGCGGCTGATCGCGTGGCGCCGCACCAAAGCAGCTATCGATATTTACGCGCATCTTGGTGGCGGCTCGCCGCTTTTGGCGAACACGGAAGCCCAGGCGAGAGCGCTGGAGGAGGCGCTGGGCGCCGACTCCCGCTGTTTTGTCGCGATGCGCTATTGGCGCCCGCTGACCGCGGCGGCGGTTGCCGCGGTGAAAGCCTGGCGACCGGAGGAGGTCGTCCTTCTGCCGCTCTATCCGCAATTCTCGACCACCACGACCGCGTCGTCGCTCGCCGCGTGGCGCCGCGCAGCCGCCCGGCAACGCTTGAATTGCCCGACGCGAATCATCGAATCCTATCCGACCGTTCCCGGTTTCATCGCGGCGCTTGCCGGATTGATCGAGCCGGTGCTCGATCAAGCGGAAAAATCGGGAACTGTCCGTTTGCTGCTCAGTGCGCACGGGCTGCCGCTGAAAATCGTACGCGCCGGCGATCCTTACCCAAACCAGATCGCGCAGACCGCCACCGCGGTGGTCGCGGCGCTTGGCCGCCCGGGTCTCGATTGGGTGGTGTGCTACCAGAGCCGGGTCGGGCCGCTCGCCTGGCTCGGGCCGGCGACCGACGACGAGATCCGCCGCGCCGGGCAAGCGGGCGTCGCCCTGGTTGTCGCGCCGATTTCGTTTGTCTCGGAGCATTCGGAAACCCTGGTCGAGCTCGACCGCGACTACCGCCGCCTGGCCGAGCGATGCAACGTGCCGGACTATTGGCGGGCGCCGGCGGTCGGCGCCGATCCGCGCTTTATCGCCGCGCTCGCCGCGCTAGTGGACGCGGCGGCATGAGCGGCTGGCTGGCCGCGGCCTATCCTTGGGTCAAGGCGCTGCATATCGTCAGCATGGTCGCCTGGATGGCTGGGCTGCTCTATCTGCCGCGCCTCTTTGTCTACCACGCCGGCGCGGCGCCGGGCTCCGACACGGCGCAAACCTTTCAGGTCATGGAGCGGCGGCTGCTTCACGGCATCATGCTGCCGGCGATGGTCGCGACAATTGCTTTCGGAGTTCTGCTGGCGGCGGCGCCGGGGGTTGTCGATTGGCGTCAGGGGTGGATTTGGGCGAAGCTTCTCTTGGTGGCGGGCTTGCTTTGCTTTCATTACCTGCTGGCGCGCTGGCGCCGAGAATTTGCCGCCGGGTCGATCCCGCACGACGCCCGCGTCTTCCGCATGGTCAATGAATTGCCGGCGCTGGCCTTGCTCGCCATCGTCATTCTGGTGGTGGTAAAGCCGTTCTGAACAAAAAACCTTTGCAATCGCGGCACGTTGCCCTTGCAAAGGTGTTTGACTTGCATATCTGCATTCGGTAGGGGATGGAACAAGCCGTCCGCCGGCTTTTCTTCACACTTTCCCGATAGACTTCCGCAACGACCCGCCCGCCGGAACCTCCGTGCCGGGCTTCAGCAGACGGCCAAACCCTGTCCTCATCGCCTCCGGCCTCATCGCCCCTGTCTCAGCACTTGGGCCTCATCGCGACGAAAGCTCCATGAACCTCGACGAACTCAAGCGGAAAACGCCCGCTGAACTCCTCGCCTTTGCCGAAGAGCTCCAGATCGAGAACGCCTCGTCCCTGCGCAAGCAGGAACTGATGTTCGCGATCCTCAAGCAGCTCGCCGAAAACGACGTGCCGATCTCGGGCGATGGCGTTTTGGAGGTGCTGGTTGACGGGTTCGGCTTTCTGCGCTCGCCCGAGGCCAACTACCTCGCGGGCCCGGACGACATCTACGTCAGCCCGAACCAGGTTCGCCGCTTCGGCCTGCGCACCGGCGACACGGTCGAAGGCCAGATCCGCAGCCCGCGCGACGGCGAACGCTATTTCGCCCTGGTCAAGGTCGAGCGAATCAATTTCGAGGAGCCCGACCGGCTGCGTCACCGGATCAATTTCGACAATCTGACGCCGCTTTATCCCGAAGAGAAAATCAAGCTCGAGCTCGACGACCCGACGCGCAAGGATTTGACGACGCGGGTCATCGATTTGATCACCCCGCTCGGCAAGGGGCAGCGCGCGATCATCGTCTCGCCGCCGCGCGCCGGCAAAACCGTGATGCTGCAGAACATCGCGCACGCGCTCGCCGCCAATCACCCCGAGGTTTACCTGATCGTCCTCTTGATCGACGAGCGGCCCGAGGAGGTGACCGACATGGCGCGCTCGGTGCACGGGGAAGTGGTCAGCTCGACCTTTGACGAGCCGGCGGTGCGCCACGTTCAGGTCGCCGAGATGGTGATCGAGAAGGCGAAGCGCCTGGTCGAACACAAGCGCGACGTGGTCATTCTGTTGGATTCGATCACCCGCCTGGCGCGCGCCTACAACACCGTCGTGCCGTCATCGGGCAAGGTGCTGACCGGCGGCGTCGACGCCAACGCGCTGCAACGGCCGAAGCGCTTCTTCGGCGCGGCGCGCAACATCGAGGAAGGCGGCTCGCTGACGATCATCTCGACCGCGCTCATCGACACCGGCTCGCGCATGGACGAGGTGATCTTCGAGGAATTCAAGGGCACCGGCAATTCGGAAATCGTGCTCGACCGCAAGGTCGCCGACAAGCGCACCTTCCCGTCGATCGACATCACCAAATCGGGCACCCGCAAGGAAGAACTGCTGGTGGACCGCGGCGTGCTGTCGAAGATGTGGGTGCTGCGCCGCGTGTTGATGCCGATGGGCACTGTCGACGGCCTTGAGTTCCTGATCAACAAGCTGAAGGACTCGAAGAACAACGCCGAGTTCTTCGACGCGATGAATACTTAGCCGATGCGGTTGGGATCAGGTCCCGTTTCCGCCACCGTGAATACCAGGCCGAGGCACGGCTCGCCCTCGATGACGCGTGAGGAATGCCCGCTTCCCCACGTATCCTCGGCCAGCAGCACATCACCCGGCCCGAAACGACGCGCGTCGCCGTCGCCCGCGACGATCTCGGCCGTGCCTTTCAGGTAAACGAAAAGCAGCCGGCGCGGCACCGGATGCGGGGTATCCCCTTTCCACGCCGCGGTGCCGCCTATCCAGGCCGATTGCGCGGTCGGGACAAAGGCTGCGACATGCGCCGGCTCGGCGGGAGGGGCGGCAAACCCGGGCAGCAGCTCGATCGCCAGCTCCTCGAAATGCGAGACGCCCTCGGCGTCGGCATAGAGCCGTGTGTACTGCCCCTCCATCCCGTTAAACCGTAAATACGGTTTGGCCTGTCGTCTTGCGGCTTTCGAGGTCGCGGTGCGCCTGTGCCGCGTCGCGCAGAGGGTAGGTCTGGTTGACCATGATCTTGACCGCCCCGCTCTTGACCACCGAAAACAGATCGTTGGCCGCGGTCAGCAGATCCTCGCGGGTCGCGGTGTAGTTGTTGAGCGTCGGCCGGGTCACGTAGAGCGACCCCTTGCCGGCGAGGATGCCGAGATCGACCGGCGGCACCGCGCCCGACGACTGGCCGAACAGCGCCATCAGCCCCAGCGGCGCCAGGCAGTCGAGCGATTTGAAGAAGGTGTCCTTGCCGACCGAATCGTAGACTACCGGCAGCTTCTTGCCGCCGGTGATCTCGTTGACCCGGGCAACGAAATCCTCGCTGCGGTAAAGGATCGGGTGGTCGCAGCCATGCGCCTTGGCGAGCGCCGCCTTTTCCTCGCTGCCGACCGTGCCGATCACCGTCGCGCCGAGATGCTTCGCCCACTGGCAGGCGATGAGCCCGACCCCGCCAGCGGCGGCGTGGACGAGGATCGTCTCGCCCGGCTTTACGACATGGGTGCGGCGGACGAGGTACCAGGCGGTCATGCCCTTGAGCATCATCGCCGCGGCTTCGCGGTCGGAAATGCCGTCGGGAACCGGGACCAGCCGGTCGGCCGGCATCACCCGCTCCTCGCTGTAGGCGCCGAGCGGTCCGCCGGCATAGGCGACGCGGTCGCCCGGCTTCAGCCCGGCGACCCCGGACCCGACCTCCTCGACGATGCCGCAGCCCTCGCCGCCGAGCCCGCTCGGCAGCGGCACCGCGTAAAGCCCGCTGCGCTGATAGGTGTCGATATAGTTGAGACCGACCGCCTTGTGCTTGAGCCGCACCTGGCCGGGGCCCGGCTTGTCGACGCTGACCTGCTGCCAGGTAAGCACGTCCGGGCCGCCGGTCTTCTCGAAACGGATCGCTTGCACCATGACATGTCCCTCCCAAAGGCAGATGGGCGGGTTTTAGAAGCGTCGGGTGGAAAAGCGAAGCGCCTTCGCCGAAGGGTGACGGAATACGCTGCGCTCTTCCGCCTAAAGGAGCGTCGGTTCTCGAGCGAGCGCGCCCTCCAGCGCGAGCAAGGCCTGCTTGGTGCGGAGCCCGCCCGACCCGCTATAACCGCCGAGCCACCCCTTGCCGAGCACCCGGTGACACGGGATCACGATGGGGATCGGGTTTTTCCCGCAGGCCCGCCCCACCGCGCGCGGCGCCGAGCCGGTCGTGGCGGCGAGGTCGCCGTAGCAGCGCGTCTCGCCATAAGGGATGTCCTGCATCGCCGCCCAGACGCGGGTTTCGAAATTGGAGCCTGCCGGGCGCAGCTTCAGGTCGAAATCCGCCAGCTTTCCGGCGAAATAGGCGTCGAGCTGGCGCGCCGCCTCGGAGAGCAGCGGATTGCCGTTGCCGGTCCTTTCGTCGGCCCAGCGGATCGCCACCAGGGCGTCGTCATCCTCGTCAAGGACGAGGTTTCCAACCGGACTCAATATCGATAGCGATTGCATCGGCTCTCTCCGCGGCGAACGTTTGCGGAACGCTAGTGGAAATCGGCGATGCCGTCGACCAATTGAAGCGATAATACGGCCGGCGCCGAACAACCGGCCGCCGGCTCGGCTAGGGTCAGGCTTCGAGTGCGTTCAACGTTCGCGGGCCGACGACGCCATCGGGGGTCAATCCCCCCGCGGTCTGAAAGGCCTCGACCGCCTGCTGGGTTTGTGGCCCGAAGACCCCGTCGGCTCCGACACCGGCGTAGCCCAACGCCGCCAGGCGCTGCTGCAGAGCCGTGACGTCCGCGCCTGTGGCATGAAGCTGAAGGGTCCGGCCGATGCCGAGCTCTACCGAGGGCATCGGCGGATTGACGATCGGACCGGCTGCCGGAGCGGCCGCGTTGGGCAGGGCGCCGCTGTCGTACCAGGTCCGGAAGACCGGAAGCGGACAGGAAAGGCGGTTGAGATCGACCGATGTGCCGATTCCAGGGACGCTGCCGGTGCTGCTCCATTGCCAGATGAACCAGCATCGCGACCAATCCGCGACGGCGCTCAGACCATCCCAAGGCGGCAATCTCGGGTTGGCGGTTGTGCTGCCCGGATATTCCGGGAGCCAGCGCGGGCACTGACGGATCGGCGGGGTCAAGGCATCCGGCGGGTTCAGCCCGTAATAGGCGATCGGCGTGCGATTGAGCCTCGTCTGGGTGCCGTTGATCCACCGCTCCATGACCGACGCCGAGACGCCGGCGGCCTCCCAGTCGAGGGCGGCGGGAAACGCCTGCTCGCCGATCGCATCGCAGAACGCGGCGACGGCTCTGTCGTCATCGGCCGAGGTGAGAAAGGCATAGGGAATCCAGGGAATGTTGTGGTCGGTCGCGCCCTTGCGGTTGTAGTCGAACCGGGCATCGATCGATCCGCCCTGGCTGCATTTGATGAGCGCATAGGCGTAGCCGGCAGCCGCGATCTGCGCCCAGTCCGGCTGGTTCTGATAATGGCTGACGTCAATGCCGCGGACGAGAGCGCTCCAATCGGTCATGTCTGCCTCCTCTACACGCAAGGAGCGAACAAAATATCCTTATTTCATGGCATTAAGATGGTGAATTAGCGCCTCGGGCGCGGTAATCGGCAACGAACAAACCGGTCCTTCGCAGACATAGGCGGCGGCCTTGCCGTCAACGAGGGTCTTGCCAAAGGCCGGGTGACCCGCGGGCAACGCCTCTCCCGGCCCGATGACCTGCACGACGCGCCGCGGCGCCGCCGCCGCATGGATCGCCCGCCGCAGCCCGGCGAGCGCCGGGTCCGGCGCCTCGCCGACCAGCACGATCTGCACCGGCTTTTGCGCCAGCTCGGTGTTGTTGATGAGGGTGGCGAGCGGGAAGAAATTGCGCGTCACCTCGCCGGCGAAGGCGCGGATGATTTCCTCGGCGCGTTCGCGGTAGCTCTCGTCGCCGGTGAGGATCGCCAGCCGCGTCAGCACGCCGATCAGCGTGCCGTTGCCCGCGGGCACCGCCGCGTCGGCCGCGGTCTTGGCGCGCGCGATGAGGCCCGGCGTGTCGTCGGCCGCGAAGAAATACCCGCCGCCCTCGCCGTCCCGATAATGCCGATCCAGCACCGCGATCCAGCCCTGTGCCCGCGCCAGGTAGCCGCCATCCTGCGTCGCCTCGTGCAGCGCCAGCGCGGCGCGGCACAGATTGGCGTAATCGTCGACACTGGCCGGATGGCGCGCCCGCCCCTCGCGCCAGCTGTGGAAAAGCCGCCCGTCGGGCGCGGCCATCTCGGCTTCGACAAAGCCGAAGGCGCGCGCGGCGAGGGCGAGCCAATCGGGCCGCTCGAACGCCGACCCGGCGAAGGCCAGCGCGGCGATCATCAGGCCGTTCCAATCGGCCAGCACCTTGTCGTCGAGTCCCGGCCGGATGCGCGGCGCGCGCACGGCGAATAGTTTGTCGCGGCAGCGCGCGAGCAGCGCCTCGGTTTCGCCGTCCATCAGCTCCGGATGGTGCAGGCGATTGAGGATGGTTTTCCCTTCCCAGTTGCCGCCCGGCGTCACGTCATAGAGTTCCTTGAACACGGGCGCGTCGTCGCCCAGCACGCCGTCGATCTCGTCCGCCGACCAGACGTAAAATTTGCCTTCTTCGTGCTCGCTGTCCGCATCGAGACTCGAGGCGAAGCCGCCGCCCGCCACCATCTCGCGTTCGAGCCAGCCGATCGTCTCGGCCACCCGCTGCGCGTAAAGCGGGTCGCGCACCTCCTGCCAGACCAAGGTCAAGAGATCGATCAGCTCGGCATTGTCGTAGAGCATCTTCTCGAAATGCGGCGCGAGCCAGCGCGCATCGACCGAATAGCGGGCGAACCCGCCGCCGAGATGATCGTAAATGCCGCCCTGGCAGATCGCGTTCAGCGTGCGCAGCACCGCGTCGCGATAGGGTGCCCGGCCGGTCCGCTTCCAGCCGCGCCACAGCAGCTCGAAGATGCCGCATTGCGGGAATTTGGGGGCGGTGCCGATCCCGCCGTTCAACGGATCGACCTCGCGCAGCAGCCGCTCGGCGACGCGGTCGAACAGTGCCGGGTCGACGCCGTCGCCCGCCTCCGGCCGGCCGAGCCGCGCCAGCGCCTCGCGCAGCGCGACGACGTTCTTCGTCACCTTGTCGCGCTCGCCGCGATAGGTCTGCGCGACCCCTTGCAGCACCTGAGCGAAACCGGGCCGGCCCCAGCGCGGCTCCGATGGGAAATAGGTGCCGCCCCAGAACGGCTCGCCGTCGGGCGAGAGGAACATGGTCAGCGGCCAACCGCCCTGCTCGCCGAGCGACGCCAGTGCGTGCTGATAGATCGCGTCGAGATCGGGACGCTCCTCACGATCAACCTTGATATTGATATAGAGGTCGTTCATCAGCGCCGCGATCGCCGGGTTCTCGAAGCTTTCGTGCGCCATCACGTGGCACCAATGGCAGGCCGCATAGCCGATCGACAGCAGGATCGGCTTGTCCTGAGTCTTGGCCGCGGTGAGGGCGGCCTCGCCCCAAGCCCGCCAATGCACCGGGTTATTTTTGTGCTGCAGCAAATAGGGGCTGGTTTCCTCGTCAAGGCGGTTGCGGTCCATGCTGACTCCCTGCGGGCGTGTCGTTGCGCGGCAGCGTTGCCCCGATATGACTAGACACCGTGGCTCGACGAAGTAGGCTTGTCTTTCGCATCTTAAACGCAGTTTGGTCTTAAACGCAGTTTGGCGAGTTGCGTCAGCCTCGCCGCCCGATATCGCTTCTTGGCAATCTGGAGATTTCGATGGCAGACGATCCGCGTCTCTTCTACGACCGCCACATCTTCATGTGCACCAATGTGCGCCCCGAAGGCCACCCGCGCGGCTGCTGCAGCGCCGGCGGCAGCGAGAAGCTGCGCGGGTACATGCGCGAAAAGGCCAAGGCGATGGGCATCGAGAACATCCGCTGCAACGCGGCCGGCTGTCTCGACCGTTGCGAGCTCGGCCCAAACATGGTGATTTATCCGGAAGGCACCTGGTATCATTATGAAAATACCCAGGACATCGACGAGATCCTGGACACCCATGTCAAGAACGGCGGCCGCGTCGCGCGATTGATGCTGCAACCGGAGCAGAAAGAACTGTAGTCGCTTTAGGACAGGCGGGCCCTGCCGCGCGTCGACCCCGATACGATCTTCGCTCCGGCGACCGCGCCGGGGCGCGCGGCAATCGCCGTCATTCGATTGAGCGGCCCGCAAGCCGGGTCGGCGCTGGCGGCGCTCGCCGGCGGCCTGCCTGCGCCGCGGACGGCCCGGCACGTACGGCTATGCGATCCGGAGAGTCGCGAGGAGATCGACGACGGTATCGCACTGTGGTTTCCCGGGCCCCATAGCGTCACCGGCGAGGATGTCGCCGAGCTGCAGGTCCACGGCAGCCGCGCCGTCTTGGCCGCCCTGATCGCCGCGCTCGGCCGGCTGGGACTGCGCCTCGCCGAGCCCGGCGAATTCACCCGCCGCGCTTTTTTGCGGGGCAAATTCGACCTGACCCAAGCGGAAGCGATCGCCGACCTCGTCTCCGCGGAGACCGAGGCGCAACTCCGGCAGGCGCGACGCCAGCTCGACGGCGAGCTCGGCGCGATCTATCGCGGTTGGTCGCGGCGTCTGCTGCGCCTGCTCGCTCATCTTGAGGCCGCGATCGACTTCCCCGACGAGGATCTGCCGCCCGCGATCGAGGCTGAGGCAGGGCAGGAAACAAACCGGATCGTCGCCGAGATCGCTTCTCACCTCGCGGACGGGCGGCGCGGCGAACGCTTGCGCGACGGTATCGCCGTGGCGATCGTCGGACCGCCGAATGCCGGTAAATCGAGCTTGCTCAACCGATTAGCGCGCCGCGAGGCGGCAATCACATCGCCGATCGCCGGCACGACGCGCGACGTGGTCGAGGTCGCCATCGATCTTGCCGGTTATCCGGTAGTGCTCGCCGATACCGCCGGTCTGCGCGAGAGCGCCGACACGATCGAGCAGGAAGGGCTGCGCCGCGCGCTCGCCCGCGCCGAGGCGGCGGAGCTTCGGCTTTTCGTATTTGATGCCGCGCACCCCGAGGACGCCGCCGGCGCGGCCGCGTGGCCCGGCCGCGATACTCTGCTCGTCGCCAACAAGATCGACATGGCGCCCAAGGCCGGCTTGCCCGAGGGCGCGTTCGCGGTATCGGCGCTCACCGGCGAGGGCATCGCGACGCTGATCGAAACGCTGTCCGGCCGCATCGCCGCCGATTTTGACCTCGCCGCGCCGACTCTTACCCGGGCGCGGCATCGAGCGGCGCTGGAGGAGGCGCGCGATGCGCTGCGACGGGCGATCGCGGCGCCGCTTCTCGAGTTGCGCGCCGAGGATTTGCGCCTCGCTTGGCGGAGCCTCGGCCGCATCACCGGCCAGGTCGATGTCGAGGATCTGCTCGATGTGATTTTCGCCGATTTCTGCATCGGCAAGTGATGTTTCACGTGAAACCTCGACAGGCTTCCGCCTCCTCCCTACAGTCCGCCGCCATGAGCGGACCGGGGGCGCGATACGATGTCGTGGTGGTCGGCGGCGGCCACGCCGGCTGTGAGGCCGCGGCGGCGGCGGCTCGGCTCGGCGCGCGCTCGGCGCTGGTGACCCATCGCCGCGATACGATCGGCGAGATGTCCTGCAACCCGGCGATCGGCGGCCTCGCCAAAGGCCATCTGGTGCGCGAGATCGATGCGCTCGACGGCGTCATGGGCCGCGCCATCGATCGCGCCGGCATCCAGTTCCGCCTTCTCAATCGCAGCAAGGGGCCGGCGGTGCGGGGCCCCCGCGCGCAGGCTGACCGCAAGCTTTATCGCCGGGCGATCGCCGAATTGCTCGCCGAAACGCAGGGGCTCGACATCGTCGAAAGCGGTGTCGAGGATTTGATCTTTGATGAGGGCGGCCATGTCGCGGGCCTCGTGCTCGACGACGGTCGCACCATCGCCGCCGGCCGCGTCGTGCTGACCACCGGCACGTTCCTCGGCGGCCTCATCCATATCGGCGCCGAGAAAATTCCCGCGGGCCGCGTCGGCGAGGCGCCGTCGCATGGCCTGTCGCGGACGCTGCGCCGCGCCGGTTTCGCCTTGGGCCGGCTCAAGACCGGCACGCCGCCCCGGCTCGACGGCAGGACGATCGATTGGGCGGGGCTGGAGGTGCAGCACGGCGACGATCCGCCGCTGCCCTTCTCGTTCCTGACCGACCGGATCGCCACCCCGCAGACGGTCTGCCACATCACCGAGACCACGCCGGAAACCCATGGTGTCATTCGGGAAAACCTGGCTAGCTCCCCGCTTTTCGCCGGCGAAATCACCGGCATCGGCCCGCGCTATTGCCCGTCGATCGAGGACAAGGTGGTGCGCTTCGCCGCGCGCGAGCGGCACCAGATATTCCTCGAACCGGAGGGCCTCGACGACGACACGATCTACCCCAACGGGGTATCGACGTCACTGCCGCGCGAGGTCCAGGCGCAGTTCATCGCGACCATCCCGGGTCTTGCACATGCGGTCATTCGCCGGCCCGGCTACGCGATCGAATACGATTACGTCGATCCGCGCGAACTCCACCCGACACTGGAGACGCGACGCCTTGCGGGGCTTTACCTCGCCGGGCAAATCAACGGCACGACCGGGTACGAGGAAGCCGCGGCCCAGGGGGTTGTCGCCGGGATCAACGCCGCGCTCTCGGCGGCCGGGTCGGCGCCGCTCGTGCTCGACCGCGCAGACGCCTATATCGGCGTGCTGATCGACGATCTGGTGACGCGCGGCACCAGCGAGCCCTACCGCATGTTCACCTCGCGCGCCGAATACCGGCTGAGCCTCAGGGCGGACAACGCCGACCAGCGCCTGACCCCGATCGGCGAACGGGTCGGCGCGGTCGGAGCGGCGCGCTCCGCCGCCTTTGCCAGGAAGCTCGCGGCTCTTAACGCCGCGCGCAACCTGGCGACTACGCTGCGGCTTAGCCCCTCGGCGCTGGCGCGGCATGGGTTCTGCGTGAACGCCGATGGGATCGAGCGCAATGCGACCGATCTTCTGGCGCGTTCGGATATAACTGTTCGACAGCTTTCGAAAGTTTGGCCGGAACTGGCGGACGTTCCGATTGAAATAGCGGAACAGCTGGAGATCGATGCCCGCTACTCGGGCTACCTCGACCGGCAGGAGCGGGACATCGCCGCGTTTCGTCGCGACGAGATGCTGTCCTTGCCGGACGCATTGGATTACGAAGCAATTGCCGGACTGTCGACGGAAGTCCGCGCCAAGCTGGGCGCGGCGCGGCCCGGCACCCTTGGCGCGGCGGCGCGGATCTCCGGGGTGACGCCGGCCGCGCTGGTGGCGCTGCTGCAATATGTGAAGCGCCGGCCGGAAGCGGCGTGAGCGCCGCGCCGCCGCTCGGGCCGAACGGGTTCGCGGCGCAGACCGGTGTTTCACGTGAAACCGTGGCCCGCCTGGAAGCCTATGCCGGTCTCCTTATGGCCTGGTCCGCGCGGATCAACCTCGTCGGCCGGGCGACGCTGGAAGATTTGTGGCGCCGGCATTTTCTCGATTCGGCGCAGCTTCTGCCGCTGATCCCGGCCGCGGCGCGGGGCCTTATCGATCTCGGCAGCGGCGCGGGGTTTCCCGGGCTGGTGCTGTCGATCCTAGGCGTGCCGGGCGTCGAATTGGTCGAGGCCGACCGCCGCAAATCCACCTTTCTGCGCGAGGCCGCGCGAATCGCCGGAGCCGAGGTGACGATCCGCGCCTGCCGCGCCGAGGCGGTGCCGCCGCGTGCGGTCGACGTCGTCACCGCGCGCGGCTGTGCCCCGCTTGACCGGCTTTTGAACTTGGGCGACAGGTTTATAGGACCCGGAACGACGTGCCTCTTCCTGAAGGGCGCACGCGCCGCGGAAGAATTGACCGTCGCTCGCAAAGCTTGGACAATGGAGGCCTCGTGTCATCCGAGCCGGACCGATCCGGGCGGAATCGTGCTTTTGTTGCAGCAGGTGGTCCGTGGGTCTCGTCGAGCTTGACGCCGCGCCGCGCATCGCGGCCAGCGGCCGTCGCCCCGCCATCGTTGCGGTCGCCAACCAGAAAGGCGGGGTCGGCAAGACCACCACGGCGGTCAATCTCGCCACCGCCTTCGCGGCACGCGGCCGCCGGGTGCTGGTGATCGACCTCGACCCGCAGGCCAACGCCACTACGGGCCTTGGCGTCGCGGCAGCGCCGGCAATCACCAGCTACGAATTGCTGCTGGGAGAAGCGAAGTTCGACGCAATGGTGCTCGCCAGCGTGGTGCCGGGTCTTTTTGTCGTGCCGGCCTCGGTCGATCTCGCCGCGGCGGAGATCGAACTCAGCCCCAAGCCGCGGCGCGAATTTCTGCTGGCGGATGCCCTGCGCGGCCGCCTCGGCGGCTATGACGATGTGCTGATCGACTGTCCTCCATCGCTTAATCTTTTGACAATCAATGCGTTGACAGCGTCCGATCGGGTTTTGGTGCCGCTGCAATGCGAGTTTTACGCGCTGGCGGGGCTGGCGCAATTGATGGGAACGATCGAACGGGTGCAGCGGTCGCTGAACCCGCGCCTGGCGCTTCAGGGCGTTGTGCTGACGATGTACGACCGGCGCAACAATCTGTGCGAGCTGGTCGCGGCCGATGTCCGCGGTCATTTCGGCGGCAAGGTCTACAAGACGGTGATTCCACGCAATATCCGCGTGTCCGAAGCGCCGTCGCACGGGATGCCGGTGCTGATGTACGACCAGCGCTGTTCGGGCGCTCAAGCTTATGTCAGGCTCGCTGCGGAAATGCTCCCGGGCGGTGCGGGATGAACAGCGCGCGGCGCCAGCCGCTCGGGCGGGGCCTCTCGGCATTGTTCGGCGAGGCGGAGGGCCGCGTCGGCGACGGCAGCGGCGTGCGCGAGGTCGCGATCGAATTGATTCGCCCGGGGGCCTTCCAACCGCGCCGGCATTTCGACGAGGCCGAACTCGAGGCGCTGGCCCAGTCGCTGCGCGAGAAGGGGGTGTTGCAGCCGCTGCTGGTGCGCCCGATCGACGACGCCGAGGCGGCGTTCGAGCTGATCGCCGGCGAGCGGCGCTGGCGCGCGGCGCAGCGCGCCGGACTGCACCAGGTGCCGGTGCTGGTCCGCGCGCTTGCCGATGTCGAGGTGCTGGAGATCGCGCTGGTCGAGAATTTGCAACGTGAAGATTTGACGGCTCTCGAAGAAGCGGAGGCCTATCGGCGGCTGACGCACGAATTCGGCCGCACCCAGGCAGGCCTCGCCGGGGCTCTCGGCAAGAGCCGCAGCCATATCGCGAACACCCTGCGGCTGTTGGCCCTGCCGGAGACGGTACGACACCACCTTGAGGCGGGGACGCTATCCGCCGGGCACGCGCGGGCGTTGCTGGCGGCGGACGATCCCGCCGCGCTCGCCGCGGAGGTCATTCGCCGCGGGCTCAACGTGCGGGTCACCGAGCAGCTGGTCAAACGGCGCGCGACGCCGGCGCGCGCGACCCAGCGTCAGGCGCGCGATGCCGACATCGTGGCGCTCGAACGCGATCTTACCCGCGCCTTGGGTCTGCGCGTGACGATCGCCAGCAAGGCGCGCAGCGGCGCGCTAACCCTGCATTATTCGACCCTCGATCAGCTCGACCGCCTGCTGGCCTTGCTGCGGGCGGGCTGAGCCTTCGCCGCCTGCGCCAGCTCGAGAAGCGCGGCGCGGCACGCGGTTTCCGCCGGAATGCCCGTGGTTTTGAGTTGCGCTTCGGCGCCGGCGAGCCGGTCGAGCTGCCGGCGCAATCCCGCTTCGCGCCACAGGGCGAGCTGCCGGCGGAAGCTGTCCTGCTGTTTGTAGAAGATCGGCGGGCGGGCGCCGCGCACCGCGCCGTCGACGGATTCGCCGCCCGTGACCCGTGCGGAAAGCAGGTGCAGCCGCTGCAGATGGCGCAGCGTCGCACGGATCACCGAGACCGGCGATTCCCCTTCCTGGAAGACGCGCGACAGTGCGCGGTCGAGCGCGCCTGTGTCGCCTTCGGCGGCGGCGAGCACGGCGTCGTCCAGCGACAGCGCGGCGCTGTCGGCGACCGAGAGACGCGCATCGTCGAGCTCGACCCGCCCGCCGTCGCCGGCGTAGAGGGCGAGTTTTTCGAGTTCGGCGCGGGTCAAGAGCCGGTCGCCGCCAAGGTGCATAATGAGAAAATCGACCGCATCGCGGCTTGCGGCGACGCGGTGCGCCGCGAAACTGTCGCGGATCACCTCGCCGAGGTCGCGCGCGCCGTCCGGATAACAGCCGATCGCGACGCCGTAGGCCGCTTCGTCAAACACTCGGCGCAGCGCGCCGCGCGCCGGCAGATCGCCGGCTTCGGCGACGACCAGCGCGTCGCTCGGCGGACCGGCGAGGAAGCGGCCGAAGACGGCACTCTGGGCGTCGCCGATCTCGCGCACCCGCACCAGCCGGCTGCCGCCCATCAGGCTGATTTGCGCCGCCTCGTCGTAGAGCCGAGCCGGGTCGGCGGCCAGCGCCGCGCCGGTAAGATCGGCGACCTGAAACGGGTCCCGCAGATCGGTCGATATCGTGCGGCCGAGCGTATCGGCGCGCTCGCGGACCAGCCCCGCGTCCGGACCGTACAGCAGGACCGCACGGATTTCGGGATCGGGGCGGCGCAGAAAGCCCTCGACGCGCCCCGCCGCCAGCTTCACGACGCTGCCGCCGCCTTCTTTTGCAGGAACAGGGTCAGCCGCGTGATGATCTCCCGGCGAATTTCCTCGACCGTCCGGACATAGGCGTCGTCCTGGGCCACGACGGTGCTGTAGCCGTTCGCCTGGATGTCGAACGATTCGCTGGCGTGGACGGTATTGCTCTGGAGCGGCGCGTTGCTCGCGGCGTCGACAAGCTGATAGCTCGCGAAAACCGTCGCCTCGCCGCGCGTGCCCAGCCCCTGGGATTGGATGCCGGAATCGGCAATCGACGCCGCCAGGGTTACCCTGAGCAGATATTTGACCGGCCTGGTCTCGCCGCTCGGGTTCAGCGAGGTGCGCAGCTCCATTTCAAGCCGCTGCCCGATCCGCGCGGCGATCGGCAATACCCGGATCGCCCGCAGATCCGCGTTCGCCGGGATTGTTTCGTGATCGGCGTAGACCGCCTCCCAGCCGCAGCCGGCGAGCATTGCCGGCAGGAGCGGCAGGACGAGCAGGCGCCGCCGCGCGATCGCCCGGGCGATCACCCGGGCGATCACCCGGGCGATCATCCCGCCACCACGCTGACGATGCGGTTGGGCACGACCACCACCTTTCTCGGCGCCTTGCCGTCGAGCAGACGCGTTACCTGGGGCAGCGCCAGCGCGGCCTCCTCGACCTCGTTCGCCGCCGCGTCGCGGCGGAAGTCGAGTGTCGCCCGCAGCTTGCCGTTTACCTGAACGGCGATCGTCACCAGCTCGTCGCGGCCAAGCTCGGCATTGGCTTTGGGCCACGGCACATCGACCAGCATGTCGGCGTGGCCGAGCTCACGCCACATCGCCTCGGCGAGATGCGGCATCATCGGACCGAGCAAACGGGCGAGGATTTCGAGCCCTTCGCGCAGCACCGCGCCGCCGGTATCGCCGTCGGTTGCCCCCATCGCTTCGAGCGCGTTGGTCAGCTCCCGGATGCGCGCGACCGCGCGGTTGAAGCGGAACCGGTCGATGTCGTCGGTGACCGCGGCGATCGTCTTGTGGGTCAGGCGGCGGACCGCCGCCAGTTCCGTGCCGAGTTCGCCGGGGATCGCGCCGCCGGCCGGCGGCAAGGTAATAGAAGGCTCGGATACCATCCGCCACAGCTTGGCGACATAGCGCCAGATGCCTTCGATCCCGGCTTCGGTCCAGTCGCGGTCGCCTTCCGGCGGGCTGTCGGACAGCAGGTAAAACCGAGCGGTGTCGGCGCCATAGGTGTCGACAATGCCGTCAAGCCCGACGACGTTCTTCTTGGACTTGCTCATCTTTTCGAGCCGGCCCACGACAATCGGGCGGCCGGTTTGGTCGAGCAGGCGACCGTCGGGGGCGGTCGTCACTTCCTCCGGAAAAAGCCATTCGCCTTCGATATTCTGGTAGGTCTGGTGACACACCATGCCCTGGGTGAAGAGCCCGGCGAACGGCTCGTCGAGATCGAGATAGCCGCATTCCTTGAGCGCCCGCATGAAGAAGCGCGAGTAGAGCAGGTGCAGCACCGCATGCTCGACGCCGCCGATATACTGGTCGACCGGCATCCAATACGCCGCGGCGTCGCGTTCGAACGCGATCGGTGCGCGGGCCGAGCAAAAGCGCAGGAAATACCAGGACGATTCGAAGAATGTATCGAACGTGTCGGTCTCGCGCGTCGACGGGCTGTGGCAATAGGGGCAGGCGACGTGCTTCCAGGTTGGATGACGGTCGAGCGGGTTGCCCGGCAAATCGAAATCGACATCGCTCGGCAATTCGACCGGCAGATCATCCTCGGGCACCGGCACCATGCCGCAATCGGGACAATGGATGATGGGGATCGGGCAGCCCCAGTAGCGCTGGCGCGACACCCCCCAGTCCCTGAGCCGGTAGGCGACGGTGCGCTCGCCGGCGCCGAGAGCCTCCAGCCGCTCGCCGGCCGCGCGCTTGGCGTCGGCCACGGACAATCCATTGAGGAAGTTCGAATTGAAAATGACTCCGTCATCGCTGTAGGCGGTGTCGCCTATCGCAAAGCTGGCGGGATCGGCGCGCGGCGGCAGCACCACCGGGATCACCGGCAGCTCGTATTTGCGCGCGAAATCGAGGTCGCGCTGGTCGTGCGCCGGGCAGCCGAAGATCGCGCCGGTGCCGTACTCCATCAGTACGAAATTGGCGACGTAGACCGGCACGCGCCGAGCCGGGTCGAGCGGATGCACGGCCTCGATCGCGATCCGATAACCGCGTTTTTCGGCGGTCTCGATCGCCTCCTCGCTGGTGCCGACGCGGTCGCACTCGGCGATGAAGGCGGCAAGCGCAGGGTCGTCCGCCGCCAATTCCTGGGCGAGCGGGTGGTGCGGCGACAGCGCGAGGAAAGAGGCGCCGAAGAGCGTATCGGGCCGCGTGGTGAAGACCTCGATCGCCCCGGTACGCTCGACGAGCGCCCAGACGACGCGCGCACCCTCGGAGCGGCCGATCCAGTTCTCCTGCATCAACCGCACGCGTTCGGGCCAGCGGTCGAGGGTCGCGAGCGCGTCCAGCAGCTCGTCGCGGTAGCGCGTGATGCGCAGGAACCATTGCGCCAGGAGGCGCTTTTCAACGATCGCGCCGGAACGCCAGCCACGCCCCTCGATCACCTGCTCGTTGGCGAGCACCGTGTTTTCGACCGGATCCCAATTGACCCAGCTCTCCCGCCGATAGGCGAGGTCTTTCGCCAGGAAATCGAGAAACATCTTCTGTTCGTGCCGGTAGTATTCCGGGTGGCACGTGGCGATTTCGCGCGACCAGTCGTAGGCAAAGCCCATGCGCTGCAACTGGGCGCGCATCGTCGCGATGTTTTCCGCGGTCCACTTGGCCGGGTGCGTGTGCTCGGCGATCGCCGCATTTTCGGCCGGGAGGCCGAACGCGTCCCACCCCATCGGGTGCAGCACGTTGAAGCCTTGCGCCCGCCGGTAGCGGGCAACGAGATCCCCCATGGTGTAATTGCGGACATGGCCGACATGCAGCTTGCCCGACGGATAGGGAAACATCTCGAGGACATAGTATTTCGGCCGCGCCGGGTCGTGGCGCGCCTCAAAGCTGCCGCTCTCGCGCCAGCGCCGCTGCCACTTCGCCTCGCTTTCCCGGAAATTATAGCGTGACATGCCGTGTCCCGCGGCGCTTCGGCCGCGCCGAGCCGCTCACTGTTGATCGCGAATGCGGGCGATATGGATCTGCCGCGCCCGCTCGAGAATATCGTTTTCCAGATTGTCGGCGACGTTGGCGGCGACCGGAGCATCCTGCCAGCCGTTCGCCGCGCGCGTTTGGCGCTCGACGGTCACCACGATCGAATCCGAACGCAGCGCCCGTGCCTTGACAAAAACAGTGATCCGCAGCCGCTGGTCGGGTTTGCCTTTTGGCGAATACCATTTGCTGACCGCGAGCCCGGCCGCCGGATCGAGCGAATCCATATCGGCGAAGCTCAGCGTATCGAGAGCCGCCTGCCACAGCACCGGGCTCACCCCCGGGCCGGTCGCCTGACCCAGCGGCCTCTGCTCTTTCTTGGCGATGCCGATGAGGTTCCAGATTGTCGTTTCGGTATCCATCTCGCCGTCGGGGCGGGCGGACGCTTCCTGCTGTGCCGGTTGCGGCAACTCGGCGACGCTCGCATCGGATTGCGTCGTGCGCGACGCGGCGCACGCGCCGAGCAACAACGAAATGCTTGCGGCAAAGATGACCAGCAGGCGGTAATACAAGGCCGGCATTGGCAACTGTCCTGTTGCGGCATCGCCGCGGACCTGCCGCGGCAAGCGGTTTTTGTGCCAGGAATGGAGCCGATATGGAAGAGGCGATTGCCGCCAACCTCGCAGCGGTTCGCATCCGGATCGACGCGGCGGCGCGTGGCGCCGGGCGCCCGGCCGATGCGGTGACGCTGGTCGCGGTCAGCAAAACCAATCCCGGCTCGGCGGTGCGCTCGGCGCTCGGCGCCGGCCAACGGGTCTTCGGGGAGAACCGCGTGCAAGAAGCGCTGGAGAAATTTCCCGCCCTGCGGCAAGAGTTTTCCGATCTCGCGCTGCACCTGATCGGGCCGTTGCAGACCAACAAGGTGCGCGACGCGGTGGCTCATTTCGACGTCGTCGAGACGATCGACCGCACGCGGCTCGCCGAGGCGCTGGCGCGCGAGATGGAACGCGCCGGCCGGCGCCCCTCCTGCCTGATCGAAGTCAATACCGGTGAGGAGCTCCAGAAATCCGGGGTTCTTCCCGTCGCCGCGGACGATTTCATCGTCGATTGCCGAGATCGTCTCGGGCTGCCGATCGCGGGGCTCATGTGCGTGCCGCCGCAGGGCGAGGAGCCGTCGCCGCATTTCGCGCTGCTGCGCGAGATCGCGCGGCGGCATGCGCTGGCGGTGCTCAGCATGGGGATGAGCGCCGATTTCGAGACCGCGATCCGCTTCGGCGCAACCCACGTGCGGGTCGGCACCGCGGTCTTCGGCGCGCGGCGGCCGCTGTCCGCGGCGGCAAAATGACTTGCCGGAGGGCGCGGTCTAAAGGAAGTGCCCGCTCCGGGTGGCCTTGGTGTTGAGGTAGCGCTCGTTGTGGCCGTTGGCGGGAAACACGTGCGGCACGCGCTCCACGACATTGATCCCGTAGCGGTGCAGCGCGGCGACCTTGTCCGGGTTGTTGGTCAACAGCCGCACCGAGCTGAAGCCGAGCTGGCGCAGCATCTCCGCCGCCGGCAGATAAACCCGCTCGTCGGCGTCGAAGCCCAATTGCTCGTTGGCGTCGATCGTGTCGAACCCGGCATCCTGCAGCTGATAGGCGCGCAGCTTGTTGACGAGGCCGATGCCGCGGCCCTCCTGGGCGAGGTAGAGCAGCACGCCGCCGCCGGAAGCGGCGATTGTCGTGATCGCGCCCTGAAGCTGCTCGCCGCAATCGCAGCGGAGGCTCGCCAGCACATCCCCCGTGAAGCATTCCGAATGCAGCCGGACGAGCACGCCGCTCGCCGGGTCGGGCGCCCCGATCAGGATCGCCAGGTGCTCGGTGCCGCCATCGCCGGGGCGAAAGGCGATGAGCTGGGCATTCTCGGCGTTCCGCAGCGGCACCCGCGCCTCGGCGACGCGTTCGAGGCCGGTGGTCGCGGCGCGGCGGTTGAGCACCGCGGTCATATCGACCTGGGCGAAATCGGCGCGCCGGCGCGCCAGCGCCGCTTCGGCTGGAACCAGCCACAAAACGAGCGCGGCGGGCAGCAGATCGGCGAGTTTGGCGATGGTCACCGCGGCGAGCGCGCCGGGCTCGGCGCTCGCGGGCTCTGGTCCAAGGCCCGGCGGCTCGGCGCCCAGTGATGCGGCCGGATCGGCGAGCTTGCGGATGACGGCGGCCGACAGATGCGGAGCCACGGTGATCCGCACCGCGCCGGCCAGCGCGGAGCGCGGCGCCAGACCGAGCGCCACGGCGCGGCGGCGGGTCACCACGACCGAGAGCCGGCGGCTCGTCATGTTGCGCAGTCGAGCCAGGCTTTCTTCGGTCACCAGTTCGGCGGCGATCGCCAGGACCGCGCCGTTCTCGCCGCTGAGCAGGACCGGGTCGCCGCGGCGAAGGGTAAGGATCGCGTCGTCGAGCGCTGGGGCGCCGCTCCGGGGCGGCGGTTCCGGCGTCGGCGAAACATTCGGTCCGTCAACCAATTAACGTGCCTCCCAGCGCTGGCGCCGGCCAGGTGAGGTAAATGAACAGGCCCCGGCGCGATGGCGCAAGCAAAACCGGCTTCCGGTATGGCTGCCGCGCGACCGCGGGGTGACTGTCCCCAGGTGGGAGCGTGTGGGACGGCGGACAAGTCTGCGAAGCGGGGCGCACGGTTTCTAGTGTCCTGACAAACGCGGTGCGGATCGCTAGATTGGCGCGCGCCCGGAAAGCCGGCTCAATCGGGGATGGCGCTGGCTTTGAGGCCGAATAATGCGACACGGCCGGGGGACACAGGTTTTCGGGACTTTATGCACGGGACTCGCAAAATTCTGATCGTGGACGACGATTCGGCGCTGCGCCAATCGTTGGCCGAGCAGCTCGAACGCAATGGCGAATTCGCCACGATCGAGTGCGATACGGCGACGACGGCGCTCGAAGCCGTCAAGCGCGAGCGCTTCGATGCGATCGTCCTCGATGTCGGCTTGCCGGATATGGATGGTCGCGATCTTTGCCGCCTTATCCGGCGCGACGCGATCAACGTGCCGATCCTTATGCTGACCGCCGCCGACAGCGAGGGCGATACGGTGATGGGCCTCGATGCCGGGGCGAACGATTATGTCACCAAGCCGTTTCGCCTCAACGTGCTGCTGGCGCGGCTGCGGGCCCATCTGCGGCAGGGCGACCAACGCAATGACGCGGTTTTCGCGATCGGCCCCTATACCTTCCAGCCCGGCGCCAAGCTGATGACCGATGCGAGCCGGCGCAAGAAGGTGCGGCTGACCGAAAAGGAAACCGCGATCCTGCGCTATCTCTATCATGCCGGCGACCGCGCGATCGGCCGCGCGACCCTGCTCGGCGAGGTCTGGGGCTACAATGCCGCGGTGACGACGCATACGCTCGAAACCCATGTCTATCGGTTGCGCCAGAAAATCGAGCGCGATCCGGCCAACGCCGAGATTTTGGTGACTGAGCCGGGCGGGTATCGCCTGTTGCCGTGACGCCGCAAGCGGGCAACTCGCGCGACCTCATCATCGTCAGCGGCGCCGACACCGGCTATTTCCCGCTGTTGCGCGACACGGTCCTCTCGGTGCGCGCCCTCGACCGGAGCGTGCCGCTGGGCGTGCTCGATCTCGGCCTCAAGCCGGAGGAGCGCGATTGGCTCGCCGGCGAGAGCGTCATCGTCGTAGCGCCCGGCTGGGACGTCGAATTTCCCGGTCGCGATCGCATGCCGGACACGTTCAAGGCGCAGGTGGCGCGACCCTTCCTGCCGCGGCATTTTCCGGGCTACGCGATGTATTTCTGGCTTGATGCCGATGCCTGGCTGCAGGATTGGCGCGCGGTCGAACTGTACCGCCGGGCGGCGGGGCGCGACCGGATCGCGATCACGCTCGAAATCGACCGGGCTTACAAGCGACACTACAAGCGGCCCAAAGTGTTCGGCTTCACGCTGGCCTGGAAATGCTACCGCGAGGCCTTCGGCTGGCGTGCCGCCGACCGGCTCGGCCGCAACCCGATCGCCAATTGCGGCGTCTTCGCGCTGCATGCCGACGCGCCGCATTGGGAGGCTTGGGGCAGCACGATGAACAGGGTGCTGCACCGCACCCGGTTCTTCTTCGCCGAGCAGATCGCGCTCAATTACGCGATCTTCGGCGACGGTCTCCCCGCCAATTTCCTGCCGGCCTATTGCAACTGGGCGGTCGGCGACGCGGCGCCGGCCTTCGATCCGGCGCGCGGGCTCTTCGTCGAGCCCTACGCGCCGCACGAGGCGCTCGGCGTCCTCCACCTCGCGGGACGCGAGCAGAAGAACAAGGTGTTTCGGCTCGACTGTCTCGATGGCGGGATCGTCGAGACGTCGCTGCGCTACAGCGAAAGCCGCGAGCTGTGCCGGCGGGCGGCCTCCGCGGCCGTCAGCGCGGACGGTTGAACCGTTTCCCAAGGCTGCGCCGCCAGCGCGCGAGATGGCGGTGCCGGTGGCTCCAGGCCGCGTCGCGGATCACCCGCAGCGCCGCGGGCGAGGCGATGAACGGCGCGATGTCGTCAAGCGCCCGCGGCGGAAGCGCGGGATCGTAGGCGATCGCCATGCCGGAGGTCGTGCCGAGCAGCAATTGCCAGCGCATCCCCTCTTCGGCGGCGACGCGCTCGACCCCGGCCGCGAGGTCGAATGTCGCGACATCGTGAAACAGGTAGACGCAGCCCGGCGCGGCTTGCGCCCGAACCGCACGAAAATCGAGCTGCACCTGGTCGACGGCGTGGTAGCCGTCGATAAACACGAACTCGATCGGCGGCATCGCCTCGCCGTGCAGGATTTGCGGCACATCCTCCGGCGATTTGCCGGCGACGACACGCACCGCCAAGCCCTCCTCCGCGGCGACGCGATTGGTAAAGTCGATGCCGTCGCGCGCGTGGCGGTCGAACCCGGCATCGATCGCCAGCACTCGCGTCTCGGGGTTGGCCAGCGCGATGGCGAGCGTGCTCCAGCCCAGCGAATTGCCGATGACGAACGCCGTTTTGGGGCGAAATCGGGCGAACAGGCATTCGAGGAAATAGACTTCCTGCAAGGCGATGCCGAGCCCGTTGGTCAGGCTCTCGCTGTCCTTGATGAACCAGGTGAACGGCGCGTGGGGGAAATCGCCAAAATGGCTCGGGTTGAGCCCGGTGCAGATTTCGATGCCGCGACTTTCGTAAAGCGAGACGAGACGGGCGAGGATCGGCATCGATCAGCCGCCGCGGTAGCCGCGCGCGACGTATAGCGTGTAGCGCTGGCCGCCGCCGGGACCGGATTTGATGTCGATCGTTCCCAGTTCGGTCAGTTCGTCAAAAGCGGGCCGCATCTGCTCGTCAAGACCATGCACTGTCACCGCGAGGAAACTCTCGCCTCTGTGTCGGTTCAGATTGTTCTCCAGATCCCACTGATTGCTGACGCCTGGGACCGGATCCCAGACGACCGCATCGAACGGATGCGGGTGGACGTAGTAGATGAGCGCCGCCAGGATTTCGCGGTCGTCCGCCATCAGCCGCAACCCGGGATGCTGCGCCAGCGCCGCGGCGACATCGTCGCCGAGCGTGCGCCAGCCGCGCAGCCGGTGCAGCGGATCGAGCGTCGCCGGCAGGTCCAGCCCGGCATTGGCGACGATCTCGCTGCCGCCGAACAGCACGATCGCGGCGGCGAGATGCAGCGCGATCGACACCGCCAGCAGCCGGCGCCAGCCGCGCCCGAGCGCCGCGCCGACGACCAGCACCACCGCCGAGACATAGGCCGGGGCGGCCCAATTCGGCTGCGCCCGCGACAGCAGGCTTTCGACGACGACGATCGCCAGCGTCGGCCAGGCGAAGGCGGCGAGGAGCGGCGCCGGGCGTCCGCCAAACCGGCTCGGTGCGACGCACAGCGCCACCGTCGCGGCAAAGAAAACCGGGCCGAACACGCCAAGTTGCGAAATCAGAAACTCGGCGAGGCCTTCGGGATGAAACAGCGTGCCGTGCAGTCCGGCATTGTCGCGCACATGAAGAAAGGTCGCGAAACCATGGTCCCAGTTCCACCACAGGTTCGGCAGGGTGAACAGCGCGCCAACCGCAAGGGCGAGGCCGAGGCCCGGGAGATGGCGGCGCTCGGTGGACCGCAGCAGCACAAAGCCGAACGCCGAGATCAGCCAATAGCCCATCGCATATTTGGCGAGCAGCCCGAGCCCGAGCGCGATGCCGGTCGCGACCCACCATCCGGTCGCGCCTTCCTCGCGCGCCCGGATGAAGCCGTAGAGCGCCGCCGCCCAGCACGGCAGCAGCACCGCGTCGGTCGAAATCAGGAAGGCGGAGAGCGAAACCCCCGGCAGCGTCGCGTAAGCGAGCGTCGCCCAACAGGCGATGCGGCGGTCGAAAAGCCGTGCACCGATCGCATAGACGAAGGCCGAGGCTCCGGCGTGCAGCAGTGGCGCCGAGAGCCGCACGGCGAATTCGCCGTTGCCGAACAGACCGGTGGTCAGCGCGATCAGCCAGGCGACCAACGGCGGCTTCGAGTAATAGCCCAGCGCCAGATGCCGCGACCAGAACCAGTACTGCGCCTCGTCCGGATAGAGTCCGGCGGTCTGGAACCCGAGCCAGAGCAGCCGGGCGACGGTAATCGCCGCGATCGCGTAAACCGCCACCGCGCCGTAAGAAGGCGCGCGGGAAACCGGACCGATCCGTGCGCCCGACAGGGTCTCCGCTGGGAGATCGTTCATGACCGCTTCAAGACCGGGGATCGGTTGTGCGGCCGGCAGCATAGGCGAAACCCATCCGCCCCGCGATGGCCGGCCGGCCGGGCGGTCACGCTTGTTTGAATGCCCCTCGCACGCAACGAGGGATTTTCGGCTTCGTGTTGCGGAAGCAATTGGCTAGCTTGTCGGTCTTGCACGTTCGAACGGGAGGAAATGATGCGCAAAACGACATTGGCCGCGGCGGGACTGTTGGCGACCGCGTTGAGCTGGGGTTACAGCCAGGCGGCGACCGAGACGTTTCACGGCACGCTGAGCGGCGCTGCCGAGGTTCCGCCCGTCGCCGGCTCGGGCAGCGGCACGGCGACGGTCACCTTGGATACGGCGACCAAAATGGCGACCTACAATGTCACCTATTCCGGGCTTTCGGGTCCCGCGGCCGCCGCGCACATCCATTGCGGCGCCGCCGCCGGGGCGAATGCCGGTGTCGCGGTCCCCTTTCCCAAGGCTGACAGCCCGATCAGCGGCAGTGCGGCGATGACCGACGCGCAAATCGCCGAGCTCCAGGCCGGCAAATGCTACGTCAACGTCCATACCGCGGCGAACAAAGGCGGCGAGGTCCGCGCCCAGCTGACGAAATAGCGTCACGGTCGCGCGCGTAGCTGCCCGCCGGTCGGAAGCGGGGGACAAGCAGCCTTGTCTTCCGCCGGCGGGCTGATGCGCAACAGGAGCTGGGCGGTGAGCCCGCAGGCCGGCGAGAAGCAGCCGCCGAACGCCTCCAGCGTGGTGTCGCGGAAGATTGCGCGGATCACCAGCCCGTTGCGGCTCCAGGCATACTCGGCCGTTCCCTGATAGGCGGTCGTCGGCCCCGGCAACGTGCCGCACCACGCGTCGGGGGCGCCGTAATCGGCGTCGAGCGCCAGAAAGACGGCGCGGAACGCGGCCGGGTTGACCCTATGCCGCGGGCGTTCGAGCTGGATCCGCTTCAGCCCGTGCGATTGCTTGTCGAATTGGTAGTAGACGATCAACGCCACCCCGCCCACGTCGACGTCGCGCCGCACCAGCGGGGCGTAGCTGTCGCCGAAATCGATCGGCTGGGGCAGCGCGAAGCCGCGGGCGCCGAGCTGGCGCTGCACCGCCTCTGGCCGCTCGCCCCAATAGGTTCCCGTCCAGGCCGTCGCGAGGCCCTCGGCTGTCGCGGGTGCGGCGAGGATGGCGCAGAAGATCGGCGCGGCGGCAAGCAGCGCGCGCACGTCAGAACCGCAAGGGCAGATTGCGCACCCCGGCGCCAAACGAGGCTTGCGGATAAGACGGCGTCGCGGCCAGCTCGTGCTCGCGGGTTTGGACGCAGTCTTTGGTCTCGGCGAAGAGCGACCGCCAGGTGGCGGCGTGCGGCAATGCGCCGAGCAGACAGGCATCGTAGACCGTATAGGTGCGCTCCGCCGCGCAGCCGAAGGACGCCCGGTCGGCGCGCGCCGCGGTCAGGACGATCCGGTTCGGCGCGGCCATCGCGCCGCGCGCGAACGAGCCGCTGTAGCAGCCGGAAACGACGACCACGGTCGGCACCGCGCCGCACCCCGCGGCCAGCGCTTTCGCCAGCGCCGCCGGGCGCAGCATCTCGTCGTTGCGCGACAGATAGATGCCGAGATTGTGTCCGCCATGCGAGGTGATGAAGACAAAGCAGCCGTCGCCCGGCCGGCTGCGCAGGCTGGCGATCCGGCCAAGGACGCTGTCGAGCGTCGCCGGCTCGACGGCCGGGTCGCGCGGACGGGCGCTCGCGGCGAGGCGATGGATGTCCGCCTCGGCGACGCCGTGCTCGGTGAGCCACAGATCGATCGCTTTGACCGCATTGTCGAACACCGGCTGCGCGGTGTCCCCGGCGACCAGCACGGCTTGCCAATGTCCAGCCGCTGGCCCCGGCACGCTGACGCCCATCGCCACAAGCGAAATGGCGATGGCGGCGCAAAACCGGACGATCAGGCGTTGTTGCATTATGCAGACCTTCGCGAGCGCGATGACGCGATCCGTCGAATCGGGCGTGGCGTTACAAGGCGCCCGCAATGTGGCACTGTTTCGGCAGCCGCGTCCAATGCGGCGCGGCGCCGGAGAAAGCACGATGAGGTGAGCCCTATGGCATTCGCCCTTGCCGAAAAAACCTGCACCCCGTGCCGCGGCGGCATTCCGCCGCTGTCCCGCGACGAGGCCGAACAGTATCGCGGCCAGGCGCCCGATTGGATGCTGTTGGAGCACGCGACGCGACTCGAGCGCACCTATCGCTTCAAGAATTTCCGCGAGGCTTTCGCCTTTGTCGAGCGCGCGGCGGCGCTGGCCGAGACCGAAAGTCACCACCCGGATATCGGCTTTGGCTGGGGCTTCGCGACGATTTCGCTGCGCACGAAGAAAATCAAGGGGCTGCACGAAAACGATTTCATCATGGCGGCAAAGCTCGACCGGATCGCGGCCGAGAACGCGGTTCCGGCCTGAGCTGATTGGAGACGGGGGAAACTGCGATGTTCGATGCCGATCGGGTCAGACGCCTCGCCCGGCCGCCGGGGCTGCCGTTTCAGATCGGCAAGATCGGGCACATCGTGATCAACGTGCGCGACGTCGCGAAATCGGCCGAGTTCTACACCCAAATCCTCGGCTTCCGGATTTCCGACGTCTATCCCGACGAGATGGTGCCGGGCGGCATGGCGTTCCTGCGCTGCAACACCGACCATCACGGCATCGCGCTGGTCGGCTCGCTGCAGGACGCGGCCGACAATATCGAGCTCAACCACATCGCGTTCGAGGTGCCGAGCCTTGACGACGTCATCCGCGCCCGCGACCATCTCGAGCGCCACCGGGTGCCGATCGATTTCGCCGGACGGCGCCGTGCCGGCTGCCAGATCGCGGTCGAATTCCGCGACCCGGACAACCACCGGCTCGAAATCTATTGGGGCATCGACCAGATCGGCAGCGAGGGCAAGGCGCGGGCGGCGTCGGAATGGGACGGCAAGCCGAGCATCGAGGCGGCGATCGCCGCGCCCGTGCCGGGCCAGGACCTCAGCCTGCGCGACACCGCGCCGCCCAAGCGGACCACATAGGGGAAGGCCCGCCCTTCGTTGACCGGCGAAGCGACGATCGTGGTGTCCGCGAGCGGCATATTCCGTGCGATCGACGATGTCACGCTACCGCGGCGGTTTGATCGGTTGCGGCGGGCGGGCCGGCTCGGGCATGGTCAGGACGATGAAAAACCCTCAGCGCCCGGCAGGCGACCGCTACACCGTCATTGTCCGCGGCCTTGTCGTCATGTGCAGCATCGGCATCCAGCCCGAGGAGCAGGATCGGCCGCAGCGCGTGCGTGTCTCGGTCGAGCTGGAGGCCCCCGAGGACGCGGTTTTCCCCGGTGAGGTCCGCCAGCGGGTGATCAATTACGAGAAGACCGTCGCGGCGGTAAGGGAGATTGCCGCGAGCGGGCATATCGATCTTTGCGAGGGGTTCGCCGACCGGGTCGCCGCGGCCTGCTTTGCCGATCCGCGCGTCGCCGTGGTGCGGGTCACGGTCGAGAAGCTCGACGTGTTTGCCGACGCCGAGGCGGTCGGCGCGATCCTCGAACGCACCCGGCGCGTATGACCCCGAGACTATTCGGGATCGTCAATATCACCGAGGATTCGTTTTCGGACGGCGGCCGCCATCTCGACGCCGCGGCGGCGATCGCCGCCGCGCGGCGGCTCGCCGCGGACGGCGCCGATGCGATCGATCTCGGCGCCGCCGCCAGCAACATCGCGGCGAAGCCGGTGCCGCCCGACGAGGAAATCCGCCGGCTGGGTCCGGTGATCGCCGCGCTGAAGGCGGACGGGATCGCGGTCTCGGTCGATAGTTTCGTGCCGGAGACGCAGCGTTTCGCGCTGCGCCGCGGCGTCGATTTTCTGAACGACATCCAGGGTTTCCCGGAGCCGGCCGTCTATCCCGAGCTGGCCGCCGCGCGCTGCCGGCTTGTCGTCATGCATGCGGTGCAGGGTCGCGGTCGGGCGCGGCGGGTCGCGGTGCCCGCCGAGCGGATCGAGGCGCGGATCGAGGAATTCTTCACCGCGCGCATCGCCGCGCTCGAAGCCGCCGGCATCGTCCGCAGCCGGCTGATTCTCGATCCCGGAATGGGATTTTTTCTCAGCAGCGATGCGGCGGCGTCGCTGCGGGTGCTTGCCGGGCTCGCCCGGCTCAAGCGCGCGTTTGGCCTGCCCGTGATGGTGTCGGTATCGCGCAAATCGTTTCTCGCCGCGGTAACCGGACGACAGGACCCGGGCGCCCGGGGCGCGGCGACGCTCGCGGCCGAGCTATACGCCGCCGCCCGAGGCGCGGATTTCATCCGCACCCACGATCCCGGGGCGCTGCGCGACGGGTTGTCGGTGATGAACGGGCTGCGGGCGCAGCAGCGCGCTATTCGATAGCGCGCTTATACGGGTCGCAGGCCGGCGCATTGGCGCCGTAGCTCAGCTCGCAGCGCTCGTACAGGCTGCGCCCGAACGACGCCGCGTCGCCGCTCCACACTCGAAAGGCAGCGCGGTCGCTGTCGCTCATCAGCGGGTCGAGCGCGCGAGCGACCTGGTAGCGGTGATAGGCGTCACGGGCGAACGGGAAAGCCATGACGATGATCAACGCCAGGGCGAGAAACGTACCCAGGATCCTGGTCATCGACGGATGCGTCCTTAAACCACAAATTGGTTAATAGTGCGTAATAGGCGATTTGGAAAGAGTTGTTTAATCGCTCGCCAAGCCGCCGGCGCTCGGCTATTCGATATCGATATTCAGCCAGCCTTGCGCCGTCGAAATTGCCCGATCTTTCGATCGCAATAGCACCGTCGTCATCGTCGACTCGATAATGGCCGGACCGGCGATCACCTGGCCCGGTGCAACCGCTTCGAAATTATAGGCGGGAGCGGGGACCCACTCGCCGTCCAGGTAGATCGATCGTATCGCAATCGGCGATGCGGGCGCGGCGGCGGGCAGGTTCGGCTCGCGCGGCAATTCGTCGAGGATGCCGGCCACCGCGACGCGCGCGTTGACCAGCACGCTCTCCTGTTCCGGCATGGCGTAGGTGTAGAGCGCCTCGTGCCGGCGGTGGAAGCGCTCGACGATCTGCGGCAGCGGGTCGGCCGCCGACCAGTCGACATCGTCGAGCGGCACGGCGATCTCGAAGACCTGCTCGCCGTAGCGCATATCGGCGGCGCGGCTGGCGCGGGCCGGCCCGCTGAACGACGCCCGCAGCCGGGCGAGGCCTTCGCCCTCCATCTCGTCGAACAGGGTCTTGACCGCGCCGCCGTCGAGCGCGCGGGTGTCGCCGATATGGCTGCGCGACGTCTCGAAGCGCAAATCGGTCGCCAGCATCCCCCAGGCCGACAGCACCGCGGCGACCCGCGGTACAATGACCCGGCGCAGCCCGAGCTGCCGGGCGATGTCGGTGGCGTGCAGCCCCGCCGCGCCGCCGAACGCGAACAGCGCGAAACGCCGCGGATCGACCCCGCGCCGCACCGAGACGAGCCGCACGCCCTCGGCCATGTTGGTGTTGACGATGCGGTGAATGCCGTGCGCCGCCTGCAGCCGCTCGACCCCGAGCGCCATGGCGACGCGATCGACGGCAGCTTCCGCGGCGGCCTTGTCGAGGCGCCGCTCGCCGCCGAGAAACCGCGCCGGGTCGAGATAGCCGAGCACCAGATTGGCGTCGGTCACCGTCGCCGCCGTGCCGCAATTGCCATAGCAGGCGGGGCCCGGCACGGCGCCGGCGCTTTCCGGTCCGACATGCAGGATGCCGCCGGCGTCGACCCTGGCGATCGAGCCGCCGCCGGCCCCGATGCTGGCGATGTCGAGGCTGCTGAGCGCGATCCGGTGGCCGCCGATCTTGCGGTCCATGACCAGCGCCGCCTCGCCCTCGACCACCAGGCAGATATCGGTGCTGGTGCCGCCCATGTCGAACGGGATCAGATTTTTCTCGCCCGTCAGCCGCGCCGCATAGACGCTGCCGGCGACCCCGCCGGCCGGACCCGACAGCACGCCGCCGGCGGCGAGCCGGCCGGCCTCGGCGATCGGCGCGACCCCGCCATGCGACTGGATGATCAGCGTCGACCCACGATAGCCGGCTTCGCCCAGCCGCGCCTCGAGTCGCGCCAGATAGCGCGACAGCACCGGCCCGACATAGGCGTTGACGATGGTCGTCGAGACCCGTTCGAACTCCTTGATCTGCGGCAGCACGGCGGAAGACAGCGAGATATAGGCGCCGGGCAGCGCGCGGGCGAGCAACTCCGCGGTCGCGCGCTCATGCGATGGGTCGCGCCAGGCGTGGAAATAGCAGACGGCCACGGCCTCGACCTGGGCCGCGCGGAGCCGGCCGATCGCCGCTTCGAGCGAGGCGGTGTCGAGCGGCACCTCGATCCGACCGTCGGCGCGCAGCCGCTCGCGCACGCCCAGCCGCAACTGCCGCGGCACCAGCTGCTCGGGCGGCGGCATCCGGAGATTGTAGCGGTCGTCCTTTAGCCCCTCGCGCATCTCGATGACGTCGCGATGGCCCTCGGTGGTGAGCAGCCCGGTGCGCGCGCCCTTCAATTCCAGCAGCGCATTGGTCGCGACCGTGGTGCCGTGGACGATGCGCTCGGTATCGCCAAGCAGCGCCGCGCTGTCGCGCCCGAGCTTCGCCGCCAGCGCCGCGAGCCCGTCGAGCACGCCAAGCGACGGATCCTCCGGGGTCGAGGGCACTTTCGCCAGCATCGCCACGCCGCTTTCGTCGATCGCGACGAGGTCGGTGAAGGTGCCGCCGACATCGATGCCGATACGGAACATGGCCTATCCCTCGTGCAAGTCTACTCCCTTCCCCGCAAGCGGGGGAGGGAGGTGGGAGGTTGGGCTCAGGGGTAATGTCCCAAGGCTCGCGCTCGCCTACACGCTCGTATCAATCGGGCCGCCCTCTTCCATCATGGCCGGGCTTGTCCTGGTTTGTCCCGGCCATCCGCTTGGATCACCGGGACAAGCCCGGTGATGACGATGTTGGGATGATGCAATTCCAGGGATCCGCTCAAAATCTCCATTCATAGACGGCCAAGACGGAAGGAATTGCCGCGCCGCCGGTCGGCGGCTCGCAATGACAACGAGCTACCCCAACCGGCGCTTGAACAGCTCCGTCACCAGCCCATAGCAATGCCAGGCGAGCGCCGGGTCGTAGCGCGGCCCTTCGTCGCGCATGAAGGCGTGCGCGGCGTTGAATTCATGCCAGGTGTAGTCGGCGCCGACCTCTTCCAGCCGGTCGCGGATCAGCCGCCGCCCCTCGAGCGGGGCATGCGGGTCCTGCCGGCCCCAGATCATCATCAACTCACCCTTGATGTCGCCGGCCCTCGCCAGACTGTTGTCGGCGTTGCCCTTGCCCAGCTGGTGATCGTGGATGTCGGTGGCGTAGAAGCAGGCCGTCGCCGCCACGTCCGGGTTCATCGCCGCGCGGAACGCGAGGTGGCCGCCGAGGCAGATGCCCATCGCGCCGAGCGTCCCCTCGCACGCGGGATGCGCTTTCAGATGATCGAGCGCGGCGCGCGCATCGCCGTCATAGGCGGCGACGGTTTTCTCGAATTTGAGCGCGTTGCCGCGGTCGGTGCCCGGCGCGTCGTAGAGCAGCACGGTGCCGGGCTTCTCGTACTCGTGGTAAACCTCGGGCGCCGCGACGACAAACCCCTGGCCGGCGAGAAACGCCGCCATGCGGCGCACCGGCCCGGTGATCTGGTAGATCTCGGAATAGAGCACGATCCCCGGATAGCGCCCCGGCGCCGCCGGCGCGAAGAGATGCGTGCGCATCGGCCCGGTCGGGGTCGCGATGTCGTCGAACGCGTGCTCCTTGATAATCATGGCCGCCTGCCTCCCCAGATGGCGGGATCATAGCACCGGCAGGGCCGTCCGGATCATCATTGCGCGCGAGGCGAAGGCTCGCTCGCCCGGTTTTGAATCAAGGTCGATTTACGACGCGCGCTTCTCGGCGGCGCCTTCGATGCGGCGCTTGAGGCGGCGGATTTCCGGCGACAATTTGCGATCGGGCGTGCCTTTGAGAAAGGCGTCGATGCCGCCCTTGAACTCGATCGTGCGGATCGCATTGGTCGAGAGCCGCATCCGCACCGCACCAATGCTGTCGGACAACAGCGAAATCGTCTGCAAGTTCGGCAGAAAGCGCCGCTTGGTCTTGCGGTTGGAATGGCTGACGTTGTTGCCGGACTGGACACCCTTGCCGGTGATCGGGCATCTGCGCGCCATGGCCTAACCTCGCTCCACTCTTCAAAAGATCGCCGCCGCCCGCGGGAGCGCGGTTTCTACGGCCATGGCGCCGCAGGGTCAAGGGCGAGGCCCCCCGGCCGACTTGAGCGCCTCCGCTAAACTAGAATGCCGGGTAGTCGTTTCGCCTGCATCTGCGCCTATCAACAGGCCCCGGCGTGGCTCGCAAAGCGCCATGCGCTTAAGAGAGGCTCGTGCAAGCCTGCTTGCCGTTCCCGGTCGTCTTCCGTCAAAATTCCCAGGCTTCCGGCACCCGGCGGAACGCGGCGTGGCCTTTGAAGGCCCGCACGTCGGGCGGCAACACCCCGAAGCCGATCGCGCATCGTCCATAGCGGTCATTGATGCGGTCGATCAGCGGCGACAGCTTTTGGTGCTTGTGATCCGCCGTGAACAAATCCGGCTGATGCTGCGCGGCCGGGACAAGATCAAGCAACACGACCCCGACCGAGAGCGGCTTGAAAGCCGGAACCTCGGACCACAGACGGTCGAGACGGCGAAGTAGAAAGCCGGTGTCGCGGGTCTCGGTGAAATTGATTTCGTTCCACCAGCTCCCGAGATCGGCGAGCCACGAAAGATGGAGACCGAGGCGGCGGCAATAGTAGTCGCCGCGCCGGAGACGCTCGGCCGCCTTGGTCAGCAAGTGCCGTGCGAATTCGTGCGCTCCCTCGGTCGTGCGCAGTTCGGGTTCCAGCACATGCTGATGGCCCATGCTCTTCGCGAACCGGGATGAGGGTGGCTGGATATCGACGCCATGCAGCATCTGATGAAAGAGCAGGCCGTTGATGCCGCCCCAGATGCGCCGAAGCCGGAACGGTGTCGCGTCCCAGAGCTGGGCCACAGTCGAGATTCCGGCGCGGTTGAGCCGCTCTTCCATGCGCGCGCCGATCCCGTATACGTCCTGCAATTTGAGGCCAAGCAGGATGTCCGGCAGCTTGTCGTGCGTGATGACGACCAGCCCATCCGGCTTTTGCAGGTCGGAGCCGACCTTGCCGAGGAACACGTTCGGCGCGAGACCGATGGAACAGGTCATGCACTCACCGACCTGCTCACGAAGCGCGCGCTTGACCTTGAGCGCCAATGCACGCGCCGCCGCAACCTGCCGTTCGGTCCCCATGAGGCGGCACGCCACCTCGTCGATCGACAGAACCTTGTCGATCGGCAGACAGGTATCGACAGCCTTCAAAATGCGGTCATGATAATCAGTGTAGAGCCGGTGATTGGCCTGCACCGCGATCACATCGGGACAAATCCGACGCGCCTCCCGAAGCAAGGTGCCGGTAGTAATGCCGCGGCGCTTGGCCGGATAGCTGGCCGCTATGGCGCACGCGGAGTCCGTCAGCGTCTGGACGACAATGATCGGCTTGCCGCGCAGGATGGGCGTTTCTTGCTGTTCGCACGACGCAAAGAAAGCGTTGAGGTCGAGGAACAGCCATTGCAGGGGAGTAAGCGTCGCAGGATTGTTCACTATATGTTCTATATCCGGGGCGATTATGTACTTGCCAAACACGAAGGATAAGTCTATCTTCTGAATCAAGGAGATAGACCATGACCGGACGTTCCGCCCTTTCCGCAGATTTCTTCCATGATGAGGCCGCGGCCTACTCCAAGCTGGAGAGCATCCTGTGGCCGCATGGCCCCGTTTGCCCGCGCTGTGGTGGTCTCGACAGGATCACGAAGGTAAAGGGCGGCCGCATGGGCTTGTGGCGCTGCGGCCCCTGCAAGCGCCAGTTCCGCGTCACTGTCGGGACTGTGTTTGAGTCCGCGCACGTTCCGTTGAACCTGTGGTTCCAGGCGATGCACCTGCTTATGTCGAGCAAGAAAGGCTTCAGCAGCCACCAAATCCATCGCGTGCTCGGCGTCACCTACAAGACGGCATGGTTCATGTCTCACCGGCTGCGCGAGGCGATGGCCGATCATTCCGACGTGTTCGGCCCGATGGGCGGCGAAGGCAAGACCCTGGAAATCGATGAGACCTTCATCGGTTACAAAGAGCCGGGGCCGACCTGGGAATTCCACAACGAACGTGGCTGGTTGAAGAAGCGCGGCTATGGCGATCGGCGCGCCGTTCTTACCCTTGTCGAGCGCGGCGGTCGCGCCCGGTCGTTTCACGTTGACGGCGTGAAGGCGAGTGACCTACGCCCGCTTATCTTCGTTCATGCCGATCCGCGCAGCGCTCTAATGACCGACGAAGCGAATGCCTACCGCAACATCGGCAGACGGTTCGCGAGCCATGAGAGCGTCAACCATTCCGCCGAGGAATACGTCCGCAAAACGGAGGATGGGCGCAAGGTCTCGACCAACACCGTCGAGGGCTTCTTCTCGATCTTCAAGCGCGGGATGAAGGGCATCTACCAGCATTGCAGCGAGAAGCACCTGCATCGGTATCTGGCGGAATTTGATTTCCGCTACAGCAACCGTGTTGCCCTCGGCGTCCACGACGTTGAACGCACTGAGCGCGCGATTCGGGGCATCGTGGGCAAGCGGCTCACCTACCGAAATCCTAACAGCCCCATCGCGGGGTGATTCGCGGTCAAGCCCCAATCCAATTGCACTGTCGGGGACGGAATATAGGATACCGGAACAGCTTGAGTTCGCCTTTGGGGCGGAAAAGCCACACGGCGCTGAGCGGGTCGTCGGCGAGGATGATTCATAAGTGTGACTAATTCGCAACATGGGCCTTTTAATAAGCCTGTTCCGTGCCAATATCATCCTTGACCAACAGCCCGTACTGGGATAGGCGGCGGGCCGCGCTTGCGGTTCTAGTGGTTAATCGATAATTAAGGTCGTGACACGACCGCCGCCGCCCGATAGGGTTTGTATGGCCTCTTGTCAAGAGGGTTGACAAGAAAATGGAATGGAATGGATTCGCCGAATCTCCGTTCGACGGATCAACAGAGGTTAAGGAGTGGGAATACCATTAGCTGCGGTGCCCGGAGGAATGAGATGAGTACACAGGCAGAAATCCTAGCTCGGCGATATGCCGAACTCCAGAAGAAGGGAGTGATGGATATTAAGTTCCAATTTGCCCCCCTCGGCGCGGAGACGGTGGAGGGCGTCTGTGGCTCGGTTAATGAAGCCCTTGACGCGATGGAGCGTGGCGATTTAGACGATTTGCCACCACTGGGGGACTCGCGTCCTAAGAAGTAACATCTTCTTACTGCGCTAGTGGTGAAAATCAAACGGAAGAGTCCGCCGCAATACAAGGCATTCTGCGGCTTTGCGGGCATTCGCGGGGTTTCATCTGTCAGATTCGCTCCACTAGCTTTCGCGTTTCCCTTCAGACCTCCGAGGTGTACGCCTCGGAGGTTGCGCCGTGCGCGGGGATATGCGGATGAAAGTAGAAAGTCGGTTCCTTCAGTTTTGTGCCGAACGCACCGCGGATATCGTCCGCGAATATCAGGCGAGCTATGGCTCTGATGACGAGCTTTTCTGGCGTTCTGCCGATGAATTGGAATTGCTTATAAAGGCCCTTCAGGGGAAACAAATATATTGCAAAAGTAATCGAATTCCAAAATTAAAAGCAAAGTATCGAGCTTACACGGTATTCGAAACCGATGGAACGTATACCATAATTTTCGTAGCAGGGTTAGACGACAAGGAAATCAAATATTTCAAAACAAAAGAGCTTTTTCAGATCGTTTTGCAGCAAGATGCTTTCCGAACGCGCGATTTAGTTGATCACATTACGAAGATGGTGGAAAGAGAAGGGCCTGGAAACCGTGACTTACTTTTGGGCCACACAGCAACCGCAGAGACATTGGCAGAATTAGCTGCTGAGGAATTTCTTTTTCCATTATCCCATAGGCAAAAGTTTCTGGCGGACGGCGGCGATCCTACGAATGTAGGGCCGTTGTCTGATCAGTATGGAATTCCCGACTATATAATTCAGACTTGCTTGTCTAAAGAGTTGATCGAGACTCTGGGGGAGTTTTTTTAGGATGACCTCATCCTCGCCATCAGCGAAGAAACAGAAAAACGCTCAGCGCCAGCGCTTCATCGACGCCGCTCGCGAGGCCGGGGCGAGCGAGGATGAGGCCGTGTTCGTTGAGAACTTGAAGCGGGTCGCAGGGCCTAAGGATCGCCACGTCTATACCTTTGAGCGCTCTTCGGACGCAGATAGTGCTCCCATATCTGTTGGACCGTGCGAGAACGATGCAATGGCTCTCGCACTATTGGCTAAACAGGTAGGGGGAGCTTTCTCGCTAGAAGGCGAGGGCGAACCAGAATATGTAATGAGAAAAACATCTAATAATAACTGGGGCAGAGCAAGTATCCCAATTTATAATAAATAAAACGCTGCGCATGATTTGGAAATTCTTCATTGTATGCGTACTCGCCTATGTTGGATATTTGCTCTATTCATTCTTTTTTCGCAAAGTAGGAAGGTTCTGGCGAATAGCGGGTAGTAACCCTGATCTAGCAATTGCGCTGCTCAAAAACGAGCCGCATTGCCTCGTTGATACAGCGCCGGTTACCGCTGATCGGCGTGATTACACCGGGCCATTTAGCCTCATGGATCGTGCGGGCCAAAAGCATACGATCTACATCCTGTTTGCCGAGGTCGATGAGATTCAAAATCGCGTCGCCCGGCAATTAACGCGAGGCGCGGCCCCGTAGCGTGTTTGGCAAGTACATAATCGCCATATCAGGCGCTGGCGGGTTTGCATAGCCCCGCCAATAGGCCGCTCGCGCAGCACTCACAGGTGGTTCATCACCGCGAGAATAAGAACAACATCAAGCGGAATGTCACAAATTAAAGCTGGCCTGCGGAGCCTCTCTAAACTCGCGGCCCGCCCGCCGGAACGCGGCGCCCGTATCGACGACCGGGAGCCGCGGGCGAACCCCCTTCAGCGCGTCCTCGATGGTAATGATTTGCAGCCGCGGATAGCGGCCGAAATCATTTTCGTAGAAGCCGGCCGCGGCCGCCTCGGCTTCCATCGGCCGGGTCGGCGGGTTGAGCGTGAGGAAAATCCCGATCGGCGCCTTTTCGCGCTCCAGCACGCCCTTGAGGTCGCGCACCATCGGCACGCCGATGTTCTCGCCGCCCTTGACGCTGACAACGACGCGCTCGGTCGTCTTGGCGTCGGCGCGGAAATAAATCAGGCCGTCGACGCCGCTGTCCGCGCTCTTTTTCTTGCCGGCGTAGGGCTGGGCGTCGATCAGCGACAGCGCCCACCACTGGAACTGGTACTTGTCGCGCAGCGCCAGATCGCGCGCACCCTCATAGTCCTTCGGCGCGCCGTGAACCTCGAAGGCGATGCCGGAGAACGCGTCCTTCAGCCGGCGCTCGATCAGCGAGATCGCCAGATGGGTGATGTCGATCCCGATCCATTGCCGGCCCAGCTTTTGCGCCGCATGTACGGCCGTCCCGCAGCCGCAGAATGGGTCGAGCACGACTTCGCCTTCGTCAGAGCTCATGCCGATTATGCGCTCCAACAACGCTAGCGGCTTCTGAGTCGGATAGCCAAGCCGCTCCTGCGCTTGCGCACCAAGCGGTGGAATATCGTCCCAAAGAGATTGAAGACGCTCGCCGGGACTTTCATCCTCATACATCTTGAGCCGCAGCGCTCCTGCCGGGCTTGAGGGAAAATGAAGGCGCTTTTCCCGATCGTAGCGTTCTAATCGGGCTAGATTGCAGGACCATCCGTTGGGATGCGGCTGGTAGATGACCCCATTGGATGCGGTAAAGGAGAAATGCAGATTGGGACGAACGCCAGGATTGCGTAGGGTTACGGACTGCCAACGGCGACCATCGGCATCCCGATTTGGGTACTTCTGGTCTATTTCTGATGATCCAAGAGATTTAAATGGTTGGATCCATTTAAAATTATTACCTCTTACGTAATATAGGATGGTGTCCGTTACGTCTCCAAGCCGCCGCGTTACATTGCCATGGGCAAAAGTTCTCTTCCAGATTATCTCGTTTCGGAAATTGGTTGGTCGGAACACCGAGTCAAGCAAGATCTTCAGATAATGACTTGCTACGGGATCGCAGTGCAGGTACAGCGATCCGGTTGGCTTCAGCACCCGGTGCAATTCCAGCAGCCGAATGGCCATCATCGCGAGATAGGCCATCATGTCGTTCTCGCCGAGAAACGAGCGCATCGCCCGCAGCAGGTCGGCGGCGTTGGTGTTGCCGGAGCGCAGCACCTGATCGAAGGCGTCCTCGGCCTCCTGCCCCCAATGCCAGGTATCTTCGAAGGCTTCGATCTGCGCCTGCGACTGCGCCCCCGCCGGCGAGCGGAACAGCACATTGTAGGTCGCCTGCGAATTGAACGGCGGGTCGAGGTAGATCAGATCGACGCTCTCGCCGGCGATGCTGTCGCGCAGAACGTGCAGGTTATCGCCGTAATAAAGCGCGTTCGCCATTGGCCGCCGCTACCGGTATGCAACCCTGGCGAACTAAGAACATCTATAGAACAGCGTCAACTGATTTATCGCCTGCTTTGCCGCATCGCCCGCCACACCACTTCCGGGGTCAGCGGCATGTCGACATGGGCAAGGCCCAGCGCGTCGGCGACGGCGCTGACGATCGACGGGGGCGCGCCGCAGGCGCCGCCTTCGCCGATGCCCTTGACGCCGAATTCGTTCGACGGGTTGCGGACGGGGTTGAAATCGACCTCGATCGACGGGAAATCCGATGCCCGCGGTATCGCGTAGTCCATAAACGAGCCGGCGAGGAATTGGCCCGAATCGCTGTCGTAGGCGGTGTTTTCGAGCACCGCCTGGCCGAGCCCCTGCCCGACCCCGCCATCATCTGGCCGGCGACCAGCATCGGGTTGATGAGGATGCCGCAATCGTCGACCGCGGTGTATTTCACCACCTCCAAGAGACCGGTCTCGGCGTCGATCTCGACCTCGGCGACATGCGCGCCGTTAGGGAAGTTGCATTCGGTCGTCCGCTTGTAGAGGCAGGTCTCGTCGAGCCCCGCCTCCTCGCCCGCGGGCAGCGTCGCTGGGTCCGGCGCTTGCGGTCCTAGCGGGAGTAGCCTGCCGGGTCGCCGGCCGGAGGCGCGGTCGGGGTTCCGGCCGCCGGCCCGGCCTGATGCGGAGCCGCCCACAAGGTCGGCTGGCGCGCGGCCGCCATCCCGAGAAAGAGCGTGAGGTTGAGGATCATCAGCCCGATCGCGAAGACGATGAGCAACGGGTTCACGTCGCCGGCGGCGCGGTCGATGCGCAGCGCCAGCGACGCCCGCGTGGCTTTCTGGCTGGCGGCGGCTTTTGGCTTGGGGCGTTCCGGATATTCCATGGCGCACGCGACGACCCGACATTTGCACGATGCCGAGCCAACGCCGCAGGGGCGGGATCGATCCGAAGCGGAACCGCGCCGGAAATCGGCCTAATAGGGAGTGCCGTCGGCGCGCTCGCGTAATAACGGCGAATGATCACATCCGCAGGAATCGCGTGGCCATCAATCTCCCGGCGAGGACGGCGCTCCCTTCCGAGTTGAAGGGGGAAATTCCGCGCGCGATCTCGTCCGCATTGACGAACTCGCGGATATTTAGGTCGATGGGAAGCAATCTGCCCGCGGCCGTGGTCTTCCCCGCCCCGTTCGGACACCAACAACCACGAGATCTTTCATGGAGGAGCTTGTCTACCTGCCAGCGATGCTGAGCACTCCGCCTAAGCTATCGCCTCCGCCGCGGCGGGCACGGTCTTGACCTCATGCGCCTGCAGTGCCGGCAGCACCTCGCGGGCGAAGCGCTCGATCTGCGCCATGAAGAGGTCGTGCGGCAGCGCGCCGCGGTTCATCGCCAGCTGCACGGTGTTGGCGCCGGCGCTGTCGGCGGCGGCGATGATGCGCGCGATGACCTCGTCGGCGGCGCCCATCGGCATGTGCTCGGCCTGCTCCTCGAGCTGCGCCATCGTCAGGTTGCGGAACTCCGAGCGCAGATTGGCGGCGGCGCGCAGGTTCTCCGGCCGCACGTAGTCGGTCGAGGCCTGGCTTGAATAGCCGGTCTGCCGCTGCATCTCGGTCTCGGTGAAATTGCCGTGGCTGAACAGGGTCTGGTTGAAATAAAGGATGTGCGGCCCGTATTCCCTGAGCGCCTGCGCCTTGGAATCCGCGACATAGGCGGTGATGCCGAGCGATAGATGATCCGGCGTGATGCGGTGTCCAGCCTGGCTCAGGCATTTCGCGTAGTGGCGGATGATGTCGTCGCGCAGGCCGCTTGCGCGGCCGAGGCCCGGGGTGATCGGGCAGTCGTGCTTGGCGGCGAACTCGATCGATTCCTGGCTGCCGACCACCGGGATCCAGATCGGCGGGCGCGGCCGCTGCACCGGGCGCGGCCACAGCGCCACGTCCTGGTACGACCAGTATCGCCCCTGGTAGGAGAACACCTCCTCGCTCCAGGCGCGGGTGATGATGTCGAAGGCTTCCTCGAACCGGCCGCGCGACTCGGCGAGCGGCACGTTGTGCACCTGGTATTCGCGCGGGATGCCGCGCGCGAAGCCCGAGATCAGCCGGCCTTTCGACAGGCAGTCGACCATCGCCAGTTCCTCGGCGAGGCGCAGCGGCTCATGTATCGGCAGCAGGTTGCCGTAAATCAGCAGCTTCAGGTTCTTGGTGCGCTGCGCCGCCGAGGCGGCCATCAGATTGGGGCTGTTCATCAGCCCGTAAGGGCTGCAATGGTGCTCGTTGAACCCGACTCCGTCATAGCCGAAGCGGTCGAGCGCCTCCCAGGCGTCGAGATGCTCCTCGTAGGTGCGCACCGCCGTGTCGGCGTCGAAATGCTGCTTCGCCAGCGGGTAGGGGAGCTCGGGTCCGCCGTTTTTCAGATGGTCGAGATTGGCGTCGTAAGCGAGCAGATCGAAAACAAAGACCTTCACGGCGCAACCTCCTCAACGATCAGCGCCGCCATGTGGCTGCCGCGAAAGCGCAGCAGCGCCGTCGCCGCCGCGGCGATCACCGCAAAGACGCAAGCGCTGAGAAAAATCTGCGTCGGCGGCAGGCCGCGCGCCAGCAGGTAGCCGCCCAAGGCCGGCGCGGCGATGCCGCCGAGTCGGCCGATCCCGAGCGCCCAGCCGATCCCGCTGGTGCGCATCCGGGCCGGATAGAGCGTGCCACAGGCCGCATTCGCCCCGGTCTGGCTGCCGATAATCGTCATCCCGGCGAAGAACGTCACGATCAGCAGCATTGCGTAGGGCAGCGCGACCAGCGCGATCAACGCGATAAAGACCGCCCCCACCAGATAATGCAGCGCCAGCGCTCGTTCGGGCCCGGAGCGGTCGATCAGCAGGCCGAGGTACAGTACCGCGAAGATCGCGCCGCAATCTCGAAGGCTCGAGGCGAACACCGATTGCGCCGGGGTGAAACCGATCAGGTTCAACACCGTCGGCATCCAATAGGCGAACAGGAACAGATTCATCAGGCTGCAGAAGAAGATCACCCACAGCAGCACCGTCTGCAGCGCGTAGCCCTTGCCGAACAGCATCGCGACCGGATTGCCGCTGGCGACATCGACGGACTGACCGGTGGCGTCCGCACCAATATCGAGCCGGCGCATCAGGTCGGCCTGGCGCGGCGATAGGTTTCCCCTGGCGGCGAGGATGCGCGGCGATTCCGGCAGCACGAACAGCAGCACCAGCAGCAGGACCAGCGGGAAGGCGCCGCCGATGACGAAGATCATCGGCCAGCCGTAACTCGGCAGCAGCAACGCCACCAGCTGACCACCCAGGAATCCGCCGAGCGGGGCGCCGGTAAACGACACCATGATCATCAGCGCGCGCCGGCGCTGCGGCGTAAAGTCACCGGAGAGCGCCGTCGCGCCGGTAAAACCGCCGGCGATCCCGACACCGGTAAAGAAGCGCAACAGGCTCAGCATCCCGAGCGAGGAGGCAAAGGCGCTCAGCAGAGAGGCGATACCAAAGATCGCGAGGCTGCCGAGGAGCAGCGGCCGCCTGCCGATGCGGTCGCCGATCGGACCTGACGACAGCGCGCCGATCAGGATGCCGATGCTCGACCAGACAAAGGCCTGCGAAAATGCCGGCGGCGGCAAGCCCCAGGTATGGATCAGCGAGGGCACCGCCCAGGCCACCGAATTGATGTCGTAGCCGTCGCAGACCTGCACCAGCGTGCAGAGCGCCACGACGCCAATCTGCAGCCCGCCGATCCGCTGATTTTCCAGCGCATGCTCGGTAGCAGACAATGATCCCTGAGCCATTTCGGCCTCCTTACGCAGCTCCCTGCCCGGCTCGTGTTGCATTTCTCGCCTGGCTGCGCAAGCCTTGCGTGCGCTTTCCGGAGGCTCACCGATGACCACCCGTCCGCCCGCCGAAATCGGCATGCAGCTCGACGAGGTCGACACCCCGGCTTTGGTGATCGACCTCGACGCGTTCGAACGCAACCTCAAGCGCCTGCCCGAGCGGGTCGGCGGCAAGGTGCGGCTGCGGCCGCACGCCAAGACCCACAAATGCGCGGTCGTCGCGTTGAAGCAGATCGAATTGGGCGCGGTCGGCGTGTGCTGCCAGAAGGTCAGCGAAGCCGAGGCGATGGTCTATGGCGGCGTGCGCGATGTGCTGGTCACCAACGAGATCGTCGGCAAGCAGAAATTGCGCCGGCTGATGGGCCTCGCCGGCAGCGCCAAGATCGCGACCTGCGCCGACGACCCGGCGCAGATCGCCGCGTTGAACGCGGCGGCGGGCGAGGCCGGCATCACCCTCGCGGTGCATGTCGAGGTCAACATGGGCGGCAACCGCTGCGGGGTCGAACCCGGCGCCCCGGCGCTGGACCTCGCGCGCCGCATCATGGACGCGCCGCACCTCTCGTTCGCCGGGCTCCAGGCGTATCACGGCTCGGCGCAGCACCTGCGCACCTGGGAGGAGCGCCAAAAGGCCATTTCCGGCGCGGTCGAGAAGGCTGCGGCGACCCGCGACCTCCTCGCCCAAAACGGCATCTCCTGCGCCACCATCACCGGCGCCGGCACCGGGACCTTCGAGTTCGAGGCCGGCAGCGGCGTCTACAGCGAGCTGCAATGCGGCTCGTACATCTTCATGGACGCCGATTACGGAAAGAACCTCGACCGCGACGGGAGCGCGACGCGCGCCTTTGAGCCGAGCCTCTTCGTCTGGGCGACGGTGATGAGCCGCCCGACCGAGGAGCGCGCCATCGTCGATGCGGGGTTAAAGGCCCTCGGCATGGATTCGGGGCCACCCGCCGTGTGGGACGAACCCGCCGCAACCTACGACCGCGCCTCCGACGAGCATGGGCGGCTGCTGATCAGCGCCGCGACCAATCGGTTGAAGCTCGGCGACAAGGTCAAGCTCGTGCCCGGCCATTGCGACCCGACGGTCAACCTCTACGACTGGTATGTCGGCGTCCGCAACGAGCGCGTCGAGGCGATCTGGCCGATCGTGGCTAGGGGCGCGGTTTACTAGCCTAATCGGACGGAAGCCGTTCGGACGAAAGCCGTTCGAACGGAAGCCGCAGGAGAATTATTCGGCGGCGGCTCTTTCGGCTTGCGCGGTGCTGGCGGCGCGGGCGAGCAGCGCGGCGGCGTTGCGGTGCAGGATCTGCTCGCGCGCCGCCTCGCCGATCCGCGCTTCGGCGAGCGCCTTGCGGGTCCAGTCGCAGCCGAACTCGGTGCCGTCGGTGCCGCAGACGATGCGCTCGGCGCCGTAGAGGCTGACGGCCGCCTCGATCGCGCGCGGGCCGAACGAGTTGCAATCGACGTAGATTTTGGCCTTGCGGAAGCGCGCCGACGGCAGCTCCTCCGCCGGCGTGTCGAGCAGGGAGCGATGGTCCATGCGCTCGACCTCGTAGGGAATGTTGCCGCCCAGATTGTGGACGACGACGGTCAAATCGGGGTAGGGCGCGAGGCAGTCGGTGAGAGACAGCGTCACCATCACCGAGGAGAGGCTCGCCTGCATGTCGAGCGTGCCGTTGCGGCGGCGCGAATTGTCGGTGTCGCCGGCGATTTTGGGGAAGGCGTCGCCCGGCAGCGGGCCGTGGTGGATGAAGAGCGCCGCGCGGTGGCGGTTCGCCACTTCCAGCAGCGGCCGCATCGCCTCGGCGGCCTGGCGGGTGAGAAAGCCGTTGCCCGGTATCTGCGCGCCGATCATGCCCGGCAGCGCGAGCGCCCGCTCAAGCTCGGCGGCGGCGGCGGAGATGTCGATGAGGGGCAGCGCGGCGAAGGCGGCGAAGCGGCCGGGATGCTCCTCGCAAATCGCCGAAAGCCGGTCGTTGACGCGGCGGCACAGCGGCCCGGACATTTCCAGCGGCTGGGCCTCGACCCAGCAGAACGAGCCGAGCAGCGACAGCACGCTGATTTCGACCCCCTGGCGGTCCATCCGCGATAGGTGGAAATCGACCTCGTCGAAAGCCTCGGCGAGCGGCGCTTCGCCCATCCGCGGCGCCTTCAGCACCTCGACGCCGTCCGCATTGCGCACGATGCGCGGCTCGCGGGTGCGGGCGCGCAGGGCGTCGGCTACTTCGGCGGGGCGCCAATGGGCGTGCATGTCGATCATGGCTGTCATGGCTGTTTCCTCCAGCGGCCGTCCGGCAGTCTAGCCCCCAGTCTAACTCCCTGTCTAACTTCACTGGGGGCTCGCGGCAAAGCTACCTGGCGCCGTCAAACGCCTTGCACGTTCCGTCGCACTCGTCGGAAAAGAGGCTCATGCCGCAGGCGCACGGGCCGCGATGACCCGCGACGCCGGCGGCGGTTGCCGGGGCGGACCGCCCCGCGGGTTGGGCGGGCAGCCTCTCCCGCCGCAACTCCTCCAGGCGGGCGCGGATGGTCGTGAAATCGTCGGCGGCTCGCGGCCGTGACATCATGCAAGGCCGCTCATTCGCGCAGCATCGCCGCGACCTGGTCGAGGGTGCGGATGCGGGCGTACATCTTCATCGCCTTGTCGAGGCTGTAGGCGTGGGCGGCCGCGTCGCCGCCCCAGCAGCATTCGCGCACCACGACAGAGGCGAGGTCGAGGTTGAACGCCTCGCGCACGCTGGTCTCGACGCCGCGATTGGTCGCGCCGCCGCCGATGACGATCGTGTCGCGCCGCAGCATGCGCAGCAGCTCGGCGACGCCGGTCCCGTAGAACGCGCTCGGCCGGCGCTTGAGGAAGACGTAATCCGCGGAGCCCGGCGCGATCTCGTCGGGGAAGCCGGCCTCCGACGAGCCCTCGACCCCGTTGGTCAGCGGCGGCACCCCGGTTTCCGCCGAGAGGTCGGTCGGCAGCATGACCACGTCGGCGCCGTCGGCGCGGCTGACGGGGGTGGTGTAGATCACCGGCACGCCGGCCGCCCGCGCCGCCGCGATCATCCGCACCCAGGCGTCGAGCACCGGGCGCATCGCCGCCCGCCGGACGGGATCCGCCGGGGTCAGCGCCCGCCGGCAAACGTCGTAAGCGATCAGCGCCGCCCGGCGGCGGTCGATGCGTTCGGGTTCGGGCATCGCAACCTCCTCCTCAGCCACATCGAACGCGCGTCACCGCACGTTTTCGACGACGCGCTCCGCCGGCTTCAACAGACCGGGAATGACATTTTCATCGCGTCTTGTTTCCCTCGGCATCCTGTTATCCCTGTTTTTTTGCCGCCTTTTATCAGGTGATGACAGGCATAGGCGAGCGGCTGCCTCTCCACCTCCTGTTTGCCGCAATTTTATCACGAGGCGGACCTCCTGATTTGGGTGGCGATAATGCACAAATCCAGTTAGTCGAGAGTCGAACAGTTTATCTCGGGAGCTTTAGAAGGGAAAAATTTTAAACTCGAGATAATGAAATGGTAGCTCGGGGCATTAACAGAGGCCGATGGATTGCCGTAAACGAAAATCGCCCGGTCGGTTTACGGCCGATCCGGGCGATCCAAGCGGCCCGAAGAGCCACCTGCTAAGCTCTGCCAATTTAGGCCTCCGGTCCGTCGACGTAAACCCCTTTAGCGGAGGCCCATTATGGACATCAGGCTCAACCCCACCGACGGCCACATGATTGCCGGGGTGCAGATCAACGAGCATCAGTTCCTGGCAAGGGTTATCGCAACTCAACTCTTTCAGATTGCCCGGAATCCCAGGGATTCTGAGGATCGGAGGAAAGTTGACGCTAGCAAGGAGCTTCAAGACATTCGAGAGATACGGGAGGAGGTCCAGCGGCTATTTGCCGGTCAGAAGGCCAGAAACGTCCGACCCTATGCCGAATACATCGTCCATGTGCACACCGGAGAAGCCGACGGTATTACGCCGCCCATTATTCTCTATTCCGAGGATCTGCTGAGCGCGGAAATCGATGAGTTCGGAAAAGGGTTTATCCAGGTCCCCTTCGACAAAGTGCTAGTTGCGATCGACGGGGAAACGCAGCTCGCCGCACGGTTCGAGGCGGCTAATATACTGCCCGATACAAAAAAGCAGTACCTGGCCGTCTATATCTGCCACGGGCGAGATAAACTCTGGGCTCGGCAGAGTTTCCATGATCTCAACGTTCTCGGCGTTAGGCCAAATGCGGCGTTGAGCATTGGGATGGATGCTCGTGATCCGCTCACGCGGGTGGCAAGAGATGTCGAGCGGGGAGTGCCATTTTTCCGCAACCGGGTGAACAAGGCACGCCGGCAGCTTGGGGCGAATGACATCGATGTGGTCACAATCACATCGCTACGCGGCGCATGCATCACGCTTGCCGAAGGAATCGGTGGAATAAAATACGGCGCTCGTCCGGTGCCCTTGTCGGGAGAGGGCTCGAAGACCGTTCTCGACGTTGGCGTCGCCTGGTTCAAGGCTGTAACGGAAGCTATCGGCCCGTCTATGGAAGACCGCGTGAACAAGCTCGCCTCCGCTCCGACGGTACTTTCGGCGATCGGCGCCATGGGCCATGAACTCATTAATATCGACGATTCCCGGGGCCGCGACGCGAAGATGGCGGCCTTGATAGGAAAGCTGAAGGCCGTGGATTGGCGAAGGGACAGGCATTGGGAAGGTATTGCCGGAAAATTTACTCCAAAGGGCGTGTTCTCGGTGGGTGGGAGTAAGGAGACTGCTTACGCAGTATACGAGGCGCTCACCGATGACACCTCGCCGGGCTACGCCGGCATTCGCACCCCAATGAAGACGGCGCAGGCCGCGGAGTAAGATTGAGGTGGGGGCGACCTGTGAGAGGTTTCCGGAGTCGCCCCCTTTTCTCTTTCCCAAACCTTCGACCGCGTACGTTTACGGCACGGTGAATGACTAAATTTACCAAGCCACCACCATCTGTACACTCGCGAGGCGAGAGCATGCCCCGGTACGTTATTGAGCGCCAATATCTAGTGCCCGTGTATGAGCATGTTCTCATCGAAGCGCCGACGTTCGAGGATGCGTGCCGCAATGCGCTCGACGACATCGAAGAGCCCTGGGGCGACAATGCGCAGACAGATTACGAGAGCGCCCGTTGCACGACCATCGAGCGAGCCGTGGAGTTGCCAGAACAGGTCCAGGCCGACGGCGCAGACGAAGGCCCACTTTCGCATTTTCTTTTTGATGCTGGGCTTGAACCGCTTCCCATCCCGCGCGAATTCGCTGGTGAAGCCGACGGCTCCAGTGCAGGCGTCGGTTTCGTCTAAATCCCCCTCACATACGCCGCCGCTGTCCTCCCCGCGATCCTCCCGAAGACGGCGCCGGCCATCAGGCCGGTGCCGCTGGCGTAGTTGTGGTAGTAGAGCCCGCCGATCATCTCGCCGGCCGCGAACAATCCGGGGATCGCGGCGCCGGTGGCGTCCTCTACCTCGGTGTCGTTCGACACCTTGAGGCCGCCGAAGGTGAAGGTGACGCCGGCGGTCACCGCGTAGGCCTCGTAGGGCGGCGCATCCAGTTTCTGCGCCCAGTTGGTCTTGTCGATCGCCAGGCCGCTGGTGCGCAGCCCGTCATGCACATTCGGGTTGAACGCCACGTCCGGGCGCGGCGCGGCGTTGAACGCGCGGACGGTGTCGAGAAACCCCTTGGGGTCGACGCCTTCGAGCTTGCCGGCCAGTTCTTCCCAGGTGTCGGCCTTCTCCTTGGTGGTGCGCGGGATGCGGTATTCCTCGCGCAGCAGGTGGACGATTTTCTGGTCGAAGATTTGCCAGGCGAACAGGTTCGGCTGGTCCAGCACCGCGCGGCCGTATTTGGCGTAGGTGTAGGAATGGAAATCGAGCCCCTCGTCGACAAACCGCTGGCCCGTCGCGTTGACCACGATGCCAAACGGGTAGCCGTGCTTCTGGAAGCGGTCGCCGACATCGAGGTCGCCGACCGGCGGGGCGTTCAAATCCCACTGCACCGCGTGGCAGCCCGACCAGTGCCCGGCCGGCGCGGCGCCGATGTCGAGCGCCATCTTGAGGCCCTGGCCGGTGTTGTATCTGGTGCCGCGCACCTTGGCCAAATCCCAGTTGGGGCCGAGATAGCGGGCGCGCATCTCGGCGTTGGCTTCGAACCCGCCGCAGGCGAGGATCACCGCCTTGGCGCGCAGGTCGATCATGCGGCCCCCCTGGGAGCCGCCTTGGCGCACCCTGACGCCCTCGACCCCGTTATCGCCTTGCAGCAGGGCCAGCGCCGGGGTCTGGTAATAGACCGGGATGCCCTCGCGCTCGCGGCGGGCGTGCAGCGCCTTCATCAGCTCCTTGCCGCCGCCCCAGATATGGCAGGCGAGGCCGCCCCAGAACTTGAATTTTCCGCCGACATTGAACGCCTGACGGCCGAGGCCGAGCTGGAACCGCACGCCCTTTTCGCGCATCCAGCGGCCGGTCTCGAAACTCTTGGTGACGAGGATTTCGGTGAGGTCGGGGTCGGAGCGCCATTCGGTGAGCCGGCCCATATCGTCGTAATACTGCTCGGCGGTGTAGGTGCCGACATCGACGTGGGCGAGCTCGTGCTCGCTGATGTCGGGGATCAGCTGCGCGAGGTCGTCGAACCCGTGATAGACGATGCGGAACGCGCCGCCGGTAAACGCCGAATTGCCGCAGGC
>DASRLO010000070.1:0-9534 GCA_035648415.1 Allostellaceae bacterium
CCGCCGTCCCCGCCTACGCCGACAACCCACCGCCGGAAAACCCCGCGACCGGCAACAATTCGCCCGAGGCGCAAGTCCAGGGAAAGAAAGGTGAGGAGAACAACGACAAAAAACTGCTCGGCGACATAGGCGGGTTGCGGCCGGCGATCGCGACGTACGGTTTTGACTTCAAGGCCAGCGAGACCGACGAAATTCTCGGCAATATAAGCGGCGGCCTTCGACGAGGTGCGATTTACGATGGGCTGACCGATATCAGCCTAAAGTTCGATCTGCGGAAATATTTCGACTGGCGCGGCGTGTTCTATGCGCGGGCGTTCCAGATCCACGGGCGCGGGCTCAGCGCCAATTACCTCGACAATCTGATCACCGCGAGCTCGATCGAGGCCGATCGCTCCACCCGGCTGTCCGAGCTGTGGTATGAGCAGCATATCGGCGACTGGCTGCGCATCCGGGTCGGACAGCAGGGCGCCGACCAGGAATTCCTCGTCTCGACGACCGCTAAGCTCTTCGTCAATTCCACCTTCGGCTGGCCGACGCTGGAGGGAATCGTCCTGCCGTCGGGCGGGCCGGCCTACCCGCTGAGCACGCCGGCCCTCCGCTTCAGGATCGACGCCAGCGACGCGCTGACCTTCTTTGCCGCGGCATTCAACGGCAATCCCGCCGGGCCCGGTCCGGGCGACCCGCAACTGCGCGACGCGTCAGGCACCGCGTTCCGCACCGGCGACGGCGTGCTCGCCTTCTTCGAGGCGCGCTACAACCCGGAGAACTCGACCAAGAACGGCACCTACCGCCTCGGTGCCTGGTTCAATTCCGAGCGCTTTGCCGACCGGCATGTCGACAGCAACGGCGTGTCGCTGGCGAGCCCGCTGTCGACCGGGACGCCGCGCTTGCTCGGCAACGATTACAGCCTCTACGCCATCGTCGATCAGCCGTTGTTCCCCGACAAGGACAGCGACAACGGTTTTTCCGCCTTTGTCCGGGCGATGGGCGCGCCCGGCGATCGCAACCTTGTCGACTTCTACTTCGACACGGGGCTTGTCTATAAGGGCCCGTTCGGGCGTGACGACGACGCGGTCGGGATCGGCTATGGCTACGCGCGGATCGGCAACGCGGCGCGGCTGCTCGACCAGGATACCGCCGGAGCCGCCGCCTATCCGACCCGCTCGCGCGAGACGGCGCTTGAGATCAGCTACCAATACCAGGCGACGCCGTGGTGGCAGCTCCAGCCCGACTTCCAATATGTCACCAACCCCGGCGGCGGCATCCTTAACCCGACCGTGCTGGGGCAGAAGGTCGGCAATGCCGCGATCTTCGGGCTGAGGACGGCCATCACCTTCTAAAAACAGGGCGCTACCACGCCGCATCGAGGATTTCGCGCACCACCGGGGGCTGAGGAAGCGTTGGGCGGATCCGCGTCTCTTCCGTTAGGTTAGGCTAGGCGTATGCGCCGACGGAGTCGGGTGCTCGGTCGGCCTCGTTAAGAGGCGCCAGGCTGATGGATTTCGCCGCCGGCCGCAGCGAGCAGCTCGACCGCCCGACGGTCGAAGCTTGCAAATCACATCCCGCGCTAGCGGCGCGATAACGGTAGCCTTCAACGTCGCGCCGTCGCAGACTTGGCGCAGCCTTCGACCCCCGGGAGGAACTACCCGATGCAATCGACCAACGCGGCGCCCGCCGCCCGCCACCTGCCGATCCGCCAGGACTGGCTCGCCGCGACCCAGGAGCCGGCGCTCGAACCCGAGCGACCGATCATCGATCCGCACCACCATCTGTGGGACCGGCCGGGCAACCGCTATCTGCTGCACGACCTCGTCGAGGACGTTTCGAGCGGCCACAACATCCGCGCCACCGTGTTCCTCGAATGCCGCGAGATGTACCGCGCCGACGGGCCGCCCGAGACCCGCTCGTTGGGCGAAACCACCTTTGTCGCCGGGGTCGCGGCGATGAGCGAGAGCGGCAAATACGGCCCGACCCGGTGCTGTGCCGGGATCGTCGGCAATGTCGATTTCCGCGTCGGCGGCCGCGCCAAGGGCATCTTGGAGCAGCACGTCGTCGCCTCCGGCGGCCGCTTCCGCGGCACCCGCAACGGCGCGACCTGGCACGCCGACAACAGCCTCAGGGTCTTCACCTCGGGCTCGGGCGAAGGGCTCTACGTCGACCGCCAGTGGCGCGAGGGCTTCGCGGCGCTGGCGCCGCTCAATCTCACCTTCGAGGCCTGGATGTTCCACTCGCAGCTCGGCGACCTCGTCAGCCTGTGCGGCGCGTTCCCCGAGACCAAGATCGTACTCAACCACATCGGCGGCGCGCTCGCGGTCGGCCCCTATGCCGACAGGCGCGACGAGGTCTTCGCCGAATGGCGCAGCCAGATCATGAAGCTCGGCCAGTTCCCCAACCTCTACATCAAATTGGGCGGGCTCGGCATGCCGTCCTTGATGGGTTTCGAGATGGGCCGCCAGGATTCGGCGCCGTCGTCGGAACAGCTCGCCAAGGCCTGGGCGCCCTACCTCAACACTTGCATCGAAGCGTTCGGCCCCGACCGCGCGATGTTCGAAAGCAACTTCCCGGTCGACAAGGGGATGTGCAGCTATTCGAATTTGTGGAACGCGTTCAAGCGCGTCGCCGAGGGCTATTCGAACGACGAAAAGAACGCGATGTTCCACAACACCGCGCTGAAGTTCTACCGGCTGTATTGAATTGAGAAAGCACCCCGGCCGCGGGCTCGCCAGGGTAAGCACAATCCCTAGCTGAACCGCGGCGGCGCGTACCAATCGATCTCGGCGCCGGGGTCGGCGAGCAGCTCCGGCAGCGCGACCCGCGCGACCTGGGAATGCTGCACGCCCGCCGCCTCGACCCGGTAGCGGCGGGCGAGGCCGGCGCGCAGTTTCGGGTCGGCGGCGGCGAGCCGCGCGGCGACGAGTCCGGCGACCGCGCGGGAGAACGGGCCGGTCTGGTTCTCGATGAACGGCGCCCTGAGCGCCCCCGGCCGCGCCGGCTCTTCCGCGAAACACTCGCCGAGCCAGCGATCGACGATTTCAATGCCTTGCATCGGATCGCCATGCGCCGGGTCGCGGCCATAGAGTCCATCGAAGACGTAAAGCTCATCGGGCTGCACCTGGGCGCCGGCGATGATGTCGATCGCCGGCATCCCGCCGCCCGAATGCGCCGCGAGGACGAGCCGGTCGAGCGCCAGCGGCGAGCCGCGCCGCTCGGCCAGCCGATACAGCCCGTAAGCGAGCAGCAGATCGATCCCACCGTCGAGCAGCGCCGGGAAATCGTAATAATAATGCCGTATCCAGCTGCCGCGCGGCAGCATCGCCAGCGTCGGCCGGCGACGGCCGCTAAGGATCAGGCCGCTGCGCTCGATCTTTTCCGAAAGCGGCATCGCGCCGCCCGATTGCGAAAACCCATGCAGGAACACGACGACATCGATCGAAGCCGCGGTTTGCGGGATGTGGTTCCAGCGCAGAAACAGATCGGGCTGCGTCCCGATATGCGCCGCTAACACTAGCGTGTCGGACAGGTAGATTTCGCCGGGCGTCAGGTCGGGCCTTCTGAACGGGCCGGCCATGCGGGAGCTAAGCCAGTTTCACGTACGCGAAATCGCCGGGCTTGTTGTCGATGCCGGTACGCGGCGGGGCGATCCACGAGGCGAACTTGCCGGGTTCGCGCACCGGCTGCATCTGCGAGGCGACAAAGGCATTGTCATCGGCGGAGGGCAGAAACTCGTCGCGCCGCCGCGCCCATTCCGCCGCGCTCAGCAAATTGCCGTCGGGGTCGGCCTCGATCGCGGCGAATTCGCCGATCCGCCGGTTGAAGGCGACGTGCGACAGGGTGATGCGGAAATCGATCCCGGCGCGCCCGATGATGCGGTTCCACCAGCGCTCGACCGCCGACCCGGCATCGGCGACGTAATCGTCGCGCAGCCGCATGTTGAGCGCCGACAGCGCCGCAACCTCCTCCCTGACGATCGCCCCGCCCTTCAACCGCAGCACCGGATAAGTGGCGCCGGTCAGCGCATGGTCGTCCTCGATCTGGTCTTCGAGGTAGCGGCCCTTGAGCCCGGCGTTGAACGCGTTCGCGGCGTTGGTCGACAGCTCGCCGCCGAAGAGATCGAGGGTCAGCGAAAAATGCAGGTTGGCGCGCTTCTGCAAGGTCGGCAGGTCGACGACGCCAAGCGCGCGCACCCGCGCGATGTCGTGCGGGTCGTCGATCCCGGCCATGTTCATCGCCGCGCAGGTCGCCTCGATGATGCGGCCGACCCCCGACTGGCCGATGAACATATGGTGCGCTTCCTCGGTCAGCATGAAGCGGCAGGTGCGCGACAGCGGGTCGAACCCCGATTGCGCCAGCGCGTGCAGCTGCATCTTGCCGTCGCGGTCGGTGAAGAAGGTGAACATGAAGAACGCCAGCCAGTCGGGCGTCGCCTCGTTGAACGCGCCGAGGAGCCGCGGGCTGTCGCGGTCGCCCGAGCGGCGGCGCAGCAGATCCTCGGCTTCCTCGCGCCCGTCGCGGCCGAAATATTTCTGCAGGAGATAGACCATCGCCCACAGATGGCGGGCCTCCTCGACATTGACCTGGAAGAGGTTGCGCAGATCGTAGAGCGAGGGCGCGGTGGCGCCCAAGCGGCGCTGCTGCTCGACCGAGGCGGGCTCGGTGTCGCCCTGCACCGTGATGAGCCGGCGCAGCATCGCGCGGTATTCGCCCGGCACCTCCTGCCAGGCCGGCTCGCCCTGGTGCGCCCCGAACGGGATGGTGCGGCCCTCGACCTGCGGCGCCAAGAGGATGCCCCAGCGGTAGTCGGGCATCCGTACATAGCCGAACTTCGCCCAGCCCTCCTGGTCTACCCCGATTGCGGTGCGCAGATAAACCTCCGCCGCCTGGAACCCGTCAGGGCCGCGATCCCGCCACCAGTCGAGATAGGACGGGTGCCACAGCTCCAACGCCCGCCGCAGCCGAGGATCGGCGTTGAGCCCGACATTGTTGGGGATCAGCCCGTCGTAATCGACCGCCATATCGCTGGGCATGGGGTTCTCCTGTTCAGGCGGTTTGCTGTTTTCGCTGTTATCTGCAGGAAATTTACAGCAAAGCCCTCGCGACGCGACGATTGGTTTCGACCGAACATCGGCAAGATGTCACGTCATTACGGCAATTTTAGCGCCGCTAGCCGATCGCCGGTCATGCCCGTTTCGGATCGAAAACCGGGCGTTTGCCGGTGCCGTATGATTTTAGCGCGCCGTGATCGCCGACCGCGTTCGGGCGCTGGAAAATCCAGTTCTGCCAGGCGGTCAACCGGCCGAAGATGCGGGTTTCCATCGTCTCCGGACCGGCGAGGCGCAGGTTGGCCTCGAGCCCGGTCAGCGCGTCGGGCGAGAAGCTGGCGCGCTCCTCCAGCATGAGGCGCACCTCGCCGTCCCAATCGACGTCGTCATAGGCGGCGGTCACGAGGCCCAGCGCCTCGGCTTCCTCGGCGGTGAGCGCCTCGCCGAGCCGCGCTTCGGCCTGCGCGACGCTGCCGGGCTCGCCGTAGAAGCGGTTTGCCAGGCGCGTGAGGCCGTTGCCCATCGGATAGGCGCCGAAATTGAGCGGCGACAGGCTGAGCCTCGGCTCAGTCCGATTGTCGCCTGCCCGGGACCCGGCGAACATCAGCGCCCGGTCGGCGGCGAAGCATAATTCGGCGAGCGTGCCGGCAAAGCAGCTTCCCGGCTCGACCAGCGCGAACAGGCTGCGCGAGGTCATGTCGATCCGCTTCAGCACCCGCTTCCAATAAAGGCGGATTTCGCGGGCCTGCCAATCACCCCGGTGGGTATCGAGCAGCCGGTCGGCGGCGAGCACCGCCGCCGGATCGCCCTCCGAGCGAAAAACGATAAGGCCGAGTTCCGGCTCGTTGGCGCGCAGATGGAGGATCGCGTCGTCAAGCTCGCGCGCCACCGCCAGCGGCCAGAACGCGGCGCCGGCCGCGTGAATGCCGGCGAGGTCCTCCGGCAGGCTTGCCGGCCCCAGAACGGTGATCTCGGCGCGCCGCTTCGGCCGGTCGAGCGCCACGCGCAGACGCGGATAGGTCATCGCCTCGCCGGCGATGGTGCGGTCGAGCGGCGGCAGCGCGATGCCCTTCGCATTGGCGGGCCGGTCGGAGGTCGCGGCCAGCGCGGCGGCGCGCTCGGCGATCCGCTCGTCCCAGGCCGATGGCGGCGCGATCTCGTCGACCAGCCGCCAGTCGAGCGCGCGCTGGCCGCGCACGCCTTCCTCGGCGGTGCAGAAGAGATCGGCGCGGTCGCGCCGCATTTTGCGCTTGTCGGTGAGGCGGGTGAGGCCGCCGGTGCCGGGCAGCACCGCGAGCAGCGGCACCTCGGGCAGCGACACCGCCGAGCGGCGATCGTCGATGAGGGTGATCCAGTCGCACGCGGCCGCCAACTCATAGCCGCCGCCGGCCGCGGCGCCGCTCACCGCCGCGAGATAGCGTTGGCCGGAATTCGCCGAGGCGTCCTCGATCGCGAGCCGCGTCTCGTTGGTGAATTTGCAGAAATTGACCTTGTCGCCAGGCGCCGACTTGGCGAGCGCGCCGATATTGGCGCCGGCGCAGAACACATTCCCCTTGCCGGAGCGGATGACGACCGCGCGCACCTCGGGGTGCTCGAAGCGCAGCCGCTGCACCGCGTCCGCCAATTCGATATCGACGCCGAGATCGTAGGAATTGAGCTTGAGCTCGGTGCCGGGGTAGAGCCCGCCGGCCGGGTCGACATCCATTGTCAGCGTCGCCACCGCGCCATCGAAGGCGAGCCGCCAATGGCGATAGCGCGACGGTTCGGTGCGGAAGTCCGGCATTATGGAGCAAATTGACCCATGTCTTATCGTATCCCCTTGACGACGAGCCGCCACCGGAACATCCTGGCAACATCTAAGTGAAATGCGAGGTTAAATGTCCCCCGGACTTCCGCCCCGCCGCCGCGAGCCAGTAGAGCAATACTGGCAGGATCGCGGACCATCTGGCGACGAGGTACGTCCTATTCCTCCGCCGGTATTCCAGTCGTGGACAGACTACCTTGGTCGCACGACCGAAAGGGAACGGATGCTATGGTGTGCCGATAAAGCCAAGCAAGCTAATCGAAGAGATCGACTGCCATATTTCCCGACAATCCCCTGGCTATCCAACAAACGCTGGAACCACGAGCGACAGGACATCGAATGGTTCCAAGAACAACTTGCGACCTTAATGGGGCCGCTTCCGCGCACGCCTGAAAATATTCGTCTTGTGGTAGGCAATTGTATACTTGACACCACACACGCGATAGGTGGTAAGAAGCGGTCTCAGCCACAGCCGAGGTTGACGCCGTGTTCCTGCCATCGAAATTTGCGCTTGTCGCGGCCATCGCGATCGCCTGGAACCCGACAGCGCCCGTTGGCATTCCGCATGGGTTTCTGACCGGAAATGACTACCTTCAGGAGCCGGATACCCAACGGCAGGGCTATGTGGAGGGGTTGGTCGATGGGCTGTTCATGTCGCCCGCCTTTGGCGCTGACGAAGCGGTCGTTTTGCGGTTCAAGGCATGTACGCAGCCGATGAAGTCCCCACAAATCAAGGCGATATTCGAAAAATACCTACGGGATAATCCGCAGATTTGGCACGACGACGCGCAAGTTCTCTTCTGGCAGGCGATGATTCAAGCCTGTCCGGGTCTTATGCCCCGCTGACAGGTTTTTACGCGGGACACAGCTTAACGCGCACGGTGTAGGCACTCGCGCGGCATAATGTGTTCGTGAACCTCGCCCCCATCATCCCGATAGGAGACGGTCAGAGCCGAATCGGTGGCGCTATCAACGATCACCATTACCGGGCCGCCGCTGTTGATCTGGGCAAAATCCCCAATAATTAAAGGCACTTCGCCTGCCTCTTGAAACATCTCGCGTCTAGCGAGAAGTAGGAGGTCCGACGCGCGCAATGAGCGCCGTCTCACCGAGGGTGTAGACATGACGGAAACTTTCCAAGTTGGCGACGTGGTCAGGCTTAAGTCTGGCAGCCCGAAAATGACGGTGACGCAGGTAGGAGAAGACGCCTTAACCGGCAGTCACAGCGTATGGTGCGCGTGGTTTGTCTCTACGAAACAGGAGACAGGAACATTTCCTGTCGGCGCGGTAGAGCCGGCCACAACCGAAATGCCCGCACGCAGGACTGTCGCGCGAGGCCAGTTTTAGAGCTGGGCAACTTATCGGCTTTTGCTCGGTTTAACGGGTTGGGCGCGCTTCGGTGTGCTCCCCGTTTTTCCCGTCTTATGCATCGGCGGCGTATCGAGCAGCCGCTTTACGACGGCCTTGAACCGGTCAGCGGCGACAACGTCGACACCGCCCTCGTCGCGAGCATGGTCGGTAGTCGAGACTGCATTTCGCTGAACGGGATCAGGACGCTCACCTTTTCGAGTAGCCATCCATCCTCTCTAACTCGAAAATCTCCAGCGTCATTATAAACGCTGTCGTTGGCGATCCGGGGGAATGCCGCCCGAAGATCGTACATCTCGGTGAATTGTGCCGGAACCGCGCTCCGCGAAGGCAAAGGGAATACGAAAGCAATCGGCGCGGTCTCGGTCTCGTCCATGATGAGGCTGCTAATTCGGTAGGAACGACCGCTCGCGCCCTGGAAAAGCTGATTTTCTCGCCAGCGCGAGCCGACAAGGTCGTGCAGCCGCTCAGAGACGGCATATCGGAACTCGCCCTCCGACTGCCGACGAACCTCTACAGCTTGGTCGCCCACAGTCCGCGACGCATTCGCTACCAGCATCGCAGCAATTGCTACGTCATCAGATGAGCACCGCCGCATCATGCGGCCATCGATAAACTCGCATTCATAGCGGGCCGCCATAGCCGCCAGCCGCTCGCCAAGTTGGCGGCTCATTCTGACACCCTCAGCGGTCAGATACATCGCACCAAGGCCTGCGTCGTGGACGACGTATTCGCCACCCTCCATTGTCACGGTGACGGTTACGCATTGACCGTTTGGATAGATCACCGGGGTGTTGATCTCTATACCCATAGAGGATTCGCGCGCGGTAATGATCGCGCGTGAAGCAGCCTCTATCTCTTCCGGCGTAAGGCGATGCATCACAGTAGCTTCAGCTGCACCTTATCGCGTAGCGGTGCCTCATATGGCAAAGCGTAGGTGATTCTAGCACGCGTCCAGAATTCCTCAAGCCATTCCTTATGGGTGAGGTGTCTAGACTCAAGTTCTTCGTCCTGTCCATAAATATGCCAATGAGTACAATTGAATGACTTTCCAGTAAAAAGGCTCCTATGAGAGTACCTAGGATCAACACATAGCGCCAAAACTCTTTCCGACCCGAAGAATAGAGCGAATGTATGTTTGCGCGGCTCAAAGTAGATATGACTGGTCAGAACCACTCGACACCTAGTGGATTGACTCCAACGCCTGTTTCCCGCGCCTGACTTTTTCGATGATGGCGTCGGGATCGGCGGTCCAGGTGAAGGGCTTTGGGTTGTCATTGGTCTCGGCGAGGTATCGGTTGATGGCGGCCTGGAGGTCAACGA
>DASRLO010000071.1:0-78268 GCA_035648415.1 Allostellaceae bacterium
CCTAATCCAGCGTTGACGCGTCCTTCTCGTTGACGCAGCGCAGCAGCTTCCAATAGCCGAACAGATTGCTCGGGCGGGTTTCGCGCACCCTGAGCCTGCTGTCGCGGACAAAGGTGTCGAACTCGAAATCGGGGTGGAACCCGATGTGCCGCGCGAGGTGCGCGAGCCGCTTTTCGAAGAACCGTACCGCCCAGTTCTCGCTCATGAAGTGGTTGACCAGCACGATCGTCCCGCCGGGGATGCAGACGCGCCGCATCTCGGCCGCGAAGCGCGTCGGGTTCGGCACCACCGGGGCAACGTAGAGCGCCAGCACCGCATCGAATGAATTATCGGCGAATTCGAGGTGCTCGGCGTCCATCAAATGGAGGCCGTCGACATGCGCGAGGTGTTCGCGCTCGACCCGAGCCTCGGCCTTGGCCAGCATCTCGGCCGACACGTCGATGCCGGTGACGTGCGAATCGGGCCGGAAATGCGGCAACGACAGCCCGGTGCCGACGCCGACCTCGAGGATGCGCTGCCCCGGCCGGTCGTTGGCGATGCGCACGGCGTCCTTTCGGCCAGGATGGAATACCGGACCGAAGACGAAATCGTAGGAGCCGGATACCCACCGATAGGTGCGGATCGTGTCGCGAAGATCCATCAATTTGTTCCCGTCGCGGTCGCACCAGACCATGCCCGCGTCGCATCGCAAGGTTGCCCGTCGTCGTCGTTTTTGTAAACCTTTGTGATGTCTTGTGCGCGGTGTACGTCGGAAAGACGCTCGAGGAGAAACCAAAGTTCCGGTGCTGCGGGTCGCGCGGCGTGCGATAGCGCCCGTTACCTCGCGTCAGACGAGCGTGATGTGATCGGCTTCCAGCCCTTTCCTCCCGTCGACCACCTCGACCCGGACCCGCTGCCCCGGAGTCAGCGAATCGAGGCCGCTGCGGCGCAACGCGGTGATGTGGATGAACACGTCCTTGCTGCCGCTGTCGGGCGAGACAAAGCCGTAACCCTTGTCGGGTTCGAACCATTTGACCGCACCTTCCATCGTGCTCGACGGTCGCGAGCCGCGCCGGTCGGCGCCAACGCTCGGCTCGACGGCGGTGCTCAGATCGATGTTGAGGACGCTGGTGACGAGCGGGCCTTTGGCCCCGGCGCCGATTTCGCAAGTGATCGAGGCGCCCTCGCGCACGTCCTCGTACCCGGCGCGGCGCAGGATCGCCATCGGCAGGAAGGCATCCGGCGAACCGTCGGCCATTGTCACGAAGCCGAAGCCTTTGCTGGCATTGAACCACTTGACCTTGGCCTCGACGCGGCGAGCCGGTAAAGCGTCCTCGGGGGTGAGGCCGATGCGGTGGTCGTACATGGTTCCTCTAAACGTAAGATAGAATGCGGCAAGCGCAGGGGGCCGCAACTTTAGCGTAAAAAACTCGGATGGCGCTAGCGTTGTTAGAAAGGTTGGCGGCGCGGCGCATGGGCTTTACCCGCCGCCGGGTAAATTTAAGCTGGCAGCCTGTCGGGTTCACCTAGCGGCGTGACTATGGCGGAATCTGGGGATGACAACCTATGTAGCGTTTGACCGATCGCAAGCGTTTCTGTTGCCGCCCGGTCTGAAGGATTGGCTTCCGGCGGACGATGCCGATCCGCAGGCCCTCCCGGCCGGGCTTGAACGCCCAGGCGGTAGTCTGCGCCGAAGGGGACGCAACAACAGATCAATAGCGCTGAAACGCTGCTTGTATCTCGCCTACATCGCTGGTCGTCGTCAGCATCAGCATGAGGAGGATGCGGGCCTTTTGCGGCGAGAAATCCTCGCCGGCGACGATGCCGGTTTCGCTCAGCCGGCGGCGCGGGGCGACGCGGCCGCTCGCGGCGCGGCTGCATTGCACGACGACGATCCCGGCTTTCGCCGCCGCGAGCAGCGCGTCCTGTTGCGCCGGGGTCGGGCTGCCCGGCGCGAACCCGGCCGAGACGATGCCCTTGGCGCCGGCGCCGACCGCCGCATCGATCAGCGCGGTGTCGGCGCCGGCGTAGCTCAGCACGATATCGACACGCGGCAGCGGCGCGGCGAGATCGCGGGCGGCGAATTCGGTGTCGGGCATGTGCGCCTTCAACGGCGCGCGGTAGAAATGGACGCCGTCGCCGTCGACATGGCCGAGCGCGCCGAAATCGAGGCTGCGGAAGGTCTGCACCCGGTAGGTCGAGGTTTTGACCACGTCGCGCGCCGGGTGGATTTCATTGTTGAGGACGACGAGGACGCCCTTGCCGCGCGCCTCCTCCGACCCGGCGACCTGCAGCGCGTTGACGAGGTTGGTTCCGGCGTCGGTGCCGAGCGCGCTTGCCGGACGCTGGGCGCCGACCATCACCACCGCAGGCGCGGTGCCGAGCGTCAGGTTGAGGAAGAACCCGGTCTCCTCGAGCGTCGCGGTGCCGTGCGGGATGACAAAGCCGGCGATGCCGGGATCGTCGCGAGCAATCCGATGAATCATCCGGCGCAGCTCGACCCAATCCTCTGGGCCGAGCGCGGTGCTGCCGACCTGGCGGTAGGTGACCGGCACCGGCTCGGCGACGAGCTTGGTCTCCGGGAACTTGTCGAGCAGCGCCTCGCAGGTCAGCTTCTGCCCGAAATCGGGGTAATTGAGCACATCGAGGCTGCCGTCGCCGAGCGACGAGATCGTGCCGCCGGTGCCGATGACGGCGATGCGGGGGAGGGTGGGCATCATGCCAGCCAGCGCTTGCGGCGCTTGTAGTGCTTGGCGTTGTGGTAGGATTTGCGCGCGCCGGTATCGTTGAGGCCGAGGTAGAACTCCTTGATGTCGGAGTTCTGGCGCAGCGAGTCGGCCGGCCCTTCCAAGACGATGCGGCCGTTTTCCATGACGTAGCCGTGATCGGCGATGTCGAGCGCCAAGGCGGCGTTCTGCTCGACCAGCAGCACGGTCAGCTTCTGTTCGTCCTTGAGGCGGCGGATGACGCCGAAAATCTCCTCGATGATCTGCGGCGCGAGGCCCAGTGACGGTTCGTCCAGGAGGATCACCTTGGGCTCCGACATCAGCGCCCGGCCGATCACCAGCATCTGCTGCTCGCCGCCCGAAAGGTAGCCGGCCGGCTGCTGACGCCGTTCGCGCAGCACCTTGAACGAGTCGTAAACCCGGTCGATGCCGCGCCGGACGGCGGAGAAATCGGTGCGGCTATGGGCGCCGACGATAAGATTTTCCTCGACCGTCAGGTTCTCAAAGACGCGGCGGCCCTCGAACACCTGGACGATGCCGCGCTTGACGACGTCGTGCGGCAGCAGGCTGTCGATACGCGCGCCGTCGAGTTCGACATTGCCCTTGGTGACCTGGCCGCGCTCGGTCTGCAACAGGCCCGAGATCGCCTTCAGGGTCGTGGTCTTGCCCGCGCCGTTGGCGCCGAGGAGGGTGGTGATCCGCCCCTCCTCGGCCACCAGCGAGACGCCGCGCAACACCAGGATCACGCCGTCATAGACGACCTCGACATTGTTGACCGCCAGCATCGCGCGATCTCGGTGCCGCGGTAAACGGCGCCCTATTCGGCGCTCTTGACCTGTTTTTCGACGACATCATGGTAGGGGTGCATCCAATCGGTCGCCGCGACGAACTTGCCGCCCTTGACCTGGAAGACGCGAACCCAACCGCCGCCCTCGTGGTCGGTCGCGGTGATCTGCAAGGGCGGGACAAGACCTCCCAGCGTGAAGTCGTGAATCTGCTCCATGCCGGCCTTGATCTGCTCGGTCGTCGGCTTCTGGCCGCCGCTGATCTTCAGCGCATTCTTGAGCGCCTCGACCTGGATCGCCGCCTGCAGCAGGCCGCGGTTATAGACGACCGTGTCGGCCATCTCCTTTGGCGGGTCCTTGCCGTCCTTCTTGTACATCGCCTTGATTTCGTCGCGCACCGGGTAGTCGTCGCCGGCGCCGGCGAATTGCAGCGTGTTATAGCCCTCGGCGACGTTCCAGCCGCCGGCGGCCAGGATGTCGGCCTCCGCCGAGGCCCAGACCAGCCCGATGACGTGCTTCAGCGGGAAGCCGGCGCCCTTCAGCCCCTTGATCAGCACCGACGGCGAGCGGCCGAACAGATGCGCGATGATGAAGTCGGGGTGGTAGCGCTGGGTGATGTCGATGATCTGCGCGCCCAGCTCGACCCCCGGCGGCGGCACCGCGAAGGTGCGCATGTCATAGCCTTCCTGCTTCTGCAGCGCCTCGAGGATCGGCATCGCCTCCTTGCCGGCGGGGTTGTCGTAATAGATGTAGGCGATCTTCTTGCCCTTGAGGTCGCCGCCGAGCTGGTCCTTGGCGAACTTGACCGCGCCCGCGGCCTGCGACCAATAAGTCGCCGCGACGGGGAAGAGGTAGGGAAAGCGCGTTCCGTCGGCGGCGGCCGAGATGCCGAAGCCCGGCGAGGTGGTCGGCATCTTGTCCTGCTCGAGGCGCTGGTTGAGCGCCACGGTCTGCGGCGTGCCGTAGAGCGTCATCAGGAGGGCGCCCATCTGCTTCTGGCGCTCATAGGCCTCGATCGCTTCCGGCACCTTGTAGGCGTTGTCGATCTCGTCGGCCTTGATCATCCAACCGTCGATGCCGCCCTTCGAATTGACCAGCTTGTAGTAGTCCTGCATCGCCGGGCAGAGCACCGTGCCGACGATCTGCGTCGGGCCGGTGCGATCGCACTGATCGCCGATCAATAATTCCTTGTCGGCGGCGGAAGCCGAGCCGGCATAGGCCAAGCCGGCCGCGATGCCGGCGGCGAGCGTCAGCATGCTCTTCGCTAAAATTGTCATTGTTTATTCCCTCCCTGTGACGCGCCCAGTTAATAGGAAAAAGGCCAGACGCGGAAGTAATTGCGGATGTTGCGCCACAAGCGGTTGAGCCCCTCCGGCTCGACCACCAGAAAGAAGATGATGAGGCCGCCGAAGATCACCAGCCGCAGATTGGGGATCACGTTGAGCATGTCGGCCTGCGCAAAGAAAATGCCGCCGGATGCTTCGAGAAACCAGCGCGTCGCGATCGGCAAGAGCGTGACGAAAATCGCGCCGAACACCGAACCCAGCACCGAGCCGAGCCCGCCGATGATCACCATCGCCAGGTAGTCGATCGAGACGTCGATCTGGAACTGCTCGTAATTGGCGATGCCGAGATAATAGCTCTCCAGCGCGCCCGTCACCCCGGCGAAGAACGACGAGATCGCAAAGGCGTAGAGCTTGTACTTGAAGATGTTGATGCCGATGATCTCGGCGGCGATGTCCTGGTCGCGGATCGCGATAAAGGCGCGGCCGATGCGGCTGCGCACCAGGTTCAAGGTCGCGACGATCGCCAGCACGACGAAGAACATCAGGAAGCAGTAGATCTGCCGCTCGCTGACCAGCTTGACGCCGAAGACGCTCGGGCGCGGCACCGTGATCGAGGCCTGCACCCCGCCCGAAATCCACTGCACGTGGTTGATCGTCCACTCGATGATCAGCTGCGCCGCCAAGGTCGCGATGGCGAGGTAGATTCCCTTGATGCGCAGCGAGGGGATGCCGACGATGGCGCCGATCAGCGCCGCCATCAGTCCGCCCGCCGGCAGCGCGATCCAGAACGGCGCGTGGAGGTGGACGACCAGGTTGGCCGCGGTATAAGCGCCGACCGACATAAAGGCGCCGGCGCCAATCGAGATCTGCCCGGTATAGCCGACCAGGATGTTGAGCCCGAGCGCGCCGACGATTGCGATCAGCACCAGATTGGCGACCGAAAGCGGGTAGTCGCCCCAGGTCAGCGGCACGATCACGACAAAGAACGCGGCGAGCACCGCCACCGCCCAGCGTGCGATCGGCAGCGGGTAGAGCGCCATGTCGGCGGCATAGCTGGTCTTGAAGATTCCGGCCTCGCGGTGGAACATCGCCGCGCCCCCTCAGACGCGCTCGATCCGGCGGCGGCCGAAAATTCCCTCCGGCCGCACCATCAGCACGATGATCATCAACAGATACGGCACGAAATCCTTGGTGCCGCCGCCGACGATCGGGTCGAAATAGCCGGCCGCCAGGTTTTCCACAATGCCGACGATGAGACCGCCGACCACCGCGCCGATGATCGAATCGAGCCCGCCGAGGATCACCACCGGGAACACTTTGAGGCCGACCAGGGCGAGCTGGTTGTCGACGCCGAGCATCGCCCCCCAGACGATGCCGCCCAACGCCGAGACGATCCCCGCCATCGCCCAGGCGAAGGCGAAATAGCGCCGCACGTTGATCCCCATCGCCATCGCCACCTGCTGGCTGTCGGCGACCGCGCGCATCGCGATGCCGGTGCGGCTCTTCAGGAAGAACCAGGTGAAGCCGGCGAGAAACAGGAGGCTGACCGTGGCGCCGACGACCTCGACCGGCGGCAATGTCACCGGACCCAAGGGGATCGGGTCGTCGGGGATCGGCAGCGAGATCGCCCTTGTGCCGGCGCCGAAGGCCAGCACCGCGCCGCCGCGCAACACCGCGGCAAGACCGATCGTCGCCATCACCACGGCGATCACCGGGCGGCCGATCAGCGGCCGCAGCACCACCCGCTCGAGCGCGAAGCCGAGCGCCGCCATGCCGCCGATCGCCAGCAACGCCGCGACCCAGAACGGCGCGTGGATGTATTCCGCGGCGCCGGCGGCGATAAACCCGGCGAACATGACGAACTCGCCCTGGGCGAAGTTGATCGCGTCCGTCGCCTTGTAGATCAGCACGAAACCCAGCGCGATCAGCGCGTACATCAGCCCGATCATCACCCCGTTGGTCAGCAAATACAGGGTAAATCGCAGGTCGAACTCAGGCATCGCCGAATCCGAGCCTGCAAAACCAATGAAACTCCTTGGCTGGGCTTGACCCGTGGGCCTTCAGCCCACGGACTTGTTCCGTGGGCATCCAGGTCTTACTTTCAATGACGGTTTGTTTTCCAACAAAGATGTGCATGCCCGGAACAAATCCGGGCAAGGCGACTTGGGGCGTGGACATCGCTAGCGCGGCCTACTGCGCCGCCGAGATCGCCGGCTCGGCGGCGCGCGGCGCGGCGATCTCGCGCCGCGCTTCCGGCTCCTCGACATCGGCGATGGCGAGGGTCGAGTGCATCATCGCCTTGCGGCCGTCCTCATAGGTGATCTCGGCGGCGAATTCGACCTCGCCGCGCCCGCCGTAGAGCGCCTCGATGACGCTGGCGTATTTCTCGGCGACAAAGCCGCGGCGGATTTTGCGGGTGCGGGTGATCTCGTCGTCGTCGGCGTCGAATTCCTTGTTGAGCACCAGGAAGCGGCGGATCTGCACCGCCTGCGGCAGCATCGCGTTGCACTTGCGAATTTCCTCGCGGACGAGGCCGGCGATTTCGGGCCGGGCGCACAAATCCTGGAACGAGGTGTAGGCGAGGTTCTGCCGCTCGGCCCAATTGCCGACCGTCACCGGGTCGATCGCGACGATCGCGGCGACAAAGGGCCGCGCGTCGCCAAACGTCACCGCCTCGCCGATATAGGGGCTGAACTTCAGCTTGTTCTCGACGAATTGCGGCGCGTAGACGGTGCCGTCGGCGAGTTTGCCCACATCGCGCGCCCGGTCGATGATGACGAGATGGCCGCGCCGGTCGATGAAGCCGGCGTCGCCGGTCTTGAGCCACCCGTCACCGGTCATCGTCGCGCGGGTCGCCTCCTCCTGCTTGTAGTAGCCCTGGAACACCGAGGCCGAGCGCACCTGCACCTCGCCGTCCTCGGCGATGCGCAATTCGGTGCCCTGGAACGCCCGGCCGACCGTGTCGGGGTCGACATCGCCATCGGCCTGCACCGAGCAGAGACCGGCGAGCTCGGTCGCGCCGTAGACCTGCTTCAGGTTGACCCCGATCGCGCGAAAGAAGCGGAACGTGTCGGCGCCGAGCGGCGCGCCGCCGGTATAGACCCACCGCGCCCGGCGCAAACCGAGCTGGTCGCGCAGCGGTCCGTAAATCAGCGCCTCGCCGAGCGCGAGGCCGAGCCGCAGCCCGGCCGTCACGCTCCCGTCGGCGCCGCGCCGCCTCTCCGCCCGCTCGGCGATGGTGCGGAACACGCTGAACAGGCCGCGCTTGAGCCGGCTGGCGTCGGCGGCGCGCACTAGGATCGCGGTCAGCGTATTCTCCCAGAAGCGCGGCGGCGCCAGCGCGATCGTCGGCCCCAGCTCGCGCAGGTCGCGCAGCAAGGTCTCGGGCTTTTCCGGATAGTTGCAGGTGAACCCGACCCACAAATGCAGCGCCATCGACAGCAGCGAATTGCCGATCCAGGCCATCGGCAGATAGGCCAGGTGGTCGTCGCCGGCGCGGATGTCGTCGGACTTCGACAACGCGTCCGCCGCGCTCAACAGGTTGGCGTGCGACAGCATCACGCCCTTCGGCCGCGAGGTGGTGCCCGAGGTGTAGGAGAACAGGCAGAGGTCGCCCGGCTTGCCGGCTTCGACCGCAGCCTCGACATGGCCGGGATGGGCGGCGCCGAACGCGCGGCCGTCGCCCTGCACCGCCTCGAAGGATTTGAGGATCGGCTCGTCGTAATCGCCGAGCCCGCGCGGATCGTCGTAGACGACGAGCTTCAGATGCGGCAGCCGGTCCTTCAGCGACAGAACCTTGTCGACCTGTTCCTGGTCCTCGGCGACGACGATCGAGACCTCGGCGTGGTCGAGCACATAGGCGAGCTCGGCGGCGATCGCGTCCTGATAGGCCGGCACCGCGGTGCCGCCGAGGCACATCGCCGAAAGCTGGGCGAAATAAAGCCGCGGCCGGTTCTCGCCGATGACCGCGAGCTTGTCGCCGGCGCCGAACCCGGCGGCGGCGAGGCCGAGCGCGAAATCGCGCGTCTCGTCCCAGTATTGCCGCCAGCTGTAAGGCTGCCAGATGCCGAGGTCTTTCTCGCGCATCGCCGGCCGGCCGGCCATCGTCGCGGCGTTCTTGCGCAGGAGCCGCGGCAGGGTGCTGTCGGTCGTCATGCCGCCTGTTGCCCCGCGTGGCTGCCGGCGCCGAGATAGGCGTCGATCACCGCCGGGTTGCCCTGCACCTCGGCCGGGGTGCCCTCGGCGATCTTGCGGCCGCGGTCGAACACGTTGACCTGGTGGGAGATGTCCATCACCACCGTCATGTCGTGCTCGATGAGGATGATCGTCGTACCCCAGTGCCGGTTCACGTCGAGGATGTAGCGCGCCATGTCCTCTTTTTCTTCCTGGTTCATCCCGCCCATCGGTTCGTCGAGCAGGAGCAGCTTGGGGTCGAGCGCCAGGGCGCGGCCGAGCTCGACGCGCTTGCGCAGCCCGTAGGCCAGGCCGCTGACCTGCTGCTTGCGCAGGTCCTCCAGTTCGAGGAACTCGATGAGCTCCTCGCAGCGCGCGCGATGCGCCACCTCCTCACGCTGCGCCAGGCCCCAATAGACCAGCGACGACAACACGCCCGAGCGCATATGGACGTGGCGGCCAAGCATGATGTTGTCGAGCACCGTCATGCCGGCGAAGAGCGCGATGTTCTGGAAGGTGCGGGCGATGCCGAGCGCGGCGATTTCGGCCGGGCGGGCGCGGGTGGTGTCGCGGCCCTCGAAGGTGATCGAGCCGGTATCGGGCTTGTAGAACCCGCTGATCATGTTGAGGAGCGAGGTCTTGCCGGCGCCGTTCGGGCCGATGATCGAGACGATCTGGCCGCGATCGACCGAGATCGACACGCCCTCGACCGCGCGGACGCCGCCAAACCGCTTCGACGCCCCGGCGACGACGAGCTGAGGCCCGTCGGCTGTCATCGCGGAACTGTTGGCGGCGGCGCCAGCCATCAGGTTCGACTTCCTCCCGGTCAGGCGCATGCGCCGTGGTTATGGCAGGCATGATGATGGCGAGGTTGCGATAAAGCAACCCAGGGCGGAGGGCTGGCCTCGGCTGCGTCTTGCTGTCGCACGGCGGCCGTGGAACGATAGGGCGGTGGAAAGCGTGGCCCCCAACATTCCGGCTGGCGACATCCCGGCGACGGTGCTCACCGGGTTTCTCGGCAGCGGCAAGACGAGCCTCCTGCGCCGCGCGCTCGCCGATCCGGGCTTCACCGACACCGCGGTCATCGTCAACGAAATCGGCGCGATCGCGATCGACCATTACCTGGTCGATTTTGTCGAAGGGGCGGTGCTGGAATTGCCCGGCGGGTGCCTGTGCTGCGCGGTGCGCGAAGATCTGGCGCGGACGCTGCGCGACCTTCTCGACCGGCGCGACACCGGCGGCCTGCGGCCGTTCCGCCGAATCGTGATCGAGACCAGCGGGCTCGCCGATCCGGCGCCGATCCTCTACACGCTGGGCGCCGACCCGATGCTCGACGCCCGCCTCTCGCTCGGTCGGGTGGTGACGGTGGTGGACGCCGGAAACGGCGCCGCCACGCTCGCCCGCTTCGCCGAGGCGGCGCGCCAGGCAGCGCTAGCGGACGTGCTGGTGATCTCGAAGACCGATCTGGCGCCGGTTTCGCGCGAGCTTGAGGTGGCGCTGGCGGCGTTGAACCCCGATGCGGCGCGGGTCATCGGTCAGGAGGCGAGCGATCCAGGGCGTGTGCTGTTCAGCCCCCACCACGGCCCTCCCCCGCAAGCGGGGGAGGGCGTCGAGACAACGTCCTCGCACCGGCGCGCTCCCTCCCCCGCAAGCGGGGGAGGGTCGGGGTGGGGGGTGGACGCCGTCCACAGCCACGGTATCGACACCTTCGCGATCACGCTCGACGGCGAGACCACCCGGCTCGATTTCGCCCGCGCCCTGGGCGCGCTCGCCGGCGCTTATGGCAGCGATCTGTTGCGGGTCAAAGGCATCGTCGCCTTTAGCGACCGCGGCGGGCGGCCGGCGCTGGTCCAGGCGGCGCAGCACACGATGTTCGCGCCGGAATGGCTCGACGGCTGGCCGGATGACGACCGGCGCAGCCGGCTGGTCTTTGTCGTCCACGAGATACCGCGCGCGGCGATCCTCGCGCATTTCGCCTTCGCGTCGCCGTCGGTCCTGGGATCGCAGGCGGCTCGCCCGCATGTCCACGCTGAATAGGAGGCTTCCATGCTCGACATCGTGATCACCGGCGGGACCGCCGTGCTGCCGTCGGGGGCGCAACCGGCCGATATCGGCATCGAAGCCGAGAAGATCGTCGCGCTCGGCGCGCCCGGCAGCTTGGCGGCGCTTGGCGCCAAGCGCACCATCGACGCCAGCGGGCAGGTCGTCATCCCCGGCGGGATCGACCCGCACGTCCATTGCCGCTGGCCGATGCCGACGCCGGGCCAGACCCAGCCCAACCTCACCGACGGTCCCGACCGGGTGAGCCAGGCGGCCCTCTTCGGCGGCACCACGACGATCCTCGATTTCGCGCTGGTCGACGGCGACAACACCGTGCAGCAGGCGATCGAGCGGCGGCAGAAGGAATGGGCCGGCGACTGCCACTGCGACTATGCGTTCCACACAATGGTGCAAGGGAAGCTCGATTGGTCGGTGCCCGACCAGCTGGCCGAGGCGGTTGCCGCCGGGCACCCGACGGTCAAGATGTTCACCACCGACATCACCCCGTCGCGCAAGGGCCGCATGGTGCCGTTCGGCAGCATCATGGAGGTGCTGACCGTGCTGGCGAAAGCCGGCGGGCTCGCCGCGATCCACGCCGAGGACAACGACCTCGTCATGCATATGTACGAGAAGCTGACGCGCGAGGGCCGCACCGGCTTCGAGAACATGGCGGAGGTCCACACCACCCTCAGTGAGGACCTCGCGTTCAACCGGGTGATCCGCCTCGCCGCGAATATCCCGGGGGCAGCGCTCTACATGCTGCATACCTCGGCGGCGACCGGGGTGCGCGCGATCGCCGCCGCGCGCAATGACGGCGTGCCGATCTACGGCGAGACCTTGCACCAGTACCTGATGTATTCGGCTGAGGACTACAAGCGGCCGAACGGGCAGATCTACCACACCTACCCGTCGTTGAAATTCGCCGAGGACCACGCGGCGCTGTGGGCCGGCACCAACCACGGCGCAATCCAGACCGTCGCCACCGACGAAATCTGCTGTCCGCTCAAGTTCAAACTCCAAGGCAACCGGATCGACGACACCACCGGCGGCAATGCCGGGGTCGAGCCGCGGGTGTCGCTGATCTATACCGAGACGGTCGAGAAGCGCGGCTACGACCTCGTGCAGTTCGTCAACCTGATCTCGTCGAACGCGGCGAAGATCATGGGGCTCTATCCGAGGAAGGGCGCGCTCGCGGTCGGCTCGGACGCCGACATCGTGCTGCTCGACACGCGGCGGCGGCACGTCGTCAAGGCCGCCGAGATGCACGAGGCGGATTATTCGCCGTGGGAAGGCCGCGACCTCGCCTGCTGGCCGTCGCTGACGATGCTGCGCGGCAAGGTCGTCATCGACGGCGGCGCGCTCAAGGGCGCGCTCGGCGACGGCAAGCACCTCAGCCGCAAGGTCGCGGACGAGGTACGGAGCCGTCCCGCCGTGTGATTTTCGTTACGAACCCGGCGGACGGTAAGCGCGGTGCTCCGAGGTGGCGTTAGGCGCACCGCAGGCGCCCGCATAACGGCCGCACTAATTATCGAAGATGCGGATCGAATTAAGCATCAATTTTATTGAAATGCGACCGGCCCTCCGGCGACAGTGGCGGCGTTATCGTTTCGCTGGAGCATACCGGATGCCCGCCATATTTCGGCGCCTTTTCCAAGACGAACGCGGCGCAAGCGCGATCGAATACGCGCTGCTCCTCTCCTTTATCGGGGTGGCCATCGCCGCCGTGATCGGCACTGTCGGCGTGAACCTCAGCAGCACTTTCGCCACGGTGGCGGAAAATCTGTGAGGCGCTGACCGGCGGGGGCTGACCCGCAATTTTCGCGGCGCGACGCGGCTCGGCACGATGTGCCGGGCCGCGTTCGTTTTTTGTTAAGGGCACCCAGGCGCCGGGCGGCTCGGTACGATGCGCCGGGCCGCGTTCGTTTTTTTTGTTAAGGGCAACCAGGTGCCGGGCGGCTCGCACGATGTGCCGGGCCGCATTCGTTTTCGTTAACCGCTCGGCGGCGCCTGGCGGCTGTCAGTGGCTCTTCAGCCGCCCTCGAGCTTCGGGATGAAGAACACCTCGCTGCCCTGGTTCAGCTTTTGGAAATAGCCGGGGGCGTCGTGGATCGCGCCGTCGATCGCGACCGTCGTCTCTTCCTCGAGATGCTCGCCGAGCCCCGGGTACATCTTGTCGAGCGCCTTGATGACATCGCGCAGGGTACGCGCCTCGATCTCGAATTCGCGCCGGCCGCCGGTATAGCGGCGGCTGAACCCGCTCGAGAGCGTAACCTGCGCGGATGGCATCGGCTCAGTCGGCGCTGTGGTCGAGCGCCGCGCGGATTTTCGGCGGCGACATCGGCAGCTCGGTCATCCGCCGGCCGATGGCGTTCTCGATCGCGTTGGCGATCGCCGCCATCGGCGGGCAGATATTGACCTCGCCGACGCCCTTGGCGCCGTAGGGATGCGCCGGGTTCGGCACCTCGACCAGCAGCGGCTCGATCATCGGCAGGTCGCTGGCGACCGGGCAGCGATAATCGAGAAAGCCGGCATTATCGAGCCGGCCCTTCTGGTCGTAGATGTATTCCTCGCTGAGCGCCCAGCCGATGCCCTGGACGACGCCGCCCTGAATCTGCCCCTCGACATAGGACGGGTGGATCGCGGTGCCGACATCCTGCGCCGCGACAAACCTGAGGATCGTCACCTTGCCGGTCTCGGGGTCGACCTCGACATCGCAGAACTGGGTGGCGAAGCCGGGCGCCTGACCGCCGGCGTTGACCGAGGCCGCGGTGGTGATCGGCCCGCCGGTCACCGCCGCCTTGCCGGCCAGTTCCTTCAGCGACATCGGCTCGAAATCGCCGACATTGCTCGACGCCGGCTTGGCGTGGCCGTCTTCCCAGACGACGCCGTCGACATCCACGTCCCAGATCATCGCGGCACGGGCGCGCAGTATCTCGATCGCCTTCTTCGCGGCGTCGACGACCGCGGTGCCGGTCGCGAAGGTGACGCGGCTGCCGCCGGTCACATGGGTGTAGCCGACCGAGGCGGTGTCGGCGACGATCGCCCGCACCTGGTTGTAATCGACGCCGAACGTCTCGGCCGCCATCAAGGCCATCGAGGCGCGCGAGCCGCCGACATCGACGCTGCCGGTGGCGACCAGCACGGTGCCGTCGGCGTTGAGCTGAACGGTGGCGCTCGATTCGCCGCCGCCGTTGAACCAGTAGCCCGAGGCGACGCCGCGGCCCTGGTTGGGGCCGAGCGGCGCCTTCCAGGCAGGATGGTTCTTCACCGCTTCCAGCGTCTCGATGTAGCCGCCATGGGCGAGCTTTGGCCCGTAGATCATCGGCGTGCCCGCCTTGGCCGCGTTCCTGAGGCGGAACTCGACCGGGTCCAAGCCGATCTTCTTGGCGCACATGTCGAGCACGCTCTCGACCGCGAAGGCCGAGATCGGCGAGCCGGGCGCCCGGTAGGCGGCCGATTTCGGCCGGTTGCAGACGACGTCGTAGCCGGTGGTGTGGGCGTTCTCGATCTCGTACGGGGCGAAGGCGCAAAGGCAGGCGTTCATCACCGGCGAGCCGGGGAAGGCGCCGGCCTGGAACTTGAAGACGCCCTCGGCGGCGGTGATCTTGCCGTCCTTCTTGACGCCGATCTTGACCTTCATCGACGAGCCCGAGGTCGGGCCGGAGGCCTTGAACACCTCGTCGCGGCTCATCACGATCTTGACCGGGCGGCCGGTCTTCTTGGACAGCAAGGTCGCGACCGGCTCGATGTAGACGACGGTCTTGCCGCCGAACCCGCCGCCGATCTCGGCCGGGGTGACGCGCAAATCGCCGATCTGCATGTTGAGCAGCTTCGCGGTCAGCGCGCGGACGACGAAATGGCCCTGACTCGACGCCCAGATCTCGCCCTGGCCGTCGGCCTCGACCTTCGCGATCGTCGCGTGCGGCTCGATATAGGCCTGGTGCACCGCCGCGGTCTTAAATTCCTTCTCGATCACGACATCGGCCTCGGCGAAACCCTTCTCGACATCGCCGATCGCGAAGTCGAGCCGCTTCGAGACGTTCGACGGCTTGGTCGGCGCCGGCTCGACGCCGCGGGTGATCATGTCATCGAAGAGCAGCGGCGCGTTCTCGGCCATGGCGTCGTCGACGTCGATGACGTGGGGCAGCACCTCGTAATCGATCTCGATGAGCTCGGCCGCTTCCTCGGCGACCTCCTTGCTGATCGCGGCGACGGCGGCGACGGCATGACCCTCGTATAGCGTCTTCTCGCGCGCCATGACGTTGCGCGTCACATGCCAGAAATTGACCGCGACGCGCTCCGGGCCGATGTACTCGAATTTGTGGTCGGGGAAGTCGGCGCCGGTGATCACCGCCTTGACCCCGGGCAGCGCTTTGGCCTTGTCGGTATTGATCGAGCGGATGCGCGCATGGGCGTGCGGCGAGCGCAGCACCTTGCCGTAGAGCGCGCCCGGATACGACATGTCGGCGCCGTACATCGCGCGCCCCGTGACCTTCGGCACGCCATCCGGACGGATCGGCCGAGTTCCTACCCATTTATAGCGAGAGGGCGCGACATCGTTCACGGCGGTATCTCCTCAGTGAGACAAAATCTCTGGCGGAGAGTTTAGCCCCCGCGTACGGCCCAGACAAATAGAAGTCGGCGGTGAAGCCTGCGCTCTTTGTCGCCATGCGTCTCGCCGTCATGCCGGCGAAGATAATCGGCGTTTATTCTCATCGTGTCCCCGGTCATATCCCACCGGTCATGTCCCACCGGCTCCATAGCCGTCGGGAGTTCCAGATTTGTTGGGTGGGGTAGCGGGTTGCGGCAAGCTCAATCGTAGCTTGCATCCCGGCTTTTTGGGTACGGTTAGTCCAATATCGCCATGACTTCCGGCGGCGTGCGAGAGAAACGGCCGCCGTCAGCGTCGTATGCAGCCATGGTCTCTCGCACTTCGCCGTTCCGCGGCGGCGATCGATCGTTGATGCAACAAGATCGCGGACGGTACGTCTTATCCTGTGGCTGCAGGTTCCCTGCAAGATCAGGGAAAGCAGGTCGGCGCGGCGTCCCGGTTTGCGCCGGAGGGGGACGGCCCGGTTTTCAGCGCTCGTTAACGTGCGGCGCCGACAATCGCCGATGACGCATTCAAGGCGGGTGCGAGACGCGGACGAGCGATGGAACGGAACAAGTGGGACACCGCGATCCGCTGCCTGGAGGTCGCGCTGCATCCCAACACCAGCGACAACGAGGCGATCGCCGGCGTCAACGGCTTCCGGCGCACCGCCGAGGGCGCGCCGCTCAGCGAAATCTGCGTCGAGTTCGCCGGCGGCTCGCCCGACGCGGGCGAGCCGGCCGAGAGGATCGGCCGGGAAAACCTCGATCTGCGCCGCCGGCTCGAACGCGAGCGGCAAAGCCAGCTCGCCGCGCTCCAGCGCCTGCACGAGGCGGAGCGGCTAATCCACGAACTGAGCGAGGAAATTCGCGCCGAACAGCGGAGCTTCGCCGATTTCCGCTCGGCCTCCGAGCAGATCGTCGGCGGCCTGAAGGACGAGAATTTCGACCTGCGCGGGGCGCTCGAAGACGCTCGCACCGCGCCCCGGCGCACGACGGCCTCGCCCTTCCGCGACGTCCTCGCCGCGGCATTGGGCGAGGCCCCGCAGGAGATTGGCTCAGCCGCGCCATCCAGCCCGCCGCCGCGCCATCCCTGGACGGCGTGAGCGCGGATTTATTTGGCGGCGTCGGCCAGGCGCGGCTCACCGGCGAAATGCGGCATGATCTCGCGGGCGAACCGGCGGATGTTCTTGATCGCACCGCCGAAATTGACGATCACGTACTCGGCGCCGCCGTCGCGCAGCGTTTCGAGCTTGCGGGCGATCTGGTCGGGCGTGCCGAAGATCGCGGTGGCGTCGCATAATTTGCGCATCTCGGCATCGTTGTGGACAAAGCGCTCGCGGTCGTCGCCCGGCTTCTCGGCCAGCTTGTTGATCCGCACATGGCCTTGCAGGCGCCGCACCTGCGCCGCCTCCAGCTCCTCGGGCGTGTCGGCGAAATGCACGGCGCGGGCGATGCCAACCTCCATCGGGTCGTACTCGCGGCCGCGCGCGGCCACGTCCTGCTTGAACTGGGCGACGTGGCGGACGACGTCCTCCAGCAGATCGTACTGACCGAGCAGGAGGTTGTAGCCGCGCTCGGCGACCTGGCGCACCGAGCGCTCCGACCCGGCGCCCATCCAGAACGGCGGGTGCGGGCGCGCCGCCGGCGGCGGCTCGACAATGACGTTGTCGAATTGCCAGAACTTGCCCTTGTGGCTGAACTTCTCGTTGCTGGTGAAGGCCTTGGTGATGACCGCCATCGACTCGTCGAAGCGCGCGTCGGCCTCCGCCATCGGCATCGCGAAGCCGGCGAACTCGTTGTAGCGGTAGCCCTTGCCGACGCCGAAATCGAGCCGCCCGCCGCTGAGCAGGTCGAGCGTCGCGGCCTGCTCGGCGAGCAGCACCGGGTTGTGCCAGGGCAGCACCAAGACCGCGGTGCCGAGGCGCAAGGTCGTGGTGCGCGCGCCCAGCCAGGTCAGCAAATTGAGGCTCGCCGAGACCTGGCCGAACCCGGTGAAATGGTGCTCGACCACAAAGGTCGAGTGGAAGCCGAGCGCCTCGGCCTCGATATTGTTGTCGATCCATTCGCGGAAGCCCTGACTGCTGTCGGTCAGTTCGGCGCCCGGTTCCGGCCGCTTCGCCTGGGCGCTGCCGAAGAGTCCAAACCGCATCTGCACGTGCTCCCGTTGGCCTTGGTCAAAGGTAAGAGCGGCATGGCGATATTCAAAATGCCGGTTTTCTATCGCGGCCATAGCAAAGCAGCATGGGCGGCGTTTTCATTGCGAGGAGCGCGGCGACGCGGCAATCCCAATTGGGCGAGGGCTAGGCGGGCCTAGATTGCTTCGCGTAGTTTATCCTCGGGCCGGCCGGAGGTCGGACCCGTGGGCTCGCAATGACAGGACATCAATTTCCGCGGAGGACGCCATGCTGATCGTCGACTCGCAAATCCACATCTGGGAAAACGGCAAGATGTCGGCGCATCACCGGCAGATCCCGACCTACGACGTCGATGACGCGCTGGCCGAGATGAAGGAGGCCGGGGTCGATGCCGCGGTGCTCCACCCGCCTTCGTCGCTCGGTGAGGCGGTCAATGTGCAGGCGATCGAGGCGGTCAAGGCGCATCCCGACAAATTCTGCATCCTCGGACATTTCGATCTCGAAGCGCCGAACAAGGAAGCGATCGTCCGCGACTGGCGCTCGCGGCCGGGCATGGTCGGGTTTCGCTTCACCTTCAACCAGGAGCACCAGAAGCGGTATTGGACAGACGGGTCGCTCGACTGGTTCTGGGACGCCTGCGAAAAGCAGGGTTCTGTGGTCGGCCTCCTGGCCGGCGGCCACATGACGGAATTCGGCAAGATCGCCGAGAGCCACCCCGGGCTCAAGATGCACATCGACCATCTGGGGCGGCACGGCGGCGGCGCCGGCGGCACCGACGACGCGGCCTGGGCCGACCTGCCCGACATGCTGGCGCTCGCCAAGCTGCCCAATGTCGGGGTCAAGATGTCGGGCGCGCCCAGCTATTCGAGCGCGCCTTACCCCTACAAGAACATCCACGGCTACCTGCGGCGGATCTTCGACGCGTTCGGCCCCCACCGCTGCTTCTGGGGCACCGACATCACCCGCATGCCGTGCAGCTACCGGCAATGCGTGACGATGTTTACCGACGAGTTGTCCTGGCTGCAGGACAAGGACAAGGAACTGGTGATGGGCCGCGCGGTCTGCGAATGGCTCGGCTGGAAACACCCGGCGCTGGGTTAGGCAACCCCGATCCCCGTGATTTTGCGCCGATGACGCCGGTCGCGAATGTTGCTATTGTGGCCGTCCTCACCGTTGCCGGGGAAAGACCATGATCGGTCCGCCGGGGTTGCCGAAGAGCGGACGCCGCGATTTTAGCCGGGTGCGCTCGCGCGAGCAGGAAAGCGTCTGGAAATGGGCCGCCGGGCTTTATCTCGCCGGCGTGCTCGCGCATTTCAGCCACCACATGGCCTTCGATCTTCCCGCTGACGGGATCGACCCGTCGCTTGGTATCGCGCTGCACAGCGCGCCCACCAGCCTTGTCTGGCCCGTCGATGCGATCGAGACGCTGATCGACCGCAGCTGACCCTCGGAGAGCGCGAGGATCAGCGCGGACCGGCGCGTCTGCGCGCGCGGGCGCGCAGGAACCGGTAACATACCGCGATGGCCAGCAGCACGCCGAGCGCGCCGAACACGAGGTACGGCGACAGGCCGCGCCCTTCCCCGCCGGAGCCGCCGGTATCGCCGCCGACGCGCACCATCGATCGCGCGACTTCGCCGGCGGTGCGCGCCTCGACCGTCCACAGCCCGTCGCGGTCGGTGCCGAATTCGAATTTGCCGTCCTTGTCGGTCTTCCCGGTCTTGACCGGATGGGTGAGATCGCCCGGCGCGAAAACCCGCACCTCGGCATCCGGCATCGGCTTGCCGTCGGCGGTGGCGAATTGCACGGTGACCTCGTGCGTGGCAAAGAGGTCGAGCGCGGCGGCCGGCGACTTGCACAGCAAGAGCGTGGCGAAAGCGAGGGCGAGGAGGCGGGCGATCGGCATCGCCCGGCACGGAAACAGGGATCGAGGATGAAGACAACGATCTTCGGGGTGGGCGCGGTCGGTGGGCATCTGGCGGCGCGGCTCGGCGCCGCCGGCGCCGATGTGTCGGCGGTGATGCGCGGCGCGCAGCTCGCCGCGGTGCGGGAGCGCGGGATCACGCTGCAGATCGCCGAGGAGCGCTACCACGCCCGCATCCGCGCCACCGACCGGCCGGAGGAATTGGGGCCGCAGGACCTCGTCATCGTCGCGGTCAAATCCTCGGTGCTCGCCGCGCTGGCCTCGTCGATCGCGACGCTGGTCGGTCCCGACACCAGCGTCGTCTTCGCGATGAACGGCATCCCTTGGTGGTACCTCTACCGCGCCGATGCGAACGCGCCGTCGCCCGATCTGTCGCGGCTCGACCCCGAGGGCGCGCTGGCCCGCGAGATCGGCCACGAGCGGGTCATCGGCTGCATGATCAACTCGGCTAACGAGGTGATCGAACCCGGCGTCGTCCGCAATTCGCCGATGACCAAGAACAAGTTCACCCTCGGCGAGCCCGACGGCACGATGTCGCGCCGCATCCAGGCGATCTCGGCCGAGCTGGAACGCCATGGCCTCGCCGCGCCGATCACCGAGAACATCCGTGTCGAGATCTGGGACAAGCTGCTGCGCAACCTCTCGACCAGCCCGATCTGCGCCCTGACCGGCGAGCCGATCGGCGTCATCGGCCGCCATCCCGAGCTGCTGGCGCTGAGCCAGGACCTGATGCGCCAGGGGCTGGCGGTCGCCAAGGCGCACGGCATCGATGTCGAGGACAATTTCAAGAACTCCTACGGCACCCGCCCGACTTCGTCGCACAAATCGTCGATGCTGCAGGATTTCGAGCGAAACCGGCCGCCGGAGATCGACGGCATTCTAACGTCAATCCAAGCCTTCGCCCGCGCCGCCGATGTCGCGACCCCGACGGTCGATGCCGTGACGGCGCTGGTCATCGAGAAGGCGCGCCGCATGGGGTTGTATCCCGCGGCGGAATGGTGAACCGCGCCAGTGCTGGTTCTCCTGATCCTCGCCTCGCTCGTCGACGGTCTGCTCGCCTTGCTGCTGATCGTGGTCTCGGGCTTTATCTTGCCGATTATCCCTTTGACAAAGGGTTATCAATCAGTAGAATAGCGGCAGTTCACAAGGACTTCCGCCATGACCGTCACCCTTACCGATCCGATCTTCAACGACGAGGACAACGCCCGCGACTATTTCGAGGCGATCCGCTGGCCGGATGGCGTGACGTGCTGCCATTGCGGAAACACCAACAGCGCTCGCATCTATCCAATTGCCGCCAACCCGGCAAAGAAAGTCCGCGCGGGTTTGTACGAGTGCCAGGAGTGCCACGGCCAGTTCACCGTTCGCACTGGCGGCGTCATGGAAAGCAGCCATGTCCCGCTAACGAAATGGGCGCTGGCTTATCGCTTCATGGCGTCGTCAAAGAAGGGGATGAGCGCGCACCAGCTGCATCGCTCAATCGGCGTCACCTACAAAACCGCATGGTTCATGTGGCACCGCATCCGCGAGGCGATGCGCGAAGATGTCATGCCGCCGATGGGCGGCGAAGGCAAAGTGGTAGAGGCTGACGAAACTTTCATCGGGCCGAGCCGCTCCGTCTTCATCAACGGCAAAGGCTGGCAGAAGGCGCGCGGCCCAGCTGGCAAGCGCACGGTCGTTACGCTCGTAGAGCGCGGCGGCATCGCGCGTTCGATCCATGCGGACAAACTCGACGGCGCGACCATCGCCCAAATCCTTGCCGACAACGTGTCTCGCAAGAGCCGCCTGCATACCGATGAATCTCACCTGTATCGCAAGCCGGGCGCTGCCTTTGCGGCGCACGAGAGCGTCAATCACTCCAATAAGGAATATGCCCGCGAAGACGTAACTACGAACACGGTTGAAGGGTTCTTTTCGATCTTCAAGCGCGGCATGACCGGCGTGTACCAGCACTGCGGAGAGCAGCATTTACAGCGCTACCTAGACGAATTCGATTTCCGGTATTCCAACCGCGCCGCACTCGGCATTGACGATAGCGAGCGCACCCGCCGCGCGATCAAAGGCGGCGATGGCAAGCGGTTGACCTATCGACCTGCTCGTTGAGCGCAACCGGCATGAACGGGCGATTCGCAACCTGCGCCGGTTACTTCGCCTTCTTGGCTGTCTTTGATGTTGCCCTTTTAGGCGGCGATGACCGACCTGCCTTGCCGACCAGTTCCTTTTGCGGCTTGTATGGTGTCTCGAATGAGCGACGAATTGCATCGCGAGCGCGACGCTCCGCTTCGTCGTCGCTATACTCTTGAGCCGGATCAGGTGGCATGGTCGGTTCCTCTACCGCCGACGGTTGGCCAATATACCTGCCAGGGCCTCGCGACGACATATTCGCAATTGGCGTAGTCGCTTTAACATATGGATTGCTGGAAAACATTCTGCGAGTGCTGTTTTCGTGCGTAGCTGATTTGAATGACTTTCAAGCTCTCGCAATATTTGAAAGAATGTCAAATGCGGGGCGCCTGGATTCTTTAAAAGATATACTGAAGAAAACCACTATTTCGAAACCATTGAAAGAAAGAGTGCTACATTTTTGCTCGGCATTTGACATCTGTGCAGAAAATAGACACGGTATAATGCACTCTCATTCTGGCGGTATTTATACTAGGGCCAATATCGAAGAAAGAGGTATTCTTATTACCAAATATACCAGAAAGGGTAATAAATTGGTTTGTGCGATTTCTTTACAAGAGTTGCGTAATATTGCCGATAGCATGAACTGTTACGCTAGTTATGGCGCTTTATTATCTTCAGATATTGGTATATTTAAGAGGCTTCAGGCGCGCGGAAAGTCTGCTGACTTTGAACGTATGCCATTGCCCGGAATACCTCCCTTACCTGATGCTCTGAACTGGAAATCTCCAAAAGAGATTCTAGCCGAGCAATCCCGGCCTCAATCATCTCCGGAGTGACCTCGATATCCTTGGGAAAGAGCGGGGCGCGTTTCATAGCGCACCCGCGCTAGCGCCGGCCTGTCTCGCCGATACTACATCTTGTGTTCCCTTTGTCAAAGGGATAATCGGCTTTATCTTCGGCAGCCACGAAGGAATGGGCGGTGATCCATCGGCTGTCGCGGTGTGGTCCGCGGGAATGGTCGCGTGCGTCGGAGCGCCGATCGCCGGTTTTGTGCTGCGGGCCTATCGCAAGCCGGAAATTGGCTTGCTGGTCGCGTTCGTGCCGCTCGTCGGTGCGCTGATGGTGACCTTCTGGCCTTAGCCGGCAAGGAAATCCCGCAGGAGCGCCCGCGCCCCCTCCGTCGGGGTACGGATGCCGACCATCACTTCGCGCTCGATCTCGGCAAGCCCCGCCCCGACGGAGGGGGCGGCGCGGAATTGCGCGGTGAGGCCGTCGCCGATCTCGGTCCACAGCGCCGCGCGGGCCTGCTCGGCGCGGCGGCGCGACCAGCCGCCGCTTGCTTCCAGCAGCGCGCGAAAGTGGGCGACATCGTCCCATATCGCGCCGACCCCCGCGCCGGTCAGCGCCGACACCGCGCGCACCGGCGCCTGCCACCCCGCCACCGGCGGCCGCACCAGGTGCAGCGCGCTGGCGTAATCGGCGGCGGCGCGGTTAGCGTGGTCGTGGAGCTCACCGTCCGCCTTGTTGATCAGCACGAGGTCGGCGAGCTCGATGATGCCGCGTTTCAGCCCTTGCAACTCGTCGCCGGCGGCGGGCGGCAGGATCAACACGAACATGTCGGTCATCTCGGCGACGGTGGTTTCCGACTGGCCGGCGCCGATCGTCTCGACGATCACCGTGTCGAATCCCGCCGCCTCGCACAGCAGGATGGTTTCGCGCGTCCGGCGCGCGACCCCGCCCATCGTCTCGCCGCCCGGGCTCGGCCGGATAAAGGCGCCGGGCGCGCGCGACAGCTCGGCCATCCGCGTCTTGTCGCCGAGGATCGCGCCGCCGCCGCGCTTCGATACGGGATCGACCGCCAGCACCGCGATGCGACGCCCGCGCGCCAGCCCGTCGAGGCCGAAGCGTTCGATAAAGGTCGATTTGCCGGCGCCGGGCGGCCCGGAAATGCCCAGCCTGGTCGCCGCCCCGGTGTGGGGCAGCAACGCCGCGACCAGCTGCTCAGCTTCCGCGCGGTGATCGGCGCGGGTCGATTCCACCAGGGTTACGGCGCGAGCCAAAGCCCGCCGGTCGCCGGCGCGGATCGAGACGGCGAGATCGACGCTACCCTTCAGCGCGTCTTACTCCGCCATCGCCGCCTCGCGGCGGGCGGCTTCCTGCTGGCGCGCCCACATCGTCGCATAGACGCCGTCGCGGTCGAGCAGCTCGCGGTGGTGGCCCCGCTCGACGATGCGGCCCTGGTCGAGCACCAGGATCTGGTCGGCGTCGACGATCGTCGAGAGCCGGTGCGCGATGATCAGCGTGGTCCGCCCGGCGGCGATCTCGGCAAGGCTCGCTTGGATCTCGCGCTCGGTCTTGGTGTCGAGCGCCGAGGTCGCCTCGTCGAAGATCAGGATTTCCGGCGCCTTGAGGATTACCCGGGCGATCGCGACGCGCTGCTTCTCGCCGCCGGAGAGTTTGAGGCCGCGCTCGCCGACCGTCGTGTCATAGCCGTCCGGCAGGCCGGTTACGAAATCGTGGATGCGCGCGAAGCGGGCGGCTTCCTCGATTTCGGCGCGGGTGGCGCCGGGGCGGCCATAGGCGATGTTGTAGAGGATGGTGTCGTTGAACAGCACGGTGTCCTGCGGCACCACGCCGATCGCCCGCCTGAGGCTGTCCTGCGTCACGTCGCGGATGTCCTGGCCGTCGATCTCGATCGCGCCGGCATCGACGTCGTAAAAGCGGAACAAAAGCCGCGCAATCGTCGATTTGCCGGCGCCGCTCGGGCCGACGATCGCCACGGTGTGACCGGCCGCGATGCGGAAATCGATGTCCTCGAGGATCGGCCGGCGCGGATCGTAGCGGAAATCGACCCCGCGAAACGCGACCGCGCCCTCTCTTGCCGCCAGCGCCGGCGCGTTCTCGCGGTCGGTTATCTCGGGCACGACCTTGAGCAGCGCCAGCATCTGCTCGAGATCGACCAGCGACTGCTTGATGTTGCGGTAGACCATGCCGAGGAAATTGAGCGGCATGTAGAGCTGGATCAGATAGGCGTTGACCAGCACGAAATCGCCGACCGTCATCCATTTGCCGGCGACGCCTTGCGCGGCGAGCAGCATCACGCCGATGAGCCCGCAGGCGATGATGATCCCCTGGCCGATATTGAGCAGCGCCAGCGTCGTCTCGCTCTTGACCGCGGCCTTTTCATAAGCCTGCAGCGAGCGGTCGTAGCGCGCCGCCTCGTGCGTCTCGTTGGCGAAATATTTGACCGTCTCGTAGTTGAGGAGGGCGTCCACCGATTTCGAATTCGCCTCGCTGTCGCGCGCGTTCATCTCCTGGCGGAAGCGCACCCGCCAATCGGTCACCGCGAAGGTGAAGGCGATATAGACCGTGATCGTCGCGAAGGTGACCGCGGCGAATTCCCAATCGTAAAGCCGCCACAGGATCGCGCAGACGATGAGGATCTCGATCAGTGTCGGCACGATGTTGAAGAGGATGAAGGTGAGGAGGAAATCGACCGCCTGGGTCCCGCGCTCGACCGCACGGGCGAGGCCGCCGGTACGGCGGTCGAGATGGAAGCGCAGCGACAGCGAGTGCAGGTGCTTGAAGGCGCTGAGCGCCAGCCGCCGCACCGCGCGCTGCTCGACCTTGGCGAACACCGCGTCGCGCAGTTCGTTGAAACCTTGGGCGCAGACCCGCGCCGCGCCGTAGGCGACGACCAGCATTACCGGCACGACGACGAGGCCGTATTTGCCGCCGAGCGTGTCGACCGCGTGCTTGTAGAGGAACGGCACGCCGATGTTGACGGCCTTGGCGCCGACCAGCAGCGCCAGCGCGGCGACGACGCGAAGGCGCAATTCGAGCGACTCGCGCGGCCAGAGATAGGGGCCAAGGCCTTTCAGCGCCCTGAGCCCATCGATCAGCCTGCCCTTGGCGCCCGGCGTCGCCGATGGCGGCATGCGGCCCCTCGGGCTCATCGACGCGGGCTCATTGGCGCGGAACTCATTCCGCCGGCCGCGGCGCAGCAGCGGCGGGCTGGGCGGGCGGCAGGCGCCAGCCGATCAGCGCGGCGGCCACCACCAGCACCATGCCGCAGAGAAACGGGCTGTCGCGCCCGAACCCGGCGAACAGCAGTCCGGCGAGAAGTGGCCCCAGCACGCGCGACAGGCTCGCGACCGATTGCGCGACGCCCATCACCTCGCCCTGCTCCTCGGCGCCGGCGCGGCGCGAGATGAGGCTATTGAGCGAGGGCTGCATCGCCCCCATCCCGAGCGCGAGGAAGGTGACCGAGGCGAGCAGCAGCGCGAGGTCGCCCGCCGCCGGGAGAATGAGGAGCCCCAACGCGATCGACGCCAGGCCGGCGATCAGCAATTTCTCCTCGCCAAAGCGCGCGGTCAGCCGGCCGATCAGGCCGCCCTGCATGATCGCCGATATCAGTCCGACATAGGTGAAGACATAGCCGATCTGCGCCGGCCCCCAGCCGAACTGCGCCATCGCCCACAGCGCGAAGGTCGCCTCCATCCCGGCGAAGGCGAGGATTGTCAGAAAGAAGATCGCGAGGAGGCGCGCCAGCACCTTGCGAGCGAGCGCCTCGCGCAGCAACTCGACCCGGCTGCGCCGCTTGCGCTGCGGCAAGCCCGGCGGCAGGCTTTCCTTCAGCGCGAAGACGATGCCGAGCAGCGCCACCAACGACAATGCGCAGGCGACGAGGCCCGGGGTACGCAGATCGGCGGTTGCCAGCTTGTTGCCGGCGAGCAGCCCGCCCAGCGCCGGGCCGATGATGAAGCCGAGGCCGAACGCGGCGCCGATCATCCCCATGCCCTTTGCCCGGTTCTCCGGCGTCGTCACGTCGGCGATATAGGCGTTGGCCGCCGCGATATTGCCGGCGCAGGCGCCGGCCAAGGCGCGCGCCGCGAACACCATCCACAGCGCGTCGGCGAACCCCATCCAGAGATAGGCGAGCGATGCCGCCGCCATGCTGACCATCAGCACCGGGCGCCGCCCGACACGGTCGCTGAGCCGCCCCCAGAACGGTGCGGTCAGCATCGACATCAGCGAAAAGACCGCCATCAGCGCCGTCACCGTCTGCGGCGAGGCGGCGAAGCGCTCGGCGTAGAACGGCAGGAGCGGGATGACCAGGCCGAACCCGATCAGGTCGATGAGGACGATAAGGAAAAGAACTGGCATCTGGTCGCAGTTGATATCGCGCTCGGCTTCCCGCGAACAAGGGCCGATCGCTTTTGCCGCGCCGGACTGAGCCAAAACGCCGTATTATCGAAGCAAGGACCGCGGGGAGATGACGATGAAACTCGGCAAGCTCGGCGTGTGGGCGGCGATGGACGCGATGACCGCGGTGGAAGGCGCGGCCTTCGCCAAACGGGTCGAGGGGTGGGGCTACGCCGCGCTGTGGCTGCCGGAAAGCCGCGGGCGCAACGTGCTGGTCCACTCGTCGTGGCTCCTCGCCAACACGACGAAGCTCATCGTCGCGCCGGGGATCGCCAATATCTACGCGCGCGACCCGATGGCGATGGTCAACGGTCAGCGGGCGCTGGCCGAGCAATCGGGCGGGCGGTTCCTCTTAGGGCTCGGCGTGTCGCACGTGCCCTCGGTCGAGGGGCTGCGCGGCCATGTCTATGGCAAGCCGGTGACGACGATGCGCACCTATCTCGACGCGATGGCCGCCGCGCCCTACGGCGCGCCGGAGCCGGCCAAAAAACCGCCGACCATTCTCGCCGCTCTGGGCCCCCGGATGCTGGCCCTGTCGGCCAGCCACGCCGACGGCGCGCACCCCTACAACGTCACCCCCGAGCATACCCACGAAGCGCGGCAAATCCTCGGCCCGGGCAAGCTCCTATGCCCCGAAATCTGGGTGCTGCTCGAGACCGACGCGGCGACGGCGCGCGCGCTGGGCCGCCAGGCGCTCGCCAATTACCTGCGGCTCGAGAATTACCTCAACAATTGGCGCCGGCTCGGGTTCGGCGACGACGACCTTGCCGGCGGCGGATCGGACCGCTTCATCGACGAGAACGTCGCCTGGGGCGACGAAACGAAGATCCGCGCCCGGCTCCAGCAGCATTGGGACGCGGGCGCCGACCATATCTGCATCCAGGCGATCGGCCCGGATGGCGGGCGCAAGCCCGACGAGAAGGTATTGGAACTGCTCGCGCCGGGTTGATCGCCCCGACCTTGACGCGGTACTGCCCGCGCCCGACATTGTTCCGGCCAGAGCAAGCGCCGGAAAGGCGACCCGAGAAAGGCGAGCGATGTATTCGGAAACGACGCGTTCGATAAAAGTGACGGTCCGGCCATTCTATCTCGACCAGCATTCCTCGCCCGCCGAGGACCGCTATGTTTGGGCCTATCATGTGCGCATCGAGAACGCGGGCGGCGAGACCGTGCAGTTGCGCACCCGGCACTGGCAGGTCACCGATGCGCTCGGCCGGCTGCACGAAGTGCGCGGCCCCGGGGTCGTCGGCGAGGAGCCGGTGCTGAAACCCGGCGAGAGCTTCGAATATACCAGCTCCTGTCCGCTGACGACGCCGTCCGGACTGATGGTCGGCGACTACGAGATGGAGACGCCCGCCGGGGAGAAGTTCCTCATCCGCGTCCCCGCCTTTTCTCTGGACAGCCCGCAGGAGACGCGGCGCCTCAACTAGAAGCAAAACCGCCTCACTAGAAGCAAAACCGACCGGGCGCCCGAATTCCCGGCGAGGAAAGAGAACGCCATGAACGATATCGCCAAGCCCGTCGCCGCAGCGCCCGCGACCGCGCGTCCCTCGCGCGAGCAGGCGATGGAAGCGGTGCGCACCCTCCTGCGCTGGGCCGGCGACGACCCGACGCGCGAGGGGCTCCTCGGCACCCCCGACCGGGTGGTGCGCGCCTATCAGGAGTTTTTCAGCGGTTACGACGAAGACCCGGTGCAGCTGCTGCACCGCACTTTCGAGGAAATCTCGGGCTACGACGAGATCGTGCTCTTGAAGGATATTCGCTTCGAGTCGCATTGCGAGCACCATATGGCGCCGATCATCGGCAAGGCGCATGTCGCCTATCTGCCAGATAACCGCGTCGTCGGCATCTCGAAGCTGGCGCGGCTGGTCGAAGTCTACGCCAAACGATTGCAAATTCAGGAAAAAATGACCGCGCAGGTCGCCAACACGATCGACGAGGTGCTGCGCCCCAAGGGCGTCGCGGTGGTGATCGAGGCGGCGCACCAATGCATGACGACGCGCGGCGTCCACAAGCCCGGCGTCAGCATGGTGACGAGCCGCATGCTCGGCGTGTTCCGCGACGACGCGACGACGCGGCGGGAATTGCTGTCGATGATCGGCACCCCAGCGGGCGGCGGCGGGCTCGTCTAGCCGAAAAGCCTAACCCGGCGGCGGTTCCGGTGCGGCAATCTCGCGGATGTCGGGCTGGCCTGCGCCGCCGATCCCGGCGAAGGTGACGCGGATGCGGTATCCCGCCCAGTCGCGGCGGTAGGCAACCGGGTCGGGGAGTGGAATCTCCGCCGCCGACACCGTCAACAGCAGCGTGTCGCGACTGCGCACGGCCGGGGCGAGCTGACCGTTCGCCAGCTGCGGTATCCCGTTGGCGCCCAGCATGCTGGTGCGCCAGGGATCGTTGAGGGTCGATTGTCCATTGGTCGTCTGCGGCGCCCGCTCGGCGTCGAGGTAGGTGGCCGGCGTCGCCGTTCCGTCGGGCGCCACTAGCTCGGCGGCGCGCAGCGGCAATGTGTCGAGGGCGTCGACCCGGATCAAATTGATGACGCCGCCCGGCGGGAAACTCGCCTTGACTCCCTGCTGCGGCAACGAGGCCGGCGGCGGCGCATCGGCGCAGGCGGCCAGCCCGCCCAGAAGTAAGATCATTGGAAAACGGCGCATGCATCCCCCAAAAGCCCCGGACGGAGCGCGGACGATCAGTCCTTGCGGTGTAGCGCGAACCGGCCGCCGCCGGAAGGGAAAGCTGGCGGAAGAGAAGACTGGGCTTGGCCGTGACAGCGACGAAAGCGGCGTGGCACAATCGCGGGCACGACTGTGAGGGAGAAGCTAGGATGGACGGAGCAGCAACGCCGCCGCGCGATCTCGGGGCGGTCGAGGACCGGTTCTTCACGATCCGCGATTTCCGCCTGGCCAACGGCGAGGTTCTGCCCGAGGCGGTGATCGCCTACGAGACCTACGGCAGGCTCGCCGCGCCCGACAGCCCGAATGGAGGGCGCAACGCGGTGCTGCTGACCCACGGTTTTACCGGCAGCCACCATTTCGCCGGGCGCAACCCGGCCAACGGCAATCAGCCCGGCTCGTGGGACGGCCTCGTCGGACCCGGCAAGGCGATCGACACCGACAAGCTCTTCGTCGTCGCCTCGAACATGCTCGGCTCGTCGTTCGGCTCGACCAACGCGGCGAGCCGCAACCCGAAGACCGGCGAACCCTACGGCCCCGATTTTCCGAAGATCGCGATCCGCGACATCGTCGCGGCACAAAAAGCGCTGCTCGACTGGCTCGGGGTCAAGCACCTCGTCGCCGTCGCCGGGCCGTCCTACGGCGGCTATCAGGGGTACCAATGGGCGGTTGCCTATCCCGGCTTTATGGACGGCATCGTCGCGGTCAACACCGCGCCGTGGGCCTCGGTCAACACCGACAAGCAGCTCGCCGAAATGTTTTCGCGGCTCGCCGCCGACCCCGACTGGCACGGCGGCCGCTATTACGGCAAAGGCGGCGCCAAAGGCGCGCTGACCGACATCCGCGTCGAGACCCTGAAGCGCTATGGCATCGAGGCCAATCTGGCGCCGCGCTTCCCCGGCCCGGCCGCGCGCGAGGCGGCGATCCGCCAGACCGCGTCCGACTGGGCCGCGAAATGGGACGCGCACTCGCTGATCATCCTGCGCCGCGCGCTGCTCGGCTTCGACACCCGGCCGGATTTCGCCAAGATCAAGGCGAAGGTGCTCTACATCCTGTGCCGCAGCGACAATCTGTTTCCGCCGAAGATCGCGCCCGAGGTGATGCGCGCGCTCAAGGACGCCGGGGTCGAGGCGCGCTATTTCGAGATCGACAGCGATCTCGGGCATAGTTCCGCCGGCCCCGAGCATGCCAAATGGTCGCCGACGCTGCGGGAGTTTCTGGCGCCGCTCGTCGCCCGGATCGCGTAGCGGGGTCATCGCCAGCCCACCGGTGTGAGCGGCGGTCGCCGCGCTGATCAGACCCGCTCGCTTACTTGGCCGAGGCGCTGCGCGGGTGCTTCTTCAAATAGTCGAGCGCGGCGACGAGCTGCGCGTCCTGCGGCGTGCCGAGTACCGAGGGGTTGATCGGATGGTCGCTCAATGCCGCGCCGGCCGGCCGCGCCGGCGTGCTCGTATTGGTCGGGGCGAGCGCGCCCGTCGCCTTGAGCGAACCGTAGAGATCGCTCTCATAGGTCACCAGTGCGTTCGGCACCTGCTCGTCCTTCGGCAAGGTCACGACCTGGTCGGGGGTGATCCCCTGTCCCTGGATCGAGCGCCCCGACGGCGTGTAATAGAGCGCCGTCGTCAGGCGCAGCGCGCCATGCCCCTCGATCGGGATGATGCTCTGCACCGAGCCCTTGCCAAAGCTGCGGGTGCCCAGAAGCACGCCGCGGTGATCGTCCTGCAGCGCGCCCGCGACGATCTCGGCCGCCGAGGCCGACGCGCCGTTGACCAGCACCACCATCGGCACGCCGCGGATAAGGTCGCCGTTGGGCGACGCCTCGTAGACGCGGTTCTCGTCGGCATCGCGGCCGCGGGTCGTGACCACCGTGCCGGAATCGAGGAAATCCGCCGCCGCCTCGACCGCCGCATCGAGCAGTCCGCCCGCGTCGTTGCGCAGATCGAGGATGAAGCCGCTGAAATTGCCGCCGGCCTCCTGCCGCAGTCTGCCGATCGCGGCGCGCAGCTCGGTCGCGGTGTTCTCGTCGAACGTGCTGATCCTGACATAGCCGACGCGCCCCGGCTCGAGCGCGGATTTGACCGAGTCCACCTTGATGATCGCGCGGGTGATCTTGACCTCGAACGAGGGGCGTCCGGTGCGCGCGATGGTCAGCGTCACCGGCGTGCCGGGAGCGCCGCGCAGCTTGCGCACCACCTCCTCGATATCCATGCCGACCAGCGCCTGCCCGTCCGACTTGATGATGCGGTCGCCGGGATTGAGCCCCGCCGCCGCTGCCGGGGTGCCCTCGATCGCCGCGATCACCTGCGGCACCCCGTCATCGACCGAGATCTCGATGCCGACGCCGCCGAATTGGCCGCTGGTCGTGGCCATCAGATCATGGAACTCGCGCTCGTCCATGTAATCGGAATGCGGGTCGAGGCGGGTCAGCATGCCCTTTAGCGCGCCGGTGGTGAGCTCGTCGGGCTTCACCGGCGCGACATAGCTCTTCTCGACCTCCTTCATCGTGCGCTCGATGAGGGCGATGTCGCCCGGGCTGACGCCCGCGCTGTCGTCGGCCGCGACCGGCTGGCAGCCGGTGACGAGCAGCGCGGCGGCGAGCGCGGCGGCATGCGGCACGAACCGACGCAGTCGGCGCTTCTCGCGAGGACGCTCAGTCATCGCGATCGGGCTGGTTGTTCGGATGGGCGGCGGCGAAGGCGTTGAGCTTCATGCAAGTGGCGTAAATCCGCGCAATGGTCGGGTACGGGGAAAGATCGAGCCGGTAACGTTCGGAATTGACCACCTGCGGGACCAGCGCGATGTCGGCGAGCCCCGGCCGATCGCCGTCGCAGAATTCGCCGGTGCGGCCGTCGGCGGCCAACAATCGCTCCAACGCTTCGAAACCGCTCGCGATCCAATGATTGTACCAAGTCTCGATCGCCGCCTGGTCGTGCCCGAGCGGCCGGCTTAAGTAGCGCAGTACGCGCAGATTGTTAATCGGATGGATGTCGCAGGCGACGATTGCCGCCAGCGCGCGCACCCGCGCGCGTGCCGCCGGGTCGGCCGGCAGGAAGGGCGGCTCGGGGTGGGTTTCGTCGAGATACTCGACGATGGCCATCGACTGGATCAGGGTCCGCCCGTCGATCTCGAGCGCCGGCACCAGGCCCTGTGGATTGACCGCGAGGTAGTCGCCGCCGCGCTGGTCGCCGCGCCGCAGATGGATGAACGCGTCATCGTAGGCGAGCCCCTTGAGGTTCAGCGCGATGCGGACGCGGAACGCGGCCGACGAACGGGAAAACCCAAAGAGTTTCATCGGGAAATAAGCGCGCCCCTGGCTGCCGGCTGGCTGGTTCGGGCGCGACGTTACCCCGCCGCGATGGCGACGGAAAGGATCGTGTCGGGATCGGGCCGCAAACCGTCCACCGCCAGCCCAGTTGACCTTCAATGCGGCCGATGCGCGGCGGCTAGGGTCTGTTCCTCTCGGCGAACGTCGTTCCGCGGCAAGCTGCCCTGACCGGCTGCCCGCTGAAGGTCGATCGTGTTGATGGCGGCCGGTGCCAAGCTGGCGCTCGATACCTCGGCGACCAAACTGAGGAAGTGCTGGTAGCAGCTATTGCGCTGGTCCGAGTCGAGCCGGTTGAACGCATGGTTCTCGGTGAAGCACAGATCGAGCGCCTGCGCCTTCGCCGGGTCGTCCGGGTAGATATTGAGGTAGAACGCCTTGACTGCCCCCGGGTGCATCGCGGCAACCCCGCCCACGGTCACTACGGCGAACACCATCACGGCGCGCCTCGCGCTTTGCCCCCAAGACATTTCATGTTCCCCCGAACAAGCTACGGCAATCCGGTACGCCCGACGCAGTCTGATCGATAACCGGCGAATTGTCGCATCAAACCCGCCTCGATCCTTCCGGCATTCCGATAAATCTGGCGACCAGGTCGAGAAAGTCGCGCAGCACGATGGGTTTTGCAACATAGGCGTCGCAACCGTGATCGAGCGCCTTCTTTTCATCCCCCGCCATCGCGAAGGCGGTCACCGCGATGACCGGAATGTCCCTCGTTTCCGCGTCCGCTTTGAGCCGCCGCGTGGCATCGAGCCCCGACAGGTCCGGCAGCTGCAAATCCATCAGGATGAGGTCCGGGTGGTATTGCCGCGCCCATTCGACCGCGACCTTGCCGCGCGGCGTCGACATCACGTCGAAGCCGTGCGCCTCGAGGACGTCGTTGAGCAGTTTCATGTTCAGCTCGTTATCCTCGACGACGAGGATCCGTTTAGGCGCGGAATTTGAAGGCTCTGCACCCGGCATCGATCAGGCCTTGTGTCCCATTGGATTTCCGCTGGGGATTTCCGCTAGGATTTCTGCCGGCGGATCGCTGACAATAAGCACGTTCCGATGACGATCGCCGCAAATTGATCATTAATTTGTTAAAATGCCATTGGTTTTTTGGTTAATGCCGCGGCGGGAATAAAACAAATGCGTCGCATGTCCGCGCTTGCCGTTTTTCTAATCGCCGCGACAATGCCGGCTGGCGCGCGCGCCCAGGACCTTGCCGCGAAAGACACCGCAACGCGCGCCGGGCTTCTCGCGGCGTTGCCGACGGACGCGGCAAAGCGGGTCTTCGGTCTCCTTGGCGGTCCGTCGGGCGGCCCGCCGCGGTCGATCGGCAGCTACGCCAAGGGCTGCATCGCGGGCGCCGTGCCGCTGCCTGCCGACGGCGCGACTTGGCAGGTCATGCGCCCGGCGCGCAACCGCGCCTGGGGCCACCCGCTGCTGATCGCCGCGATCGAGCGCCTGGCGGGGAGCCTGCCGCCGCTCGGCTGGCCCGGGCTCCTGGTCGGCGATCTCGGCCAGCCGCGCGGCGGCCCGATGGTGACCGGCCACGCCTCGCACCAGATCGGGCTCGACGCCGACATCTGGTTCACGCCGATGCCGGAGCGCCGGCTCAGCGCCGCGGAGCGCGACAACCTGTCAGCGGCAAGCATCGTCACCGCCGACGGCAACGATGTCGATCCAGCGGTGTGGGGGCCGCGCTACCGCAAGCTGGTCGAGACCGCGGCGCGCCTGCCCGAGCTGGCGCGGATGTTCGTCAATCCGGCGATCAAGCGGGCGCTGTGCCGGGAGGCCGGGACCGACCGCGACTGGCTCAGGAAAGTGCGGCCGTGGTGGGGCCATGACGACCATTTTCACATGCGCCTCACTTGCCCGCCCGGCCAGAAGCTCTGCCAGGACCAGGAACCGCCACCGCCCGGCGACGGCTGCGGCAAGGAGCTCGACTGGTGGTTCACCGAAGAGGCGCGGCACCCCAAGCCGGGTCCGCCGGGAAGGCCTCTCCTCGTCAATCAGCTGCCGCCGGAATGCGCCGCGGTGGCGACAGCACCTTGATCAGTGCAGCCGCGGCGCCTTCAGCAGCCGCGTGCGGTCGGCCGAGGGGACGCGTACGGTCATCGCGTCCTTGTCGCGCTGGATTTGCAGCACGACCTCGCTGCCCGCCGGGCCGCTGGCCCAGATGCGGCGCCAGAACGAGGCGAGGCTCGACACCGGATCGTCGCGCACCGCGAGGATGCGGTCGCCGGGCTTGAGCCCGCTCTTGATCGCCGGCCCGCGCTCCGACATTCCGGCGACGACGACGGCGTTCTCGTCCTCGATCTCGGCGGCGTAAAGACCGAGCCACGGGCGCGGCGGCCGGTTCGGCCGACCATAGGTCAGCAGATCGTCCATGATCGGCGGCAACAGGTCGATCGGCACCACCATGTTGACGTCGCGCCGCAGCTCGCGCCCGTTCGAGCGCTGCACGTGCAGCGAGCCGATGCCGACGAGGCTGCCGTCGGCCGCGATCAGCCCGGCGCCGCCCCAGAACGGGTGCGCCGGGGCGGTGAAGATCGCGCGGTCGAGGAGATACTCCCAATGGCCGGCGAATTCCTGGCGGGCGACGACCTGGGCGGCGATCGCGTGGCGGCGTCCGCCCTCGGCGGCGATCACCACCTTGTCGCCGGCGCCGACGCGCAATCCGGCGCCGAGCTCGAACGCCGGCACGTTGAGCCGGCCGAGCGCCTGGACCAGCCCGAACCCGGTCTCCTGGTCGTAGCCGAGCACGGTCGCCGGCACCGCGCCGCCGACCCCGGAGGTCAGCCAGATGGATTCCGCCTCGGTGATCAGGTAGCCGATCGTCAGCACGAGGCCATCGTTGCGGATGAGCACGCCGCTGCCGGCGCGCTCGGTGCCGAGCGTCGGCGCGGTGAACGCATCGTCGGGGACGGTCGCCTGCAGGCCGAGAATGCCGTTGAGCTTCGCGTCGAGATCGAACGCGAAATCCTCGGCCTTGGGCTGAAGCTCGCTCGGGATTTCCCAGTCGATGGTGCGCGGCATGGTCGCGGCTCGTCGGTGGCAGGTGTTCCACTATAACGCACCGAGAGTGCGCCGGGATTTTGTTGTTTGTCAAAAAGCCGCGGCGCGGTCGCGAAACGGGCGCGCCGCTTGACAAGCGGGCGCCACCTAATTATCTCAGCAGCACTCTTAAACGTAGAGTGCTAATTGGGTTGCCCCCCCAAAGGGGCGGCGAGCGTCATCAGCGAAATCGAGGAGGTATTTATGGCATTTCGGCCGTTGCATGATCGCGTGCTGGTGAAGCGCGTGGAATCGGAGGCGAAGTCGGCGGGCGGTATCATCATCCCCGACACCGCCCAGGAAAAGCCGATGGAGGGCGAGGTCGTATCGTGCGGCCCGGGCGCCCGCGGCGAAGACGGGAAGATTCAGCCGCTCGACGTCAAGCAGGGCGACCGGGTGCTGTTCGGCAAATGGTCCGGCACCGAGGTCAAACTCGACGGCCAAGAGCTTATCATCATGAAAGAATCCGACATCATGGGCGTGATCGCCTGACCGCATTTGGAGGACTGGAAAAATGGCAGCCAAGGAAGTCAAATTCGGCGGCGACGCGCGCGATCGGATGCTGCGCGGCGTCAACATTCTCGCCGACGCGGTCCGGGTGACGCTGGGCCCCAAGGGCCGCAACGTCGTGCTCGACAAATCGTTCGGCGCGCCGCGCATTACCAAGGACGGCGTCACCGTCGCCAAGGAGATCGAGCTTTCCGACAAGTTCGAGAACATGGGCGCGCAGATGGTCCGCGAGGTCGCCTCGAAGACCAATGACCAGGCCGGTGACGGCACCACCACCGCGACCGTGCTGGCGCAGGCCATCGTGCGCGAGGGCGCCAAGGCGGTCGCCGCCGGCATGAACCCGATGGATCTGAAGCGCGGCGTCGACATCGCCGTCGATTCGGTCGTGGCCTCGCTGAAGTCGCAGTCGAAGAAGATCTCGACCAACGAGGAGATCGCCCAGGTCGGCACCATCGCCGCCAATGGCGAGCGCGACGTCGGCGACAAGATCGCGGAAGCGATGCAGAAGGTCGGCAACGAGGGCGTGATCACGGTCGAGGAGGCGAAGAGCCTCGAGACCGAGCTCGACGTCGTCGAGGGCATGCAGTTCGACCGCGGCTACCTCTCGCCGTATTTCGTCACCAACGCCGAGAAGATGCTGGCCGAACTCGACAACGTCTACATCCTCATCCACGAAAAGAAGCTCTCGGGCTTGCAGGCGATGCTGCCGGTTCTCGAATCGGTGGTGCAGAGCTCGCGCCCGCTGCTGATCATCGCCGAGGATGTCGAGGGCGAGGCGTTGGCGACCCTGGTCGTCAACAAACTGCGCGGCGGGCTCAAGGTCGCTGCGGTCAAGGCCCCCGGCTTCGGCGATCGTCGCAAAGCGATGCTCGAGGACATCGCGATCCTGACCGGCGGCCAGGTGATCAGCGAGGATCTCGGCATCAAGCTCGAGAGCGTGACCCTCGAAATGCTGGGCCAGTGCAAAAAGCTGCGGGTCGAGAAGGAGAACACCACGATCATCGACGGCGCCGGGAAGAAGGCCGACATCGAGGGCCGCTGCACCCAGATCCGTCAGCAGATCGAGGAGACCACCTCCGACTACGACCGCGAGAAGCTGCAGGAGCGGCTAGCCAAGCTCGCCGGCGGCGTCGCGGTGATCCGCGTCGGCGGCTCGACCGAGGTCGAGGTCAAGGAAAAGAAGGACCGGGTCGACGACGCGATGCATGCGACCCGGGCCGCGGTCGAGGAGGGTGTCGTCGCCGGCGGCGGCGCGGCCCTGCTCTACGCCGCGCGCGCCCTCGATTCGCTGACCCCGGTCAACAACGACCAGAAGGTCGGCATCGACATCGTCCGCAAGGCGCTGCAGGCGCCGCTGCGGCAGATCGCCGAGAACTCGGGCACCGACGGCTCGATCGTCGTCGGCAAGCTGATGGAGAGCAAGAGCACGACCTACGGCTACGACGCGCAGAAGGGCGAATTCACCGACATGATCAAGGCGGGCATCATCGACCCTACCAAGGTCGTGCGGCACGCGCTGCAAGACGCCGCGTCGATCGCCGGATTGCTGATCACCACCGAGGCGATGGTCGCCGAGAAGCCGGAGCCGAAGGGCGCGCCGATGATGCCGCCGGGCGGCGGCGGCATGGGCGGCATGGACTTCTAAGCCGCCGCGAGCTTGCTGGACCGCCCGCCTGGGAACCCAGGCGGGCGGTTTTGCTTTCGCCTGACGCAACCCTGTTGCGACCGTCCGGCCCGCCGCGAATCCTTGTCACAATGCGGCGGGGCAACCATACTGAGGCCATGAGGCGTGTCGCGATCGACCCGATAATGACGGCGGAGGCTGGTCCGCCGGCACGGCTATGCGACCATCCCGGCTGCGAAGCCGGCGGCGACTTCCGCGCCCCGCGTTCGCGCATCGAACTCGACCATTACTACTGGTTCTGCCTCGACCATGTGCGCGGCTACAACGCCGCGTGGAACTATTACGCCGGCATGAGCGAGCCCGAGATCGAGGCGGAAATTCGCCGCGACACGGTCTGGCAGCGGCCGAGCTGGAAGCTCGGGCAACGCCACGGACCGGCTTACGAAGCCCGCGTGCGCGACCCGTTCGACCTCTACAGCGGCACGGACCGCAAACCCGGCAACGGGCAGCGCCGCGGCGGCACGGCGGGCACGGCTGCCTCGGCGCGCGTCGCCTCGGCGCGCGAACAGGCGCTGGCGGTGTTCGACATCGACCCGCCGTTTACCCAAACAAGCCTCAAGGCGCGATACAAGGTGCTGGTCAAACTGCACCACCCGGACGCCCACGGCGGCGACAAGGAAGCGGAGGAAAAGCTGAAGATCATCAACCAGGCCTACACGACCTTGAAAGCCAGCTACTTCGCTTGAACCTTCAGCAGGATCGACCGCTCAACCGACCCACTATCAACCCTAGAAAGTCCGACGAGAATGCCAACCGTGCAACAGGCGGAACTCCCGGTCACGCCTACCGGAATGCCCGACATCAAGGTCTCGGTGCGCCAGACCTTCGGCATCGACAGCGATCTCCAAGTGCCGGCGTTCAGCCAGCCGAGCGAGCATGTGCCCGATCACGACGAGGCCTATCGCTTCGACCACGACACGACGCTCGCGATCCTCGCCGGGTTCGCTTTCAACCGCCGCGTGATGATCTGCGGTTATCACGGCACCGGCAAGTCGACCCATGTCGAGCAGGTTGCCTCGCGCCTCAACTGGCCGTGCATCCGCGTCAACCTCGACAGCCACATCAGCCGCATCGATTTGATCGGCAAGGACGCGATCGTGCTGCGCGACAACAAGCAGGTCACCGAGTTCCGCGAGGGGCTGCTGCCCTGGGCGCTGCAGCATCCGGTGGCGCTGTGTTTCGACGAGTACGATGCCGGCCGTCCCGACGTGATGTTCGTGATCCAGCGCGTGCTCGAGGTCGAGGGCAAGCTGACCCTGCTCGACCAGAACCGCGTGATCCGCCCGCACCGGGCGTTCCGCCTGTTCGCGACCGCCAACACGGTGGGCCTCGGCGACACCACCGGCCTCTATCACGGCACGCAGCAGATCAACCAGGGGCAGATGGACCGCTGGAACATCGTCTCGACGCTCAACTACCTGCCGCACGACGCCGAGTGCAACATCGTGCTGTCGAAGGTGCCGGAATACGACAACGAGGACGGCAAGCGCAGGATCAGCGCGATGGTCGCGCTCGCCGATCTGACGCGCAGCGGCTTCATCAACGGCGACATCTCGACCGTGATGTCGCCGCGCACGGTGATGACCTGGGCCGAGAACGCGCGGATCTTCAACGACCTCGCCTTCGCCTTCCGCCTCACCTTCCTCAATAAATGCGACGAGACCGAGCGGCCGGCGGTCGCCGAATACTACCAGCGCTGCTTCGGCACCGAACTGCCCGAGACCGGCGTCAACGCGACGCTGATGTAGAGGGCGGCAGGCTTATGGCGCAGGAATTCTCGCCGACCGAAATCTTCAAGCGGGCGACCGCGACGACGTTGCGGGCGATCGCCGAGAGCGACGAGGTCAACGTCACCTTCGGGCCGGAACCGGCGGGGCTCGCGGGCAAGCGGGTCAAATTGCCGAACCCGGCGCGCGACCTGCCGGCCGAGGAGGTCGCGCAATTGCGCGGCGCCGCGGACAGTTTGGCGTTGCGGTTGCGCTACCACGACGACGCGGTGCACTCGAAGCGCCTGCCCGGCGGGCCGCTGGCCAAGGCGATCTTCGAATCCTTGGAACAGGCGCGGGTCGAGGCGCTGGGCTCGCGCCGGATGCCGGGGGTTTCGCTCAACCTCTCGGCGATGCTCGACGAGCAGTACCGCCGCCAGGGTTTCGAGCGGGTCACCGAGCGCACCGAAGGCACGATGGCCGAAGCCGTCCGCCTGCTCACCCGCGAGGCGCTGACCAGCGAGCCGCCGCCGCCCGCGGCGAAACGCGTCGTCGATCTGTGGCGACCCTGGCTGCAGGACAAGATCGCCAAGGATTTGAGCGAGCTCGACCGCGTGGTCGGGGACCAGGACGCCTACGCGCGCACCACCCGCCGCTTGATCCAGGACCTCGACCTCGACCTCGGCGAGATGGACGATTCGGCCGACGACCAGCAGAGCCAGGGCGATGAGGCCGACGGCGAGAACCAGACCGACAGCGGCGAAAGCGCCACCGCCGGCGCGCAGCCCTCGATGGAGGGCGCACCGGCCGACGGCGCGACCGACGATGCCGAGCAGGACGGCGACGCCGACAGCGACGGCGAGATGATGCCGGGCGCCAGCGACGACGACCCCGGCCGGCCGGGCCGCCCCGGCCAGATGCCGCGCGGCCGGCCCGACGAGAACGCGATCTACCGCGCTTTCAACACCCTGTCGGACGAGGTGGTCGAGGCCGACAAGCTGTGCGATGCCGACGAGCTCGGCCGCTTGCGCCATCTGCTCGACCAGCAATTGTCGCATCTGCAGAGCGTCATCGCCCGCCTCGCCAACCGTCTCCAGCGCCGTCTCATGGCGCGCCAGACCCGCGCCTGGGAGTTCGACCTCGACGAGGGCATTCTCGATGCGGCGCGTCTCTCCCGCGTGGTGACCAATCCGGTCCTGCCGCTTTCCTACAAGCGCGAGCGCGAAACCGATTTCCGCGACACGGTCGTGACCTTGCTGATCGACAATTCGGGCTCGATGCGCGGCCGGCCGATCACCGTCGCGGCGATGAGCGCCGACATCCTGGCGCGCACGCTCGAGCGCTGCGCGGTCAAGGTCGAAATTCTCGGCTTCACCACCCGCGCCTGGAAGGGCGGCCAGGCGCGCGAGCGCTGGATCGCCGCCGGCAAGCCGGCCAATCCCGGCCGCCTCAACGATTTGCGCCACATCGTCTACAAGCCGGCCGACGCTCCCTGGCGGCGCGCCCGGCGCAACCTCGGCCTGATGCTGCGCGAAGGCATCCTCAAGGAGAACATCGACGGCGAGGCGCTCGCCTGGGCGCACAACCGGCTGCTCACCCGCACCGAGGAGCGCAAAATCCTGATGGTGATCTCGGACGGCGCGCCGGTCGACGATTCGACGCTGTCGGTCAACCCCGGCAACTACCTCGAAAAGCATCTGCGCGAGGTGATCCACGACATCGAGCGCACCGCCGAGGTCGAGCTGACCGCGATCGGCATCGGCCACGACGTGACGCGCTACTATCGCCGCGCCGTCACGATCGTCGACGCCGAACAGCTCGGCGGCGTGATGCTCGAACGCCTCGCCGACCTCTTCGAGGAAGAAGGCAGCGGCAAGACCCGCGTCAGGAGCCGAAGGGCGGCATAGGCTACCCTGACTGGGCCTTGAGCGCGCGGTCAGCCTGCCTTCGCCGCCGTCGAGCGACGCCGCCAACACCACCAAGCGCTACACACGTCCTACAGCGGGATCAGATCGTGGTTGAAAGCATCACGGATGACAGCCGCATTGAGAGCTGGAACGGACCCGGCTACCTGCTGATTCGCAGCGGATGCAGGAGAACCGCAAGGGAGACGGCTAGTTTGTGGATTGGCCGTCTCACAAAGCCCGCCGCGCCTTCAGCGCCGCGGTCAGGGTGCCTTCATCGAGGTAATCGAGCTCGCCGCCGATCGGCACGCCTTGCGCGAGGCGCGACACGGTGGCGCCGGTCGCCGCGGCGCGGTCGGCGATGTAGTGCGCCGTCGTCTGCCCGTCGACGGTGGCGTTCAGCGCCAGGATGAGCTCCATCCCAGGCGCGAGCCGGGCGATCAGCCGGCCGATATTGAGGTCTTCCGGCCCCACCCCGTCGAGCGCCGACAAGGTGCCGCCCAGCACGTGGTAGCGCCCGCGGAACGCCGCGGTGCGCTCCAGCGCCCAGAGGTCGGCCAAGTCCTCGACGACGCAGACCGCGTTCGTCTCGCGTCGCGGGTCGCGGCAGATCGCGCACGGCTCGACGGTGTCGAGGTTGCCGCAGATCGAGCACGGCCGTACCGCCGCCGCCGCGTTGCGCAACGCCGCCGCCAGCGGCTCCATGATGCTCTCGCGCCGCTTGATGAGGTGCAGCGCGGCCCGCCGCGCCGAGCGCGGCCCCAGCCCCGGCAGCTTCGCCAGCAAGCCGATCAGCGTGTCGAGTTCGGACATTATTTGGTCAGCTTACACGACCCGCCGCCGATTTTCCCGTCATCCCCGGCTCGATCAAATTTCGCAGCGATACGCGGAGCGCTACCGGGGGCTCGGATGGGATCATCGTCCGAATTGTAAACTGCGGCCGCCAGCGAGCTACGCCGCGTCGTGGAAGATGATGCCGAGGGTGAACCGGCTGCCGGAATGCACGCGGCTGACGCCGTGGCGCATCGTCGCCCGGTAATAGCCGCGCGCGCCGGAGACCGGGCGGTGGTTGACCGGAAAGATCACCGTGTCGCCCTGGCGCAGCGCCACGACCTCGCCCTTCGACTGGCGGCGCGGACGCTGCTCGACCAGGAGGAACTCGCCGCCGGCGAAATCCTCGCCGGGGCGCGACAGCAGCACCGTCGCCTGGATCGGGAACACCAGCTCGCCGTAAAGATCCTGGTGCAGGCAGTTGTAGTCGCCCGGCCCGTATTTGAGGATCAGCGGCGTCGGGCGCTGCTGTCCCGCCGCGTGGCAGCGCGCGAGATAGTCGTCGAGCGTCGCGGGAAACGCCGCCTCGCGCCCGAGCTGCCGCTGCCAGCGATTGGCAAGCGGGGCGAGAAGCGGGTACAGCATCTGTCGCAACTCCCCCACGAGCGGCGGCAGTGGGTAGGTGAAATATTTGTACTCGCCCTGCCCGTAGCCGTGCCGGGCCATCACCACCCGGCTGCGGAACCGCTCGCGCTCGTCGTAGAGCGCGGTCAGCTCGCGGCATTCGTCGGCGCCGAGGAGCCCAGGCAGCACCGCGTACCCGTCGCGGTCGAGCGCGATGGCGAGGGCAGGGGTGCCTGCGCCTTCCTCATTCGCCACCCCGGCGAAGGCCGGGGCCCATGACGGGGAGGGGTCCCGACTTTCGTCGGGATGGCGAGGGAGCGGCATCTCGAGCGGCGCCAAGTAACTTGCCCGGCTATTCCGCCGCCGCATCGGTGGCGGCGGCCGCATGCTCGGCGGCCAGCAGCGCGCGCTTGCGCGCGATGCCCCAGCGGTAGCCGGCGAGGTCGCCGTCCTGCCGCACGATGCGGTGGCACGGCACCAGGAGCGCCAGCTTGTTGGCGGCGCAGGCGGCGGCGACGGCGCGCACCGCCCGGGGCTGGCCCAGCGCCGCGGCGATCTCGCTATAGGTCGCGGTCTTGCCGGGCGGTACCTTCCGCAGCGCCCGCCACACCCGCGCCTGGAACGCGGTGCCGCGGATGTCGAGCGGCAGATCGGGCTGCTCGCCGGGCGCGGTGACGAAGCGCACGATGCGTTCGGCCCACGCGGCCAGCTTGGAATCGGCCGGCCAGATCAGGGCGGCCGGGAAGCGCCGCCGCAAATCGGCTTCGAGCGGCGTCTTTTCGTCGCCGAGCGCGGTCATGCAGATGCCGCGCTCGGTCGCCGCGACCAGCGCCCAGCCCAGCGCGGTCCGCACGCAGGTGAAGCGGATCGTCTCGCCGCGCCCGCCGTGGCGCCGCACGCCGGGAGTCATGCCGAGCCCCGACGGCGCCGCCTCGTAGGCCCGCGAGCTGGCGCCGAACCCGGCGGCGTAGACCGCCTCGGCCACCTTGTCGCCGGCGTCGAGCCGGTCGGCGAACCGGCCGAGCCGGTGCGCCTTGCCCCAATCGCGCGGCGTCGCGCCGGTAATCTGCTTGAAGACGCGGTGAAAATGGTAGCGGCTGATCCCGGCCGCGTTCGCCAGGTCGTCGAGGCTCGGCAGCGCGTCGCTGGCGCGAATGAGGGCGCAGGCGCGCCCGACCGCCGCGATGTGGCGCTCGGCCTGCGAGCCTTCATGCGGTCGGCAGCGCTTGCACGGGCGGAACCCGGCCGCCTCGGCCTCGGCGTTGGTCGCGTAGAACGCGACATTCTTGCGCAGCGGCTGGCGCGAGGCGCAGCCCGGCCGGCAAAAGACCCCGGTCGTCTTCACCGAATAGACCCACCGCCCGTCCTGCGACGCATCGTGGGCGCACACCGCCGCCCAGCATTTCTCGTGGTCCAACATCGTCTCTCTCCTCGGCAACATCATGGCGAGGAAGATGGGGCAAGCGCCGCGCGGTCTCTATCCGGCGCTTGCTTTCTCATTCGAAACTCCGTCGAATCGGATATGCGGTAAGACACAAATTCCCTTTGAGATATAGCTTTCAAGACCGATTGGCGATTTTGTTAGAGCCGCGACAGTAAACCGCAACAAAATTTCGTCACTCACGCTGGCGACTGGCGCGGCCGGGCCACGCCTCCCTAACCCGCGACTCGCCCCGCCGCATGAATGCGGAACGGTGCTCGGCACGTCTTAATTCGATTTTCAAGACTTGCCAACGCCATGGGGCACATGATAGGACAAAAATCGGAATTTCGTATTTTCGTAAAGTTTCGGCGTTATGACGGGAGTGTATCGAGTGGGGAATCTGTCGCCATGCTGGACGATTGGGCGGGCACATCGCCTTTGCGGGCGCGGCGAGAGGTCATGTCGGATCGCCCGATATTCTTGAGCCGTCTAGCGCTTCCCGTGTCGTGGGAGACGCTCGATCGCGCGCCCTCGCCGGAGGATTGCGACAGGGCGGCGTCGGCCAATGCAGGGGTCGTCGGCTTTCTGTTGCACGGCGTTGATCTCGATGCGGTGCCGCGGCCATCGGACGAAAACCTGGCGGAAGCCTTGGCGCCGCTGCGCATCAAGCTCGACATGGTGATCGACATGCTGGGCCGGTTGACCTACCGCGACGTCATTCTGCCGCCGGTGCACGACATCGAGCTGGGGACGGGTCGCATGACTTGGCATTCGCCGGTTCCGCTGCGCTCGGGCGACTGGCTGCGGATCAAGCTCTACTTTGATCAAAAGATACTCGAACCGATCGTGCTCTACGGACACGTCGAGAGCTCGGTCGGAGACGATGCGGGCGGCGGGTGCGGGGTGCAGGCCGAACTTGCCGAAATCCCGGCGCATACCGAGGAGGCGTTCGCCCGCCTCGCCTTTCTCGCGCAACGCCGGCAATTGGCGCAGCGGCCGGCCGCCGCGGCACGGAGCGAGCGATGATCGCGGCGATTGGCGCGATGACCTCGGTCCTGGCCGAACTTCAATCGCTCGCCGGCGCCGCGATCGCGCCGAGCACGAGCCAGCTCGTACCCGATGCGGTCGGCGGCGCGGATGCGGCGAAGCCGAGCTTTTCCGACGCGTTGCGCAGCGCGCTCGGCCAGGTCGATGCCTCGATCTCCGAGGCCAGCACAAAGGCGACGGCGTTCGCCGCCGGCGACAAGGACCTTCCGCTGAGCGACGTCATGGTGTCGCTCGAACAGGCGAACCTGTCGCTGCAGCTGGCGTCGGGCGTTCGTGACAAGGTGGTCGCCGCTTACGCGAACATCATGAACATGCAGATTTGACGAACGGCGCGGGTGAGGCGTGGCCTTTCTTGATGCACTCAACCCGCAGACCCTTTGGGAGCGAGCGCGCCCGGTCCTCGGCGGGCAGGCGCGCGCCGTGGTGGTCGTCGGCGGGGCTGCGGCGCTGGCGATCGTCGCCGTCGCTTCCCTGTGGCTGTGGAGCTCCGACTACGCGGTGCTCTACGCCGGCCTGGCCGGCGAGGAGGGCGGGCGGGCGATCGCCGAGCTGCAAAAACTCAACATTCCCTACCGGATCACCGAAGGCGGGCGGGTGATCCAGGTGCCGGCCGCCGATGTCGGCCGCGCCCGGCTGCAGCTCGCCGCCCGCGGCGTCGCCAAGCGCGACGGCGACGAATGGGCGATCCTCGACAATCAAAGCATCGGCGTCAGCCCATTCGTCGAGCAGGTGCACTATGTGCGGGGTGTCGAGGCGGCGCTGTCGCGCACCGTCGGCGAGATCGATGGCGTCGTCTCCGCCAAGGTGACGCTGGCCATTCCGAAAGACACCGGATTTCTGGGCGACTCGGCGAAACCGAGCGGCTCTGTGCTGGTTCGCCTGCGGCCCGGGTTCGCGCTCAGCGGGGCGCAGGTCAACGGCATCGTCGGCCTGGTGGCATCGAGCGTGCCGGGACTGTCGCGCGAGCAGGTCACTGTCGTCGACCAGAGCGGCGCCGTGCTCAATGCCGCCGGCAAGGACGCGCTGCAGGCGCCGCAGCAATTGGAGATCACCCGCGAGGTCAATCGCCGCTACGAGGCGATGGTCACCGACCTCCTATCCCCGGTGCTCGGTCGCGGAAATTTTCGAATTTCGTCAGATGCGGATATCGATTTTTCGCAGACCAAGGAAAGTCTGGTCAAATACGGCGACAGCCATGTCCTGAGCCAGGACGAGACGATACATGCCCGCGGCGCCGGCGGCGATCAGCCGATCGGCATCCCCGGCGCGTTGTCGAACCGCCGCCCCGACACGCCGAGCACCAACGCCACGCCGCCGCCTCCGCCGGCCCAGGCGGCCCAGGCGGCCGCGCCAGGGCAGCCCGCGACCCCGACGCCGCCGGCCGCGGCTGAGGCGGCGACCCCGTCCGACACGCACCGGACCACCAATTACGACATCGACAAGACCGTGCAGTATCTCGAGCATCCGTCCTGGATGCTGCGCGGCGTCAGCATCGCCGTGCTGGTCAACAATCCCACCGGCAAGCCGCTTGCGGCGGAACGGCTGCAGTCGATCAACAAGCTGGTCGGCTCGGCGATCGGCGCCGGGCAGAACCCGCATGTGACGGTCGTCGACCTGCCGTTCGAGGCGGCTGACGGCGCCGTTGTCGAGCCCGCCGGCCCGTGGTGGCGGGAACCCTGGATGGCGGCGGTCGCGCGCAATGCCATGTTGGCCCTCGCGGGCCTGTTGGCGCTGTTCGGCGGCCTGTTCCCGCTGCTCAACCGGCTGGCCGGCGCCCAGGCGGCGCTCGCCGTCGCCCCTCCCGCGGCAGCGGTGGCGCTCTCCGCCGGCGCCGGCGGAGACAGCCGATCGGCTGGAGGGGCGCAGCGGCCTAACAGCCAGCCGCAGGACGTGTTCAGCATCGAAGCCGACACCGTGCAGACGCTCGTCACGCACGATCCCGCACGTACCGCTCAGGTCATCAGAGGATGGATCGCCGGTGACAGAGGCACTCTTAAGTAGCCCCGCACGGCTCAGCGACGTCGAGAAATCGGCGGTCGTCATGCTGTCGATCGGCGAAGAGGCCGCCGCCGAGGTCATGAAACACATGAGCCAGTTGGAGATAAACCTGCTGTCCGTGGCGATGGCGCGCATCTCCAACATATCGAAGACGGAAGTCACCGAGGTCTTCCAGGAATTCATCGACATCATGCTGCAGGAGACCTCGATCGGCATCGGCGCCGAGGCTTACGTTCACGGTGTCCTCGAACAGGCCCTCGGGCCGGAAAAAGCCGAACGCCTCGCCGGGCGGCTCAAGCAAGGCGATTATTTTGCCGGCATCGAAGCAGTTCAGCTGCAAGACCCGCGCGTGCTGGCCGAAATGATCAAATCCGAGCATCCGCAGATCGTCGCGATGATCTTCGCCTACATGGAGCCCGAGCAGGCCGATGCGCTGATCCAGTACCTGCCGCCCGAACTTGTCGAGCAGGTCATTCCGCGTCTCGCGACCCTCGACTCGATCCCGCCGGCGGCGATCCGCGAACTCAACGATTCGATCGAGGATTTGCTCGCGGGCGAGACCCAGCAGGGGCGCGTTTCGGTCGGCGGTGTCGGCATGGCGGCGAAGATCCTCAACCGCATCGGCACGCAGCGGGTGGAGAGCATCCTGGCGCAGATCGGCACCGTCGACGCCGACCTCGCCCAGGCGATCCAGAACAGTATGTTCGTGTTCGAAGATTTGATGCGCCTCGACGATCGCAACTTCCAGATTCTGCTGCGCTCGATCGACCAGAAATTGCTCGTTTCGGCGCTGAAGGGGGCCGACGCGAAACTGCTCGAAAAGGTCGTGAAAAACCTGTCGCAGCGCTCCGCGGAGATGTTGAAGGACGAGATTTCGGCGCGCGGTCCGATGCGGGTCAGCGAGATCGACACCGCGAAGCGCGAAGTCGTCGCGATTTGCAGGCGCCTCGAACGCGAAGGCACGCTCGTTCTGCCGACCGATGCCGGCGATCTGGTCAGCTGAGGTCGAACGATGTCCTCCCTTCGCATCAGCCATCAGAACCAAGGCCGGGCCGCCGGGCTGTCGGCTTCGGCCGGCGACACCACGCGGTCCGCGACACCCGACGATGCGCGATTTGCCGACACGCTCGGTGCGGCCGGGATGGCCTGCAAAAGCGTCGGCGATGGATCGTCGGACAGCTTGCCGGGCAATGCCGCCGACGGCATGGCGCCGCCGCGCCGGCGAACCGAGGCTCACGCCGCGGGCGACGCAACCGCCGCGCTCGTGGCGGAGGGATTGGCCGGGCCGAGCGCGGCCGATGGCTTCGCGGCGACGGATGCGGCCCTTGGCGCCGCGGGAGCCGAGGGCGATCGTCAGCCGGCGGCGGGCGCCCGCGGCGACGCCGGCGCTCTCGCGACGCTGCCCGCGTCCGCGACGGCGGGATGGGCGGTCACGACGGGTGCGGGCTCGGCGCCGGGCGCGAGACCAAATGATGTTTTCAGCGACCTCGTCGCCGACGGTTCCCGTGCCGCAGCCCAGGCAGGGCCGGCCGGAGACGCTGCTTCGCAACCTGGGGCTACCCCGTCCGCGAGCGAGTTGCCGCCCGCCGCCGTTCCGGCGGACCCGCTCGCCGCAATAGCGAGATCGGCGGCCGAAACCACCCCGTCCGTTGCCCGGCCAGCGGACGATTTGACCGCTGGCCCGGCAACGGCCGACCCGTCATTCCCGGCAGCGGCGGAGGCGGCCGGTCCGTCGCGAAGCATTACCCCAGGCGCGGCCTCCGGGCCGGCCCGCTCGCACGCGACGCCGACCCCATCGGTCTCGCTGGCGGCGCCGTCCGGGAGTCTTTCGCTGATCGTCGCGGACACTGCCGACGATTCCGGTCGTGGCGCGGGCGAGCGAGGCGACGATCGCGGCCGCTTCACGCCCATTTCCGTCGCGCCTGCCGCCGGAGACGGAACCGCCGGCGCGTCGCCCGCCGGAGCCGATCCGGCTCCTGCATCGGCGCAGCCCGCGCCCACGCCGGCCCTGACCTCGGATGTCGCCACCTCCACCGTTCGCGGACAAGTGGCGGATGCGCTCGTGCGGCTGGCGTCGAGCGGATCGCGCGAGATGGTGATCCGCCTGCATCCGGCGGAGCTGGGCGACCTTACGGTGCGGGTGGCGGTCAACGGACGGGATGTCACGGCATGGTTCGCCTCGCCGCAGCCCCAGGTGCAGAGCGCCATCAGCGACGCGATGGGGCAGCTCCAGGCCGGCCTCGGCAATGCCGGATACAATTTGAGCGGCGCCTGGGTCGGCGGCGATGGCTCGGGAGCCTGGCGGCAAAGCGCCAGATCCAGTCCGTCGCCGTCCGTGCCGGCCGCGACGGGCGATGTCTCACGGCCGGGCGTCGCCGGTTCTCGGCCGCTTTCTTCCGGGATGAGCATCTATGTCTGATGTCGCTGACCAAGCCTCGGCTCCCGAGAAATACAGCCTTTTCGCGAAATCGCGGTCGACGCGGAACCGGATTTCGACGCTTGAGCCGAACCTGCAACGCATCAACGACCGTTTCGCGCGGTTTCTGCGCGGCGCGCTGCTGCAGCACCTGCGTCGAGCGGTGACGATAATCCCGACCGGGATCGAACTCGTCGAGCATCGCGAGCTGCTGGAGAGGCTGCCGAGCCCGATTCATCTGACCTTGTTCAATATGAAGCCGCTGCGCGGGACGGTCGTGCTGATGGTCGATGCCTCGCTCGTCGGCGCGATCGTCGAGAGCCGGTTCGGCGGCAACGGGCGGTTCCCGATCAACATCGCGAACCGCGAGTTCACGCCGTTCGAACTCAAATCGATGCGCCGTGTCGTCGATACGACATTGGAGCAATTCACCAGCGCCTGGGAACCGGTCGGCCGCTTCGAAATCGAGACCCTACGGCACGAGACCAACCCGCAATTCGCCGGGTTCGCCACTGCCGAAGACCTTATCATGGTCAGCGGCTTCGATATCGCCATCGACCACGGCAACGGCAGGCTGGAAACCTATATCCCGGTTGCCGGGGTCGAACCGCTGCAGGACCAGATGACCTCCGGCATCGTCGCCGAAGTGGTCGATCACGACCTGCGCTGGTCGGAACGGCTGAAGGCGAGCGTCGCGCAGGCCGACATTACCCTCAATGCCGAACTCGGCAAGATCGAGATCAGCGTCGGCGATCTGATCGCGCTGCGTCCCGGCAACGTCTTCGAGATGGACCGGCCGGAGACGATCGTCGTCGAGGCGGGCGGCGTGCCGTTGTTTCGCGGAAAATGGGGGCGGCATGGCAGCAAGATCGGGATTCTCGTCGAGGAACGCCTGCCGCTCACGCCGGACGAGCTCACGGTGCGGATCAGCGGCGGTGGGAAGGATGATTGATGGCCGATAGTCCTTCCATCGCCGATCCGCTACCGGAGGCGGCGGCGGGCGGGCCGTCCGCTTTCGCCAAGCTCGAACCGGCCGCGCCGGCTGCGTCCGCTCCGGCTGCGTCCGCTCCGGCTGCGGATGAGTCGAGCGCTCCGGTTTCCGCCAGCCGCCTCGATCTCGTGTTCGACGTGCCGGTTTGCCTCTCGGTGGAGCTGGGACGCACCGATATCTCGATCCGCGACGTCGTCAGTCTGGGGCGCGGCTCGATCATCGAGTTGGACCGAGGGCCGGGCACGCCGCTCGACGTTCGCGTCAATGGCGTCCTGATCGGGCGCGGCGAGGTCGTGCTGATCAACGCCGAGAAGCTCGGTCTGCGCTTTGTCGAGGTCGTCAGCCAGGCCGAGAACTCGAAGCGATCGGCCTAGGGGCGGGGGATGAACGGGGTACCGCAGGCAACCCACGCCGCGTTGCTGACGATCTTCTATGTCGCCGGGCCGGTGCTCGGCGTCATTCTGGTGATTGGCGTCGTCGTCAGCGTGTTTCTCGCGGTCACCCAGATCAACGAGCCGACGCTGAGCTTCGTGCCGAAGTTTCTCGGCACCGGCATTGCGCTCGTCCTGCTCGGGCCGTGGCTGCTCCGTCAGCTTGAGGCTTTCGCGGTCGCGATCCTCAGCGGTTTGCCGGGCATGCTGTCATGAGCCTCCCGGCGGCGCCCGCCGCGCGCGGCTTCGATTTCGCCGCGTGGCGACGGCAACTTCCCTCGCTTGCCGCGCCGCTCGGGTTCGTCCTGATCCTGGCGATGGTGATCGTGCCGCTACCGCCGTTCGCGCTCGACATCCTGTTCACGTTCAATATCTGCTTCGGGCTGATGATACTCTTGGCGGCGCTGTACACCGCGAAGCCGACTGATTTCTCATCGTTTCCGACCCTCCTTCTGATGACGACGCTGATGCGGCTGTCTCTCAACGTCGCGGCGGCGCGGGTCATCCTGCTGGACGGCTACCAGGGCGAAGATGCCGCGGGCCGGGTGATCCAGTCGTTCGGCGCCTTTGTCATCGGCGGCAATTACGCGGTCGGCATCGCGGTTTTCGCGATTCTCGTCATCATCAACTTCGTCGTCATCACCAAGGGCGCCGGGCGCATCGCCGAAGTCGCGGCGCGCTTTGTGCTGGACGGCATGCCGGGCAAGCAGATGGCGATCGACGCCGATCTCAACGCCGGGCTGATCAACCAGGAAGAGGCGACCAAGCGTCGACAGGAGGTCGGCCGCGAGGCCGATTTCTTCGGCGCGATGGACGGCGCCAGCAAATTCGTGCGCGGCGATGCGGTCGCCGCGGTGCTGATCCTGTTCATCAACCTGCTCGGCGGCCTCATCATCGGCGTCTGGCAGCACGAGCTGACCCTCGGCGAGGCCGGACAGACCTATACGCTCTTGACCATCGGCGACGGCTTGGTGGCGCAAATCCCGGCGCTCGTCATCTCGTCGGCGGCCGGCATCGTCGTCAGCCGGGTGACGACCGGCGCCGATGTCGGCAGCCAGATCGTCTCGCAACTCGCGATTTTCCCGAAGGCGTGGTGGCTCGCCTCTGGGCTCGTCGGCACGTTTGGCTTGGTGCCCGGCATGCCGCATCTGCCGTTCCTGGTCTTCGCCGGGTTGCTCGGCGCCGGCGCGCGGTGGATTTCGCGCGAGCAGGCGCGCGCCGCGATCGCCCCGCCGCCTCCGCCGCCCGCGGCGGAGCCGGCCGAGATCGATATCGGCGTCGTCGAGCTGGTTGAGCCGCTGGAGATCCAGGTCGGCTATCGATTGGTTGGACTGGTCAGTAAGGAGCGCGACGGCGGGTTGCTCCGCCGGCTGCGCGCGGTGCGCCGCCAGGTTTCGCGCGAGTTCGGCTTTCTGGTGCCGGTCGTGCATGTCCGCGACAACCCCGATTTGCGCTCGACCGGGTATCGCATCCTGCTCTACGGCGTCGAGTGCGCGGCGGGAGAGGTGCATCCCGACCGGCTCTTGGCGATGACGTCGGGCAAGGTGCTGGCCGAAATCCAGGGCATCCTCGGCCGGGACCCGGTGTTCGGCCGGCCGGCGCATTGGATCGCGCCGGCGACGGCGGACCAGGCGCGCGCCGCCGGATACACGGTGTTCGACGCGGCTGTGGTGATCGCCACGCATTTCGAACACGTCGCCCGCGATCATGTTGAGACCCTTTTCGGGCGCGCCGAACTCGATGCGGTGCTGGCGTACTTGAACAAGCTGATCCCCAAGCTCGTCGAGGAATTGACCCCGAAGCTGCTGCCGCTGACCGCCGTGCACACGGTGCTCGGCAGCCTGCTTGCCGAGCAGATACCGATCCGCGATTTGAGGACGATCGTCGCCGCCCTGATCGACGGCGCCGCGACGACGCAGGAGCCGCGGGCGCTGCACGAGCTCGTCCGGCTGAAGCTCGGCGGCTACATCGTGCAGACGGTGTTCGGCGCGGTCGACGAGTTGAAGGTGATGGCCCTCGAGCCCGATCTCGAACGCCTGCTGCACGATGTCGTGAAGCTGTCGTCGACCACCGGCGCGTTCGGGATCGAGCCTGGATTGGCTGAGGAGCTGCGCGCCGCGGCAACCGCCGCGGCGGCACGGCTCGAGGCGATGGCTTCGGTCGCCGCGATCGTCACCCGCCCCGAGCTGCGCGAGCTGGTGGCGCAATTGCTGCGCCCGGCGAGGCCGCGCGTCTGGACCTTCTCCTATCCCGAGATTCCGCCGCAAAAGCGCATAAAAGTCGTCGAGCTGCTCGGCCGCCCCTCCGGGAAACCGAGCGATGCCGACTGACCCCGATGCCCAGGTTCTGGAGCGCCGGAGCGCCGCGGCGGTTGCCGACTTGCGGTCTGCGCCGGGAGCCGCTTTCCCCTGCGGCTACGCCTCGCATTTTGACGAGGGCGAGATCATCCGGCAGTTCGTGCCGGTTGTGAAGCGGTTGGCGCTGCGCCTCAAGGGACGCCTGCCCGAGACGGTTCAGCTCGACGATCTGATCCAGGCAGGGCTTATCGCGGTGCTGCGGCTTTCACGTCATGCCGGGTTGGCGCCGCCGTCCGACCCGGTGCTGCAGCGCTCGATCGTCAACGCGATGATCGACGAGGTGCGCCGCGAAATCTGGGCGCCGGTGCGCACCGTCCGCCTCGCCAAGGCCGCCGGTCAGGCGATGCGCGCGGTCAAGTCGCGCCTTGGCCGGGACGGCAGCGACGAGGAAATCGCGGCCGAGATGGGCCTTCCGCTCAGGGAATACCACGTCGTGCTCGTCGAGATCGCCGGCATCCGGCTGCTGCAACTCGACGAATTCGACGAGGCCGCTGGGGACCCGCTTCAGGCCGCCGACAACCAAGACGCCGCGCTCGACCGCAGCCGCATGATGACCGCGCTCGCCGAGTCGATCTCGGCGCTGCCCGAGCGGGAAAAGCTCGTCGTCTCGCTCTACTACGAGCGGGAACTGAACATGGAGGAAGTCGGGGCGGTGCTCGGCCTCGACAAATCGACGGTCTGCCGGGTGCATGGGCGCGCCCTTTTGATGCTTCGCGACGTGCTGGCCGATTGGCGGGCGGAGGCAACCTCGCCGCCACCGGGTTCGGGAGATTAACGCGTGGATTTTCTATCGATAGTCGGCCTGGTGATGGGCGTCGGGGCGATCATTGCTTCGATGACGCTCGACGGCGGCAATGTCGGTGCGTTGCTGCAGTTTTCCGCCTTTGTCATCGTCGGCGGCGGCACCCTCGCCGCGGTGCTGGTGCAGACCCCGCTCAGCATCTTCCTGCGCGGCTTGAAGATGCTGTTGTGGATCTTCCTGCCGCCCAGGGACGACCGCCCCGACCAGCTGCGCCAGATCACCGACTGGCTGCGCATCGCGCGCCATCAATTCGTCCTGGCGCTCGATCCGGTCGCCGAGCAGCAGACCGACCCGTTCATCCGCCAGGCCCTGCGGCTGGTTGTCGACGGCATCGAAGCGCCGCAAATCCGCGTGGTCCTCGAAACCAACATCCAGACCTCGGCGCATGAGGAGATGCTCGGCGCCGAGATGTACGAGGCGATGGGCGGCTATGCGCCGACGGTCGGCATTCTCGGCGCGGTGATGGGGCTTATCACCGTGATGTCGCATCTCGATGATCCTTCGAAGCTCGGCGAAGGGATCGCCACCGCCTTTGTCGCCACGGTCTACGGCGTCGGGCTCGCCAATTTGTTTCTGCTGCCGGTGGCCGCGAAACTGAAATTCCTCGTGAAGCGCCGGGTGCGGCGGCTCGAGATGATCACCGAGGGGATGATCGGCATCGCCATCCTCGAAAGCCCGCTGCAGCTCGAAGTGAGGCTGCGCAGCTTTATGGAGCACGGCCACGCGGAAGACGCCGGCGATCGCGGCGCCGAGGAAGCGGAAGCGAACCCAAGTCCGGCCGCGGCCGCGGCCGACTAGCGAATGGGCGCGGCATCTGACGACGGAGAGCGGAAGTGAAAAATCTCGAACCGGAAAAGCCCCCAAACCACGAGCGGTGGATCATTTCCTATGCCGATTTCACGACGCTGCTGCTGGCGACCTTTGTCGTCATGTACGCGGTGTCGACGATCAACTCGTCGAAATTCCAGCAGATGGCCGAGTCGTTCTCGACCGCCTTTATCGGGCGCACCACGCACATCCAGGACAGCGGTTTCGCGGCGGCGCAGAAGGCCCCCTTTACCGCCATGCCCAACCCGGTGCACCTGCCCATCATAACCCGCGAGCAGGAGGTCAAGAACCTCCCCCCGGCGATGCGCCAAGAGCCGACAAGCGGCGATCCCAACCAGAAATCGGAGAACGGCAAGTACCTGGCGAGCGGCGGCGAGGCGACGCCGCCGCCAATCCAGGCGCAGCTCCAGGGTCACACGGAAGAAAGCGTCGCCGCGCCGAACGATCCGCTGCGGCAACAGGTTGAGGAGCGGGTTCACGACCTCGACGCCGCGTACAACCAGCTCACCACGGCGCTGGCCCAGCTGATCGGCAAGGGCGAGGTCCATGTTTCCCTGCAGTCGCTGGGGGTGGTCGTCGATATCAACGAGGTGCTGCTGTTCAACAGCGGCAAGGCCGATCTGACGCCGGCCGCGCTGCCGCTGATCGACGAGATCGCGAGAATCCTCGCCGGCCTGCACTACCAGATCCAGGTCAACGGCTTCACCGACAACGTGCGGATCCACACCGCGCAGTTCGACTCGAACTGGGATCTGTCGGCGACCCGGGCGATCTCGGTGGTAAAGCGCTTCGTCGCCGCGGATATCGATCCGACGCTGCTGGTCGGCGCCGGCTTTGGCGAATACCACCCCGTCGCCTCCAACGAGACGACGGATGGCAGGGCGACCAATCGACGGGTCTCGATCGTTGTGGTTTCGCCGGTCGAGGGCAGCGATCCGGCGCGGACGCGCCTGCTCGGCAGCGCCGCGGAGCGCGCCGCCGCCTCGGCGCCGGCTTCCGCCGCCGCGCCGCCGCCCGCTGTCGCACCGTCCTCGGCGCAATAGCCGCGTCGCCGCCAACGCCCGCAATGGCCCGATCCGCCAAGAAGAAGGCACCAAAGGCGACCAAGCTGGGCGGGTTGCGGCCGGTGCTGCTGGCGTTCGGTCTCGGGCTTTACTGGTTTGTCGAGCATCAGGATGGCGGCGCGGACGCGGATGCGCCGATGTGGGGTTATTTGGTGATGGCCGGCGTGCGTCTGCTCGCGGCCTTCGTCGGCGCCTGGTTCATCGTATCGGCGGTGCGGCTCGCCGTCGCGCTCCTCAGGTTCGCGCTCGCCTATCTGCGGGCGCTGTGGCCGCAGGAAGGCTGATGGGCACACGGCCAAACCTCGCGGGGGTTTCGGTGCTTCCCTTCCAATTCCCCCCGCTTAAGGAGGCATCGGCGGCAAAGCCGGAAGCCGTCGTTGCCGCCGGCGACGCCGGGCCGCTCGACGAAAACGCCGCGGCCGCCCCGCTGCTGGCGAATGGGACAAATTCCCATCCCGGCGGCATCGAACCCGCCGTCGAGATGGCGGCCGCGCTAGCCCAAGCCCGCGCCGAAGGTTTGCGGCTTGGTATCCAAGAAGGACGCGAGAAGGGTTACGCCGCGGGCTTTGCCGAGGGGCTCGAAGCGGGCGAGGCGAGCCTGGGCGCGGCGGCGCGGCGTCTGGCGGCAATCGTCCTGCGCTTGGGCGGGCCGCTGACAGCGCTGGAGCAGCCGGTCGAGGAGGCGGTGGCGGCGCTGGCGCTCGAGGTGGCGCGTTGCGTCATCGGCGGCGAAGTCAAGCGGTCGCGCGAATTCTTGGTGCGGCTGATCCGCGAAGCGATCGCCAAGGTCCCACTCGAGATGGCCGCGCCCCGGATCATCCTGAACCCGGTCGATCTCGATCTTGTGCGCCGGCTGGTGCCGGAAATCGGCAGAGGCGGCGCGACGCTCGCCGCCGACGACTCGATCGAAGCCGGCGGCTGCCTGGTTGTCGCCGACGGCGAAGAGCAGCCGCTCAAGGACCGCCGCTGGAACCCGCGCAACGCCGACGCGGTCTCGCAGGTCAACCTGACCCTGGCGTCGCGCTGGCGCGAGGTGATGCTGACCCTGTTCGACGGTGAAGACGAATGACCGCGCCGCCCGATAGCGGGCTGGCGGATCGGCTGGTGGCGGGGCTTGAGCGCTATCAGGCGCGGCTCGGTCGGGCCGATCACGGCGTCAAGGTCCATGGCAGCCTGATCCGTATCGTCGGGCTGGTGATGGAGGCCCGCGGCATTCACGTCGCGATCGGCGAACGCTGCTTTGTCGAGAGCGAGACGGGACGGCTGCTCTCCGCCGAGGTCGTCGGCTTCGACGGCGGGCGGGTCCTGCTGATGGCGGAGGGACATGCCGGGGGCCTCACCCCCGGGGCGAGGGTGATCCCGGCCGGGCGGACGATGGAGGTTGCGGTCGGCTCGGAGCTGCTGGGCCGCGTCATCGACGGCGGCGGCCTGGCGATCGACGGCAAGGGGCAGATTCGCTGCACCGAGCGCATGCCGCTGTTCGGCCAAACCGTGAACCCGATGCGGCGCGCGCTCGTCGACGAGCCGCTAGATGTCGGAGTTCGTTCAGTAAATGCGCTTTTTACGGTCGGCCGCGGCTCGCGTCTCGGGCTCTTTGCGGGAAGCGGCGTGGGGAAGAGCGTGCTGTTGGGTATGATGGCCCGGTACACCAGCGCCGATGTGGTGGTGGTGGGCCTGATCGGCGAGCGGAGCCGCGAGGTCAAGGAATTCGTCGAGCGGATTCTCGGCGCCGACGGGTTGGCAAAGGCCGTCGTCGTTGCCGCGCCGGCGGACCAGTCCGCATTGGGGCGGGTGCATGGCGCGTATCGTGCGACGGCGATCGCAGAATATTTTCGCGACCGCGGCCACCGGGTGCTGTTGCTGATGGATTCGCTGACCCGGTTTGCCATGGCCCAACGCGAGGTCGGGCTTGCGGTCGGCGAGATCCCGGCGAGCCGGGGTTATCCGCCGTCGGTGTTCGGGCGGATTTCATCGCTGTGCGAGCGCGCCGGCAACGGCGCCGAGGGTTCGGGCAGCATCACCGCGCTCTATACCGTGCTGGTCGAGGGCGACGACCCAAACGACCCGGTCGCCGACTCGGCGCGCTCGATCCTCGACGGGCACCTGGTGCTGTCGCGCAAGCTCGCCGACCGCAGCCATTTCCCGGCGCTCGATGTCGCCGCCTCGGTGAGCCGGGTGATGCCGGCGGTCGTCGCGTCCGAACAGGTCCTTGCGACCCAGCGCTTCAAGCAGCTTTACAACCGGCTCGAGGAAAGCCGCGACCTTATCGCGATCGGCGGCTACCGGCCAGGGCACGACGCCGAACTCGACCGCGCGGTGTCGCTGCAACCGGCGATCAACGAATTCCTGCGCCAGGACATGACCAACGCGGTGCGGTTCTCCGAAAGCGTGGGGGCGCTTCGGGGGATTGTCGGTTAGCGGATAGAACGATGGGGGAGAAATGGCGGTCCTGCACACGCTAATCAGCGTCACCGGCCAGAAGGGCGACGGCGCGCTGGTCAATTGGCAGCGTCTCAAGCAGCAATGCGACGACGCGCTGATGAAATTGTCGCTGCTAAAGCAGCATCGCGAGCGCTATCGCGATCTCCTCAATTCCGGCCTCGGCGAAGGCATGCCGGCGATGTCGACGATGGCCTATCTCGGCTTTATCGGTCAGATCGAGGAGGTCGTGCTGCGCCAGGAGAGCGAGGTGGGACGGCTCGAGGCGGCCTGTACCCGGCAGTGGCGGGAGCTCGTCGAAATCCGGCGCGAGAAGCGCATGTACGAGATCGTCCAGGAGCGCGCCACCGAGCAGGAACTCGCCGCCGCGTTGCGGCAAAGCCAGGCCGAGATCGACGATTTGCTGCAACGGGTCGGCAAGCTCCCGTGACCCGCGTCCGTCGCATGACGTAAAGCGGTATTTCGCGCGATGGCCGATATCGACCAGGCGGCGACGCTTGATCTTGCCGGGTCCCGCGGCCGCGGCCCGCTCCTGAAATGGGCGATCATCGGCGTCGCCGTGCTGTTGCTGCTCGGGGCCGGGGCCGCGGTCTGGTATTTTTTTCTCGGCGGCCGCGCGCATTTCGCCCCGAAGGAGGCAAAGGAAATCGAGGCCCCGCTGCCTTTCTTCCTCGAGCTGAAGACGTTTGTCGTCAGCATGCCGAGCAGCACCGGCGCCTCGCATTTCGTCCAGCTCGGGGTGAGTCTGCAACTGCCGCGCGCGGCAGCCAGCGAGATGGTCAATGCGCTGCTGCCCGAATTGCAAGACGCGATGCGTCAAATGCTCCTGGGCTTCAAAAGCGAGGATCTGCAAAACCCGGACGGCGTCAACAAGGTGCGCGGGGTGATGATCGAGCGGCTGAACAAGCTGATGGCGGTCGTGCTCGGGCCCGACCGCATCGCCAAGCTGACCGAGGGCAGTCCCGACGGCGCCTTCGTCCAGAACGTGCTGTTCACCACCTTGATCGTCGAATGACGAACCCCCTGCCGCATGCGGGAGCCGGGCGTGCCGTATGACGCGGACGGGCTCGGCTCGTTGTCGCTCACGCTGGGGATCATCGTGCTGCTGCTGTGGGGCGGGATCTGGGCGATGCGGCGCATGCGGCCCGGGATCGGCCTCGGCAATGCGCGCGATTGCGCGATCCTGCGCTCCCTCGCGCTGGGGCCGCGCGAGCGGCTTCTCGTGGTGCGCGTCGGGCCGCGCCATCTGGTGATTGGCATCGGCTCGGCGTCGGTGTCGCTGTTGTGCGAGCTCGACGAGCCGCTGCCGATCGCGGCGGGTGACGACCGTTTTGGCGAGGCGGTCCGCAAGGCGGTGGGGCGATGGCGCGGCGGCTGACCCTATGCGTGCTCGCGGCGCTGCTCGCCGGCGGGGCGATCTGCGCCGCGGCGCACGCCGCCGGCATCGGCGCGCTCGACATGCACCCGGACGGCCACGGCGGGCAGACCTACACCATGCCGGTGCAGCTCCTGATGCTGATGGCGGGGCTGGTGTTCCTACCGGCGATCCTGCTGACGATGACCTCGTTCACCCGCATCATCATCGTGCTGTCGCTGCTCAGGCAGGCGCTGGGGCTCACCCAGACGCCGCCGAACCAGGTGCTGATCGGGCTCGCGCTGTTCCTGACCATGTTCGTGATGGGGCCGGTCTTTACCCGGGTCGGCAGCGATGCGCTGCAGCCGCTGCTCGACAACAAGATTTCGACCGAGGACGCGCTGATCAAGGCGGAGGGCCCGCTGCGCGAATTTATGACCAAGCAGACCCGCCGCGAGGATCTCGGCCTGTTCCTCAAACTGGCCGGCGGCCAGACCTACCAGAGCGCCGAAGACGTGCCGTTCTCGGTGCTGGTTCCCGCTTTTGTGACCTCCGAACTGAAGACCGGGTTTCAGATCGGCTTCCTCATTTTCCTGCCGTTTCTGGTGATCGACATCGTCGTCGCGGCGGTGATGATGTCGCTGGGCATGATGCTGCTGTCGCCGACCAGCGTGTCGCTGCCGTTGAAGCTCGCGCTGTTTGTCCTGGTCAACGGCTGGACCCTCGTCATCGGCTCGCTGGCCGAGGGCTTCCTGCGTTGACCCCCGACGAATTGGTCGGCGCGGCGCGCGAGATGATGTCGCTGGGCATGATGCTGCTGTCGCCGACCAGCGTGTCGCTGCCGTTGAAGCTCGCGCTGTTTGTCCTGGTCAACGGCTGGACCCTCGTCACCGGCTCGCTGGCCGGGGGCTTCCCGCGTTGACCCCCGACGAATTGGTCGGCGCGGCGCGCGAGATGATGACCGTCGCGTTGCTGCTGGTGACGCCATTCCTCGCCGCCGCGGTGCTGGCCAGCCTGCTGGTCGGGTTGTTCCAGGCAGCGACGCGAATGAACGATCTGACCCTGAGCTTCGTCCCGCGCTTCTTCGCGGTCCTCTTGGTGCTTTACCTCGCCTCGACCTGGGTGGGCGCTCGCTTTACCGCCTATATCGAGCGTGCGGCGGCGAGCGCCGGAGATCTGCGCCGGTGACCCCATGCTGAGCGTCAGCGACGCCGATCTGGCTGCTTGGCTCGGCCAGTTCTTCTGGCCCTTTCTGCGCACCCTCGCCTTGTTCGCGGCGGCGCCCGCGTTCAACTCGGTGGCGATACCGGTGCGCGCCAAGGTGGCGCTCGCCTTTGTCGTCGCCATCGCGATCGCCGGCGCGGTCAAGCAATCGGCCCCGCTCGAGCTCTCCTGGGCGACCGCGGTCCTGGCGGTCGAGCAGGTGCTGGTCGGCCTCGCCATCGGCTTCGCGATGCAGTTGACCCTCGCGGCGATGGGCCTTGCCGGCGAGTTCGTCGGGGTGCAGATGGGGTTCGGCTTCGCCAGCATGTTCGACATCCAGAGCGGGTTTCAGGTGCCGGTGATGGCGAATTTCTTCAGCCTCGTCGCCCTCCTGCTGTTCGTCGGGCTGAACGGCCATTTGGTGCTGCTTGGCGTGCTGGTGAAAAGCTTCACCGTCGTGCCGATCGCGGTCGGCAGCGGCATCACGGCCGACGGCTGGCGCTCGCTGGCGCGCTCCGGCGCGGTGCTGTTCCAGATGGGGGTTTGGCTGGCGCTGCCGGTGATCGCCGTGCTGCTGGCGGTGCATCTCGCGGTCGGCTTCGTGTCGCGGGTCGCGCCGCAATTCAACGTGATGTCGGTCGGGTTCTCGCTGTTCATGTGGGTCGGGATCGCCGCAATCATTGCGCTCGTCCCGTTCTTCGTGCCGGCGGTTGAGCACATCATCGAGACCGGGCTCACCCTCGCCGGCGCCACGCTGCGCGGGGCGGCCGCGCCGTGAGCGATGCCTCCAGCGCCGGGGATCGCACCGAGCAGGCAACCCCGCGGCGGGTCCAGAAAGCGCGCGAGGAAGGCTCGGTCGTCCGCGCTCATTCGGTGGCCGGCGCCGCGGTTCTGGTCGCGGGCGCCGCGGTCACGTGGATCGCCGGCGGGAAGCTGATCGACCTCCTGGAATCGTCGCTGCGCCTCGGCCTCGCCCTCGATCCGGCGGTCATGCGCGAGCCGTCGCGGCTGTGGGCCGCCGCCGCCCAGGTGGCGTGGCCGGGGGTCATGGTTATCGCCCCGATCCTGCTGCTGCTGGCGGCCGTGGGATTCGTCTCCGACCTGCTGGTCGGCGGCTGGGTCGTATCGGCCAAGCCCGTCACGCCCGATTTCACCCGCATCGACCCGCTCAAGGGTTTCGGCCGGCTGTTCTCCAAGGCCGCGCTGGCGGAGATCGTCAAGGCGCTGGTCAAGTTTGTGGTCGTCGGGGCGATCGCCGCCTGGCTGGTGAAGCATTGGCTCGTCGATTTTCTGCACGTCGCCGCCGAGACCTGGCCGGCCGCGCCGCGTCACGTCGCGGCGCTGTCGGGCGAGGTGTTTCTGATCCTCGCCGCGTCGTTGGCGGCGGTCACCTTGTTCGAAGTGCCCTACCAGCTGTGGCAGCACCGCGACCAGCTCAAGATGAGCCGGCAGGAAGTGAAGGACGAGCTGCGCGATCAGGAAGGCAGCCCGCACACCAAGCGCCGCATCCGCGGTCTGCGGGTCAAGTTGGCGCGGGCGCGCATGATGTCGGAAGTGCCCAAGGCCGACGTCGTCGTCGTCAACCCCGAGCATTTCGCCGCGGCGCTGTCGTATCGCGAGGACCGCATGCGCGCGCCCCGCCTGGTGGCGAAAGGCACTGGGCTTATCGCGCTGCGCATCCGCGCGCTCGCCGCGGAACACGGCGTGCCGGTGATCGAGGCGCCGCCGCTGGCGCGCTCGATCAACCGCTTTGTCGATCTCGGCGACGAGGTCCCGGCCGGGCTCTATGGCGCGGTCGCCGAGGTGTTGGCCTATGTCTACCGCCTGAAAGCGGCGCGCGACAGCGGCCTGCGGGCGCCTCCTTTGCCGGACGACGGACGGTTCGCGCCGCCCACGGAACTCGATGCGTAGGCGGGAAGCACGGCCTCGACCAAGTCTAGCGACCAGGGCGCCTCAAAAAACCGGCTGAGCTATGGAGACCTGCAAATCCATCATTCCTACCATTCGCCGGCCGCGTTTGACGCGGCTTGCGGGGACGCACCAAGAACCGCGCGGTAGCAAGTTTCGCGATCCTGCGCGAAAAACCGCGAGAATTGCGCATCCATCCGGCCGCAGCGCTGCAGAGCCTCCTGCTTGATCGTGCTCGCGGGAAAGGCCTCCCGGATCGAGCCGAGCAGATTGCCGTGAATGACGAGCCCGCCGAATGCGCCAAACGCCATCAGGATCAACATCGCCCACATCGAAAAATAGCTCGTCGACACGGCAACCTCCACGGGTCGAGGGGAGGCTAAATGTAGCGAAATAGGGTTAAAGCCCGGTGAATCGCGGCCGGCCGACGCCTTGACCGGAGGCGTTGCGCATAGTAGGTGCTGGACGGCGATATGGCTGTCCCACCGCAGGGATCGGCTGGTGCGCCCCGGCAATCTCCCCGTGATTCGAGGGCGATGCGGGAGTCATTCGGGGAGGGACGCGGGATGGCGGACACCACGGCTTCGCAACTGGCGGGTTGGCGTGCGATCACGCCCTATCAGTGGCTGGTCTTTGGCGTGGTCTGGGCCGGGTGGACGCTCGACGCGGCTGATTTCGGACTTTTCTCGCTGGTGCTGAAGCCGGCGCTGACCGAGCTTCTCGGCTTCCCGGCAACCGGGGCGCTCGACAAGACGCAACTGGCGGAAATCGGCAAGTACGGCGGCCTCTTGGCGATGACCGGCCTCTTGGGCTGGGCCGCCGGCGGGTTCATCTTCGGCGTCATCGCCGACTATATCGGCCGCGTGCGCGCTTTGATGTTCAGCATCATAATCTTCAGCGTCTTCACCGCGCTGCAGGGCGTCTCGCAACATCTATGGGATTTCGCGATCTACCGCTTCCTCGCCGGCATCGGCACCGGCGCCGAGTTGATGATCGGCATCCCGCTCCTGGCCGAGACCCTGGGCGATACGTATCGCGCCAAGATTTCCGGCATCATGATGACCGGCGGCGCGATCGGCACATTCCTGGGCGCCTGGGCCTATGGCATTGTCGGCGGGTTCGGCTGGCGGGCGGTGTTCTTTGTCGGTGTCATCCCGGCGGTCCTGCTCGCGGTGATCCGCGGCCGGATGCAGGAGCCGCCACGCTTCGCCGCGGTGCAGGAACGGCGCGACGCGATGACCGCGGCTTCGCGGATGTCGGGAGACGACGAGGCCTTTATGCGCTTTGTCCCGCTACAGCTTTTCACCAAGGAAAACCGCTTTAACACGCTTGTCGGGCTGCTGTTTGGGCTGGGCTCGCTGCTGGCGATCTGGACCACCAATATCTGGCTGCCGACCATCCTGTCGCTGATGGTGCAAAAGGGCGGCATCAGCGGCGCCGATGCGGTGCCGTTCGTCAGCCATGGCATCATGGTGTGGAGCTTTGGCGGGATTTTCGGCTATTCGGCGTTCGGCTTTATCGCCGACTGGATCGGCCGCCGGCTGACGATCGCGTTCTACAGCATCGGCTCGATCGTGTTCGGGTTGATCCTCTACCTCGCGCTGCCGGCTTATGAGCCGTGGTACCCGGTGGTATTGCCGATCTTCGGCTTCTTCGTGTTCGGGGTGTTCTCCGGCCACGCGGTCTATTTCCCCGAGCTGTTCCCGACCCATATCCGCTCGACCGGGGTGGCGTTCTGCAACGGCACCGGGCGGATCATCACCAGCTTCGGCCCGCTTGTCGCGGGCCTCTTGGTCGGCGCGTTCGGCGGCAATTTCAACAACGTCACCGCGTTTATGAGCTGCTTCGCGATCCTCAGCGTCATCGCCATGCTGCTGGGCCGCGAGACCAAGGACGACGCGCTGCCGGCCTAATCCGTCGTCGTTGCGAGAACCCGCGGGTTCTCGCAATGACGGCCGTTTTTTTACGGGTTTATCAGCGTCACGCTGCGGCTGATGATGAACGCCTCGTGGCGTTCGAGGAAATCGCCGACGACCTCGCAGAACGCCTCCGGCCGGTCGCTGCCGATTGCGTGCCCGGCATCGTAGACCAGCACCAGATTGCAGTTCGGCAGCAGCATCTTGTAGTGGCGGCCCAATTCGGACGGCATCAGCCGGTCGAGCGTCCCGAACAGCACCAGCGTCGGCGTGGCGAGGCCGGGCAGCAATGCCTCCAGCGCCGCGTCGCGGTCGGGCCCGCGCAGCCGGCCGACCAGCAGCGCCGTCTGCGCCTGGATTTGCGGATCAGCGGCGGGCAGCGGCGGCATGCGCTCCGGATGCGCGTAGATCAGCCGCGCGACCTCTTCCGGCGAGCCCGATGGCGGCCGCGACCCCGCCGGCCGGATCGCCGCCGGCGCGTCCAGCACCAGCGCGGTGACCCGCTCGGGCGCCTGGGCGGCGAGCCACAGCGCGGTCCGCGCGCCGAACGAGGTGCCCAGCAGATTGAAGCGGTCGAGCCCCAGCGCGCCCGCCGCCGCCGCCATCGTCCGCGCCAGCGCCGCCTGGTCCGTGGTGCGCAGGTTCTCGGGCGAGGCGCCGAAGCCCGGCATCTCGAACGCGATCACCCGGTGGTGTTCGGTCAGCAGGCGATGCGCCGGGTTGATCCGCAGCCCGCCGGCGCCGTGCAGATGCACCAGCGGCGGGCCGCCATCTAATTGACTGCCGCCCTCCATATAGCGGATGCGAAATCCGTCGGCCTCGACATGGGCTTCGCGAAACTCGGTCACGGTGGCAGCACTCCGCCTGACTTGCGCGGCTCGTTCTACAACAGCTGCCACAGACATGCACTGAAGGCATGCGCCACGCCGCCGGGCGCTGCTTTACGCACGGCCCAAGCCGGGGCTAGGCTTGTCTACGAGCATGATCCCGCTTGCCGAAGGCGGCGCGGAGTCGCCGCCGGACTTTGACAACGCCGAGATGCCAGGGAGATACGCGATGCTGCTCAATCGAAGCGAGATCAGCGCGGACAAGAGCTTCAACCTGCTGACCGAGTCGATCCTCGAGCGCGACCAGGCGAAGACGACCGACCTCTTTGCCAGGATGGTGCAGAGCGGACAGTCGATCGGCGACGCGCTCAGCATCGTCACCGCGGCCGAGGCGCCGTTCGTCAACGTGCCGTGCCACATCAACATCAAGGACGGCAACATCGCGCTGACCAACAACGACCACACCCTCCTGGGTCTGCGCGCGTCGACCTACCTGATGCCTTATCTGCCCGAGAAATACCGGCTGCTGCCGCTGCTGCAGAGCGTCTGGTATATCGGCGCCGGGCTCGATATCTGGAACCAGCTTCTCTTCAAGTACCCCGGCCGCTACGCCACGATGAAGGGCGTGCAGGTGCCGCCGCCCGATTACGGCCCGGCGGTCTGGCTCGAAGACGCGGCGCCGATCCGCGAAGAGGGCACGGTCGAGGAGCGGCTGCATTCCTACATGATCGCGACGATAACCGGCGATTCGAAGCGCTGCCACGGCCTCTTCCTCGGCCTCGCCGAAGACCCCGACACCCGCGCGGCATTGCAGGAGCACCTCGAATTCCTCGGCCTCATCGATCTGCAGGAGACGGTGATCGGCCGCAAGGCACGCAACACCGGCCACAAGGCGATCCGCGCCCGCGCCGTCACCGACCTCGCCAATTACATCGGCTGGGAGAAGTCGCACGGCGTCTTCTACATGGGCGTCCCCGACATGGCGGTCGGGCCGCTCTATTATTCGCTCTACGACGCCGCGTCGGTCAGGGTCGGCGCCGAGTTCGAGGATGCCGGCAAGAGCCTCGAGGAGGCCAACAAGACCCCGCTGTCCCCGGTCGAAGTTGAAGACATGGTGCAGCGGCTGATGCTGGCGAGCGGCGACGAGGTCTGGGACCTGATCACCGCGCATCTCAAGAACGGCAGGTCGATCCGCAGCCTCGGCGACACGATCCAATTGGGCGCCGCCGAGCTCATCCTGCGCACCACCGTGGCGCGCCAATTCACCAACGGCCAGCACCCGTTCGACTACTGCAACGTCGCCAACAACTGGATGCGCAATTCGAAGAGCCCCTACAAGGCGCGCATGCTTTACCTGATGGCGAATTTCATCAACGACGTGGCGCACGAGAACAGACTGGTCAACTCGATCATCGAGGACGAGATCGCCGGCTACGACGGCGCGGGCCGCACCCCGCAGGCGCTGCTGCGCGAGCTGGACGAGGCGATCATGGCGCTCGACCCGGCGAAGGCGACCGCGATCGCTCACGCCTACCTCAAATCGGGCGCCGACCGGCGCGCCTATATGGAGACCGTCGCGCTCTGCGCCTGCCGCTTCCAGGACGACCCGCACAACCAGAAGATCACCGTCTCAACCTTCGAGGAATACGGGCTCAACACCACCCACCTCAAGGACCGGCTGCTGCTCGCGACGCCGCGCCTTCTCGCCGGCTGGGTCAAGATGCCCGGCGAGCGCGAATGCTACGCCCGCTTCGAGAAGGAGTGGATCTACAATTGACGGCGGCCGCATAAGCGGAAGCCAGCTCGGTTTCTCGCCTCCCCCGGTTTGGCCCGGAAGTCCACGGCCAGCGAGCGGAAGCTACCAGGCGGGTTTCGCGCCCCATGCCAGGAAAGCGCCGTTCTTCAAATCGTGCTTGCCGTAGGCGAGAGTGCCGCCCTCGACGCGGATGACGCTGCCGCCGGCGGCTTCGAGGATCGCCTGGCCGGCCGCGGTGTCCCACTCCATCGTCGTGCCGAAGCGCGGATAGAGGTCGGCCTCGCCCGCCGCCAGCACGCCGAATTTGAGTGCGCTGCCGCAGCTCATCCGCTCGAGGATCGAACGGCCCTGGAAGTATTCGGCGAGCCGCCGGCTGGTGGCGTTGGTCCGGCTGTGGATGACGACGACACCGTCGGGCGGCGGCAGCCGCGCGCCGATCTTTTCGGGCGCGCCGCCGTCCCGGAGGCGGATCGCGGTGCCGGGACCGTGCGCCGCATAGGTCACGCCCCGCGCCGGCCCGTGCACCACGCCGAGCACTGGCCGCCCGTCCTCGACCAGCCCGATGCAGACGCAGAACTCGCCATTCTTGGCGATGAACTCCTTGGTGCCGTCGAGCGGATCGACGCACCAGAACCGCGCCGCCGGCGGCTTGAACCCGTCCTCCGGCGCGGTTTCCTCGGAGACGATCGGGATGTCGGGAAACGCCGCGGTCAACCTATCGACGATGATCCGCTCCGAAGCGAGGTCGGCCGCGGTGACCGGCGTCTGGTCGCTTTTCTGGATGACCTCGAACGGCTCGGCATAGACCCGCATGATCGCTTCGCCGGCGGCAAGCGCGGCGCGGAGCGCGGTATCGAGCAGCGCGTCGCTCATGCCGCGCGCCGCGGCGCGGCATCGCCGGCAAGGGAGTGGCGTATCGAGTGGCGCGCGATCTCGGGCGCCGCCGGCATGCCGAGCGCCGCTTCCAGCAAAGGGGCGGCGGTGTGCTTATCCTCGGCGATCGGCTCGTCGGCTTGCGTCATCATCCCTCCGAACGGCGCTTCGGTTCCGAACATAGGGTGACGGACGCCGACCGTCCATGCGACCGAAGAAGTCGCGAGGGGGATATGGGGTGAAGCGGCTTATCCAATATTGACTTGGACACCGTTCGGGTGCACCGATCCGGCAGGAAAGACGCGCGGCTCACAGGAGGCATTCATGGCGTCGCCGAAAAAGCTCTCCCACCTCGTGCTGCAGACCAACCGGCGCGACGAGATGGTCGAATGGTACTGCGCGGTGCTCGGCGCCGACCTGCTCTACCAAAACAAGTTCATCGCCTTCATCAGCTATGACGACGAGCATCATCGCGTCGCCTTTATCGACCCCGGCCCGCTCGCCGACAAGGCGCCGGCCGATGGCAAGACCGCGCGCGCCGGCGGCGAAGTGGGCCTGCACCACGTCGCCTTCACCTTCGAGCCCGAGGTGCTGGCCGACCATTACGAAGAATTGAGGGACCAGGGCATCCGCCCGCATCGCTGCGTCAATCACGGTATGACGACGTCGATGTACTACTACGACCCGGACCGCAACCAGGTCGAGCTGCTGTTCGACAATTTCCACACCGCGCGCGCCGGCCGCGACTACATGATGAATCGCTCGGCCAGCGACAAGAACCCGGTGGGCATCGATTTCGACCCGGAAGAGATGATCGCCCGCATCCGCCAGGGGCTCGACATCGAGGAACTGGCGGACATCAACGCGTAACCCGCACCACCCCGGCGCAGGCCGGGGCCCAGGCTTCAACCGCACGCCAAGTGGATAAATGGGCCCCGGCCTTCGCCGGGGTGGGGGTTAGTGGCTCGGCCGGCCTCAATTCACCAGATGGCACGAGACGCCGTGGCCCGGCGCGATCTCCTTTAGCGCCGGCACTTCCAGGCGGCAGCGCTCCTCGGCATAGGGGCAGCGGGTGTGGAAGGTGCAGCCGGGGGGCGGGTTGATCGGGCTCGGCACATCGCCTTGCAGCAGGCGCTTCTCGCGCCGCAGCTTGGGGTTGGGCACCGGCACCGCCGAGAGCAGGGCCTGCGTGTAGGGATGCAGCGGCTGGGTGAAAAGCGTCTTCTTGTCGGCGTATTCGACGATCCGGCCGAGATACATCACCGCGATGCGGTGGCTGATGTGCTCGACCACCGCGAGGTCGTGCGCGATAAAGAGGTAGGACAGCCGCTTCTCGCGCTGCAGGTCCATCATCAGGTTGATGACCTGCGCCTGGATCGACACGTCGAGCGCCGAGACCGGCTCGTCGGCGACGATCAGCTTGGGATTGAGCGCCAGCGCGCGGGCGATCGAGATGCGCTGGCGCTGGCCGCCGGAGAATTCGTGCGGGAAGGCGCGCATCTGGCTGCGCCGGAGGCCGACCTGGTCGAACAGGCCCGCCACCGTCCGCTCCTTGTCCTTGCCGCGCGCGAGGCCGTGCACGATCAGCGGCTCGCCGACGATGTCGCCAGCCGACATGCGCGGGTTCAGCGACGAGAACGGGTCCTGGAAGATCATCTGCATCTGGCGGCGATAGGGCCGCATCGCGGTCTTGCCGAGCCGGGTCACGTCCTCGCCGTCGAGCAGGATCGAGCCGGCGGTCGGCTCGATGAGGCGCATCACGGTGCGCGCCACGGTCGACTTGCCGCACCCCGATTCGCCGACGAGGCCCAGCGTCTCCCCCGCGTTGATCGAGAAGCTGACCCCGTCGACCGCGTAGACCTGGCCGACGGTGCGGCGCAGCAACCCCTTCTTGACCGGAAAATGCTTCTTCAATGCGACGACGTCGAGCACCGTCGCATTGCCCACCGGATGCGGCCCGATGCCGTTGCCGGCGATGGTGGGGGCGGGCGCGGGGCTAGCCATAAAGCCGCTCCGAATGCCAGCAGGCGGCCCAATGGCCCGGCCGCTTCTCCTCGTAATCCGGCGCCACCGCGCGGCAGCGGTCGTCGGCGTAGGCGCAGCGCGGCGCGAAAGCGCAGCCCGGCGGCAGGTTGGTCAGCGCCGGCACCATACCGGGGATCTCCTTCAGTCTGCCGTTCGCCACCGGCAATTCACCGCCGATCACCGCCAATTGCGGGATCGAGGCTAAGAGCCCATGCGTGTAGGGGTGCAGCGGCTCGCTGAACAGCGGCTCGACGTCGGCTTCCTCGACCTTCTTGCCGGCGTACATGACGATGACGCGCTGCGCGGTCTCGGCGACGACGGCGAGGTCGTGGGTGATGAGGATCACCGCGGTGCCGAGCGTCTTTTGCAGATCGAGGATCAAATCGAGGATCTGCGCCTGGATCGTCACGTCGAGCGCGGTCGTCGGCTCGTCGGCGAGCAGGACGCGCGGGTTGCAGGCAAGCGCCATCGCGATCATCGCGCGCTGGCGCATCCCGCCGGAGAGCTGGTGCGGGTATTCCTTGGCGCGCTGCGCCGGCTCAGGGATTTTGACGAGGCGCAGCATGTCGATAGCCTTGGCGAACGCCGTGGCTTTCGACAGATCCTGATGCAGCCGCAGGGTCTCGGCGATCTGCTTGCCGATCGTCATCACCGGGTTGAGCGATGTCATCGGCTCCTGGAAGATCATCGAGATCTCGTTGCCGCGCACGTCGCGCATTTGGGCTTCGTCGAGCGTCACCAGATCGCGGCCGCCGAGCTTGATCGAGCCGCCGACGATGCGTCCCGGCGGGCTCGGCACCAGGCGCATCAGCGACAGCGAGGTCATCGTCTTGCCGCAGCCCGACTCGCCGACGATCGCCAGCGTTTCGCCGGCATGGACCGAGAAGGTCACATCGTCGACCGCCTTGACGATGCCGAGCCGGGTGAAGAGGTAGGTCTGCAGCCCCGCGACTTCGAGCACCACCTCGGCATTGCCGTGCCTGACGGCGCGGGGCCCGGCGGCCACGGGGGAATCTGTTGCCATTACCAAACGCGGGAACTCCGACAGAAGGTGCTTATCGCCAGCCTTAGCTGCGCTGCCGCGGGTCCAGCAGGTCGCGCAGCGCGTCACCCAGCAGGTTCGTGCCGAACACGACAAAGCTGATCGCCAACCCCGGGAAGATCACCAGCCATGGTGCGGTGCGCACATACTCGGCCGCCGATTCCGACAGCATCCGGCCCCACGACGGATGCGGCTCGGGGACGCCGAGGCCGAGAAAGGAGAGCGACGATTCGGTGAGGATCGTCGAGCCGAGCTGCGCCGTCGCCAGCACGATCAGCGGCGCCAGCGTGTTGGGCAGCACGTGCCTGAGGGCGATGCGCCGCTCGCTCATGCCGATCGCTTTCGCCGCCTCGACAAAGGGCTGCTCGCGCAGGCTCAGCGTGTTGGCGCGAATGACGCGCGCGACGTAGGGCACCAGCGGGATGGCGATCGCCAGGATGGTGTTGTGCAGCGACGGTCCGAGCGCCGCCGCCATGATGATCGCCATCACCAACAGCGGCAGCGACTGCATCATCTCGAGGAAGCGCTGGGTGATCAGGTCGAACCAGCCGAGCAGGTAGCCCGACAGCAGCCCGAGCGTGACCCCGATCGACGAGCCGAGCAGCATCGAGCCCATGCTCACCGCCAGCGATATCCGCGCGCCGTATATGATCCGGCTGTAGACGTCGCGGCCCATGAAGTCGCAGCCGAGCCAGTGCGTCGCGCTCGGCTTCGCCAGCGATACCGCGGCGTTGGTGGTCAGCGGGTCGTAGACGGTGATGAACGGCGCGAAGACCGCGGCGAGCACGAAGATCGCCATGATCACCGCGCCGATCGCGCCCAGCGGATAGCGGCGGATAAAGAACCGGACCGCGCCCCAGCGGCTGTGGACATTGGCGCCGGCGGCGGACAGTTCGGCATTGAAGTCGAGCGTGCTCACCCTCGGGCCTCCGTCCGCGCTAATTGCCGTATTTGATCCGCGGATCGACCGCCGCGTAGAGCATGTCGATCGCGAAATTGATCGTCACCACGACGATCGCGATGAACATCACCAAATTCTGCACCATCGGGTAGTCGCGCCAGCGGATCGCCTCGACCAGGAAGCGCGCGACGCCGGGGATGTTGAACACGGTCTCGGTGACGATGAGCCCGCCCAGGAGGAACGCCGCCTCGATGCCGATCACCGTGATCACCGGCAACAGCGCGTTCTTCAGCGCGTGGTAGTAGTTGATCGCGACTTCGGGGGCGCCTTTCGAGCGCGCGGTGCGGATATAGTCCTGGCGCAGCACTTCGAGCATCGACGAGCGCGTGAGCCGCATCATCAACGCCGAGCTGCGGAACCCGACCGCGGCGGCCGGCACGCTGTACATTAACAGCGTGTTCCAGAACCCGACCGGCTGGTCGCTGTAGATGGGTATCGTGCCGAAATAGGCGACAAACCCCATCAGGATCAGCAGCCCCAGCCAGAACGCCGGCATCGACAATCCGGACAGGCTGACGACGCGCAGGAAATAGTCGAGCATCGTGTTCTGCTTGACCGCGCTGATGACCCCCAGGGGCACCCCGATCAGCACCGAGAAGGTCAGCGCAATGCCCGCCAATCGCGCGGTGATCGGGATGCGTGGCAGAATCTCGTCGAGCGCCGGCTTCTCGGTCTGGTAGGAATAGCCGAGATCGCCGTGCAGGAGGCCGCCGATCCAGTCGGCGTATTGCACCGGGATCGACTTGTCGAGGCCGAGATCGTGCTCGATCTTCTTCTTGTCGGCGGGATCGACGTAGCCGCCGGCATCGAACAGGATGTCGGCGATGTTGCCCGGGGTAAGGCGCAGCAGCACGAAAATCAGCACCGAGATGCCGAACAATGTCAGCAGCATCAGGCCGAAGCGGCGTACCAGATAGGCCCCCAAGCCTCGCCTCCCCTTGCGTCTTCCTTACACGGGCGACACGCTAGCACGGCCGCGCCAGCCGGTCGAATCGCTGCTCGCCCGGCCGCGGCGGCTTTGCGTCACGTAATCGTGCGGAGGCCATGAGCATCGACTCCATCGCCGCGCAGCGCGCCCGGCTCAGCGAGCTCGAAAGCGCGCTGGTAAATTTGCGCGCGCAATACGATTTGCTGATGAACGGGTTCAAGTTCGACGAGGCGCGCGTTCTCGTGCCGCGCATCGCGGCGGCCGAGCGCGAGGTCGCTTGGCTGGTCGAAAGCCTGCCGCCGCTGTCGGCCGCGCCGCCGGCTCCTTACACGGTGGCCCGCCCCAGGCGCCGCTAGGGTGAAGCGCCGCTAGGGTGAAGCGCCGCCAGGTCAGGCGCCGCTGGGTCAGGCGCCGCTGGGGTCAGCTTCCTTTGAGCGCGGCCAGCTCGCGGCGCAGCGCGCGCATTTCCTCGAACCGCGCGGTCGCATCGCGCAGGAAAGCGGCGATGCCGAGCAATTTACCGGCCGCGTCGCGCAGCGGCAGAATGGTGAATTCGACCGAGATCTGCCGTCCGTCCTTGTGCAGCGCCGGCACCGCCAAGAGCGCCCCCTGGGCGTAGCGGCTCTCCGCCCCGCCCATGACCTGGTCGTAGCCCTGCCAGTGCCGGGCGCGCAACCGGTCAGGGACGATCAAATCCAGCCGCTGGCCGAGCGCCTCGCTTGCCGCGAAACCGAAAATCCGCGTCGCCGCCGCGTTCCAATAGCGGATATGTCCTTGAGCGTCGGCATAGACGATCGCATCCGGGCAATCCGCCGCCAGATGACCAAAAAAATCCTCGGGCATTTCGGTCGTCATGGCGTTGCTCCCAATAGGTCGATCAGTCCCAACACGGCGCCGCTGGCGAGAAGCAGCGGCACCGGGTGCAGCTTTGGCCAATAGAGCAGTACCGCGGTCGCGACGCCGGCGGCAATCCAGGACGCGAGTCCGGCGGGCGAGGCGCGCAGCACCGCGACGCCGCCCGAGAGGAACAGCCCGGCGGCGATCGGCGCCATGCCGCGCTCGACCGCCTGATGCCAGGCCGAGCCGCGCCAGCGGCCCCAGATCTTCGCGGCGGCGAAGAGCAGCAGCGACGACGGCAGGTAGAACGCCACCGTCGCGACGAGCGCGCCGGCGAACCCGGCGACCTTCCAGCCGATCAGCGCCGCCAGCATCGACCCCGGCCCCGGCGCCGCGCGCGACAGCGCGAACAGATCGGCAAAGTCGCGCTCGCTCGTCCAGTGTCGCACCGCGACCGATTGATGCGCGATGTCGGCGATCGCCGCGTTGCCGCCGCCGAACGACAACAGCGACAGCGGCGCGAACACCGCGAACAGCGCTACTAGTCTAGGAAATTCCGCCATATCGCGGCATCCTCGGGTCCGGAAGAGTACCGCTCCCGGTGGGGCGCGCGGGCTTCAAACCCGTTGGAGGGCGCGTTGGCGTCCTCGGTAGGTTCGACTCCTGCCTCTTCCGCCAGTTTACAGCCCTCATCCCTTCCCGTTGCTTGCCGCGGGCGCCCGTCGCTTGTTGTGGACTTGCGGCGATGTTCCCTGCCATCGTCTCGGCATGAGCGATAGCGATCTGCGCCCGGGTGAAATGGCGGTCGAGTTGCCGCCGCAAACCGATGCCGGCATTTATTTTATCGGCACGATCCGCACGCCGTGGAAAACGCGTCGGGAATGCCCGAAGCGCGGCAGCCTGGACGGGCCGATTTGCACGATCGTCATCGATGAGCGCTGGCGGCAGGGGCTGACCGGGCTCGGGGGCCAGGGCCGCATCCAGGTGCTCTATTGGATGCACCGCGCCCGGCGCGACCTTGTGTTGCAGACACCGTTCCAACAGGAAACCCGCGGCACGTTCGCGCTGCGCTCACCGGTGCGGCCGAACCCCATCGCCTCGTCCACCGTCGAGCTGGTGGCGGTTAACGGCGCGAGCCTGCAAGTGCGCGGGCTCGACTGCCTCGACGGCACGCCGCTCATCGACCTGAAGCCGGAGCACGGCGCCGCCGAATAGCGAACCCGCGAAAAGGCTGGCGACCCTCTTTGGGCGACGCCGCTCGGGGGACGCCGCTCGAGTTTGCCGGGGGGACCGGCGGTGCGGCGGGCTTAGGCCGCGGCCGGTTTGAAATTCAGCGCGACGCCGTTCATGCAATAGCGCAGGCCGGTCGGCGGCGGGCCATCGTTGAAGACATGGCCGAGATGGCCGCCGCACCGGCTGCAACGAATGGCTGTCCGTTCCATGCCGAGTGTCGCGTCCTTGCCCTCGTCGACGGCCCCGGCCAGCGGCGCCCAGAAGCTCGGCCAGCCGGTATGGCTGTCGTACTTCGTGGCCGACGAGAACAGGTCGCGGGCGCAGCCGGCGCAGGCGAACACGCCGGCGCGGTGCTCGCCGAGCAGCGGGCTGCTGCCGGGAGTTTCGGTCCCGTCCTGGCGCAGCACCGCGTATTGCGCCGGCGTCAGCAGCGCGCGCCATTCCGCGTCGCTGTGAGCGACCTCGAAGGCAGGGCCCGCCGCCGCCCATCGCGGGACGAAACCGCCGAGCAGCCCGATCGCGGTTCCGGTCAACAAAAAGCGTCGTCTGGTCATGTCGCCATCCTGTCAGCGAATCATGTCGTCAATACGGCGCGGATCGTCAGGCGGTTGCACCACCCTATCCGCTGCCGCGCGCCGGGCGTCACGCAGTTCCGGATGGTGCTTCGCGAGCCAATGCAAATCGGTGCGTCCGGGGTTTTCCTGGTACCAGCCGCCGCGCCAGAACACGTTGCTCGCGGCGTAGAAATATTCGTCGTACATCTCGCCGACGCGCTGCATGGAGAAATTACTGGCGGCCCATTCCCGGCACGCCGCGGGATCGATGTTGCCGATGTTCTTCGCCGCCCAGACGAAGTGCTCGAAGGTGCGGCAGCGGTAGCCGGTTGTTTCGTGCAAATTGTACTCGGCGAAAGCACCCCAATCGGTGGTGATGACCGGGGTGCCCGACAGCATCGCTTCAACCTGGACCCCGCAAAACGGCTCGACAAAGAGCGACGGCAGCAACATCGCTTTTGCTTTCGCCAGCAATTTCCTGCGGGTCTCGACGTCGGCGACGCCGACATGCTCGACAAAGTCCGAGATCGGCCGCTGGCCGCGGGTGCCGAGACCGTCAAGGCTGCCCGGACCGGCGACGATCAGCCGGCCGCCGACCGCCTCGACCACCTGCATGGCGAGGTGCACGCCCTTGCCGGGGCCGACGCGGCCCAAGAACAGGAAGTAATTGTCCTTGTCGGCGCAGTAATCGAAATCGGCGAGGTCGAAGAAATTCGGGATGACGGCGTCGTACCACATCTCATTGTCCATCCCCTCTACCGCCTTGAGCCCGTGATAGGCATGCAGGATTGCGTAGGATTGGAAGACCTTGAGCGGGGCAAAATGGCCGCGCGGATAGCCGATGCTCGGCTCGCAGATGATCATGTCGCGGTGCGCGTCGGCGACCGCCATATGGCCGCCGCCGAACATGCAGAGCAGAAAGTCGCCCTTCCGCTTGCGCTCGCGCAGCGCGGCGATCGCGTTGGCGGTAAAGGTGCGGTAGGCGTGGTCGCCGGCGTCGAAATTCGGGAAGCCCAGCCGGCGCCAGTCATGGTCGCCGTAGGCGGCGATCAGATCGTCCCGCTTGACGGTGGTGACGTGTTCGTCACAGCGGACATTCGAATCCTCGTGCCCGTAATGGGTGACATGGTGGCCACGCTGCTTGAGCAGCGCACACAGCCTGACGACCTTCTGGGTGAAGGCGCAGACGTTGTATTCGGGGGTCGAAATCGTGTGGGGGATGCCGAGGATGTGGAAGCGGTAGCGCTCCGCCTTCCTGCCGTCGCGCACGCTTTCCATCTGGTATATCAGCGGTGCCCTTGGAAGACGCCAGCCGCTTGATAGCCGCTTTTGAAGAGCGAGAAGCTGCCGGCGGTCTCGGGGGGCAGAGGGGAATTCGGTCCGAAAAATCCGCCCGCGATCGTTGCGCTCAAACCGGGGCCGCTGGCGCCCTTAACGCCGGAATAGCCGGCCCCCACGGCGCCGACCGGCACAGTGATTGGGCTTTGACCGTCGAACGTGTTGATCCCAAACGATCCGGTGCGGGCGCCGAAATCGTAGTTCAAGTTGAAATTGCCGGTGGCAATGTATTGCAACCCTGAATTGTTGACCGAGCCGATCATTCCGCCGTTATAAAGGCCTGTGCCCATCGTCGGCAGGTTGACGGTCGGTTGCCCGGCGACCCAGAAGTTGAGATGTCCGAAATCGCTGCGCGGGCCACCGCCGCCGAAATTGGAATTCACCGCGCCGCCCCAATAGCCCCATTGGGTGTAGGCGCAGGTGCTGCACAGCGTCCCGTTGGAGAGGTTCGAGGCGTTGGACGGGTCGTTGACGAAGGAGCTGGGGAGCGGCGCCGCCGCCGAGCTGAGCA
>DASRLO010000072.1:0-24599 GCA_035648415.1 Allostellaceae bacterium
GGCGCGCGCAGCCGCGACAGCGTGATCGAGGCGATGGAGCAGTCGGACATCCGCGGCATGGGGGGCGCCGGGTTCCCGGCCGGGCGCAAATGGCGCTTTGTGCTGGCCGAGCCGGCGCCGCGGCTGATGGCGGTCAACGGCGACGAGGGCGAGCCCGGCACCTTCAAGGACCGGCATTTCATCGAAACCGACCCGCACCGCTTTCTCGAAGGCACGCTGATCGCCGCCTGGGTGGTCGAGGCCGCCGAAATCTACATCTACCTGCGCGACGAGTACCCGCAATGCCGCGAGGTGCTGCTCGCCGAGATCGCCAAGGTCGAGGCCGCCGGCCTCGCCAAGCACACAAGCATCCACCTGCGGCGCGGCGCCGGGGCCTATATCTGCGGCGAGGAATCGGCGATGCTCGAAAGCATCGAGGGCAAGCGCGGGCTGCCGCGCCACAAGCCGCCGTTTCCCTCGCAGGTCGGCCTCTTCGACCGGCCGACCCTGATCAACAACATCGAGACCCTCTACTGGGTGCGCGACATCGTCGAAGCGGGCCCGGAATGGTTCTCCAACGAGGGCCGCAACGGGCGCAAGGGGCGGCGCACCTTCTCCGTTTCGGGGCGGGTCAAGAACCCCGGCGTCAAGCTCGCCCCGGCCGGGATCACCGCGCGCCAGCTGATCGACGAATATTGCGGCGGCATGGCCGACGGCCACACCTTCAAAGGCTACCTGCCGGGGGGCGCCTCGGGCGGCATCTTGCCGGCGTCGAAGGCCGACATCCCCTTGGATTTCGGGACCTTGGAGAGCGAGGGGTGCTTTATCGGCTCGGCGGCGGTTGTCGTGCTCAGCGACAAGGACGACATGAGGGCGGTGGCGCTCAATCTCTTGCGGTTCTTCGAGGACGAAAGCTGCGGCCAGTGCACCCCATGCCGGGTCGGCACCGAAAAGGCGGTCAAGCTGATGAGCGCGCCGCGCTGGGACGATAGCCTGCTGCAGGAATTGTCGCGGGTAATGGGCGACGCGTCGATCTGCGGCCTGGGCCAAGCTGCGATGAACCCGGTGAAGCAGGTGATGAAGCATTTCCCCGAGGATCTGGCGGGGCCGGCATGACGACCATCCAGGACGCTGCGCAAATTCCGGCCGACGCGCTGCTGGCCGACGAGCTTTCCCGCGAGGGAGTGGTCGAGATGGCCAATCTGACGAGCGCGCAAACGGGGATCGCCGGCACGATCTTCATCTCGACCGCCATGGGCGCGCACGGACCGCGGGTGAAATATTTTTTACAGCCGGGGCGAGCGCAGCCGAGCTTTTCCGTGTCGATCGGCGATATGCCGAGTGTGGTTGCCAACAGCTTGCCGCAGCGCACGGTTCGCCAAATGGCGACGCAGGTGATCGCATGGGTATCGCGGAACAAGGACGGATTGCTGGATTTCTGGCATCACGGCGATACGTGGACGCATCCAGAGGTCAACGACTTCATCCAAAAGCTGCGGCCTGTGTAATGCATGTCGGCGGAAACCGTAATGCGCGCTCCCCGGCGGAAGCTGGGGTCCATTTATCCGCCGTTCGAGCGCTTGAAAAGTGGGCCCAGGCTTTCGCCGGGAAGCGGAGTTTGATGTTCGCCAGGATGGCAGTTGGAGTTGCGCGATGAGCGATCCAATCCGTTTCACTCTCGACGGCGCCGAAATCGAGGCGCAGCCGGGCGAGACGATCTGGCAGGTGGCGAACCGGCTCGGCACCGAGATCCCGCATCTGTGCTGGCTGCCGAAGCCGGGTTATCGCGCCGACGGCAATTGCCGCGCCTGCATGGTCGAGATCGAGGGCGAGCGGGTGCTCGCCGCCTCGTGCATCAGGAAGCCGACCAGCGGCATCAAGGTGCAGTCGGCCAGCGAGCGCGCGAAATTCTCGCGCCAGATGGTGTTCGAGCTCTTGGTCGGCGACCAGCCCGAGCGGCATGTCGCGCACGACCCGAATTCGTCGCTGTGGCAATGGGCCGACCGGCTGAAGGTCTCGGACAGCCGGTTCCCGGGACGCACCGCGCCGTGCCCCGACCGCAGCCATCCGGCGATGGCGGTGCAGCTCGACGCCTGCATCCAGTGCAACCTTTGCGTCCGCGCCTGCCGCGAGGTCCAGGTCAACGACGTGATCGGCATGGCGGCGCGCGGCTGGCACGAAAAGATCGTGTTCGATTTCGACGACCCGATGGGGCAATCAACCTGCGTCGGCTGCGGTGAATGCGTTCAGGCCTGTCCGACCGGGGCGTTGCTGGAGGCCAGCCTCGTCGATGCCAACGGCGTCCACGCCAACGCACCTGACCGCGAGGTCGACAGCGTCTGCCCCTATTGCGGCGTCGGCTGCCAGCTGACCTTCCGGATCAAGGACGACCACATCGTCGCGGTCGACGGCAAGGATGGGCCGGCCAACCACAACCGGCTCTGCGTCAAGGGCCGCTTCGGCTTCGACTATGTCCACCACCCCGATCGGCTCACCGAACCGTTGATCCGCAAGGACGGCGTCTCGAAGCACGACACCGATATCGACCCGGCCAACCCCTACACGCATTTCCGCAAGGCGACATGGGACGAGGCGCTCGACCGCGCCGCGCTCGGCCTCCTCAAAATCCGCGATCGGGACGGCAAGCGCGCGCTCGCCGGGTTCGGCTCGGCCAAGGGGTCGAACGAAGAGGCGTACCTGTTCCAGAAGCTGGTGCGCACCGGGTTCGGCAGCAACAATGTCGACCATTGCACGCGGCTCTGCCACGCCTCGTCGGTCGCGGCGCTGATGGAGGGGATCGGCTCGGGCGCGGTGACCGCGCCGTTCACCGCCGCCGAGGACGCCGACGTCATTATCGTCATCGGCGCGCGGCCGACCGAGAACCACCCGGTGGCCGCGACCTTCTTCAAGCAGGCGGCGAAACGCGGCGCCCAGATTTTCGTGATGGACCCGCGCGGCCACAGCCTCGTACGCCATGCGACCGGGACCCTGCGCTTCACCCCCGGCCGCGACGTGGCGCTGCTCAACGCCTTTCTTCACACGATCATCGAGGAAGGCCTCACCGACCGGCAGTACATCCAGGCGCATACCGAGGATTACGAGAAGCTGCGCGAGCACATCAAGGACTACAGCCCGGAAAAGATGGCGCCGATCTGCGGCATCGACGCCGCCACCCTGCGTCATGTCGCGCGCACCTACGCCCGCGCCGAGCGGGCGATCATCTTCTGGGGCATGGGCATCTCGCAGCACACCCACGGCACCGACAACGCGCGCTGCCTGATCGCGCTGGCGATGGTGACGGGCCAGGTCGGCCGGCCGGGCACCGGGCTGCATCCGCTGCGCGGCCAGAACAACGTGCAGGGCGCCTCGGACGCGGGGCTGATCCCGATGGTCTATCCCGACTACCAGTCTGTGGCGGACCCGCAGGTGCGCGAGAAGTTCGAAACGCTGTGGCACAGCCCGCTCGATGACAAGCCGGGCCTCACCGTGGTCGAAATCATGGACGCGGTGCATCGCGACGAGATCCGGGGCATGTACATCATGGGCGAGAACCCGGCGATGTCCGACCCCGATGTCGAACATGCGCGCGAGGCGCTGGCACACCTCGAACATCTGGTGGTGCAGGATATCTTCCTGACCGAGACCGCGAAATACGCCGACGTGATCCTGCCGGCCTCGGCCTGGCCCGAGAAGGACGGCACAGTCTCCAACACCAACCGCCAGGTGCAGATGGGCCGCACCGCGCTGCCGCTGCCCGGCAACGCCCGGCTCGATTTGACGACGATCCAGGAGATTGCCCGGCGCATGGGGTGCGACTGGCGCTACGCGGGGCCGGCCGAGGTCTTCGCCGAGATGAAGCTGGCGATGCCGTCGCTCGAGAACATCACCTGGAACCGGCTGCTGCGCGAGGATTCGGTGACCTATCCGTGCGACGCCGAGGACAGACCGGGCAACGAGATCGTCTTCGGCGACGGTTTCCCGACCGCATCGGGCCGCGCCAGACTGGTGCCGGCGTCGATCATCCCGCCGGCCGAGGAGCCCGATGTCGACTATCCGCTGGTGCTGACCACCGGCCGCCAGCTCGAGCATTGGCACACCGGCGCGATGACCCGCCGCGCCAGCGTGCTCGACGAGATCGAGCCCGAGGCGGTGGCGAGCCTCGCGCCGTCGGAATTGCGCCGGCTCGGCATCGCCGCCGGCGACGCGGTCAAGATCACCACCCGGCGCGGCCACATCGAATTGAAGGCGCGCGCCGACAGCAATGTGGCGCCGGGCATGGTGTTCGTGCCGTTCTGCTTTGCCGAGGCGGCGGCCAACATCCTGACCAACCCGCAACTCGACCCGGTCGGCAAAATCCCGGAGTTCAAATACTGCGCCGCCAAGGTCGAGCCGGCGCTGGCCAAGGCCGCGGCGGAGTAGCCGCGATCCATCGTGCGGCGATGCAGCGGGTTCTGCCGGCGCTTTTGCTATCGGTGCTTGCCGGCTGCGCCGCGCCGACGCAGGCCCCACCGCCGCCACCGGCGCGGTCCTATCAATGCCTGCTCCCCACCGAGCAGCGGATGCTGGTCGCCGAGCTGTTCTTCGGCCGCAATATTCCGGGGCGCGGGAGGCTGACCGACGTCGAATGGGCCAAATTCGCCGCCGATACGATCACCCCAAACTTCCCCGACGGCTTCACCGAACTGGACGGCGAGGGTCAATGGCGCAACCCGCAAACGGGGCGGATTGCCCACGATCCAGCCAAAATTCTGCTGGTCGCTGTCAAACGCAGCCCCGAGCTCGCCGGCCGTCTGACCGCGGTGATGGACGCCTACATGACCCGTTACCGCCAGCAATCGGTCGGCATCATCACCCGCGATTCGTGCGCGGCGTTTTAATTTGATCGCACGACGACTTGCGACAAGAAACCCCGAAATTTATCCTGCTCGGGCCGGACACCTCTGACCTGTCGCCGGGTCAAACGTCACAAACACGCACTGCATCCAGCACCGCAGACCGCATCCCTTTAAGGGTTGCTGGTTAGACTAAGACTCGCCCTCAAGCCGTGACCCGAACAAAACCGCTGTACCAGTTCTTCCAATTAGCGTCGATCCGGTGGTGATCGCTAAACCATCGGCCGCTGCGCCTTGGCTTCACGCAGCGGCGAGCCGCTTTCCGCCAGTTGGCGGAGCAGCTCGGAGGGACGCCAGCGGTCGCCGTAGCGCTGGTGCCACGAGGCGATCTGGTTGTAGACCTCGCGCACGCCGATCGTGTCGGCCCAGTACATGAGGCCGCCGCGGTAGCGCGGGAAGCCGAAGCCGTGCAGCCACATCACGTCGATGTCGCTGGCGCGCAGCGCGGCGCCCTCCTCCAATATCCTGCACGCCTCGTTGACCGAGGCGAACAGCAGCCGCTTCAATATCTCGTCGTCGGTGAAGTCGCCGCGCTGCGGGAAGCCGAACTCGGCGGCGGTCTCCTTGATGATGCGGTGGACCTCGGGGTCGGGGTGCGGGGTGCGGTCGCCCGGCTCATAGCGATACCACCCGGCATTGGTCTTGAGGCCCAGGCGGCCGGCCTCGACGATGCGGTCGGAGATCGGCGATTTGCGGTAGTTCGGGTACATCTCGGCGCGGCGCTTGCGCGTGTCGTAGCCGATATCGAGGCCCGATATATCCGATACGACAAACGGGCCGACCGGATAGCCGTAATCGACCATGACCTTGTCGATCTGTTCGGGGAGCGCGCCTTCCTCGACGAGGATGCTCATCTCCATGCTGAACGGCGCGCGGCTGCGGTTGGCGAGGAAGCCGTCGCCGTTGCCGGCAAGCCCTGAAACCTTGCCGATCTTGCGGCCCAAGGCCATCGCGGTCGCCAGCACGTCGTTGGCGCTCTTGGTGCCCTTCACCACCTCGAACAGCTTCATCACGTTGGCGGGCGCGAAGAAATGGGTGCCCGCGACGTCCTGCGGCCGCTTGGTGGCGTTGGCCATGATGTCGATATCGATGCCCGAGGTGTTGGAATAGAGGATCGCGCCGGGTTTCATCACTCGGTCGAGCTTTTTAAAGATTTCCTCCTTGACCGCGATCTGCTCGAACGCGGCTTCGATCACCACGTCGCACTCGGCGATGTCATCGATGCTGGCGACCGGGTGGATGCGGGCGAAGCGGCGCGCCATCTCGTCCTGCGCCAGGCTGCCGCGTTTGACGCTGGTTTCGTAGTTCGACCTGATCCGCGCTATGCCGCGGTCGAGCGCCTCTTGGGTCGCGTCGGTGATCTTCACATCGTAGCCGTTGTCGGCGAAGCTCATCGCGATGCCGCCGCCCATCGTGCCGGCGCCAACCACCGCCGGGTCGTCGGTCGGGCGCAATTTGGTGTCGGCCGGGATGAACGGGATTTTCGCCACCTCGCGCTCGGCGAAGAACGCATAGCGCAGCGCCTTCGCCTCTTCCGAGCCGACCTGCTCGTCGAACAATTTGCGTTCGAGCGCCGTGCCCTTGTCGAACGGCAGCTTGCAGGCCGCCTCGACCGCCTCGATGCAGGCATAGGGCGCGCGCTGGTTGCGGGCGCGGCGGGCGATCGATTTGCGCATCCCGTCGAACAGTTCCGGCGTGGCTTCCGCGAGGCGCGAGTTGCTGTCGCGGATGACCGGCAGCGGTCGCTCTTCGGCGATCTTGCGGGCGAAGACGATCGCCGCCTGCTTGAGCTGCCCCTCGGGCGCGATCTCGTCGATAATTCCGAGCGTCGCCGCCTCCTCGGCCGGCACGTGGCGGCCGGAGGTGATCATCTCCAGCGCCGCCTTGGGGCCGATCAGACGCGGCAGGCGCTGGGTGCCGCCGGCGCCGGGGAGGATGCCGATCAGCACCTCGGGCAAGCCGACCTTGGCGCTCGGCACCGCGACCCGGTAATGGCAGGCAAGCGCGGTCTCGAGACCGCCGCCCAGCGCGTAGCCGTGGATCGCCGCCACCACCGGCTTCGGGCTCTGGTCCATCACGTCGTAATGGCGCCGGGTCGGCGCCGGCTGGGCCGGGCCCTTGCCGAACTGGCGGATATCGGCGCCGGCGATAAAGCTGCGCCCGGCGCCGATCAGCACCATCGCCTTCACCGACGCGTCGGCATTGCCCTTGTCGAGCGCATCGACGATGCCCTGCGGCACTCCCGGCGACAACGCGTTTACCGGCGGGTTGTCGACAGTGATGATCCCGATGCCGTTATCGGTCTCGAAGCGGACCAGCTCGCCTTCGGCCATCAAACTTCTCCTTTGAAAGACAACCACGGAGGCACGGAGGGCACCGAGAAGAAACACTCGACGCAAAGGTCGCCAAGGTTACGCAAAGATCGCGAAGGAAATTGAAGCACGCGCATCGCGCAAAATCATTTAACCCGCATCGGGTCTCATTGGCGCTTCGCGCCGAACAAGCGGCTTCGCGTCCTTCGCGTAACCTCTGCGTCCTTTGCGTCAATGCGTTCTCTTCCTCCGCGCTCCGTGCCTCCGTGGTAAAACTCTATAACGTCGCCTCAGTCCCCAAAATGACGGTGCTTTGCGATGACAGGACGCCGCCGTTGCCGTGGGCGATCGCGGTCTCGGCGCCGTTCACTTGGCGCGCGCCGCATTCGCCGCGCAGTTGGCGCACCGCCTCGATCAACAGGAAGAGGCCGTACATGCCCGGATGGCAGTAGCTGAGCCCGCCGCCGTTGGTGTTGACCGGCAGAGAGCCGCCCGGCGCGATGCGGCCGCCGGCGACGAAAGCGCCGCCCTCGCCCTTGTTGCAGAAGCCGAGGTCCTCCAGGAAGAGGATCGTATTGATGGTGAACGCGTCGTAGAGCTCGAGGACGTCGATATCCTTCGCCGCGAGCCCGGCCATCGCATAGGCCTGCCGGCCGCTTTCGCGCGCGCCGGTGATCGTGAGGTCGGGCATCGAGGAGATGTTGGCGTGGGTGATCGCCTGCCCTTGGCCGAGCACGTAGACCGGCTGCTTCTTCAAGGATTTCGCGCGCTCCGGGCTCACCAGCACGATAGCGCCGCCGCCGTCGGTGACGAGGCAGATGTCGCGCACGGTGAACGGATAGCTGACCATCCGCGCCGACAGCACCTCCTCGACCGTCAGCGGCTTCTTCTCCCAGGCGACCGGGTTTTTGAGCGCCCACTCGCGCGCCGCGACCGCGACCTCGGCCATCTGCTCGCGGGTGGTGCCGAATTCGTGCATGTGGCGCGAGGCGGCCAGCGCATAGGCGGTCGAGGGCAGGAACGGGCGGTACGGCGTCTCGTACGGATTGATCTCGCGTACCGAGGCCTGCTGGCGGCCGACACTGCGCTGGGTCGAGCCGTAGGCGATGACCGCGACATTGCACAGGCCGAGTTGGAGCGCCGCCATCGCATGCTGGATATGGAACATGAACGACGACCCGCCGATGATCGTGCCGTCGATATACCGCGGCGACATGCCGAGATATTCGGCGAGGTTGAGCGGCGAGGTGCGGCTCTGGGTGCAGGAGCTGATCAGCCCGTCGACATCCTTCAAGGCCAGGCCGCAATCGTCGAGCGCGCGGGTGATGCCCTGCGCCATCAGATCGATGACGTTGAACCCCGGCCCGACCTGGCCGAGATCGCTTTCCGCCGCGCCGACGATCGCCGCGCCGCCGCGCCGAAGATTTGAATTATCCGGGCCGCTCATGCCGCGCCTCCGCCAGCCGGACTTATCGGAGTGAATACCGGGTAGGCCGGCTGCTCGCCCTCCGCCGGGTGGATGCGGAACCTGACCCGCAGGCCGATCTTGACCGCCATCGGGGCGATGTCCTCGACCCGGCCCATCATCCGGAAACCTTCATCGCAATCGATGAGGGCGATGTTGTAGCCCTCGCCCTGGAACGGGTAGGTCACGGTCGTCGCGTAAACCGTGCCGAGCCCCGAAGCGACCCGCCACTCAAGCTCGGTGCTGCCCGAATAGGGGCATACCACGCGCGGATAGAACACCGCGCGACCCGCCTTGGGGCTCCACTGATAAGCCAGCTCGCCCCTGTCGAGATGCGCCTGATAAACCGCCAACGGCGATTCGGTCATTCCGTTTCCTCCCTTGTTGGCGGCGGCATCATGTCGGCTCGGATGAAGCTCAGCAACCCAACTTGGCATTCCGGGGCGCCGCGCAGCGGCGAACCCGGAACCCATATTCCAGAGGCCCGTGTTCATAGTTCCGGGCCTCGCCCTGCGGGCGATCCCGGAATGACAGCTGTATCAAGCCGCTCTTGCCGCCGCCCGGCTCTCGGCGCGGATCAGGTCGGCGGCTTTTTCGGCGATCATGATCGTGGCGGCGTTGGTGTTGCCCGAGATCACCGTCGGCATCACCGCGGCGTCGACGACGCGTAGACCTTCCATCCCATGCACTCGCAGCTCGTTATCGACCACCGACATCGGCGTCGAGCCCATCATGCAGGTGCTGGTCTGGTGGAAGGTGGTGCTGCCGGTGTTCTTGACGTGGTCGAGCCAGTCGGCGTCGCTGTCGGTGGCGGGACCGGGCCAGAATTCCCCGGTGGTGAGGCGCTGCATGGTCGGCGTCTGGAAGATGCCGCGGGCGAGGCGGAGGCCGGCGACCATGGTGTCCTTGTCGTTCTGGGTCATCAGGTAGTTGGGCTGCATCGCCGGAAACACGTTGGGGTCGGCCGACTTGATGCGCAGCCAGCCGCGGCTTTCCGGCCGGCACGGGATGCAGACCAAGGAGCAGGCCGGGAACGGGTGCATCGGCTTCCCCGGCTGGTCGAGGCTGCCGGCGAGAAACTGGTACTGGCAGTCGGGCGAGGCCGAATTGGGCCGGGCGCGGGCGAAGAGGCCGATCGGCGCGGCGCCCATCATCAGCGGGCCGCGCCCGGCCACGATGTATTCGAGCCCGGCCTTGCCCTGGCGCAGCCAGGAGCGGGAGATCTCGTTGATCGTGTTGGCCTTCTTGACCTTGTAGATGACCCGGCAGCCGAGATGGTCCTGCAGGTTCTCGCCGACCCCGGGCAGCTCGTGCACGATGTCGATGCCGTGCTCCTTGAGCAGCGCGGCCGGGCCGACGCCGGATAGCTGGAGCAGTTGCGGCGATTGCAGCGAGCCGCCGGCGAGCAGCACCTCGCGCCGGGCGCGGGCGCGGCGGACCACCCCGTCCTGCCGGTATTCGAGGCCGATCGCGCGCTTGCCGTCGAAGATCACCCGCTGCGCCAGCGCGCGGATCTCGACCTTGAGGTTGGGCCGCTTCAGCGCCGGGCGCAGATAGGTGACGGCGGTGCTGGCGCGCCGTCGGTTGCGCACGGTGAGCTGATAGGTGCCGACCCCTTCCTGCTCGGCGCCGTTGAAGTCGGGGTTCAGCTTGTAGCCCGCCTCCTGCGCCGCCTGGATGAAGGCGTCGTGCAGCTCGTGACTGGCGCGCATGTCGCTGACCGCGAGCGGCCCGCCGGTGCCGTGCAGATCGTCCGAGCCGCGCTCCTGGTGCTCGGCGCGGCGGAAATACGGGAGCACGTCGTCGAACGACCAGCCGGTATTGCCGAGCTGGCGCCAATGGTCGAAATCCTGGCGTTGGCCGCGGATATAGATGAGCCCGTTGATCGACGACGAGCCGCCGAGCACCTTGCCGCGCGGCCACTGCATGCGCCGCCCGCCCAGCGCCTCCAAGGGCTCGGTCTCATAGACCCAGGTGATCCGGGGGTTGAAGATGTTGCGGTAGAACCCGGCCGGGATATGAATCCAGGCGTTGGTGTCCTTGCCGCCGGCTTCGAGCAGCAGCACCGAGGTGCCGGGATCGGCGGTCAGGCGATTGGCCAAGACACACCCGGCCGAGCCGGCCCCGACGACGATAAAATCGGCCTCGTGATCGAAGTTCATTGGTGTTCCTCAACGCCCAAACGGACGAATTGTCGATTTTCATGCGCTCCGCCGGCGTTTCCCCGCGGCGATCTTGCGGGAGAGGCGTCACGCCGACAAGGTGGCGAATGATGCAACGGATCGTACCGGGAACCCAGGAGGCGATCGCCCAAGCCGCGGCGCTGCTGCGCCAGGGGCAGCTCGTCGCGTTCCCAACCGAGACGGTCTACGGGCTCGGCGGCGACGCCACCAGCGACGCGGCGGTCGCGGCGATCTTCGCGGCGAAAAATCGGCCGCGCTTCAACCCGCTGATCGTGCATGTGCCGGGGCTCGCTGCGGCCGAGGCAATCGCCGTCTTCGATGACCGGGCGCGCGACGCGGCGCGGCGTTTCTGGCCGGGACCGCTGACGCTGGTGCTGCCGCGCCGGCAGAGCGGCGGGGTTTCGCTGCTGGCGTGCGCCGGGCTCGACACCGTGGCGGTGCGCGCGCCGGCGCACCCGGTCGCGCAGGCGCTGCTGCGCGCGACCGCCCGGCCGCTGGCGGCGCCGTCGGCGAACCGCTCGGGCCGGGTCAGCCCGACCGCAGCGGAGCATGTCGCCGCCGAGCTTGGCGGGCGTGTCGCGCTGATCATCGACGGCGGAAATTGTGCGGTCGGGCTCGAATCGACGGTGCTCGACCTCGCCGAGGCGGCGCCGGCCCTGTTGCGGCCGGGCGCGGTGACGCTGGAGGAATTGTCCGCGTTTCTAGGGCCGGTCGCGATTGCCGGGGGCGATCCGGCGACGCCGCGCGGACCCGGTCAGCTCGCGAGCCATTACGCGCCCCGCTTGCCGTTGCGCCTGGAGGCGAGCGCGGCGCGAGGGGGCGAGGCGCTCCTGGCGTTCGGGCCGCTTCCTCCATCCGGCTTCGCCGCAATGCTGAACCTGTCGGAGAAAGGCGACCTCTCCGAGGCGGCCGCCAATTTCTTCGCGATGCTGCGCCGGCTCGACCGGCCCGAATTCGCCGGCATCGCGGCGATGCCGATCCCCGATACCGGCCTCGGGCGGGCGATCAACGACCGGCTGCGCCGCGCCGCCGCGCCGCGGGGTTAGCCTCAGCGGTCCATCAACGCGGCGGCGCAGCCGAGAAAAGCGGGCAGCTTGTGGATCACGACATAGGTCGGCACCGCGGCGAGATAGTCGCGGAAGCGGCCCTTGGCCTCGAAGCGCTCGCGGAATGGCGAGGCGGCGAAGCGCTCGCCGAGGCGCGGCACGATGCCGCCGCCGATATAGACGCCGCCGCGCGCCCCCAGGGTCAGCGCCAGATTGCCCGCCACGGAGCCGAGCATCGCGCAGAACATCTCGGTCGCCTCGCGGCACAGCGCGTCGGTCTTGCCGGTCTGGGCATCGCTGATCTGCGCCGCGGTGTATTGCTGGGCCGGCACGCCGTCGAGCTCGGCCAGGGTATTGTAGAGGTTGACGAGCCCCGGACCCGACAGCACCCGCTCGCCCGAGACGTGGTCGAGGCGCCGGCGCATCGCGGCAAGGACCTCGCTTTCGCGGTCGGTGATCGGCGCCATCGTCGCGTGGCCGCCCTCGCCGGTCAGCGGGAACCAGCGCTTGCCGAAGGGGATCATCCCGGAAACGCCGAGGCCGGTGCCGGGGCCGAGCACCCCGAGCGGCGCGCCGGCCTCGGGCGTGCCGCCGCCGATGACGGTTTTCTCGTCGTCCTTGAGATGCGGCAGCGCCAGCGCCTGCGCGGTGAAATCGTTGATCACCTGCAGGTTCTGCAAGCCGAGCCGATCACCGAGCGCCGAGATCGAGAAGGCCCAGGGATGATTCGTCATCCGCACCTCGTCGCCGGCGACCGGCGAGGCGATGGCGATGGCGCCGCGCCGCGGCCGCGGCAAGCCGCCGCGCTGCGCGAGGTAGGCCTCGATCGCCTCGGCGATGCCGGGATAATCACCGTCGGCGAGCACGCTCGAATGCAGCAGCGAACCATCCGGCGCGACCAAGCCGAACCGCGCGTTGGTGCCGCCGATATCGCCGACAAGCCAAGTGGTCGAAGACGTTGAACGGGTCATCCTATGCTCTCGCCTTTCGCATCATCCTTGTGCGCCGCACATCACCGACAGCGCCTGCGGATTGCCCAGTTATCCACCGAAAAATGCCAGCACAGTTTGATGTTTCAATGACAGGGGTTGACTTAAGCGCAGCGCACATTAAATTGTGCAGTGCGGTATCGATCGTCGCTTGATGATCCTACCGCACGTCTTCTAGGCGTTTCCTCCCTGAACTCGGGCCGTGCACTAGCGCGGCCCGTTTTTTTCGTCCCCATCTATCCCGCGGTCCTTCAGCACGTTTGCGCCAGCGATTCTTGCGCGCACGCGCCGAGCCGCGCGATCAAGCCGGCCATGTCCTCGCTCAAGCGGGCGAAGGCGGGACGGCGCCGATAGCTGCGCTCGTCCATGTAGATCGCGCGGTTGATCTCGATTTGCAGCGCGTGGCGGCCCTGGCGCGGCCGGCCGTAATGGCCGGTGGTAAAGCCGCCGGCGTAGGGTGCGTTGAGCGCCACCACAAAGCCGCGCCCCGTCAGGTAGCGCCGCGCGGTCTCGACGATCCGCGGCGCGCAGGCGGCGCCGTGACAATCGCCGAGCACGATGTCCGCCGCCTCGCGCCCCGCCGCGCCATGCGCTCCGGAGGGCATCGAATGGCAATCGACCACCAGGCACAAACCGAAATCGGCGGCGGTTTCCTCGACCAGATCGGCAAGGGCGGCATGGTAGGGGCGATAGAGCGTTTCGATCCGGGCTTCGGCCTCGGCGAAGCACAATTTGCCGTCATAGATTTCTTCGCCGCTGGCGACGATTCGGGCGATCGTGCCGAGCCCCATCCGCACCCGCGGCGAGCGCGCGTTGACGTAATCGGGGAGCGCGTCGGCGAACATCGCTGGGTCGAGCTCGTAGGCCTCGCGGTTGACGTCGAGATAGGCGCGCGGGAACCGCGCGGCGATGAGCGGCGCGCCGAGCAGCGGGGCGGCGCCGAAAATCTCGTCGACAAAGGCGTCTTCCGAACGGCGCAGGGTCAATGGGTCGAGCCGCGACGCGGCGACGAAATCCGCCGGATAGTCCGAGCCACTGTGCGGCGAGGCGACGACGAGCGGCAAGAGGCGCGCCGCCGGCCGCCGCAGGTCGAGCGGCGGCGCGATTTCGGTCGCCGACAGTATCGCGCCATCCATGACGATGAGATTAGTGCGCCGCAGCGCCGCTGTCAGCTTTGGATCGGCGTTCCGGGCGTGGCGGTTGCGACGAAATCGACCGCTCGCCTTCCGCCGCGCCATCGCACGTGTTAGATGCGGAGTGTAAAGCTCTTTTTGCCGCAAGCGAGCCCCGTCGGATGGCGCGCATCCTTCTTGCCGAAGACGACGACCAGCTGCGCGTTTTCCTCGCACGCGGACTGGAGCGCGCCGGCCATGTCGTCGAATCGGTCGGCGACGGCGCGGCCGCGCTGGCCTTGGCGCAGGCGCACAGTTTCGACCTGCTGCTGGCCGACGTGGTGATGCCGGAGCTCGACGGGATCGAACTTGCCCGCGCGGTCGGACAGCGCCAGCCGGGCATCCGCATCATGTTCATCACCGGCTTCGCCGCGGTGATCATGCGCGACGAGGGCCTGACGGCGAACCGGCCGCGCGTGCTGGCGAAACCTTTTCACCTGCGCCATCTGATCGACGAGGTCGAGGCGCTGCTGCTGGAGTAGAGACGACGAGGCGCACGCCGAACACCCCGAAACGCTGGCGCGCCGGCGCCGCCTGGTTCGCGATCGTCGCGCTGCTGATCGACGCGCTGCTGCCGGACGCGGTGTCGGCGGCGGTGCAGCCCGGCGCCGCGAGCGCGCCGCTCGCGTTATGCGGTGCGGCGGACGGCCATCGGCCGGGGAGACAGACGCCACCGGCGCCGCCGCGCCATTGTCCGCTGTGCGCCGCGAGCGCCGCCGGCTTGCTGCCCGGTCGGCCGGGCGGGTCGCTCGCGCGCCGCCTCGAGGGCGACGCGCATCCTGCCGTGATCGCCGCGGCGGGTTCTCGTCCGGGCCGTCAGGATTACGCCGCCGCCCAGCCGCGCGCCCCGCCTCTCGCGAGCTGATCGACCCGTCCTCACATTCCGATCAGTTGTCGGGCGGGCGCGGCAACGCCGCCGCCTCCCCGGCTTTCCCGGGAGGGAACCTCATGCGTTCGACATTGCTCGCGCTCGGCGCGGGCCTGATGTTCACCCTTTCCGCCGCGTCGGCGATGGCGCCAGGCGGCGATGTTGCAATCACCGATGCCTGGGCGCGCGCCACGCCCGGCGGCGCGCAGACCGCCGCCGCCTATGCGACGCTCGAAGCGCCGGCCGGCGACCGGCTGACCGGCGTCTCGACCCCGGCGGCGCAAAAGACGGATCTGCACTCGATGACGATGGACGGCGGCGTGATGAAAATGCGCCAGGTCGACGGCATCGACCTGCCGGCCGGCCAGGCGGTGACGCTGAAGCCCGGCGGCTACCACATCATGCTGACCGGCCTGGCGACACCGCTGCAGGCGGGGCAGTCGTTTGCGCTGATTTTCACCTTCGCCAAGGCCGGTCCGCGCGAGGCCAGCGTGGCGGTGCGGAAGGTGGGGGCGATGGGTCCAGGAAGCCAAACCGGCGGGCAGGGCAGCGGCACGGACATGCCGGTACATCATTGAGGGCACGGATATGGCTCGTTCAGCAAAACCGGGAGGCGCGCCGCCCTTCGCGCTCTTCGCCGCGGCGTTCGCCGGGATCCTGGTGCTGGTCGCCGGGGTGCTGATCGGCATCGCCTTCCGCGACCGGGCGAAAGGCGTCGCCGGCAGCCCGCTCGCCGCCGCGATCGGCGGCAAGTTCAGCCTCGTCGACCAGAACGGCAAGCCGTTCACCGACGCCGACCTCAAGGGCAAGTGGCAGCTGGTGTTCTTCGGCTACACCCATTGCCCGGACGTATGTCCGACCGCGCTCAACGACCTGTCCTTGGCGCTCGACCAGCTCGGCGCCCAGAAAAAGGATGTCGGCATCGTCTTCATCAGCGTCGACCCGGATCGCGACACGCCCGCCGTGCTCAAATCCTATGTCGACAGCTTCGGCGGGCCGATCGTCGCGCTGACCGGGACGCCGGACGCGGTCGCCCAGGCGGCGAAGGACTATCGGGTCTACTACGCCAAGCACCCCGCCGCCAACGGCGGCTACGACATGGACCACAGCGCGCTGATCTACGTGATGGACCCGGAGGGCCGCTTCACCGCGACCTTTACGCCGGACGACACGTCGGACACGATCGCGGCACGGCTCAAGAAGCTGGTGGGCTAGGGAAGGAGCTACTCCGCGGCGCGGACGCCTTTGGCGAGCTCCTTCTGCCGGTCGAACTCGGCGCGGCGGCGGGCGATCTCGTCGGGCGGCAGGCGCTCGATGTTCGAGTAGTCGAGCTTCCAGTCGGGATCTGCGCTCCAGCGCAGCGGCGACTGCACGGTGGTGCGCGGCCCCGGCGCGGTTTCGAGCACGCGCAGCGCCAGTTCGAGGGTGAAATCCTGCGATTGCCGGTCGTGCGGCTTCCCGGCGGAATTGCCGAGCGGGAAATCGCTGAACAGGAAGCGCGGCACGCCGGAGAACTCGACGATGTCCTTGGCGCAGCCCATCACCACGGTCGGAATGCCGCCCGCTTCGAGGTGGCGGGCGACGAGGCTGATCGTCTGGTGGCAGACCGGGCAGTTGGGGACGAGGACCGCGGCGTCGGCGCCGTCCTCGCGCAGCCGCGCGAGAATTTCCGGCGCGTCCCGGTCGAGGGTCGTCTGCTGGCTGCGGTTGGTCGGCGCGCTGTGGAAGCGCGGCGCGACCTCGCCGATCCGGCCGGCGGCCGCCATGCGGCGCAGCGCCGGCAGCGGGAACCAGGTGTTGCCGTCATCGGCGCCGGTGTGAACGCGGTCATAGGCGACGTGCGAGATGCGCAGATCGTGGTCGACCGCCGTGTCGCCGGAATAGACCCGGTAGAATTTGGCGGCGCCGTTATAGGGCGCACCGGGGCCCTGGTCGCCCTTGTCGGGCTGATAGGGCGCCGCGGTCGTCACCAGGCCGATGCGGCATGCCGCCAGCGGCTTTTTCAGCGGCGCGAACGGCGCCTCGGCGAAATGCGCCCAGCGATACGGATTACCGTAGCCGAGCGCTAGGTAATAGTCGCGCGTGCGCTGCATGTAGGCGATCGGCGAATCGTGCTCCGGCGCGAAGCCGAGCCCGTCATCGGCGGCGGCGCTCATCAAATATGCCCCATCGCGACGACTTCCTCCAGCCGCTCGCGCACCTGCTCCGGGGTCCCATGGATGCCCGAGGCGTCGGTGCCGGACGGGTTGTGGTAGACATCGGTGAACCAGCGGTCGAGTTCACGTCGCGCGACCGCCGGGTCGTCGTCGACCGCCATGAAGATGCGTTTCGAGATCGGGAAATTTTCGGGATCGCGTCCGCGTGCCGCCAGCGCTTCCTTGAGGATCGGCACCGAGCGGCCGAATTCGGCGATGCTCGACCCGCCCGACCCCATCCAGCCGTCGGCGAGCTCGGCGGTGCGGCGGATGGCGTTGGGATGGCCGACCCCCATCCACAGCGGCAGATGCGGCTTCTGCACCGGTTTTGGCTGCATCATCTCGTTGTCGAGATTGTAGAAGCGGCCATGGAATGTGGTCTTCTGCTGCGTCCACAGCGCCTTGATCAGCGCCACCTCCTCGCGAAAGCGCGCGACCTTGCCTTCCTGCGGCACCTCGAACTGGCGGTAATGGTGGTCGCGGCCGAGCCCGACGCCGAGGATCGCGCGCCCGCCGCTGACATAATCAAGCGTCGCCCATTGATGCGCGACCATCAGCGGACTGTGGATCGCCAGCACCACCACCGAGGCGCCGACCCCAATCCGTGTGGTCACCGACGCTGCGTAGGTCAGCAGCGAAATCGGGTCGAAGGAGGAGGTTTCGTCGAGCGTGTTCTCGGTGACCCAGAGGTCGCGAAAGCCGAGCGCCTCGGCGCGCTGCGCCACCCTCTTGATCGTGCCCATGTCGATCCGGTCGGGCGAGCGGTGCGGCAGCGACATGCCGAACGGGATATTGTCCTTCAAGGCCATGGTCCGCCCCTTGCGATCGACGCGAGGGCTAGATTGGCCCGCGCCGATCGCGCAAGGCAAGCGGCGGCGACGTCGCGAAGCCGAAACCGTTAGGGGCAAGACCCCCAGGTCACCGCCGAGGGGATGCCGCCTTGCGGGTTGGCCGCCCCGCAGCTGGGATTTGCCAAGACGTCACGCCGCGTCGTGTCCAGCGGGGAAGAAGGCGACATCGGATAGAAATCGTAGAGGGATTGCGTCGTAGCGCTGGAGACGGGCGGCGTTGTTTGGGCGTCCGCTACCGCGGCGGTGCCCACGCCGACCGCCAAGGCCAGACCGGCGAGCAGAAAACGGTTCATTATCGGCTCCGACTGTTCGAGATTATCGGCACGGATGGAAGGGCGTCGGGGAGCCCACGGAGCCGGCCGCCGGAAGGCCCGCCGCCGCGCAATTGACCATCTTGTTGCCCCTGAGGTCGTACACCAGGATGCCATTGCCGAGATAACGCAGCGCCGGATCGGCGTTGCCGTCGATCATCAGGTCGGCTCCGTGGAAATCGGTTGCCGGAGGGACGGGGGTGACGATCCGGGTCTGGGCCTGCGCGAAGCCGGAGAGACCCAGACTGGCGGCGAAAGCTGCACCAACGATAAGCGAGCGGTTCATGGTCATTACCTTTACTGGCAAGACTGGTTCGCAGCCGGCAAGGCGCTGGGCCAGATCCAGGCGCGCAGCGGCAGCCAAGCCGTGATGGACAAGCGGTTCATTGTCAGCTCCTCGAAGCGCTTGCCCAGCCAACGACGGGCGGGCCCCCGCCGTTCCGGCGCCGCCATCGAGGATGATTGTCAGGAATGCGATACGCCGGTAGCGGGGGAGGGATTTGAACCCCCGACCTTGGGATTATGATTCCCTATCAGCGCTAGGCTTTAAGCCGCCTTCAGCGCACTGTGTCGCAAGTATGTCGCAGACCGACCGCGCGCCCCTTACCCCACCAAGGCCAGCTCGCCTGCCGCGAACTTGGCGTGGTCATCTTCCAGGCTTGGGAACAGATGACCGTACACGTCGAAGGTCATTTGAATAGAGCTGTGGCCGACCAAAATCTGCACGCGCTTCGGCGAGAAATTTTGTTCGATCGCCCACGACGCAAAGAAGTGCCGCAGGGCATGGACGCCATATTTCGCCTTCATGATCGGCTTGCCCGCAGCATCCTCGCCCGCCTTCGTCATCCCTGCGGACATTTGAAACGCGTACCAGCCTCGGTTGGCGATGTTGGCGTGGTTCTCGATATTGCCGTTGCCGTTCGGGAACACGAAGTGAAGGCGACCTTCCAACTCGCCTTCTGGCGGCGTCTGCCGGGGGCAAGCGAGCCGCCATTCCTTCAGCACGTTGACCACCATCGGCGACATGGGTATCTCGCGATCGCCAGCAGCCGATTTAGGCGCGCCCAACGTGCCCCAATGATCGGCGCGCTGACGAACACGAATAACGCGACGGTCGAAATCGACCTCTTCCCAGGTGAGGCCGCGAAGCTCCGACGATCGCATGCCGGTGAAAATCGCCGTCACCAATAGGGGACGCCATCGGCCGGCGGCGCTCGACAGGATCGTTTGCACTTCTGATTTGGACGGGAAATCCCGCCCTGCCGTCAACTTGTGTTGATCCCGTTTTTTTACCTCGACGCGCACTGGCGAGGCGGCGTTCCGCGCTACGAGCCCCCGACGCTGCGCCTCGCCGATAATGCTTTTCAAGCTCGCCAGCACCTTGCGGGCCATCGCCCGCGAGCCTTTTTTCAGCAGATCGTCGCGATAGGTCTCGACTGCCGGTGTGGATAGACGCGCGAGCTTCGTTGCGCCGATTAGAGGCTTGATATGCAGATCGAGGTGATTGCGGTACTGCCGCAGGGTGGAGCGCTCTAGGTTGTCCAGCTCACCTGCCTGTATCCAAAGCTCGCCGGCCTCGGCAACAGAGATGCTGGTGTTCTCGGGCGTGTGCGTGCCCTCCGCCACCTCACCGCGAGCGGTGACGAGCCAGCCATCGGCGGCCTTCTTGGTCGCGAACGTCTTGATATGGCGCTTGCCGCCCTGGTCGAAATAGTCGGCGATCCACGCGGTCTTTTCCTCGCCGCCCGATTTCCACGTCCGCTTGCGAATTGAGGCCATCGCGATCACCTATCGGTTACGTCCATTAGGAACGGTTCCGATTGTGTTGCATTTTTTTCCGATAGTCAAGGTCGGCGGATAGGTTTGCGAGGAAACGATGAAAAGTTTATGGCTCTCGCTTGTCTTGATCCTCATGTCAGGACAGCTCGCGCTAGCGCAGCAAAGCCACGAATGGGAGGCCGAACCACGCGGGCACATAGCGGCTCCGCCACCCGATCCTTTGTTGGCTCAGTGGTATGGGTGGGATCGTCGATTTAGTATCACCGGAGACACCCGCGCGGCCGACGTAAGAGACAATCTCGTCGATCAACTCAAAGCGAGAAATTGGTGTCATGCCTTTCCGACCTCAACTAACTGGTATCAATGTGATCGACCGCTTCCAAACGAAACATCGGCGACTTCCCAATACAGCAGCACAGAGCGTGAAGGACAAATTCAGTCTTTTATGCTAGCAGCGCAGGACACGGTGCAAATGGCTCTGAACTCTGGCTTGGATGCGTGGCAACTCGGAGAACAAAGCAACTTTTTTGAGCCATGTCGCGATCCGAAATCAGAGGGTTATACTTGCGCTTTGACCATTGCTCAGAGACGCGATCTTTATTCTCAGGTCGTTAATTTCAACCAATCAAGAATTCCACATTATACCTTGCACAGATAATGATCTTCGCCCGATGCGATAAAACGCGCCGGCTCGCCTCCCTAGGAACCGTTGACCCTCCCGCCAGCCGCGTCATCCTGCCATGCCATGCCCGGCAACGCCCGCCAGATCATCGTTGAGGCCGAGCGCCGCTTTCCGGTGAGGGTGCGCATAGGCCAGGGCCAGGGGGGCAAGGTGGAAGATCGCGCCGAGCGAGCCGGGTTTGATCTAGGAGGCAAGCCGACTCGGGTACTTGTTCTGAGAGGAAGGAAGGCTTGAAAGGGAAGGGTTCGCCACGATATCAGTGGAACAGGTCTTAGAGAGAGGAACTGCTAAGACCTTGGAAACGAGCACGCCACCTCATCCAAAGATGTGGTGGGTAAACCTGTTGGGTAAAAACGGTATCCCCCTTAGGATGTGATGGGTATGCTCCGCCAGTCCGAGTTCCCTGCGATGGAAGGAGCCATCATGTCATGCCGCGTTATGCTACGAAGGAAAGGGTCTTAGAGCGGCTTGGCGGGTCGCCGGCAGAGATCAGTGCAAACCTCGTCCGGTTTCGTGAAGCCGCCAAGGTGCTATCCTCCGATCACCCCCGGATGATTGACGAACATCCGTCGCGATGGGTAGCCGTCTATGACGGCAAGGTGGCCGCTACAGGGAGAAGCCTTAATTCGCTTCTCCTGCAGCTAGAAAAAAAGCGCATCCCCCGTGCGGAAACGATTATCCGGTTTATTGACAAGAAGGAACGAACGCTGATCCTGTAAGTTATGCTCACAGGACGGTACGGAGACACAACGGGGCGCCCCTATATTGAGGGGCGCCTTTTGTTGCCCAGGCTTGGTTTGTCCGCCAACGTCTCGTTTTTAATCGACACCGGCGCTGATACCACTACCTTAATGCCCCTAGATGGCACTTCCCAGGGGGTCGACTATGACGATCTTCGCAATCCCACTCAATGTGCCGGGTTTGGGGGGAAAAACATTGGGTTTCGGGAATACGGGTTAGTTGCATTCAGTGATGGCATAGCAGTTTTTATGTATAGAAGCCGCTTTATGCTCGTAAAGCCCAAGCGTGGGATTATGACTATCCCCTCCGTCCTTGGACGCGATATTTTAAATAGGATGATTGTGACCTTTGATTTTTCAAATAAGAGGATTGAATTACATAATCACGAATCAGATTATATTGCCGCCGTGACACCCGACAACATCTAAACTCGGTTACGCTGCCAGTCGCCGCAGAAATCGACGCTCGGCTTGTTGCCCATCGCGAGCGCGCCACGATCCGCTCCACACCTGCGCTCCGGTGGCCTTCAGGGATCACGGAGGGCCTGTTGCGCATCCGAGACGACGAGCCGGCGCAGCGCGTCCCTAGCCACCTCAGCGCCGATCCCATCGAACGGATGCCACGAAAGAGAAAGGGTGAAGGCACGGTGAACCCAAATAGACGCGTGCCTTCACCCTTAAGTAATTGAAATTGCTTTGAGGTGAAGAGGTGAAGGCAGATAGTGCCGCCTTTATGTATGCGTGCATGCGCGCGCCCGCACATGCGTAAGGTAGGGTGTTGACCCTTCACCTCTTCACCGGCATTTTAAATCAATAAGTTAAGGGTGAAGGCACCCTATTTTCTGCCTTCACCCTGCCTTCACCCTGTACGGTGGGAAAAGAGCTGGGAAAAGATCGAGCCTCGTTTGCAAACCGTCTTTCTGCCGCCGGGAACAACGCGACATAGCCCACAGTCGCTTGCAACAGTTCTGCAACATGACGATTTACTACCAACTATTTCAATATCTTACATATCGACTAGCGGAGAGGTGATCCGCTAGTCTTGCGGCGATGAATGCTCATCGCCAACAGCTCGGCCCTTACTCGCGTTCGCTTCGTCGGGGAGCCATTGGCGCGTCGCTTGACGGTCGCTCGGAAGCTGGCCGGTACGCGCGAGATTTGGAGCGCCAGCTTATCGAGCACGCCGGCGGAAACCTGACTATCACGCAAAAAATGTTGGTCGATCGGATCGTGAAAACCGCCCTTCAGCTACGGGCGCTCGACGAGAAATTCGGAAACGGCACTGGCTGGACGGATTGCGACAGTCGCACCCACAACGGTCTGGTCAATCGCCAACGTCTCATGCTGCGCGAACTCGGTTTCAAAGCCTCCGCCGCCGCCAAACCGGCGCTGCTGTCTCCCAACGATCTTCAATGGCCGCCGCGCCCTGCCGGAGCTGCCGCATGACGAAATCCTGCCAGCTCGCGGCCAGCGCGCACTGCAACTTTCGCTCTGCCGGCGGCTGCGACCGTCCGGCCACCATGGATTGCGCAATGTGGGGAACGGCTGCCGATGAGCGGGCCAGGCGCGAGCGTGTCGCCAAGATCGCGCGGGATGCCGATCCCGATTATCTGCGCACGGATTTGGAGCCGTTCACGCGAGTGATGATGTTCCTCGCGCACAAGCTCGGCGACGACGCGGCGGAGGAAGCCCGTCTGCTAATCACCAAAAATCCGGACGCCGACAACGACGACAAGCCGGAGACGCGATCCGATCATAATCCCTTGGATCGGCTGTTTTTGTGGGCGCGCGAACGGCTGTCACCGGATGATCGGAGCGAGCTGGAGCAGATGTTGACGACGATGGATTTGGGCCTCAGCCCGGAAGGCGAGGCGGTGTTGTTGGCGGGGGATCAGATGAGCGTTGTTTCAGCGGTGCGTGAAGCATTTGCGGCCGAAGCCGAAGTGCTCGGGATTTGCGGCCCGATCGCAGGCATGGCGTGCGACAGCGCCGCGCAGATTTACGCCGCGGGATGCAAGCATCTCGGCGTTGACGCGACGGGCACCTATGGCGACGGCGCGCGGACGCTCTTCCGCGCACTGGCTCGTCCGCAGCCTGGTAGCGCGGTTGGCGCGTCTAGCGGCATCTTCAGCGGTGCATTCGACGGCGGCCGGCGCTCCGTCGCTGACGACGACATGGCTGACGCCTTTCCCGGTTACGACCGCATCAGCAGGCAGGGGTAAGCGCGATGCTTGACGCACTTCGCGAACGCTTCCGCCCAGCGCAGCCGCCGATGTTTCCGCCGCCGCCTCGCGACGATCGCTATGGCCTCGATAGCAGGCTGCCAGCCGATGAGCTGCAAAAGCGCCGCGCCGCCGAAGATCAATTTCTCAGCACCAGGCCAAAGCACGCCTGCCGAGCGTGCCGTGCGAGCGATTGGGAGCCGCTGCGAAGCGCGGACAGCGTCGGAGCGGGCACGGGCTGGCGTTGCCGGAATTGCCATCGCAAGCCGATGGACGAAGCCGAATGGAACGCCGAGCTTCGCCAGCGCCGTGAACTCGAGGCCGAGGAAGCTAAGGTTGCGGCTGCGAACGGCACGCCGGCAGCGACGCGCGCGGCCCTGAAAGCGGCGATCGAGCGTCGCGCGGAAGCTCTCGGCGCGCTGGAAAGGTTGGAGGCGGCCACCGGCACGGTCAACGACGGTTGGGAGGCGGCTAACCGCGCGCGCGACGCTGCGGCATCAGACCTAGCGGCGGCCCGGTCGGATGGCGAGCGGCTGGTTGCTGCTATCGTCAACGATCCCACTGTGACGCCGAGCCCATCGCGGACGGAGCTTCAGCGCCGGCTCGACGTTGCCGCCGAAGGTCTGGCAGGCGCGCGCGAGGTGCGAAAGCACCTAGAGGAGCGGATCGCGGAAGCCCGGCGCGTGCTGACACGGGCTGAGGGCAACGTGCGCAAGGCGGCCGTCGCGGTCATCGCCGTGGAGGGTGCCAAAACCCTATCGCACTTCCTCGGCGAGACGGAAAAGCTGGCCGCAGACCTTGCCGATCGCCGCGCTGCTCTCGATTGGGCAGTGAAGGCGGGCATCGCCGACGCTGCGGCCGCGAAGCGTGTCGCGAGCCTGGCTCCGCCCTCCGCCAGCTATCTCGATCAGAG
>DASRLO010000073.1:0-16541 GCA_035648415.1 Allostellaceae bacterium
TCATCGTCGTCGGCTGGCCTTTGTCGGGGGTCAGCACGACCGCGCCGGGGGCGAAGGTCACCCTGTTGTTGTCGGGGCTTGCCCAGGTGCCGATCAGCGGGTTCGCCGGCTGCTCGGGCGGGAAGAAGCACGCGGCCGGCAGCAGGCCGGCGAGAACCGCGAGCAGCCGAGCCCGCTCCTTGGCTTTGATCAGGTTCATCCGCGAAGTGTAGGAGGGCGCGTTCGATTGTCACGCGAAAACGCTACCGCCGGTTGCCCGCGCCGGCCACTGATGATGGGATCGTGGCGGGTTAAATCCACTGACGCGGGAGCGGGCTGGCGCCAAAGGCGGCACGGGTGTGCCACCGCACTTGATGAAAGGTCCTAAGATGAACCTGTACGACCGGATCGGCATCGATGTCGGCGCCAGGCTGGTGCTAGAGGATGCGGTCGAATGGGCCGCCGAGCACCGGGTGCGCTTTATCGACATCCAGCTCGACACCGGCGACAACGCGCTCGGCACGATCAGCGGCATCCGCGGGTCGCGCGTCAGGGCGCTGTGCGAGCGGCACGGCGTCGCCTTGGGGCTGCACACCGCCTCGGCGGTCAATGTCGCCGAGTGCGCGCCCTATGTCGGCGACGCGGTCGAGGCGTACCTCAAGGCCTATGTCGACGCCGCGGTGCGGCTCGGCGCCAAGTGGATCGTCATGCATGCCGGGTTTCACTTCACCGCCGACAAGGCGCAGCGCATGAAGGCCGGACGCGAGCGGCTGCGGCGGGTCGTCGCGCATGCCGAGAACAAGGGCGCGCTGGTTTTGTTGGAGAACCTCAACAAGGAGCCGGACGACGCCGAAATCCACTACCTGGCGCATACGGTCGAGGAGTGGCGGTATTATTTCGGCGCGATCGGCTCGCCGTCGTTCAAGCTGTCGTTCACCGCCAACCACGCGCATCTCGTGCCGGAGGGGATCGCTGGCTTTATCGCGGCGATCGACCTGGCGCGGATCGCGGAGGTGCGCCTCGCCGACTGCTTCCGCAACGGTAATGAGACGCATCTGAAGCCGGGCGCGGGCGACCTCGATTTTGGCGACATGTTCCGGCGCCTCGAAAACGGCGGCTTCAAGGGTCACTACACCAATGCGTTCGGCTCGCTCGACGACATGCTCGCCGCCCGCGTTTATCTGGTTGCGCTGGCAAAAGCGGCCGGGGTGAAGGTCGATTGATCTCTAATTCTGCCATTCCGGGGCACCGCGCAGTGGTGAACTCGGAACCCATCAACACGGGCATATGAAACAAAGCCGGTCGTTGTGGGCGTATTTCACCGCGTAAATTCGGTAGGTATCGGACGCCATCGTCGTCTCCCGAGTAAAAATCAGTCCCGCGCCATCATCCGTTCGGCGGCGGGAAGGGTGAGGAAATGCGGGGTGTGCGTCGCGCCGAAGGCGAGGAGGCGGTTCATCAGCCCGGCGACCGTCACCCGCTCGCCGCGCGCCATCCCGGCATAGCCGAGGCGGGCGACCTCGGCGGCGGTCATCATCCGGCGCGCCTGCAGCGCCGACGGCGCGCCGCCGGCGACCGCGAAGAAATTGGTCGCGGTCGTGCCGGGGCAGAGCACGTTGACGGCGATCCCGCTGCCGCGCAGCTCCTGCGCCAGCGCCTCGCCAAAGCTGCGAACATAGGCCTTGCTGGCGGCGTAGACCGCCATGTTGGGGCAGGGCAGGAACGACGCGGTCGAGGCGACCAGCACGATCCTGCCGCGTCGTCGAGCGAGCATCGCCGGCAGCAGCGCCTGGGTCAGCTCGGTCAGCGCGACGATGTTGACCTGCATGATCTCGGCGTGGCGCACTGGGTCGGTACGGTCGAAGCGGCCGTTGGCGCCGAGCCCGGCATTGTTGACCAGCACCTCGATGGCGAGGCCCGCCGCGTCGATTTCCGCGACCAGCGCGGCCGCCCCGCCCGCCGCGGCGAGGTCGGCGGGGATGACCGTCGCCGCCGCGCCGAGGCCGCGCAATTCGCCGGCCAGCGCCTCCATCGGCGCCCGGCCGCGGGCGCTCAAGACGAGGTCGTGGCCGTGCCGCGCCAGCTCGCGCGCCAGCGCCGCGCCGATGCCGCTCGACGCGCCGGTGACCAGCGCGACCGGACGATTGCTGCTGCTGTTCATGGGCGACCTATGATCTTATCGGTTCCGGCAACAATAAACCGCGAACGGCGCCCGGAGAGGAAAAAGCAATGCCAGATGACGCCCCGCCGCGACGGCGGCAAATCCAGCTGACCGAGACGGAACAGGCCGCGTTTCTGGCCGCGAACCGCAAGGCGGCGCTGGCGACGCTCGACAGAGACGGATTTCCGCACCTCGTCGCGATGAGTTTCGGGGTCAAGGACGGCGCGTTCTACATGACCTCCTACGCCAAGGCGCAGAAAGTGCTCAACATCGAGCGCAATCCCCATGTCGGTCTGATGGTCGAGGCCGGCGGCGCCTATTCCGAGCTCAAGGGCGTCATGGTGCGGGGGATGTGCGAGATCGTCGAGGGCGAGGACGCGGTGCGCGACGCCTGGGCGATCATCGCCGGCGCGAGCGCGACGCCGCGCCGCAAGGAAACCAGCGACAGCGCCGCGAAACGCGTCGTGCTCAAGGTCACCCCGCGCAAAATCGCCAGCTGGGACCATTCGAAGCTCGGCGGGCGGTATTAGCCTCGATCGGGGGCTATGCGTCCTTCGAGACGACCGCGTCGCGGTCTCCTCAGGATGGCGATTATCAATTTTATCAACAACCTACGTAATCCTGAGGAGCGCCCCAGGGCGCGTCTCGAAGGACGCATCGATTTGTCGGCAGCCCTACGACGCCGCGAACGCGTCGTCGATCAGCCGGGACAGCACATCGCGTGCGTCGAAATGGGCGAGCGCCAGGTCCCGCGCGGCGGCCCTTTCGGCGTCGTAGTTCGCTTCGACCGCCTCGATCGCGGCGGCGGCCTGGTCGGCGGTGTCGAAGGCGTGGAGGCCGTATCCGGTCGGCAGGATGTTCGAGAAGCCGGTGTCCTGCACCACGACCGGGCGCGCGGCGGCCAGGTAGCAGGCGCTGCGCGTGCTGAACCAGCCGGTCTGCAGCGCGACATAGACCTGCTTGGCGACCGAGATTTCGCCGCGCGAGGCGGCGATATAGTCCTGATAGTCGTCAGGGTTGAGCGTCGCGCTAGGGCCGTCCTCGGCGGCCCAGCCCTGCGCCGCCAACGCCGCGAGCGGCGCCTCGGTGCCGCCGACCGCGACCCGGAACGGCCGGCCAAAGCGGCGCGGCAGCTCGGCGATCTTGGCGAATTCCTCGGCCTTGCCGCGATATTCGACCCCGCGATACTTGAGCTTTCCCTTGAACACGTTCCACGTCATCACCGTGCTCCACGGCGCTTCCGCTTTGACCCCCTCGGGCCGCGCCGACCACAATTCGGGCACGACCGGCATACGCGTCTTGCGCCAGGCGATCCCCGCCGCCGGCATCGTGCAATCGGCATGCCCGAAATTCTCGGCATAGGTGAAATGGCGGTCGTGCGCGCGGACGGCGGCGCACCAGCGGTCGACATTCTCCGACCAGGACGGGCGCTCGGAAAGGATGATCTGGTTGTAGCCGGGGTCGGTATCGACAAACAGCTTCAGGCACGATGGCGCCAGCGCGTCGGGGAAGAAGCTGCCGCCGCTGACATTGATGAAGAGGTCGGCCGCCTTCGCGAATTGGTCGAAGGCGGCGCGGCTCATGCCGCGGCTGGTCTCGTGCAAATGCTGATAATGCCAGCGCTCGGCGAGCTCCGGCGCGTAACGGGCGAAGAAATCGCGCAGATAGGCCGCCGAGTAGTCGGGGCTGTCGGTCATCGTCCGCAGCGGCGGATGATACGGCCAGCACCAGGTGTCTTCGTGATAGACGACATCGTGGCCGAGCCGGGCGAGGCCGATCGCGTATTGCAGGTAATCCCAGGCGACGCCGCCGACCGGGTACTGCGCGGCCATGCCGGCCACGATAATCCTCAGTCGGGACATTGCCTGGAGTTACTCTGCACCGTTGCCGGCGCGACAACGCCGGCGGGGCTGAGCTATTCCCCGCCGGCGCAGTTGGAGTGTGCGATCAGACGGTTTCTGCCGAGATATCCTGGCCGGTGTAGTCCTTCATAAACGCCGTCGCGACGACGCTGACGACGGCCATGATGGCGATATAGCCGGCGATGGCGACGCTGGAGTGATAGGCGGCGAACAACGCCGTCGCGATGAGCGGCGCCGGGCCGCCGGCGGTCAGCGAGGCGAGCTGGTAGCCGATCGAGGTTCCGCTGTAGCGCAGGCGCGGCGTGAACTGTTCGGAGATCAACGCGGCCTGCGGTCCGTACATGATGTCGTGCGGGATAAACGACACAATGATGGCGATGACGATCAGCGCCGGCGCCAGCGAGTTCAACAGCCCGAAATAGACGAATCCGTATATCCCGGTCAGGATCGAGCCGATGATGTAGACGCGCTTGCGGCCGAAGCGGTCGGACAGCGCGTCGGAAAGCGGAATGCTGATGAATGATACCAGGCCCGCGACGATCAGCGACCACAGCACAAAATCGCGCGACATGTGCATGACCTGATTGTTATACGCGAAGATGAAGGCCAGGTAGATGTAGGCCGGGCCCTGCTCCGCGCTGCGCGCGAACATGGCCAGGAAGACCTGTTTCGGCTGACGCTTCATCACCTCGATCGCCGGCACCCGCTCGACGCGCTCCTCGGCGACGATCTTGCGGAAGACCGGGGTTTCGAGGATGCCGAGCCGGATGTAAAGCCCGATCGCGACCATGATGATGCTGAGCCAGAACGGGATGCGCCAGCCCCAGGCGAAGAACTTGTCGCCGGCGATCGAGCTGCCGATCAGCACCGCCATGTTGGCGAGGAACAGTCCGGCGGGTCCGCCGAGCTGCGGCCATGAGGTGATAAAGCCGCGGTGTTTGTTGGTGCGCGCCCATTCCATCGAGAACAGCACCGAGCCGCCCCATTCGCCGCCGACGCCGATGCCCTGGATCATGCGGATGACGGTCAGCAGCACCGCGCCCCATATGCCGATCGAGTCATAGCCCGGGACGAAACCGACCGCGAAGGTCGACAACCCGGTAATCAGCAGCGTCGTGATGAGCGCCGCCTTCCGGCCAATGCGATCGCCGTAATGGCCAAAGATGAAGCCGCCGATCGGCCGCCCGATAAAGCCGACGAAATAGATCGAGAATGCCTCCAGCACGCCGATCAGCGGGTCCGAGTGCGGGAAGAACAGCTTGCCGAAGACCAGTGGGGTGACAATGCTGTACAGCAGGAAATCGTACCACTCGATCGTCGTGCCGACCGTGCTGGCGACCACCGCCTTGCGCAGCTGTGCGCGGTGCTCAGACTCGGACAGCGCACCGATAACGACATCCGTCGCGGCCATGATATCTCCTCCCTGTACTTTTGTTTTGTACAGGGAGGTTATCCGCCGACGGTCAGCCGCGCCTTATCATAGGAACATCTCTTGGTTGAATCCCGCCGACGGCGGGGTTGACCCGGCCCCGCCGTCGGCGGTCGTCCGTTACAAGGCGGGTTCGTATTGCGCCTCGGTCGAGATTTCCTTGTTGGTGTAGTCCGGCAGCATTAACGCCGCGCCAATGCTGATGATCGCGCAGATCACGACGTAAATCCCGATCGGAAACGTCGAATTGTACGTCTTGAATAGCCAGGTCGAGATAAACGGCGCCGGTCCGCCGGCGATGATCGAGGCGAGTTGGTAGCCGAGCGATGCCCCGCTATAGCGCAGCCGCGGGGTGAAGGCTTCGGCGATCAGCGCCGCCTCCGGCCCGTACATCGTCATCACCGGGATGAACGACAGCGCCACCGCGATGAAGATCATCAGCGGCACCCTGGTGTCGAGCATCGCGAAGTAGGCGAAGGTGAACGCGGCAACGAAAATGCAGCCGATAATGTACATCTGGCGCCGGCCGATGTGGTCGGAGATCGCGCCCGCGACCGTGACCCACATGAAGCCGAGCGCGGTGCTGACCATAAGCCCGACCAGCAGCAGGTTGCGCGAGGCGCCCAGTACCGTGGTGCCGTAGCTGAAGATGAAGGCGTTGAAGATATAGCCGGGCGATTGCTCGGCCATGCGGACCAATGCGGTCAGGATGATCGTTCCCGGCTGGCGCTTGATCACCTCGAGGATCGGCGCGCGCTCGACGCGATTCTCGGCGACGACCCGCTGAAACACCGGGGTCTCCATGATGCCGAGCCGGATCCACAACCCGATCGCCACCATGACGATGCTGAACAGGAACGGGATGCGCCAGCCCCAGACGAAGAACTGATCACCCGATAGCCAGCTGAACAGGAGCACCATGATATTGGCCAGACACAACCCGGCCGGCGCGCCGAATTGCGGCCATGAGGCGATAAAGCCGCGGTTCTTGTTGGTGCGCGCCCATTCCATCGCCAGCAGCACCGAGCCGCCCCATTCGCCGCCGACGCCGATACCCTGGATCAGGCGCAGCAAGGTCAGGATGATGCCGCCCCAAATGCCGATCGAGTTGTAGCCGGGGACGAGGCCGACCGCGGCGGTGGCGATGCCGGTCATCAAGAGGGTGACGATCAAGGTCGCCTTGCGGCCGATGCGGTCGCCGAAATGGCCGAAGATCGCCGCGCCGATCGGCCGGGCGACAAAGCCGATGAAGAAGACGCCGAACGCCTCCAGCGTGCTGACGAGCGGGTCGGCGCCCGGGAAGTAGAGCTTCCCAAAAACCAGGCCCGTCACGATGCTGTATAGCAAAAAGTCGTACCATTCGATCGTGGTGCCGACGGTGCTGGCGACCACGGCCCGACGCAGATGGGCGCGATGCTCGGCTTCGGAAAACGTGCCGCCTACGGCTGCTGCCATTGCCTCCCCCTATCCCAGATTAAAGTTCTTTTATCTTTGGATAGGAGCGTATCAGAGCCGCATAGATCGCGGAATAGGTTTGTCCCGCCGGCAAACGTCGTTTTTTTGGTATCGCTCAGCGCCCCTTGAGCTGCGGCTTGCGGCGCTCGCGCCAGGCTTGGTGGCTCTCGGACTTGTCCTCGGTCAGCTCCAGCGCCATGAAGCGGTAGAGGTCGGCGTTGGCCGCCTCGCGCAGCGGCACGTCGAGACCGAAATTGACCGCCTCCTTGGCGAGCCGGGTCGCCAGCGGCGGCAGCGCGGCGATGTGCTCGGCGACCTCCATCGCCTGCGCCATCAGCTCGCCGTGCGGCACCAGCCATTGCGCGAGCCCGGTGCGGTAGGCTTCCTCGGCCGTCAGCGCAAACCCCATCGCCACCTTCATCGCCTGGCCGCGGCCGATCCAGCGTGCGAGGCGCACCGTGCCGCCTTGCGCCGGCAGGATGCCGAGGCCCACCTGCGGCAGCCGCCACTCGGCCTTCTCCGAGGCGACGATCAGGTCGCAGCAATAAGTGACGATGCAGCCGATGCCGACCGCGTAGCCGTTGACCGCGGCGATCACCGGCTTGGAGAAATCGGTGATCAGGTTCATCGCCTGAAAGCGCCGGCGGCGCGGCAAATCCTCGATGAAATCGGAGATCGAGGCGGTGGTGTGGGTTTTCGGGTTCTTGATGTTGGCGCCGGCGCTGAATGCCGCGCCGCGGTCGTCGCCGGTGAGGATCACGGCGCGCACCTCGCGGTCATCTTCGAGCTGCGGCAGCAATTCCTTGAGGCCGGTATTGTAGTCGTCGCCCCAGGCATTGCGCGCCTCGGGCCGCGACAGGGTGATGATGGCGACGTGGCCGCGCTGTTCGTGGAGTAGGGGCATGCTGCTCTCCCTGTTCAGATCACGCCGTTGGCTTTCAGCGCAGCGATCTCGCTCGCCGACAGCCCGAGCCAGCCGCCGTAGATTTCGTCGTTGTGCTGGCCGAGTTTCGGGCTCGGAATCGTTGCGCGCCGGTCGGCGCCGTGGAAGCGCAGCGGCGAGGTCGGCACCGTGATCGGGCCGATCTCGTCGTGCTCGATATCGTCGAGAAAGCCGCGCTCGTGCATGTGGCGGTCGTGCATCACCTCGCCGACGTCGCGCACCGGCGCCAGCGGGATGCGGCGCTCTTTGGCGACGGCGAAAATCTCCATCTTGCCGAGCGTCTTGGTCCAGCCCTCGATCAGCGCGTCGGTCTCGACGCGGTTGGCGACGCGGGCATCGGGGCTGGAGTAGCGCGGGTCGTCGCGCAGATCCTCGCGGCCCATCGCGGCCAGCAAATTGTGCCAGTGCTCCTCGACCGCGAGGTTCATCGCGACATAGCCGTCCTTTGCCGCGTAGACGTTGATCGGCACGCGGTTGTGGCTGGCGTTGCCGGTGCGCGGCGGCACCCTGCCGGTGCGCCAATAGGCTTCGAGCTGCGAGGTCAGCGTCGGGTAGGCGGCTTCCTGCATCGCCACTTCCACCCGGCGCCCGACCCCGGTTACCGAGCGCTCGTAGAGCGCCGTGACGGTCGCCGCGTAGAGATGGATGCCGCTGAGGAAATCGACCACCGCGGGCCCCGATTTGAGCGGCGGCCGGTCGGCTTCGCCGGTGACGCTGATGAGGCCCGACACCGCCTGGATTGTCAGATCCATCGCCAGATTGTCGCGGTCCGGGCCGCTCAACCCGTACCCCGTGCCCGAGGCGTAGACGAGGCGCGGGTTAATCTTGTGCAAGGCGTCGAAGCCGACGCCGAGTCGGTCCATCACCCCGGGCGCGAAATTCTCCAGCAGCACGTCGCCCTTCTCGGCCATGCGGAACAACAGTTCTTTGCCGCGACCGTCCTTGAGGTTGAGGGTGATGGCGCGCTTGTTCGAGTTGAGCATGGCGATCGGAAAGGTCGTGCTCTTGCCCGGCGGCGCGCGGCGGCGCAGCGGCTCGCCGTTGGGCGGTTCGATCTTGATGACGTCGGCCCCCGCGGTCGCCATCAAGAGCGTCGCGTAAGGCCCCTGATAGACCTGGCCCAAATCGAGCACGGTGATTCCGGCCAGCGGCATGTTGGCCCGCTCGCTCACAGACATAACCGACGCCTCTCGCAGAGCCCCTCTCCCGCATTGCGGGAGAGGGAGGGACCCATCGCGTAGCGATGGGAGGGTGAGGGTAACGCGGCGGCAACCCTCACCCGGCTCGCTTCGCTCGCCACCCTCTCCCGCCTGCGGGAGAGGGGCATGCATCGTGACATCCGGTCTACCGCCCCTTGAACCCGCGCGGCGGGCGTTTCTCGGTGAAGGCGCGGGCGGCTTCCTGGAAATCCTCGGTCAGGTAAAGCCGGAGCGGCTGGGCGATGAAAGTCGCCTCCTTGACCAGCCGCTCCATGTACCAGCGCCTTGTGCGCACCGTGGAGCGGACGCTCAAGGGCGGGTTCTTCGCGACCTGCAGCGCCAATTCGCGGGCGATTTCGAGATGCTGCCCGGCCGGCGCGACGCGGTTGAAGATGCCGGCGGCCAAGCCTTCCTCGGCGGTGAAAAAGCGCCCGGTCAGCGCGATCTCGTCGCCGAACGCGGCGGCGTTGCGGTAATGGAAGAGCGCCCAGTAACGCGAGGCGCCGAGCCCGCGCGAGGTCTCGGTCAATTGGAACCGGGTGCCGGCCTCGGCGACGATCAGGTCGCATTCGAGCGTGAGGCCGAGCGCCAGCCCCAGCACATAGCCGTGCACCGCGGCGATCACCGGCTTCCAGTTGACCGAGCGGGTAAAGAGATCGGCGGAATTGGTGCCCCAGCCTTGCGGGCCGCCCAATTTCTCGAACTCGTCGCGGCTGCGCAATTGTCGCTGGTGCACGTCGGCGCCGGACGAGAAGGCGCGGCCCTTGCCGGTGAGGATCGCGATTTCGGCCTCCGGATCGAGGTCGAAGCGGCGCAACGCCTCGGCCAGCTGCGCGACGACCTCGTCGCTGACCGCGTTGAGCTTTTCCGGCCGGTTCAGCGAGATCGTCGCGACCCGGTCGGCACATTCATAGAGGACGAGATTTTCGTCAGAGGCCATCGCCGCTTCCTCCCGCAAGTCCGCCAAAGCACGAAAACTTTGCGGGGGAAGGGCAGGGCTGTCAACGGCGGCCCCGGCATGGGCCGCCCCGCGTCACCCGACGAGCAGGACGATAACCAGGACCACCACCAACAGACCCAGCCCGCTGGACGGGTAGTAGCCCCAACCGACGCTGTAGGGCCAGGTCGGCAGCGCGCCGACCACCAGGATGATCAGCAGGATCAGAAGCAGAAGACGCATGGCCGCCCCCCTTGTTTCTTATGGGTTGAAGGAGCGGCGCGATCAACGCCGGCCGGTGAGCTCGCGCACGGCGTCCTTTGCCTTGCCGATGGCCGAGCGCACCCGCCCTTGCGCTTTGTCGGCGCGGCCGTCGGCTTCGAGATTGCGGTCGCCGGTCGCCTTGCCGACAGCCTTCTTGACCGCACCGGTGGCCTTCTTGACGCCGCCGGCGATGCGTTCCTTGTCCATAACGCGGGCTCCTCGACTAGATCGTGGCCCTGGCTGAACAGCCTCTCGCGCATTTAGTTCCGAAACCTGGCGAGGGATGCGCGCAAACGACAAAGATCTCCCTGGCCGGATCAGGCTTGACCTCGGCGGCCGGGGCGCCGCGCCGCGGCGAGCCAACCCTCGTCGCGCGCCGACGGCCGGCGGGCGAGACGCGCGGTGAGGCGAGCCGCCGCCTTGTCGCGCTCTCCGGCGCGCAGGCAGGCGACGATGTAGGTGTCCTCGAACACCTCGCGCTGGGCGTGACTGCCGCCGATGCGCGCCAGTTCGGGCAGCGCCGCGCCGAGGCGTTCGACAGCGCTTGGATAATCGCCGCGGGCAAAGGCCGCCGCGCCGGCGCACAACTCGGGCACCACGAGGCCCTGCGCCAGGCGGCCCGCCGCGTGCCGCGCCCGGCTCTGGCCGATGCGCCGCTCGGCGCCGTCGTGGTCGCCGGACGCGCCTTCGGCGAAGGCGGCGTGGACATCGGCGAAATGGATACCGGCCTGCGGGAAATGCTGTTTTGCGTGGGAGGCGATTTCGGCCCAGCCGCCGAGTTCGCCGCCCGCCTCCTCGCCGTCCGCCTCGTAGAGCTGCCAGCGCCACAACAACGACGCCGCGTCCGCCAGGTTAAACAGCGGCGGCGCGTGCGACACCGCCGGCCGGATCGCGTCGGCGTAAAGCTCGCGGACGCGGCCCGGATTGCCGCGCGCCAGCTCGAACAGCGCGAGGTGCCAGGAGATGTGGCAGTGGAGCTGGCCGGCCCGCTCGTAGCCGGGCAGCCAAGCCTCGACAAAAGCCGCGCCGCCGTCTGGATCGCCGGCCTCGAAATAGCCGTGCGCCCTGGCATGCGCGGCGAAGGCGTTGCGCGGGTTGCCGGCGAGCGCGCGCTCGACCTCGGCGGCGCCGTGGGCGACGTCGCCCAGTTCGATCCGCCCCCAGCCGAGATAGGTGAGAAGCCACCAATCCTCGCCCCAATGCCGCGCCAGGCTTTCGAGCAGCGCCAACTGCGCCTCGTGGTGGTCGATCCGCCCGCTGAACCCCAGCAGACCGAAGACGCCGAGCGCCAGCGACAGCACGACCGCGTCGCGCGGGTAGTCGGCGATGTGCTCTTCGAGCAGCGCCATCGCCCGCGGGCCGTTGCCGTCGATCGCGAGCGCGACGGTCTCGATGTGGCGCGCCTCGCGCGACGCGACGCGGTCGGCGAGGGCGCGCGCCGCGGCGGCCGCCGCCTTCGCCTCGGGGATGCGCGCCTGCACCTGGCAGAGCCGCGCCTTGGCGATATGCGCTAGCGCGAACTCGGGGTCGGCGGCGAGCGCGCGGTCGAACAGCGCCTCCGCCCCGGCATTGGCCGACAGCATCAGATCGACCGCGGCGACGTAATCGGCGGCCGCCGTGGTGTCCCTCGTGCTCAGCACCAGGCCGAAACGGTCTTCGAGCGGCATTGCGGGTTCCGTTGTAAGCACTGGGCCGTTTGTTGCTGTGTGCTATCCTAGGACATGATCGCCGTCATCAGCGATCCGATCCTCAGGCGCCTTCGCGCGGCCCTGGACGCGATCTATGGAAAACGTATCGAACGCGTCGTCTTGTTCGGGTCCAAGGCGCGCGGCGACGGCAACGAAGACTCCGATTACGACGTCGCGGTGTTCCTTAATAACCTGACGGACCGATGGGCTGAACTCGATCGTCTTGCCGACCTGCGGGCCGCTCTTCTCGATCAGGCCGGCATCTTTATCGATGCGAAACCCTATCCGGCGGGAGCCTATCGGGAACGCACCTCGTTGATGGGCGAAATCCGGCGAGACGGCATCGATTTGTGACGCCGGAAGCCAAGGAGCACGTTGTCAAAGCCCGCGAATGCCCCGCTCGCGCTCGGATTATTCCTGCGGCGGGTGTCGGCGAAGACGCCGGTCGCGATGCCTATCTCGCCGGCTTTCACGCGGCCCAGGCGCTTATCCTTTCGCGGCAAGGGAAGGTGGTTAAAACGCACCGGGGCGTCCAAAAAATTCTTTTCGAACTAGCGAAGAGTGACCGGCAGCTTGACGAGTTCGCGCGATTCTTGTCGCAAGCATACAATTTGAAGTCAGTCGCCGATTATGAGCTTGGTCCTGGCGCGGAGGTTCCGCTGGATCAGGCGAGCGCCGCCATCGACTTCGCTGGGGAGTTTGTTGATTTCATTGCTGAGCTACTGATTTAGCCCCGGCCCTACCATATCCTCGGCCTTCCCCCATTCGTCGAATTCCGCCGCGCTGACATGGCCGAGCTTGAGCGCGGCGTCGCGCAGGCTGAGCCCGTCGCGGTGGGCGAGGAGCGCGATCTCGGCACTCTTCTCATAGCCGATATGCGGCGAAAGCGCGGTCACCAGCATCAGCGACTGCTCCAGATGCTCGCGGATGCGGTCCGCGTCGGCGCCGATGCCGCGCACGCAGTTGGCGGCGAACGAGCGGCAGGCGTCGGCCAAGAGCTCCGCCGATTCCAGCAGGTTGAACAGCATGATCGGCTTGTAGGCGTTGAGCTGGAAATTGCCCTGGCTGCCGGCGAAGGCGACCGCGTGGTCGTTGCCGAACACCTGCACCGCGACCATGGTCAGCGCCTCGCATTGGGTCGGGTTGATCTTGCCCGGCATGATCGAGGAGCCGGGCTCGTTCTCGGGCAGCGTCAACTCGCCGAGCCCGGCGCGCGGACCGCTCGCGTACCAGCGGATGTCGTTGGCGATCTTGAAGAGGGCGCCGGCCAGGGTGCGCAGCGCTCCGCTGGCGGCGACCATCGCGTCATGCGCCGAGCCGACCGCGAACAGGTTGCCGGCCGGGCGGAACGGCAGCCCGGTCTCTTTCGCGACGAACTCGGCGGCGAGCGCGCCGAAGCGGGGCGGGGCGTTGAGCCCGGTGCCGACCGCGGTGCCGCCGAGCGGCAATTCGTGGAGCGGATCGAGCGCGCTGCGGATGCCCGAGGCCGCCTGGTCGAGCTGCCCGACCCAGCCGGAGAACACCTGGCCGAGGGTCAGCGGCGTCGCGTCCTGCAAATGGGTGCGGCCGATGATGACGGTGTCGCCGAGCGCGCGGCCGCGCTCGGCGAGCGCGTCGCGCAACGCCGCCACCGCCGGCAGCAGCGCGCCATCGATCGCCTCGGCGGCGGCGATGTGCATCACGGCCGGAAAGGCGTCGTTCGACGACTGGCTGCGGTTGACATCGTCGTTGGGGTGAATTTCCGCGCCGCCGAGCGCGGTCGCGCGATGGGCGATGACCTCGTTGGCGTTCATGTTGGATTGGGTGCCCGAGCCGGTCTGGAACGCGACCAGCGGAAACTCGCCGTCGAGCCCGCCGGCGATCACCTCGTCGGCGGCGCGGACGATTGCCGCCGCTTTCTCGCCCGGCACTTCGCCGAGCGCGCGATTGGCTTCGGCCGCCGCCTTCTTGACGATGCCGAGCGCGCGGATCACTCCGCGGCCCCACACGAAACGCGGCCGCCCGATCGGAAAATTCTCCAGCGAGCGCTGGGTTTGCGCGCCCCACAGCCGGTCGGCGGGGACGTCGATCTCGCCGAGGCTGTCGTGCTCGCGCCGCGTCTTGGGCATGCTTTCTCCGCTGGCCGGCTGATACGCTTAAGACATGAACGCTATCGCGGTGCGGAACTCCGCCCCCGGCAGCGGCAGCGGCAGCGGCAGCGGCGGGTCAGGCGATCATCTGCGGTATCACCAGGAACAAATCGGTATCGTCGGTCTTTTCGCCGGCGGCGGTGATCAGCGTGTGTGCCTGGCCGCGGTGGTGCGTCTGATGGTTGAAGAAATGGGTGACGAGCAGCCGCTTCGGCGCGCTGATCTCGCGCTGCGCGGCGCCGCTGAACCAGGTGAGGTCGGCCCCGAGCCAGGCCTCGTCGACCTTGCCCGCCCAGCGCTCGATAGTCGCGTCGGCACTGACCCGCGCCGCGCACAATTCGCCATAGTCGCCCATCATCCGGTCGCTCTCCCTGATCGGCGCCGCCGGCCGCTCCCAGCCGTCGAAGCGGCTCATCCACTGGCCGTCGCCCCACAGGATATGCACCAGCGTGCCGTGCAGCGACCCCCAGAAGGCGCCGCGCGCCTGCTTACGCTCCGCGTCGGGGAGCCGCGAGGCGGCGGCATAGAGCCGCCGGTTCATCTCGCTGTTATAGGCGGCCATCGTGCGAACGTAGGAAGGCGTTATCATCGCTAGCTCCCCTGCTTGCGGTCATTGCGAGCGCAGCGAAGCAATCTCGCCCCGCGTGCGCCTCTCGATCGGGATTGCTTCGTCGCCGCGCTTCTCGCAATGACGGGACAGATCGTTTGGTTTGCCCGAGACCGCGGCAACGGGCAATCTTGATTCGGATCAACCAGAGGGGCGCAGACGATGCCTGAGGGACAGCGGCCGCGGCCGCAGCCGACACCGGAGACGCAGCATTTCTGGGACGGCACGAAAGCCGGGGAGCTGCGCCTGCAGCGCTGCGATGCCTGCCGGAAAATCTATTTCCCGCCGCGCCCGTTCTGCCCCGCCTGCGCGGCGCGCCGGGTCAGCGTGTTCCCGGCGAGCGGCAAGGGACGGCTCTACAGCTACGTGATCCATCACCGCCCGGTGCCGGGGTTCACCCCGCCTTATGCGATCGCCGTCGTCGAACTCGACGAAGGGCCGCGGATGATGACCAACATCGTCGACTGCCCGCAGACCCCAGAGGCGCTGGTGCTCGACATGCCGGTCGAGGTCGCCTTCGAGAAGCTCGACGACGACATCACCCTGCCGCTGTTCCGGCCGGCTCACAGTCAAGCGGCGAAGGGTTGATCCGATGAAGCATGACAGCATCGCCATCGTCGGCGCGGCCGAAACCACCGAGATGGGCCGCATCCCCGAATTGTCGCAGATCGGCCTCCACGCCGACGCCGCGCTCAACGCCATGCAGGATGCCGGCCTCGGCCCCCAGGACATCGACGGTATCGCCACCGCCGGCGAGACCCCGGTGACCATCGCGCATTACCTCGGCATCACCCCCAAATGGGTCGACGGCACCGCGGTCGGCGGCTGCTCGTTCATGATCCATGTCCGCCACGCCGCCGCCGCCATCGAAAGCGGCCTCGCCCGGACCATCCTCATCACCCACGGCGAGAGCGGCCGCTCCGGCGTCGGGCGCACCCGTCCGGCGGCCTCGGCGGCGAGCCTCGCCGGCCAGTTCGAGGCGCCCTACGGCCCGATGGGGCCGCCGACGCTCTTCACCATCCCGGTGCTGCGCTACATGAAGACCTACGGCCTCACCCACGAGCAGCTCGCGATGGTCGCGGTCGTGCAGCGCGAATGGGCGGCGAAAAACTCGCGCGCCACCTTCCGCGACCCGATCACGATCGACGACGTGCTCGGTTCGCGGATGATCGCCTACCCGTTCCGGCTGTTGCAGTGCTGCCTGGTGACCGACGGCGGCGGCGCGCTGATCCTGACCTCGGCCGAGCGGGCCAAGGATTTCCCGCAAAAGCCGGTCTACCTGCTCGGCGCCGGCGAATCTGTCGAGACGCCGATGGTGAGCCAGATGGAGGATTTCACCAGTTCGCGCGCCTTCCGCATCGCCGGCCCCACCGCCTTCGCCGAGGCCGGGATCAAGCACAGCGACGTCGATCACCTGATGATCTACGACGCCTTCGCGCATCTGCCGATCTACGGCCTCGAAGACCTCGGCTTCTGCAAGAAAGGCGAGGCGGCGGGCTTTATCTGGGAGCGCAACACCGCTCCCGGCGGCAAGCTGCCGCTCAACACCAACGGCGGCGGCCTCAGCTACATGCACTCCGGCATGTACGGCATGTACGCCTTGCAGGAGAGCGTGCGCCAGATGCGCGGCATCGCCCCGGCCCAGGTGCCCGGCGCGAAAATCTCGGTCTGCCACGGCGTCGGCGGCATGTTCGCCGCCAGCGGTACGATCATCATGACGAACGAGGCGGGGCGGTAGCTGTGCTTTTCGTCCATGCCCGGCAAACGGCGGCCGGTAAGAGATGGTCCGAGTCCCGTTCAAGGAACGCATTCCGATGGGGCGATTCGCTATTTGGGACTTCGAGCCATTCGAGAAAGGCGCCGCCGGCGGTCGAGACGTAGCTGAGCT
>DASRLO010000074.1:0-33807 GCA_035648415.1 Allostellaceae bacterium
GGCGGCGCAAGCGCACAGAACCGCCAGACCGCAAAACTTAAACGCGAGCGGTGAGGTGTGCAGCGGCGCCATCCCCGATATAACGCCGCCCGCTTTCCTACGCCGCGCCGACCCGCCGCGTCCAGCGCGCCAGCGCCGCCATCAGGTCGCCGATCAGCCCGCGCGCGACGTCGTCGGTCAGCTTGCCGTGCGCGTCGAACTTGTTCTGCGCCTGGAAGATCAGCACTTCGGGCCTGTTCAACGGGTGCATGTCGAGGAACACGCAGCTCTGCCGCAGATGGAGCTGCGAGCGGGCGCCGCCCGCCATCCCCGCGGCCGCGCTGATGATCGCGACCGGCTTGCCGGCGAACGGCTGGTCGGGCGGGCGCGAGGCCCAGTCGATCGCGTTCTTCAATACCCCGGACATCGAATAATTGTATTCCGGGCAGGCGAAGAGCAGCGCGTCGGCGGCCTTGATCTGCTGCCGCAGCGCCTCGACCGGCGCCGGAAAGCCCTGGGCGCGCACGTCTTCGTCATAAAGCGGGATCTGCGAGATGTCGGCGACGGTGACATTCATCCCGTCCGGCTTGAGCGCGATCGCGGTATTGAGCGCTGCGCGGTTGAACGAGCCTTTGCGCAGGCTGCCGCAAATCCCCAGCACCGAAATCGGCTTTGCATCACTCATTTCAATCTCTCCGAGCAGGGCGTCTCACGAGACCTCGATCTCATCATAGCGGTTGGCGCGGTAGACCAGATAAGAGATCACCCATGCGGCGACGAAGATGCCGACGATGACGTAGCCGAGGACGCCAAAATTGCCGTTCAGCGATCCAACGACCCCCCAAAAGCCGCCCTCGTCATTCAGGCCGAGCTGGTCGCCGATCAAATTGAGCGTCTCGAGGCCGCCGACCACGACCGCGACGACGACCGATGCCGCGGTGATCGTCAAATTGTAGTAGAGCTTGCGGATCGGCTTGATAAAGGCCCAGCCGTAAGCGCCCAGCATCAAGATGCTGTCGGTGGTATCGACCAGCGTCATGCCCGCCGTGAACAGCGCCGGAAACACCATGATCGACCAGATCGGCAGACCCTGCGACGCCTGGGCCGCGGAGATCCCCAGCAGGCCGACCTCCGTCGCCGTATCGAAGCCCAGCCCGAACAGAACCCCCAGCGGGTACATCTGCCAGCTCCGCTCGATCATGCGAAACAATCGGCGGAAGAGACGCCCGAGCAGACCGCGTTTGGCGAGCATCAAATCGAGGTCTTCATCGGCGATCCGACCGCCGTGTTTGACGATCTGAAACGCGCGATAAACCGAGATCAGCACCAGCACATTGGCCAACGCGATCGCGAAGAGGAACAGCGCCGACATCGCGGTCCCGACCATCGCGCCGGCGGTCTGGAGAGCGTCGAACCGGGCCTGCAGTGCCGTCGCGGTGATCGCGAGCGCGACGGACAGCCCGACGACAATCGACGAATGGCCAAGCGAAAAAAACAACCCGATCGCTATCGGCCGCCGTCCTTCCTGCAGCAGCTTGCGCGTCACATTGTCGATCGCCGCGATGTGGTCGGCGTCGAAGCCATGGCGCAGCCCAAAGCTGTAGGCGAGCGCGGCTGTGCCGAGGAGGACCGGGAAATCATGGAACGCCATGATCGCCCAGGCCCAGGCGAGGACATTGGCGGCGGCCAGCAAGCCGTAAACGCCGATCACCTTCGACCGCAGATTTTCGTTGCGGTCGTTAAACGGGGCGTCGAATCGGATCGGCATTATCATCCTTGCGGCAGCGGAGGTGCGAGAGCGCGGGCGGGTTGCCGCGACCGTCAGCGGGAGCGAAGCGTATCCGCCGCAGCCGGCGCTGCGCCAGGGTGCGGCGGATCGCGGTTCGCGACGACCCGCTCCGCCGCCGCGCCAAAGCCCAGCCCCAGCGCCGTCCACAAAATCAATTGCGCTCCCAGGGAAGCGATCCGGAATTGCCACAAAACAACCGCAGGGAACCCCTCCGGCACTTCGTTGACCGCCGGCAAGGCGAGAGCCGCGGCGAGCATGGCGACAAGGTAGGCGCCCCCCGCGATCAACGCCGCGTTCCACCCGCCGTATCGCGGCTGAAGACGTGTCCGCAGCACCCCCGCCGCGATCATCGCGGCGAGCGACAGCGCGATCATCGCGAAGTACAGCGCCGTCCGCATGCCGATGGTCGCCGGGTCGCCGACTGACGGCGGGTTTGCCGGATATTTGAGGTTGGGGACGATATAGACCGCGATGATTCCCAGGACCGCGAGAAGGGCGGCGGTGGCGCGCGGGCTGAATTGGCCTATGCGACCGTACGCCGAGGTGAGCCCCAAGGCAAAAAGGCCGCCGAACGCGGCGCTATAGACGACGACTCCGGTGAAAAGACCGATGCCGGCCTGAACCTTGCGACTGACGAGTTCGGGCTCGGGTTGTTGCTCGGGTGCGGCGATACCCTTGGCCGCCAAGGCTTGGGCTTCTGCCGCAGCCTTGGCTTCGTCGAGCCGGGTTTCGAAGGCGATGGCGCGCTCGACCGGCGGTTCGCCGGCGATTTTTAGAAAGGCAAAGCCAAGGATGCCCGCGAGGACGCCGACCAGCATGCCGCGCAACAGCAAGGCGCCGACCATCTCGGGGTCTTCCGGTTAATGGCAGGGGAAGCCGAGCAGATGCCGTCCGTCGTGCACGAATTCGTGAATATACATTCCGGAGACGATCGAGGTCGCACCCTGTTCGGAGCCGACAAAATAGATCGCCAGCAACAGCAGCACCCCGCCGAAGATCGCCCACGGCAATACGTCGCGCAACGGGATCGCGGCGGGCCGCACGGGCGGGGCGAAGATGGCTATCGTCATCATGCGATCTCCTGGGATTGCGCGTCCCGTTTAGAGGCCTGTGTCCGCGAGCGGGGTCTGACTCTCGGCTGCGTTTCTTCTCGCGAGCCGATTACAGTGGCGCGACCGCGCCGGATTTCCACCGGCTTCCCGTCTCGTGTCGACGATGCAATCATAGGCGGCGGGCTTTCACCCTGTCAATGGCGCACCCCAACCAGAGGGCGAGGCACGACGCGCAACTGCGCCCGTCGACGGGCGCCTCTGCGGTCGGCGCGACTTACACCTAAGCAGCCCTTGGCCGGGCTTTACCCGTGAGCCTTCTGCCCACGGGCCGCGGGCCTCAAGGAGCTAGCGTTGCTGGTTCCACTCCGCCGGGAAGCCGGTGCCCGGAGCCGTCGTCAGCCCGCCCTGGTAGCGCGCATTGAGCCGGTCGCCGGAAACATCGCCCGGGTTGTGGATCGGGCGATCCGACGACGACCCGTCGTCCTGCATCCATGCCGGCGTGCCGGAGATCGTGGTCGGACGCTGCATCTGCATCGGCTGCTGCATGCCCATGGGCTGTTGCATTCCCACCGGCTGCTGCTGCAAGTCCATCGGCTGCTGCGTCTGCGGCATCGACTGATACATCGGCGGCGGCGGGTTCATCGGCGGGTACATCTGCGCCGAAACGGGGCCGGCGAGGGCGAGGATTGCGGCGGCCGCGGCGGTGGCGAGAAGCGATTTCATGGCTTTGTCCTTTGGTATTCGATGCTGGTCGAACACCGCCCGAGGGCCAGCCGTTCCGAAAATCTACCCGGCAAGCCGCAGCGGTTTCCCCGCGGCGTAATTGACGATCGGTGCGAAGCACTCCTGCGCGACATGCCGCTTGAATGCGACGCTGCGGGAAGGATGCTTGGTCATGGCTTTCATCCTGGTCGAAGCCCGGCGACGTGCGCGTCATCTACGAAATCGAGCCGCGGCGCGTCTCGGGCATGGGGTGATTGGGGTTCCCGCTCGCGCGGTGCCGTAGGCCACCCCGATGCGCGGCCACACCTGATACGGCCACTCTCGCCAGCACCAGGATCAGGAACAGCGTCAGGAATTCGCTGCCGATCATCCATTCCTGCCAGATGCCGTAACTGCCGAGCGCGACGACCAGCCCGGTGACGAGGCTGCCGCCCGCCGCGGCGGCGTAAAGCGGCGGCCAGGCGACTGCGCCCAGCGCCAGCCACAATCGCGCGGCGAAGAGCGCGAACAGCGCCGCGCCCGGCACACCCAACTCCAGCCATAGCTGCAACGGCGCGTTGTGCGGATGGAGCGGCAGCCATTGATGGCCATCGGGGGTCAATGCCGTGCCGCCGGGGATCGCGCGCGACGAATCGAGGCCCCAACCGAGCAGCGGCCGCTCGGCGATGCGACTGCCGGCGAACGACCAGATCTCCAGCCGGTGCCACGCGGAAAATTTGAACGCCTCCGCGCGGTCGCGCACCGCCTCGACCCGGGCAAGCGGCGGAAAAACGAGCGGCGCGGTCAGGATCAGTAGAACCGAGGCGATCGCCGCCGCGCGCGCCGCGCCGCGTCGCCAGAAATAAATCGGCGCCGCGCCGGCGATGCCGGTAACGAACGCGATCCGCGCCGCGTCGCCGACCAGCACGTAGATCACCGCCAGCGTCGCTGCCGCCAGCAGCCCGGCGACGATGCGCTGGCGCCGCAGCAAAAGTGTCGCGACCAGCGGCAACAACACGAACCCGAAACCGTCCTCGACGCGGTTCAGCGCCGGTTCGATAAACCCCCGCGTGGTGAACGGGGCGGTCAGCGCCCCGCTGCTGGCGTACTGCGCCACCGTCAGCGCCAGCGCCACCGTTAGCCCGGCGCAAAGACACGCCAGCAGCCGGCCGGGCGCGGCGATTTCCGGCGCCGCCGCCGCCAGCGCCAACCCCGCCGCGAAGAGGCCGGTGAGGCGCAGCGCGATCAAGAGGCTGTGCGCCGGATCGACCGCCCACAGCGCCGACAACAGTCCCCATACCAGCAGAGCGGCGAAGATCGGCGCGAAACCGCGCACCCGGCGCCACGCCGCGATCCTGCGCGGTGCGGCGAGACCGAGAGCGCACAGCCCGGCGGCGACGGCGAGCGGCGCCGCTCCGCGCGAGGCCAAGGCCAGGATCGGCAGAAACAGGAAGACGCAGAAATCGAGGCCGAGCTCAAATCCGGGTCGGATGCGGGAAACGGCGGTCATGGCGGTGCGCGACCTTGGCAGAATTCCCCTGCCGCCGCCATCGCCGGGGCGAGGTATGCTGCCGCTGGCGCGGGAAGCGGGCTGTCGATCTGGAGGATTATCACTGATGGCCCAGCGCAGCGTGAAGACAGGCTTGCCGCCGATGCATCCCGGTGAGTTGCTGCGCGAGGACGTGTTGCCGGCACTCGGCCGGACGCAAGCGGAGATCGCGCGACTGCTCGGTGTGTCGCGACAGACCCTCCACAGCATCCTGACCCAACGCGCGCCGATGACACCCGAGATGGCGCTGCGCCTCGGCAAGCTGTGCGGCAATGGCCCCGAGCTATGGCTGAGCCTTCAGTCGCGTTATGACCTTGATCGGCTCGGCAAGGCCAAGCAGGACGAGATCGCGGCAATCCCGACATTGCGGCTGACTAACAATGCGGAGAGAACACCATGTCCGATGAAGTCTCTGTCCTACCGCTCGTCGGCCACGCGGCGCTGATCGAGTTCATCGCCTCTTCCTACCGCGCTGCCGGAATCGCTCCCGCCGACGCGCAAAAGGCGGCCGGGCTGATGGCGCAGTCGGATATTTCCGGCGCCGACGGGCATGGCGTGTTTCGCCTGCCGCAATACATCCGCCGCATCCAGACCGGCGGCATCAACAAGCGGCCCAACATCGTCGTCCACCGCACCGCGCCCGGCACGGCGCTGGTCGATGGCGATAACGGGCTCGGCTCGCTGGTGGTGTCGCGCGCGGTCGAGACCGCGATCGAGATCGCCCGCAGCCAAGGGGTCGGCTGGGTCGGGACGCGGCACGGCAACCATGCCGGCGCCGCGGCGGTCTATGCCGCGATGCCGGTCAAACACGACATGATCGGGGTCTATTTCGCGGTCGGCAACGCCAACCATCTGCCGCCCTGGGGCGGGATCGACATGCTGCTCTCGACCAACCCGCTGGCGATCGCTGTGCCGGCGCTGGAGGAGCCGCCGCTGGTGCTCGACATGGCGACGACGGTCGCCGCCTACGGCAAGGTCAAAATGGCCGCGCAGCAGGGCAAGGCGATGCCCCAGGGCTGGATGATCGACCGAAAGGGCCAGCCGCTCACCGACCCCAACCGCGCCGATGACGGGTTCCTGCTGCCGATCGGCGGCTACAAGGGGGCGGCGATGTCGCTGATGTTCGGCCTTTTGGCCGGCACGCTCAACGGCGCCGCCAACGGCGAGGACGTCGTCGATTTCAACAAGGACGACGCGACGCCGACCAATACCGGACAGGCGATCTGCGTCCTCGACATCAAGCGCTTCGCCGAGCCGACCGTGTTCAAGCGCCAGGTCGACAGCGTGATCCGCCAGCTGCACGGCTCGACGCTGCTGCCGGGCTTCGAGCGCATCCGCCTGCCCGGCGAAGATCGGGCCGCGCGCATCGCCGAGCGCACCGCCAACGGCATCCCGATAACCGGTTCGCTCAAGGCGGCGCTCGACAAGATGGCCGGTAGGCTGGGGATCACGAAATTGTTGGGGTGAATTTAATTCCGCTTACCGGCGAAAGCCGGGACCCACTTTACAATTGGCTCGGGAGCTTGGGTTTAGGGCGACAAACCAGGATAGAGATCGGCCCAGTGCGGATTATCTTTCTCAATCAGTTCGATCTTCCAGGCTCGCTTCCATCCCTTTATTTGCCGTTCGCGTTGCGCGGCGGCTGCCAACGACTCACGCATTTTCGAACCAAACAAGCCGGTCGACGCCGTATTTCGCGGTGAAGCCCGGGACAACTTTGATCTTATGCTCCCACACGCGGCGGATAAGATCGGAAGTGCTGCCGACATACAACGTGCCGAAGGGTCGGCTGGCGAGCAGGTAGACGAAGGCCATCACGGGTTGCCGGAGTGGGTCCCGGCTTTCGCCGGGAAGCGTGAATAAGAGCTGCAACAGGGAACCCTATGCCATGACCGTCCTCGTCGAAAAGCTCGCGGGCTATCGCCAGGTCACCCTCAACCGGCCGGACCGGCTCAATGCGCTCAACGCTGAAATGCATGCCGCGTTGATGGCGGCGCTGGCGGAGGCCGAGGCGGACCCGGAGTGCCGCGCGATCCTAGTGACCGGCGCCGGGCGCGGGTTTTGCGCCGGGCAGGATCTGGGCGATGTCGCGGTCAACGATGACGGGCCGCCCGACCTCAAGACCGTGCTGGAACGCTACAACGCGCTGGTGCGCAAATTGCGCGGTCTCGAGATGCCGGTGGTGTGCGCGGTCAACGGCGTCGCCGCCGGGGCCGGGGCCAACCTCGCGCTCGCCTGCGACATCGTGCTGGCGGCGCAGTCGGCGAGCTTTATCCAGGCATTTTCGCGCATCGGCCTCATCCCCGATTGCGGCGGCACCTGGTTCTTGCCGCGGCTGGTCGGCGCGGCGCGGGCGCGCGCTCTGGCGATCCTCGCCGAACCGCTGCCGGCCGAGCGCGCCGCCGAATGGGGCCTCATCTGGCAGGCGGTCGACGACGACAGGCTGATGGATACCGCGCACGCCCTCGCCGCGCGGCTCGCCAAGCAGGCGACGATCGGCATCGCGCTCACCAAGCGCGCGCTCGACGCCGCCGAGACCAACCCGCTCGACGCGCAGCTCGACCTCGAACGCGACCTTCAGGACGAGGCCGGCCACACCCCGGACTACGCCGAGGGCGTGCGGGCGTTCAGCGAGGGGCGGGCGCCCAGTTTCACCGGCAAGCGCTGATCACATTTGATCGAAATCGAGCACCAGGCGCGGGGTAAGCGGCCGCGCCTGGCAGGTCAGGATGAACCCGGCCGCGATCTCCCACGGCTGCAGCGAATAGTTGACCGCCATCTCGGCCCTGCCCGCGACCAGCCTTGCGCGGCACGAGCAGCACATCCCGCCCTTGCACGAAAACGGCAGATCGAGGCCCTTGGCGCGCGCCGCGTCGATGATCGACGCGCCGGGCGCCAAGGGCACCTCGTAATGCCGCCCGTCGATGACGATCTCGGCGATCGCGGAGGGCGCCTGCGACGCTACGCCGGGCGGCGGCGGCACCAGCCGGCCGCCCTCGCCCGGCGTGTAATATTCGCGGTGGATGCGCTCGGCCGGGACCCCGAGCGCGGCCAAAGCCGGGGCGGCCTCGTCCATCATCGCCGCCGGGCCGCAGAGGAAAGCATGGTCGATCGCCGGCGCGCCGCGCAGCAGCAAGGCGATCCGCGCGCGGTCGAGCCGGCCTTGCAGGGCCGGCACGTCCTGCATCTCCCGGCTCAGCACATGCGCGACGGACAGCCGGTCGAGATAGCGGTCTTTCAGCCCCGCCAGCGCCTCGGCGAAGATGATGTCGCGGCCGGTGCGGTTGCCGTAGAGCAGCACGAACCGGCTTCCATTCTCGCGCGCGAGAATGGTCTTGATCAGCGACATGACCGGCGTGATTCCCGAACCGCAAGCGACCGCGGCCAGCGTCCGCGCGCCGCCGGGGTCGGGCAGCAGGGTGAATTGCCCGGCAGGGGTCATCACCTCGATCCCATCGCCGGGCTTCAGCCGGCCCGCAACATGGTTCGAGAACACGCCGCCGGCAACGCGCTTCACCACGATGCGAAGTTCGCCCCCTCTGAGATAGTCGTCGAGCCCCGAGCAGATCGAATACGAGCGGCGGATGTCCTCGCCGTCGATCGTCGCGCGCAAGGTCAGGTACTGGCCGGGCCGGAACCGATAGGCGCGCGCCAGCCGCTCCGGCACGGCGAAAGCGAGCGACACCGCGTCCGCGGTCTCCTGCCGCTTATCGCCGACCGCCAGCCGGTGAAACCGCGGCGCGGCCATTTACCAGGTCGCGCCGGGATAGGCCCGCTGCAGGAATTGCAGTTCGGCGAGGATGTGGCCGAGATGCTCGGAATGGCGGCCGCGCCGGCCGCCCGACTGCATCCAGCCCTCCGCCGGCCGCGCCAGGGTCGCCTCGGCGAGCACGGCATCGACAGTCTCGTCCCATGCCGGCTTTATCATGCCCGGATCGGCCGCGACGTTCGCGGCGGCCAAGGCCGTGACCATGTCGTCGGTCTCGAACATCTCGCCGGTATAGGGCCACAGCGCGTCGAGCGCCCGCTGCGCCCGGCGGCGGCTTTCCGCGGTGCCGTCGCCCAGCCGAACCAGCCACCCGCCGGCATGGCGCAGGTGATAGCTCGCCTGATGCCGCGCCTCCGCCGCGGTCCGGGCGAGGGCGGCGTCGCCCGAATTGGCCATCGCCCGCCACAACGGCGCGGCGTAGGCGGCGTAGAGAAATTGCCGCGCGATCGTCATCGCGAAATCGCCGTTGGGCTGCTCGACCAGCAGCAAATTGCAAAAGGTGGGCGCGTCGCGGAGGTAGGCGAACCCGTCCGCGTCGCGCCCCTTGCCTTCGACCGCGCCCGCGTAGTCGTAAAGCCGCCGCGCCTGGCCGATCAGGTCGAGCCCGATATTGGCGAGCGCCAATTCCTCTTCGAGCAACGGCGCATGCCCGCACCATTCCGACAGGCGATGACCCAGGATCAACGCATCGTCAGCCAGTCCGAGCACATAGTCGAACAATGCCTCGGCAGCCAACTATCGATCACCTTTATTTGTCGCTTTCGCGGGAAAGACGATTAAGAAATCGAACCACGCACCCGCCATCACATGTCGCCGATCTCTTCCGGCACCGTGTAGAAGGTCGGATGGCGATAGGGCTTGGCCGTGGCCGGCTCGAACAGCGCAGACTCGTCGCGCGGGTCGGAGGCGGTGATCGCCGCCGACGGCACCACCCACAGCGACACGCCTTCGCCGCGCCGCGTGTAGACGTCGCGCGCCGCCTGTAGCGCCATCTCCGCGTCGGCGGCGTGGACGCTGCCGACATGGCGGTGCGCCAGCCCCGCCTTGGCGCGGACAAAGACCTCCCACAGCGGGATCATCGGCTCGGTCATGCGTCAACCCCCACCCCGACCCTACCCCGCTTGCGGGGGAGGGGGCGCTTCTGCGCGATTGTCGGCGGTGTCGCTTGGCTAAGGTTGGGACTGGGATCACGTTCCCGGCGAACCCCCTCCCCCGCTTGCGAGGGAGGGTCGGGGTGGGGGCTCGGCTTGCCCCGCTTCTGGGCATAAGCGAGCGCCGCCTCACGCACCCAGGCGCCGTCGTCGTGCGCCTGGCGGCGGTCGGCGAGGCGCTCGCGGTTGCACGGGCCGTCGCCGGCGACGACGCGGCGGAACTCGGCCCAGTCGATCTCGCCGGGGCGCCAATGCCCGTCCGCCTCGTCAAAGGCCAGTGCGGGATCGGGGATGGTCAGCCCGAGATAGCGGGACTGCGGCACCGTCGCGTCGATAAAGCGCTGGCGCAGCTCGTCGTTGGAGACGCGCTTGATTTTCCACCGCGTCGAGTTGTCGGTGTGCGGGGAGTCGCTGTCGTGCGGTCCGAACATCATCAGGCTCGGCCACCACCAGCGGTCGAGCGCGTCCTGCGCCATCGCCTGCTGTTCCGGGGCGCCGCGGCACAAAGTCAGCATGATCTCGAAGCCCTGGCGCTGGTGAAAACTCTCCTCCTTGCAGATGCGGATCATCGCCCGCGCATAGGGGCCGTAGGAGCAGCGGCAGAGCGGGATCTGGTTGATGATCGCGGCGCCGTCGACCAGCCAGCCGATCGCCCCGACATCGGCCCAGGTGAGGGTCGGGTAGTTGAAGATCGAGGAATATTTCGCCGCCCCGGTCAGCAATTGCTCGACCAGCTCCTCGCGCGCGATGCCGAGGGTCTCCGCCGCCGCATATAAATAAAGCCCGTGCCCGGCCTCGTCCTGCACCTTGGCGAGAAGGATTTCCTTGCGCCGCAGAGTCGGCGCGCGGGTCAGCCAGTTGCCCTCGGGCAACATGCCGACGATCTCGGAATGCCCGTGCTGCGAGATCTGGCGGATCAGCGTGCGGCGATAGGCGTCGGGCATCCAGTCATTGGGCTCGACCTTGTCCTCGCGCGCCACCCGCGCCTCGAACCGCGCGAGGCGCGCCGCGTCGTCGACCGGGTTTGCGAGGTCGTTCATGGCGATGAATATAGTACCGCCGCCGCATGACAGCCCGGCAAAATCGCGCGATATGGCCGGGGGACATCGCGGAAATCCTGCGATAGAGTGGCGGAAGCTGTCGGTTGCTTATCATCCGCCGCCGTAACGATCCGCCGCAGGGAGATTGATCTGATGCAATACAAGCGAATTTCGGCCGATTGCCATCTCGACATGATCTGGCTCCCGCCCGATTTGTTCACCGCCAATGCTCCCCAGGCGTTGAAGGACCAGATGCCGTTTGTCGCCGACCAGGCCGACGGCACCAAGCGCTGGGTCGATAATAACGGCGCCGATTACGGCATGGCGGGCGGCGTCGGCGCCTCGGGCACGCCCTATGTCCCCGGCAAGCAGCTGCGCGTCGACAAGATGCACGAGGCCGGCCTCTACGACGATTTCAAGCTGAAGGGGCTGCGCCGCCCCGGCGATCCGCACCTGCGGGTCAAGGAACTCGACCGCGATGGCGTCGACGCCGAAGTGATCTACGGCATCCTCGCCGCCTGCGCCAAGATGAAGAGTCCCGAAGCCGCCAACGAGATGCTGCGCATCTACAACGACTTCATGCACAATTTCTGCAGCTACTACCCCGACCGCGAGATTGGCCTGGCCTGCCTGCCCTATAGCGATATCAACGCCGCGGCCGCCGAAGTCCGCCGCGTCGCCAAAATGGGGATGCGCGGCGTCGAATTGTCGTGCTCGTGGCACATGACGCCGATGTGGCACCCGATGTGGGATCCGCTGTGGGAAGCGGTCAACGAGACGCAGCTGCCGCTGCACTTCCACACCTTCCCGTCGGTCGACCCCGAACTGCGCAAGCAATACGAGCTGCCGGTCCAGCGTCAGATGACCTATGCGGGTCTTTGCCTGTTCCAGATGACGCTCGGCAACATCCTCACCTCGATGATGGGCGCGGCGGTGTTCGAGCGCTTCCCCAATATTCGCATGGTGATGGGCGAGAGCGGCATCGGCTGGATCCCCTACGTGCTCGACCGCATGGATTTCGAGTACAAGGACCAGTACCAGGACCTGAAGCTCAAGATGATGCCGAGCGAATACTGGCGCCGCCAATGCAAGGCGACGTTCCAGTTCGACCGCGTCGGCACCAAGCTGATCGAGGAGATGGGCGTCGAGACCCTGATGTGGGGCTCGGACTACCCGCATCCCGACGGCGTGTGGCCGGAATCGAAGAAGTACATCGACGAGCAGTTCAGCCACCTGCCGGCCGAAATCACCTTCAAGATGACGTGCGAGAACGCCGCCAAGTTCTACGGGCTGACGAACTAGGCTTGCGACAAGCGGCGCCGGGTGGGTATCCATCCGGCGCCGTTTACGCGCCGGGACATCAACTCGGCGACGAAACGAGACAGGACGGATCGCTCTGAATAGAGCCGATCCAGACGGCTTCAAATCTGGCGAGCGTAAACACCGTGGCAGAAGCCGCGGCGGGGCGGCATTTGCCGCGCAATGGTGCTTACCGGAGGAAGCCTGATGGAGCGGACGATCGAACAGCGCACGATGCGCAAGGTGTATTGGCGCATCCTGCCCTTTACCGGCCTCTTGTACCTGATCTGCTATATCGACCGGGTCAATGTCGGATTTGCCGCGCTGACCATGCGCGGCGATCTGGGGTTGAGCCAAGCCTCGTTCGGCCTCGGCGCCGGCACCGCCTTCTTCATCGGCTATTTCGTTCTTGAAGTCCCAAGCAACATCATTCTCGACAAGGTCGGCGCGCGATTGTGGATCGCCCGCATCATGATCTCGTGGGGGATTGTCTCGGCCTGCACCGCGTTCGTTGTCGGGCCGTACAGCTTCTACCTCGTGCGCTTCCTGCTCGGGCTCGCGGAAGCCGGGTTCTTCCCCGGCATGGTGCTGTTCTTCACCTACTGGTTCCCGACCGTGCACCGCGGGCGGATCATCGCCGGCTTTATGACCGCGATCCCGATCTCGATCGCGATCGGGGCGCCGGTCTCGACCACCCTATTGGAGCTGAACGGCGTGCTCGGGCTCGCCGGCTGGAAATGGATGTATCTATGCGAGGCCGTACCGGCGATCGTCCTCGGCATCGTCGCCCTAGTGTACCTGACCGACCGGCCGGAACAGGCGAACTGGCTCGCCCCGGACGAGAAGGCCTGGCTGGCGGCCGAACTGGCGAGCGAGCGGCGCGCGGTCGAGTCGGTGCGCACCTACAGCATGCTGCAGTCGATGCTCAACCCGCGGGTCCTGGCCTTGGCGGGGATCTATTTCGGCATCGCCGCGGCCAGCGTCGGTCTCGTCATGTTCCTGGCGCAGATCGTCAAGGAGCTCGGCCTGTCCAACCTGATGACCGGCTATGCCGCATCGGTTCCCTATATTGTCGGCACGCTGGGCATGCTGGTCTGCGGCTACGTCACCGACCGCACCCGGGAGCGGCGCTGGAACTGCTTCGCCACCTGCTTGATCGCGGTCGCCGGGCTGCTGTTGGCCGGCTATACGTTGGGAACGTGGGTGTCGCTCGTCGGGCTGTCGATCGCCACCATCGGCTTCTACGGCATGAAGCCGGCTTTCTGGCCGATGCCGTCGCTGTTCCTCACCGGGACCGCCGCGGCCGCGGGCATCGCCTGGATCAACGCGGTCGGCAATCTCGCCGGCACCGTCACCCCGTTCGTCGTCGGTTGGGCCAAGGACGTTACCGGCAGCTTTTCGAGTGGGCTCTATGCGCTGGCGGGCTTTGCGCTGCTGGCGGCGGTGATCACTCTCCTGGCGCTCCCCAGCGACCGCCAGGCATCCGCCGCAGCCGGTGAGCTCGCCCGCAGCCCGGCGGAATAGGCAGACCCACATTGTCCGGTCATGGCCCGGCGGCTAAGCTCCGGGCCATGACCGGCGACACATCCCGCATGGCCCATGGCGGCAAGGCGCTTTACGGCGCCCGGGTCGGCATCCTGATGCTCGATGCGCGGTTCCCGCGCATCCCGGGCGATATGGGAAACGGCACGACCTGGCCGTTTCCGGTGCTCTACAAGGTGGTGCCGGGCGCAACGCCCGATCGCGTCGTGCGGCATAAATCGCAGAGCCTCATCAACGCCTTCCTCGACGCGGCGGCCGAGCTCGTGCAATTGGGTGCGGACGGCATCACCACGACCTGCGGGTTCCTCTCGCTCTACCAGCGCGAGATCGCGGCGCATGTGCGCGTCCCGGTCGCGACCTCGAGCCTGATGCAGATCCCGCTTGTCGAACGCCTGCTGCCGCCGGGCAAGCGCGTCGGCGTGTTGACGGTGAGCGCGGCGAGCCTCACGCCCGAACACATGGTCGCCGCCGGCGCCGATCCGGCGACGCCCGTGGCCGGCACCGACAGCGGCACGGAATTTACCCGCTGCATGGTCGACGACATGCCGACCCTCGACGCCGCGGCGGCCGAGCGCGACATTATCGCGGCCGGCGAGGCGCTGGTCGCGGCGCATCCCGCTACCGGCGCGGTGGTGCTCGAATGCACCAACATGGTGCCCTATGCGCGCGCCCTCAGCGACCATCTGCGCCTCCCGGTCTACAGCATCTACAGCTTTGTGACCTGGTTCCAGGCGGGCCTCGCCCCCAGGGATTTTGGCCCGCCGGGCAGTGGCCCCCGCGAATGGCGCGAGCGGTGAGCCATGTCTCGATAAGGGTCGCGACCGAAGAAGATTGCGGCCTCATCCTGCGGTTCATCCGCGAATTGGCGCTTTACGAAAAGGCGCCGGAGGCCGTCATCGCCACCGAAGCGCAACTGCGCGAACACGGCTTTGGTCCGAAGCCGCATTTTGAGACGCTGATCGCCGAGCTCGCCGGCGAACCGGAGGGAATGGCGCTGTTCCACACGCGGTTTTCGACCTGGCTCGGCACGCCGACGCTTTATCTGGAAGACATCTTCGTCCGCGAGGCGGCGCGCGGCCACGGCGTCGGCCGCCGGCTGATGGCGCGGCTCGCCCGGATCGCGCTGGAGCGCGGGTGGGGCCGGATCGATTTCCACGTGCTCGACTGGAACCCGGCGCGCGGCTTTTACCAAAAGCTCGGGTGCGACCATCTCGAGGAATGGCTGCGCTACGGTGCCGCGGGCGGCTGGCTCGAACGCCTCGCCGAGTGGGACGAGCCCGGCTAAACTCGCGCCATCCGAACCCGAACGCAAACCGGAGGAACCGATGATCGAAGTCTGGTCGTGGCCGACGCCAAACGGCCACAAGGTGCACATCGCCCTCGAAGAATTGGGCCTCGAGTACAAGGTGATCCCGGTCAATATCGGCGCCGGCGACCAGTTCAAGCCCGAGTTCCTGGCGATCACCCCCAACCACCGCATCCCGGCGATCGTCGATCACGACGGACCGGGCGGAAAGAAATTCACGCTCTTCGAATCGGCGGCGATCATGCTCTACCTGTCGGAAAAGACCGGCGGCAAGCTCATCCCGAAAGACCCGGTCGGGCGCTACAAATGCCTCGAATGGATGATGTTCCAGATGGGCGGCGTCGGCCCGATGTTCGGGCAATGGAACCATTTCGCCGCCTATGCCCCCGAGAAAATCCCCTATGCGATCGAGCGCTACACCAACGAGGTGGCGCGGCTCCACCGGGTGCTCAACAGGCGCCTGGAAGAGGCCGAGTGGCTCGCCGGCAGCGAATACTCGATGGCCGACATCATCACCTTCCCGTGGATCCGCGGCGCCGAGCGGCGCAACATCGACCTCAACGACTATCCCGGCGTCAAACGCTGGCACGATTCGATGGCGTCGCGCCCGGCGGTGCAGCGCGGCGTCGCGGTGCTCGCCGAGAACCAGCGCCGCGGCCAGATCACCGACAAGGAACGCGAGAACTATTTCGGCAAGACGCAGTTCCAGGCGCGGTAGTTGAGCTTCCTCTCCCGCTTGCGGGAGAGGGTGGCGAGCGCGTGAGCCTTCAACCCGCGGGCTCGACCCGCGGGGAGCCGGGTGAGGGCGGCGGCCACCATACCCTCACCCTCGCATCGCCATGCATCGGTCCCTCCCTCTCCCGCAAGCAGGAGAGGGGTTTAGTTTGCTCCCTATCCCCGTGTCGCGACGCGGCTCCACAGCAGCCGCGCTTCACGGCCGGGATCGTCGACGGCGCGGCAGCGCGTGTCGAACACCATCGTCGCGCGCCCGGCGGTCGTGTAGGCGGGCCACGCCGGGATCGCCGGGTTGTCGGGCTTGCCGGCGCGGGCGAAGGCGGCCCAGGTGGCCGACATCGCCGCCGCGAGCTCGGGCGCGCCGTCGGCGCCCTGGGTCGACAGCGGCGTCTCGGTGGTGTCGAAGACGAACGGCAAATCCATCGCGTGGTGCGCGCCCATCCGCCCGCCGGCGAACGGCGACCCCCAGTCGAGCGAGTAGTGATAGACCGGCGCGCCGCCTGATTTTTCATTGACCCTGGCCGCCCGCCGCTCGGCGTAAAGCCAGGTGCGGACAGTGAAATTCGACCCGGTCAGCGCCGCGATCAGCCGGTCGGCGGGGCTCGCGCCGGGCAGAAGCTCGCGGTAGAGCGCGATTGCCGCATCGGTGTCGGGGCCGGCGATTGCGGCGATGCGCTCGCGCAGCTCGGCTTCGCTGAGGGTGCGGCGCCAGACCGCGTCGTCGTCGAGGAAGAGCGCCGCTTCCCGCGCGGTGCCGCCGATCATCAGCGGGATGTCGTCGCCGAGCGGCGAAGTCGTCGGCTCGGCGGGGTGCTGGGTCACCACCGCGCCGTCGACCACCGGGCCGAAATCGTAGCGGTCGAGCAGCGGATAGGCCCGCAGCCCCGCCGCGCGCGAGGCCGGCACGATCGCGCCGAGGAGCTGGTCGAGCGGCGCCTCCCGCAGCTTGTCGGCGTCGCCGAGGCCAAGCTGCTTCAGCACCGCGCCGGCCAAGGCGTTGGCGCGCTCGCGGGTGGTGAAACGCACCGCCGCGCCCGATTGGATCACCGCGCGGTGGAAGAGACCTTTCGCCGCCGGCATCGCCAGGAGCGCGCTGACCTTGCCGCCGCCACCCGACTCGCCAAAGATCGTGACGCAAGCCGGGTCGCCGCCGAACGCGGCGATGTTGGCGCGCACCCAGTAGAGCGCCGCGACCAGGTCGAGCGAGCCGGCATTGCCCGATCCGGCGAAGCGCTCGCCGCCGATATCCTCGAGATGCAGATAGCCGTAGATGTTGAGCCGGTGGTTGACGCTGACCACCACCACATCGCCGCGCCGCGCCAGGTTGGCGCCATCCGTCACCGCGCGGTTGCCCGAGCCGTAGGCGAAGGCGCCGCCGTGCAGCCACACCATCACCGGCCGCTTACCGGCCAGACCGGGGGTCCAGACGTTGAGCGTCAGGCAATCCTCGATTTCAGGGGTGGCGTCGGCGGGGCCGAGGATGTCGTCCATCTCGCCGCGGCGCTTGACCCGGGCCGGCGATTGCGGCGCCTGGCCGCGATAGGCGAGCGCATCCCGCATGCCGACCCACGGTTGTAGCGGCTGGGGCGGCAGGAAGCGGTTCGCGCCGCCGGTCGGCGCGGCATAGGGGATGCCCTTGAAGGCGTGAATCCCGCCCGCGGCCGCGCCGCGGAGCTTGCCCGACGCGATCTCGACGACCGGCGGCAGGCTGGCGGTCAATACGTCATTGGCCATGGCGTTTCCTTGCTCACCACCCTCCCGACGACGGTCGGGACCCATCGCTCCATGGGTACCGGCCTGCGCCGGGATGACAAGAAAAATCGGTAGTGTCCTAATTTGAGGACACTACCCGGAGTTCTCGCGCCTTGCGGCACTTGGCGTCACCGACGCGTTCGGACCGTTGCTTCAGCGCTTTTTCGGCGAGAGGCCAAGAGGGATCTTGACCGTCAGCTATCCCCCATCCGCAGCGCGGCGATGAAGGCGGATTGCGGGATGTCGACCTGGCCGAACTGGCGCATCCGCTTTTTGCCTTCCTTCTGCTTTTCGAGCAGCTTGCGTTTGCGGGTCACGTCGCCGCCGTAGCATTTGGCGGTCACGTCCTTGCGCAGCGCCTTGACCGTTTCTCTCGCAATAACACGACCCCCGATCGCGGCCTGGATCGCGATTTGGAACAATTGGCGCGGGATCAAATCCTTCAGCCGCTCGCAGAGCGCGCGGCCGCGGCGGTCGGCTTGGCTGCGGTGGACGATGATGGAGAGCGCGTCGACCGGCTCGCCGTTGACCAGGATGTTGAGCAGCACCAGATCGCTCTCGGCGTAGGAATCGATCTGGTAATCGAAGCTGGCATAGCCGCGGCTCACCGATTTCAGCCGGTCGTAGAAATCGAACACGACCTCGTTGAGCGGCAGCCGGTAGACCACCATCGCGCGGTTGCCGGCATAGGTGAGGTCGAGCTGGGTCCCGCGGCGCTCCTCGCACAGCGCCAGCACCTGGCCGAGGTATTCGTCCGGCACCAGCACCGTCGCCTTGATCCACGGCTCCTCGATATGGTCGATCCTGACCGGATCGGGCATGTCGGCGGGATTGTGCAGGTTGAGGATGCGGTTGTTGTTCTGGTGGACGCGATAGACCACCGAGGGCGCGGTGGTGATGAGGTCGAGGTCGAATTCGCGGGTCAGCCGCTCCTGGACGATTTCGAGGTGCAGCAGCCCGAGGAAGCCGCAGCGGAAGCCGAAGCCGAGCGCCGCCGAGGTCTCCGGCTCGTAGCCGAAGCTGGCGTCGTTGAGGCGCAATTTGCCGAGGCTCTCGCGCAGATGCTCGTAATCGGCCGAATCGACCGGGAAGAGGCCGCAGAACACCACCGGCTGCAGCGGCTGAAACCCGGCCAGCGCCGCGGCGGCCGGGCGGCGGTCTTCGGTGATGGTGTCGCCGACCCGGCAATCGGCGACGGTCTTGATCCCGGCGGTGATGAAGCCGATTTCGCCGGGGCCGAGCGCGGGCGCCGCGACCCCCTTCGGGGTGAAGACGCCGACCCGCTCGATGGTGTGCGCCGCGCCGGTCGCCATCAGCCGGATCTTCTGGCCGGGAACGAGGCCGCCGTCCTTGACCCGCACCAGGATGACGACGCCGAGATAGGAATCGTACCAGCTGTCGACCAGGAGCGCCTTGAGCGGCGCGTCGGCGTCGCCGGTGGGCGGCGGCAGGCGGGTCACCAGCGCCTCCAGCACGCCCTCGATGTTGAGCCCGGTCTTGGCCGAGATCAGCACCGCGTCCGAGGCGTCGAGGCCGATGACGTCCTCGATCTGCTCGCGGACCCGGTCGGGCTCGGCGGCGGGCAGGTCGATCTTGTTGAGCACCGGGACGATCTCGTGGCCGGCGGCGACCGCCTGGTAGACATTGGCGAGGGTCTGCGCCTCGACCCCCTGGCTCGCGTCGACCACCAGGAGCGAGCCTTCGCACGCCGCGAGCGAACGGCTGACCTCGTAGGCGAAATCGACGTGGCCCGGCGTATCCATCAGGTTGAGGACGTAATCCTCGCCGTCCTGGGCGCGGTAGTTGAGGCGCACCGCCTGCGCCTTGATGGTGATGCCGCGCTCGCGCTCCAGTTCCATGGTGTCGAGCACCTGCTCGCGCATCTCGCGCGCGTCGAGCCCGCCGCAGGTCTGGATCAACCGATCGGCGAGCGTCGACTTGCCGTGGTCGATATGCGCGATGATCGCGAAATTGCGGATGTGGCTGAGCGGGATCATGCGAGGGCGAACATAGGGTCGCGGCCGGGCGGTATCAACGCGCGCGGGCGGCGTGCAGGTCAGACATCGACAAGCGCGATCCCGAGGGCGCGTGCCCCAGCAAGCATTCGGTCGTCGTAGCTGGCGAGTTCCACTTGCTCGCCGCGCTGGCGCAGAAAATCCATGGTTGCCAGATGAAGCGCGTCAAGCGTCCGAAGCGCGATAGGAAACGGCTGCAAAGCGCGCGCGAGAACCCGCGCGCTCATTTCGGTCAGACTCACACGGATCAGTAAGGCTCGCGCTTGATCGGCATGTGAAGCGGTCGAGCCGTACGCATAAATCCGGCTCCATACCTCATAGGCCAGCAATTGACTTGAAGCCAAATCCTCGTCCCACAACGCCTCTGGCGGCGATCGAGGCTCAGAGAACAGGTCGGCGAGCAGAACCGAACTATCGACATAGATCACCGATCTTCTCGATCACGGTCCAGGTCGGCCATCAACTTTTCAAGCGTCAGTCCCTTGATAGGCTTTCGCGGCGGCAGGGGCGCAAAGGGCCGCTTGGCCGGTTTCAGCCAGCCTTCGCGCACACCTATTTCCTGAAAGGGCGTCAGACCCGTCTCGGCGCGATGCGGCACGATCTCGGCGACGATCCGGTTGCGGTCGGTGACGAATACGGTCTCGCCCGAGGCGGCGGCGCGGACGTACTCGCTGAGCTTGTTCTTCAGGATTTTGAGGCCGACGGTGCGCATGTCCCATAAAGTAGCTTCCAGGAGCTACCAGCGCAAGTCAGCGCCTCAGCTTCCCGGCTGCTTGTAGATCTCGGGAAAGAACATCTGCTGCCACGAATCGGGGCTGTGCTTGATGCGGCCGATCTGGTGCATGAAGCCGGCGAGATGCGCAATCCCGGCCGGCGCGGTCGCGAAGCTGGTGTCGGGGTCGCCGAGGATGTCGGTCAAATCCTCCGCGCCGATCCCCTGGGCCTTGTTGGCGTCGACGTAAATCTCGGCGGCGGCGCCGCGATGCTCCTTGATGAAGCCGTCGGCGCCGGTGACCGCATCGACAAAGGCGGCGCACAGCGCCGGGTTGGCGTCGCGGAACTGCGCCGTCGTCACGATTGCGCCGACGCTGTGCGGCCCGGCAATGTCGAACGAATCCATGATCCGGTGGATCGCCGGGTCGGCGCGCTCGTCGTCGGCATAGGGCGCGCGGGTGAAATCGCTGTCGATATCGCCCTTGCCGGCAAGGAGCGCGTTGTCCGCCGCGTCGGCGCCGCGCGCGACGGTCAGCGCGTCGAGCTTGTCGTAATGCGCCGCGCCCCATTCGTCGGCCGCCGCCATCTCCAGCATCACCGCCGGCAGCGAGGATTTGAGCGCCGGCACGGCAATGCGGTCCTTCGCCGTGAAATCGCGGATCGTGGCGATCGCCGGGTTGCGGCTCAAGAGCTGGTAGGGCATGCGCGCCAGCGCGGCGAGGGCGCGGATTTCCTGTGGCGTGCCGCTGTGCTGGTCCCAGGCGAGGAGGAATTCGGCGAGGTCGGGTGTCGCGACGATGTCGGCCTGGCCGCGCAGCAACTCGTCGATCGGGTTGCCGCCGTTGGGGACCAGCCATTGCACCCCGACCGAGAGCCCGCGCGCCTCGGCCTGTTTTTCGACGAGGCGGTCGTGCGCCGCGACGATCAGCGGCAGCGCGGCGAGGTCGAGCGGCACCACGATGCGCAGCGTCGTGCTGTCGGCCAGCGCGGGACGCGGCCCGGCAGCGAGGCCCAGCAGCAGCGTGCCCGCCATCCCGTATCGTCGCCAACCCATCGCCCGCCGCGCCTCGCGCTGTCTCGCCGCAAGGCGCCAGTATATGCTGCGGGCGGCGGATCGCGGGGAGGACATGATGCCCGGCATGCTCGACGGCAAATCGGCCCTGGTCACCGGCGGCGGCGGCGGGATCGGCCGCGCCACGGCGCTGGCCTTCGCGCGCGAGGGCGCGCGGGTCGCGGTCGCGGATTTCGCGGCGGACGCGGCCGCCGCGACGGTGGCTTTGGTGAACGCCGCCGGCGGCCAGGCGATCACCCTGACCGGCGACGTCACCCGGCAGGAGGACGTGAAGGCGATGCTCGACGATACGATCGTCGCCCACGGCCGGCTCGACTGCGCCTTCAACAACGCCGGGATCGCGCCCTATCAGGTCGACGCCAGCGGCAAGAAGACCGCCGACTGGAGCGAGGACGCCTTCGACCGCATGATCGAGGTCAATTTGAAGGGCGTCTGGCTGTGCCTGCGCCGCGAAATCCGCCAGATGCTGGCGCAAGGCGCTAATGGGCAAGGAGGCGGCGCGATCGTCAATACCGGCTCGATCGCCGGCCTCATCGGCTTGCCGACCTCCTGCGCCTATGTCGCGGCGAAGCACGGCGTCCTCGGTCTCACCAAGACCGCGGCGCTGGAATACGCCGACGACAACATCCGGGTGAACGCCGTCTGCCCCGGCTTCATCAAGACGCGGATGACCGAGGATTCGATGCGCCGGCGCGGCGACCGGATCATGGCGCAGATCCCGGCGGGGCGCATGGGCAACCCGGAGGAGATCGCCGAGATGGTGGTGTGGCTGTGCTCGGAGCGCGCCAGCTACGTCACCGGCGCCTGCTACAATGTCGACGGCGGCTGGATGGCGGTGTAGCCCATGGGCAGACGCCTCGCCGAAATCGGGCCCGATGATGGTCGGGTCCTGGCGATCGCCGAGTTGATCCGCGCCGACCTTGCTGTTGAAGCCCAGCGCGGCTTTCCGACACTGACGCGCATCCCAAGCTCGGGAACCGTCAAATTCCTCGACTATTTCGCGACCCTTACAGCTGACGACGGCACCGCGTTGATCGATGGGTTGGCTCGGTTGGCGGCGCTGCGCTTCTTTCCGCCTCCGTTGATCGCAACGGCGCACGCGCAAGTGCGCCGGACGAATTCGTCCTACGCCTTCTGTTACCAGGCGCTTCAATCACCCCGTTTCGCGCTGGGGTTTCGCTATGCCGGACTGCGCATGAGCCGGGCCCTCTTGAACGATTCGGAGAGCATGGCTCACCTGACGCGGACCCGTGCCACGCTCGATTTTCAGCCGCGCGACGACCCGCCGGCGCAATTGGTCAAAACCGGCGACCTCCGCTCGGTAGAGACCGCAAAAGCGCCGTTGTTGCGAAAATTGTTGAACCAGATGCTGACGCAGCGCTATCGGCCAAAGCGCAGAAGCGGCCCGGCGGCGAATTCGTCTACGAAGGCTCGATCGACGGCGTACCGCTGAAGGTTTCGATGGTCTTCTCCAATCTCTATGCCTGCTACAACGGCGATGGCGGCTGGATGGCGGTGTAGCCGCTTTAGCTTCGAGCCGGGGGGCGATTGCGCCACGATGGACCGATGTGTAATTTTATGTGTGGAGGTTCACACATGGCGACAAATCTGGCGATCGATCCCGTTCTGCTCAACCGCGCTTTGGAGGTAAGTGGCGAGCGTACCAAGAAGGCGGCCGTAACCAAGGCTCTTGAGGAATTCATCGCACGGCGCCGGCAGAAGGCCATGCTCGATCTGCTCGGCAGTCTGGAGTGGGATGACGGGTTCGACTACAAAGCGGAGCGGTCGCGCAATTGAGCCTGTTCGTCGATACCAGCGTTTGGTCGCTGGCGTTGCGGCGAGATGCGCGAGGTGAAACTCGGGAGGTGCGCGGACTCGTCCGCGCCATCGAAGCCGGTGAGATGCTGTTTACAACCGGCCTCGTCCTTCAGGAACTACTGCAGGGCTTTGCCGGGCCGAGGGATCGGGTGCAAATCCTCGATCGATTTTCGGCGCTCCCGCTGGTGGTTCCCGATCGCCGCGATCACATCGACGCCGCCGAACTGCGAAACGCTTGCCGGCGCAACGGTATCCAGACCGGCATCATCGATGCTCTGTTGGCGCAGCTCTGTCTTCGCCATGATCTAACGATGCTGACGGCCGATAGGGATTTTCGCGGCATCGCCAGGCATTGTGTCCTAAAACTCTGGGATGCGGCCGTGTAGCGCCCGCGCTACAACTCAGCCGCGTGATTTGATCGGGGAGAAAGCATCATGTCGGGACGCTCCGAAGGGCGGGTCGCCCTCGTCACCGGCGGGGCGCGCGGGATCGGCGCGGCGACCGCCGAACGGCTGGCCGAGGACGGTGCGGCGGTGGCGCTGTGCGATCTCGACATCGACGCGGCGGCGGCGACCGCCGCCGGCATCGCCGCGCGCTGCGGAGTCAAGGCGATCGGCATCAAAGCCAACGTCGCGGCCGCCGACGAGGTCGCGCGCATGGTCGAGGAGGTGGCGCTGCGCCTGGGCTCGCTCGACATCCTCGTCAACAATGCCGGGATCACCCGCGACAACCTCATCCACAAGATGACCGAGGACGATTGGGACGCGGTCGCCGGGGTGCATTTGCGTGGCGCGTTCCTGTGCTCGCGCGCGGCGCAGCGCGAGATGGTCAAGCGCAATTGGGGGCGGATCGTCAACCTGTCGTCGGTCTCGGCGCTCGGCAATCGCGGCCAGATCAACTACTCGGCCGCCAAGGCCGGGTTGCAGGGCATGGCGAAGACCTTGGCGATCGAATTGGGGCGCTACGGCATCACCGCGAACGCGGTGGCGCCCGGCTTTATCGACAGCGAGATGACGCGGGCGACCGCAATCCGCCTCGGCCGCGACCCCGAGGAGTGGAAGGAGGAGCGCGCCCGCGAGATCCCGGTGCGCCGCGCCGGCGTGCCGCGCGACGTCGCCAATCTGATCGCCTTCCTGTGCAGCGACGAGGCCTCGTTCATCTCGGGCCAAGTGATCTACATCGCCGGCGGCCCGCGAGCCTAGAGCTAGCGCGCTTCGGCGGCGTGGCGGCGGCGTTGCGCCGCGTGGAAAGCGCGCTGGGCGGCAATGAACTTCGTGCGCTGGTCGGGCGTCAAGGTCGCCAGCAGCGACAGTGTCGCGCCGACCGCCTCGTGCTGGAAGGCGCGGCGCCGGTTGCCCGCGTCGTCGAGCAGCTGCATCACCCGCGCCTCATCGGCGTCGGGCTTGGCGATCTCGGCCCAGGCGGTGTCGAACATCGGCTCGATCTCCTGGCGCAGGCGCTCGCCGCGCGTCGCCATCGCCGCGACGTAGCCGTCGAAGGCGGCCCGTTGCGGCGGCGTCAGGTCGAGCGCATCGCCCAGCCGGTGGAACCGCTCGCTGGTGGTTTGCGCCGGTGGCGGCGCGTTGAGCCGGCTCCAGACGGCGCCGGCGACGACGCAGAGGTTGAGCGCGACCGAAACCGCGAGGATCGCGGCGAGCGCGCGGTTGCGCGGCGCCCGCCTGCCGTGCGACGTGCCGGCGGTGGTGACGCTCATATCTGCGAGTTCTCGGTGAAGTCGCGCAGCACCAGCGGCGCCGGATCGATGAGTTCGTTGGCCGAGACATCGTCGGGCGAGCGGGCGGTCGCGCCGAATTCGTAGAACCCGCTGCCGAGATCGAAGCCGAGCCAGCTGGCCAGGACGATCGCGGCGGCAAGGCCGCTCCAGCGCGCCGCGCTGAACCACGGCTGCGCCGCGACGCGGCGGGGCGGCGGGAAGGCAATCACCTCGGCGCCCGCTCCCGCGTCGACGAGGGAGAGGGCGTGGACCACGATCCGTTCGTCTGCCGGCGTCACGGCGGCTTCGGCGAGCGCCCGCGCGGCCGTCACGTCCGCAGCCGCCGCGCGGTCGCGCGCGAGCAGCGCCGCGACGCGGGCGGTGTCGTCGTCGTCGAGCCGGCCGTCGGCGAACCCGGCGAGGTCGAGAAACCGCTCGGCCTCGTCAACCCGCGCCTCGACACCCCGGCTGCGCCGCCACAGCTCCCGGTCCCGCGATCCGGCTGGGTCGGCGCCGTTGCTTCCCTTACCTGGCATAAGGGCAATCTCCTTCACCCATGGTTTTACGCCAATGCCGGGCCGGCCATCCCCGCAACCTATTGGTTCCCGTCGTCATCCCATATCGGCCTTGAAATGCGCGCGCAATTTGAGCATCGCCTTGTGGTGCGCGCTGCGCACGGTCTGCCGGTCGATGCCGAGCGCGGCGGCGATCTCGGCGACGTCCATCTCGCCGTCGTAAAGCATGCCGATGATTTCGCGCTGGCGCGGCGACAGCAGCGCCTCGGGCAGCTTGAGCTTCGGCACCGGCTCGACGGCGTCGATTTTGAGGTGCATTTCCGGCACCAGGTCGATCGACACCGAGTCGGGCCGGCGGCGGCGCAGCGCGTCGCGCGCGGTGCTGCGCGCGACGATCGTGAGCCAGGTCGACAGCGAGGCGCGGGTCGCGTCGTAGCTGCGCAACAGGCGGAAATCGTCCTTGCACAGCCGGACGAAGACCTCCTGGGTCAAATCCTCGATGTCGCCCGAGCCGGCGGCGACCCCGCGCACCGCGGCGACGATGAGCGCCGCATAGCGCCGGACAAAACCGTCCCAGGACCGTCTGCCGCCCGCCAGCAGCTCGGCGAGCGGGTCGCCTCCATCCAATCGACGCTCCCCGCGATCCCGGTTCAGACCCGGCACCGAGGCGATCGAGGCCAGGCGCGGTTCACGACATTCCCGCGAAAAAATCGTTCCCCTTGTCGTCGACCACGATAAAGGCCGGGAAGTCGACGACCTCGATGCGCCAGATCGCCTCCATCCCGAGCTCGGGATATTCGAGCAGCTCGACCTTCTTGATGCAGTCCTGCGCCAGCCGCGCCGCCGGGCCGCCGATCGAGCCGAGATAGAAGCCGCCGTATTTCTTGCAGGCCTCGCGCACTTCCATCCCGCGATTGCCCTTGGCGAGGCTGATGAAGCTGCCGCCCGCCGCCATGAACGGGTCGAGGTAGGAATCCATCCGCCCGGCGGTGGTCGGCCCGAACGAGCCCGAGGCGAAGCCCGCCGGCGTCTTCGCCGGGCCGGCGTAGTAGATCGGGTGGTCCTTGACGTATTGCGGCAGCTTCTCGCCGCGGTCGAGCCGCTCCTTCAGCTTGGCATGGGCGATGTCGCGCGCCACGATCAGCGTTCCGGTCAGCGACAACCGCGTCTTGACCGGATAACGCGACAGCGTCTGGCGTATTTCCGACATCGGCGCGCGCAGGTCGATCTTGACCACCGCGCCGCCCAGCGTCGCCTCGTCGATCTCCGGCAGGTACTGCGCCGGATTGGCCTCCAGCTCTTCGAGGAACACGCCGTCGGCGGTGATCTTGCCGAGGATCTGACGGTCGGCCGAGCACGACACGCCGATCCCGATCGGCAGGCTGGCGCCATGCCGCGGCAGCCGGATCACCCGCACGTCGTGGCAGAAATACTTGCCGCCGAACTGCGCGCCGATGCCGAAATCGCGGGTCAGGGCGAGGACTTCCGCTTCGAAATCGCGGTCGCGGTAGGCCTGGCCGTATCTGTTGCCCTGCGCCGGCAAGGTGTCGAGATAGCGGCAACTCGCCAGCTTGACGGTCTTGAGGTTCAATTCGGCCGAGGTGCCGCCGATGACGATCGACAGATGATAGGGCGGGCACGCGGCGGTGCCGAGGCTCTTCAAATTCTTGTCGAGGAAAGCGATCAAGGATTTCGGGTTCAGCACCGCCTTGGTCTGCTGGTAGAGGAAACTCTTGTTGGCCGAGCCGCCGCCCTTGGCGATAAAGAGGAATTTGTAGGAATCGCCCGGCTCGGCATAGAGGTCGATCTGCGCCGGCAGATTGTCCCCGGTATTGACCTCCTCGTACATCGATAAGGGCGCCACCTGCGAATAGCGCAGATTGGTCTCGGTAAAGGTGCGGCGGATGCCGGCCGAGATCGCCGCGGCGTCGTCGAACCCGGTCCACACCTGTTGGCCCTTTTTGGCCATGACGATCGCGGTGCCGGTGTCCTGGCACATCGGCAGCACCTTGCCGGCCGCGATATTGGCGTTCTTCAGCAGGTCGTAGGCGACGAAGCGGTCGTTCGCCGAGGCTTCGGGATCGTCGAGGATCGCCGCCAGAGACTCGAGATGCGCCGGCCGCAGCAGATGCGCGCAATCGATAAAAGCCTGCTGCGACAACAGGGTCAGCGCCTCGGGCGCGACCTTGACCATCCGCGCGCCGTCGAAATCCGCGGTCGAGACATGCTCGCCGGTCAGCTTGCGATACGGCGTCGCGTGATCGTCACCCAGCGGAAACAGCTCGTGAAAGTCCAGCTCGCTCATGCCCCGCTCCGCAACCCGTTGCCGGCGCAGGATCACGGATTTGCCGGCAACGTCAAGCGCGGCCTGGGTGCATGTAGGTCAAGGAGGGAAAGCTCAGCGCTTGCGGAAGCTGTCGAGCGCGACGACCTGGCCCTTCTCGCCGGCCGGCGCCTTGGCGGGCTTCGCCGGTTTGTCGACGATCGCGGGCAGCGCGGCTTCGTTGCCGGGCGCCGGGGCGGGCTCGGCGAAGGCGAGCGCGAATTCGACCGACGGGTCGGCGAAGCTCTTGATCGCCGCGAACGGCACGGTCAGCCGCTCGACCTGCTTGTCGAACGACAGCGACACCGAGAAACTTTCGTCGGCGACATAGAGATCCCAGAACTGGTGCTGCAGCACTATGGTGATCTCGGCCGGGAAGCGATCCAAGAGGCGCGGCGGGATGACGACGCCGGGCGCCGTGGTCGCGTAGCCGATATAGAAATGATGGGCGCTCTTCATCCCCTCCCGCGCCACCCGGACCAGCGCGTCGCGGATCACCCCGCGCAGCGCACGCTCGACCATCTTGTCGTAGTGGAACAGATCCTGCGCCATCGCCGCCCGCCCGCGCTGGAGCCCGAAATGAACCCCAAATGAAGTGGGGGGCTTCTGTTGCCCGGTGCCCCCCGAACCGCGAGTTACCTTAGGCTTTTACTCCGTTAGGAGTTAGGCCGCGAGTGCCTCTGAAGCGAAGTTATCGTTCGCAACTAAGATATGACCCGATAACGGTGGTATCATGCCGAGCGACGGTTCCTATCTTTACTACGCGCGTCGAGCCTGTTTCACCCCCGCAGGCCGCCGGCCGATTCTACTAAAGGGCCGGCGGAAATTGGTGGAGGCGCCGGGTACCGCCCCCGGGTCCGCAACGCTTATTCCATAAGCCGTTTATCGCCATAGTCGGTTGCCCGACAATCGAGATATAGGATGCGCCGAGGGGGAACGCAATCGGCCCGAGGATCGGCTTTTTTATCGTCACCCCCGCGAAAGCGGGGGTCCGGGGCAACCGGCACGTCGCTCGCCCTGGATCCCCTCCACGGGCGGCCGGCCCTAGCGGGCCGTTCCGGGGATTGCGGGAATGACGATTGGGTGAGGAGAACACATGCCGCTCACCGACGAGCAGCGCCGGGAAATCGAGAGCGAGCGGGGCGCGACCCGCCCGACCCGCCGCGCCACCGTGCCGGCGCTGGAGGACATCCTCTACGAGGCGCTTCCCGTTCTCGACCACGGCTTTGTCCGGGTCGTCGACTACATGGGCGACGACGGCGCGATCGTCCAGGCGGCGCGCGTCTCCTACGGCCGCGGCACCAGGCGGGTGAGCGAGGATCGCGGCCTCATCCAGTATTTGATGCGGCACCGGCACACTACCCCGTTCGAGATGTGCGAGATCAAGTACCACGTCAAGCTGCCGATCTTTGTCGCGCGCCAGTGGATCCGCCACCGCACCGCCAACGTCAACGAGTACTCCGCCCGCTATTCTATATTGGATAACGAGTTCTACATCCCGGCCCCCGAGCACCTCGCCGCCCAGGCCGCGACCAACCGCCAAGGCCGCGGCGATGTCCTCGAAGGCGCAGCCGCAGGGCGCGTCCTCGACCTGCTGCGCGAGGATTCCCAGCGCGCCTATGCCGGCTATGCTGAGATGCTCAACGAGGACGCCGCCGGCAACCCGGCCGACCCGACCTGGCCTGGCCTCGCCCGCGAGTTGGCGCGGATGAACCTGTCCTTGAATTTCTACACGCAGTGGTACTGGAAGACCGACCTGCACAATTTGATGCACTTCCTGACCCTGCGCGCCGACCCCCACGCCCAATACGAAATCCGCGCCTACGCCGATCGAATGATCGATACCCTCGAACGCTGGGTCCCCCTCGCCCACGCCGCCTTCCGCGAATACCGCATGAACGCCGCCACGATCTCCGCCACCGGCATCGAGGTGATCCAGCGGATGCTTGCGGGCGAGCAGGTCGAACAGAAGACGAGCGGCCTCTCCCCGCGCGAGTGGCGCGAACTGATGACGGTGCTGAAGCGCGAACCCTGACGGAGGACCAGTGATGCCCAAAATCTCACCCTATGCCGCTCCTGGCGTTTACGACCCGCCGATCTATGCGCAGGCGGTCAAGGTCGAAGGGGCGCAGACGCTGCTCTATATCGCGGGCCAAGTCGATTACGACGCGGAAGGAAAATGCGCGCATCCCGGCGATTTCGCGGCGCAGGCGCGGGCCGCGCTCGCCTGCCTCAAGGCGCAGGTCGAGGCCGGCGGCGGCACGATGGCAAACATCGTCAAGGTCAACACCTACCTGACCGACATCCGTCATCGCGCCGATTACGGGCCGATCCGCGCCGAGGTCTTCGGGCCGAAGATGCCGGCGCACACCCTCGTCGCGGTGTCGGCGCTGGCGCTCCCCGAATTCCTCATCGAGATCGAGGCGGTCGCGGTGGTGTAGTTCATTCGCTTCCCGGCACCAGCCGGGACCCAGTGCTCCGCTTCTCGTGCGATTGAAAGATGAGCCCCGGCTTGCGCCGGGGAGCGTGGGGAGGGGAAAGACAATGCTCGAACTGCGCCCCAATTGCGAATATTGCGACAAGGATTTGCCGCCCGATGCCGCCGACGCGCGCATCTGCACCTACGAGTGCACCTTCTGCGCCGAGTGCGTCGAGACGCACCTCGACAATGTCTGCCCGAATTGCGGCGGCGGGTTCGAGAAGCGGCCGATCCGGCCGAAGACCGAGCGCCGGCCGGGGGTGTCGCTCGGCCGCCAGCCGGCCTCGGCGAAGCGCCGGCGGCTCAAATACGACCCTGCCGACACCGCCGCATTTTCCGCCCAGGTGAAGGACATCCCGCCGGCGGAGCGGTAACTTTCCCTCGTCTTCCCCGCGCAAGCGGGGAAGACGGACAAGCAAGCCTTACCGCACCTCGACCAGCTCGATCGCTTCCCTGCTCGGGCCTTCGATCATTGCCGCGCGGGTGGGGCCGAGCTTGTAGGGGCCGTCCAGCAGCTTCACTCCCTCGCCCTTGAGCTTGTCGACCCAGGCGTCGAGGTCGCCGACCTTGAGGCCGAAATGGTCCTGCAATTGGCCGAGCGGGCTCGCCAGCGGCGTCGAGCCCGGGTTGGCGTACCACATCACCGACACGTCGCCGAACTCGACCCCGGCGCGCGGGGTGCGGAACATGCCTTCCTGCTTCAAGGCCGGCCAGGTGCGCTCGGCGCCGCGCGCCACCTTGCAATTCTCTTCGCTCAAATCGGTGCCGTCATAGCCGGGGCGCAGCGGCGCGTTGAGGTGCTTTTGGTACCAGATGAGGGCGCAGAACGGGTCGTCCTGCCACATGTGGATGTGGTTGAAGCGCTCTTGGCCGTGGTTGCCGGCGATCTCGAAGACCGCTTTGTCCGGCCCCTGCATATAGGCGAAGCCGCCGACCCGAACCGGCTCGGCGTGGCGGGCCTTCGCTTCGGCGATCTGCGCCTTGGTGAGGCCCAGCGTGTTGCCGATATTGGGCCAGGTGTCGCTCGAGACGAAAACCTCGCCGCCGGCCTCCTCGCGGTAGAGCGGCAGCAGCTTGACCTCGGGCCGCCGCTTCCAGTCCTCGACCGTGCGGCGGGAGTCGGTGACGTGCCAGCCGAAATGCCAGATCGCGCTCTGCGGCTCGGAAGTCGGCGGGCGGTCGACCTTGTCGAACAGGATCAGCGCGTCATTGTCCGATTTGAGCGCCTTATGGCCGCCCCACTCGCCCTTCGCGGTGCACGGAAATTGCCGCGTGTACCAGTCGATCGCCGCGTCGGGATCGAGCGAATTCAAATGCAGATGATGAAACCCTGGTGTCGGCAGCATGGCGGCGTCTCCTCGCAATGACCGGCTTGCTAGCTGAATTCCCTCTCTAGTAATTGGGCGACCGACATCTGCCCATGGCTGTGAGAGAACCAATCCCATGCCGCTCGAGGGAGTAGCCCATCAACCTGATGTGGATAAATTTGCGCTATCAAGAATTGATTATTTCCAAGAATACCTTGAAGTTTTTGTCTTAGTATTGGCAAAGATTGATAATTTTTAACGGCATAAACAAGTGGAATATGATTCCAATATGCCACTATGTCTTTGCTATCCATGATATAGCGCTGCAACGAGGAGACTAATTCCATGCTGCCTGACGTATTAAAGACGATGAGATATACGTTAGGTTCCACTCGGAGGGCCTCTTCAGTTACGGGATTGGTTATGACTTCTGCCTCTGCATCTATGGTCTGCCCGCGTTGAAGGTCGTCGCCGATCAGGCTATAGCGCTGCCGAGTCAACTGGAAGCGTTCGGATTGGAGGCGATCTGGGTCTCTGGAAAGCAGTAGGAAATAGGCGACCACAGCGCAAGCGGGCGGCGCAGTTCCAATGCAAAACATTGCGATCTGCAACCATCCACTCAGGGCCCAAGTCGCAACGCTCCAAGCCGGCAGAGTCACCAGTCCACATAGCCAAAGCAGCGGGTTTAAGGCGCTGCTTGTCCGTATTCGTTCGATTACTTGATGTATCTGAGGCCAATTGCCTTGAGAGAGCATAAGGTGGAGTCGCTAGCCGCGCGCATCGTCAGTCAATAGAACTTATACCTCGAACTGAGGAGTGGTGTCGTCACTCCACCATGATCCGCGGCGGCGTGCGCCGGACGCCCTCGCCCGACACTTTCGCCCAGACCCGCGCGGCGATCTCGCGGAAAAGCTGGGCGTGCGCCGAATCCGGGTCCGACACCGTGACCGGGCGGCCGTCGTCGGAGGTTTCGCGGATCTGCAGGTCGAGCGGCACCTCGCCGAGGAAGTCGCAACCGAGCCGCTCGGCCTCCCGCCTTGCGCCGCCGTGCGAAAAGATTTCGCTGCGCTCGCCGCAATGCGGGCAGAGGAAATAGCTCATGTTCTCGATGATGCCGAGCACCGGCACGTTGACCTGTTGGAACATCGTGAGCCCGCGCCGCGCGTCGATGAGCGCGATGTCCTGCGGCGTCGAGACGATGACCGCGCCGGCGAGCGGCACCTGCTGCGCCATCGTCAGCTGCGCGTCGCCGGTGCCCGGCGGCAGGTCGACGACCAGGATGTCGAGCTCGCCCCAGGCGACGTCGCGCAGCATCTGGTTGAGCGCGCTCATCACCATCGGCCCGCGCCAGATCATCGCGGTGTCTTCCGACACGAGAAACCCGATCGACATGCATTTGATCCCGTAATTCTCCATCGGGATCAGCGTTTTGCCGTCCTGGCTCATCGGCCGGCCGGAGATGCCGAGCATGCGCGGCATCGACGGGCCGTAAATATCGGCGTCGAGCACCCCGACCCTGAGACCGTTCGCCTTCAGCGCCAGCGCGAGGTTGGCGGCGACGGTCGACTTGCCGACCCCGCCTTTGCCCGAGGCGACCGCAACGATGGCGCCGACCCCCGGCACCGCGCCGCGGCGCTGCGCCTGCGCCGCCGGCGAGCCGGGTCCGGGCTTGGCTCCAGGCCCGGGTCCAGGCCCGGCTCCGTGCCCATGGTCGTGTCCGTGATTATGCGCCGGCGGCGCGGGCCGCCCGGCCGGCGCGCGCGACTCGGCGGTCAGCACCGCGGTCACCGAGAGAACGCCGGGCAGCGCCTCGACCGCCGCCTCGGCCGCCTTGCGCAGCGGTTCGAGGCGGGGCCCGCGCTCGGGCTCGACCTCGATCGCGAAGCCAACATTGCCGTCACGGATCACCATCCCCGAGACCATGTTGAGCGAGACGATGTCGCCGCCCCGGTCGGGGTCGCGCACCTGGCGCAGCGCATCGCGGATCTGCTGCTCGGTGACGGCGGCCATCGCGTTCTCCAGGGGACGGGGGCGGGACTTACCGGGAAAATGGTCGTGCCGGTTGCACTTGACAACATCTGCGCGCACGCCCTCTATCGGCGCCGATCCGGCGAGCGCGGCTTCGAAAGGCGCGGGCGGGATGATTGGGCGCGATGATTGGGCGCGATGATTGGGCGCGATGATT
>DASRLO010000075.1:0-2348 GCA_035648415.1 Allostellaceae bacterium
TGCCGTCCGAGGGCGGCGAGGGCGGTTTCGGTGATGTGGCGGGCGGTGAGGCCGGCCTGGTCGTATTGGATGTGCGGCTGGTCGTGGTCGATGAAGCGGTCGGGCAGCACCAGCGGCCGCACTTTGAGCCCGTGATCGAGCAGGCCGGTATTGGCCAGATGATGCAGCACCTGGCTGGCGAAGCCGCCGATGGCACCCTCCTCGACCGTGATCATGACCTCGTGCTCGCGCGCCAGACGCTCGATGAGGCGGGCGTCCAACGGCTTGGCAAAGCGCGCATCCGCCACCGTAACCGATAATCCGTAATGGCCGAGTTCGTCGGCCGCCTTCAAGCATTCCTGCAGCCTGGTGCCGAGGCTCAGCAGCGCGATCGTGCTGCCCTCGCGCAAAATCCGGCCGCGGCCGATCTCGAGCACGTCGCCGCGCTCCGGCAGGACGAGCCCCGCGCCCTCGCCGCGCGGATAGCGCACCGCCGACGGGCCGTCATCGATCGCCGCCGCCGTCGCCACCATGTGCATGAGCTCGACCTCGTCCGAAGCCGCCATCAGCACGAAGCCCGGCAGGCAGCCGAGATAGGCCAGATCGAACGAGCCGGCATGGGTCGCCCCGTCGGCGCCGACCAGCCCGGCGCGGTCGAGCGCGAAGCGCACCGGCAGGCGCTGGATCGCCACGTCGTGGACGACCTGATCATAGGCGCGCTGCAGGAAGGTCGAATAGATCGCCACGAACGGCTTCAAGCCCTCGCACGCCAAGCCCGCGGCGAAGGTCACCCCATGCTGCTCGGCGATGCCGACATCGAAGCAGCGCGTCGGGAAGCGCTCGGCGAATTTGTCGAGGCCGGTGCCCGACGGCATCGCCGCGGTCAGCGCGACGATGCGCTCGTCGTGTTCGGCCTCGGCAATGAGCGCCTTGGCGAACACCGCGGTGTAGGACGGCGCCTGCGCCTTGCTCTTCTGCTGCTGGCCGGTCACCACGTCGAATTTGACGACGCCGTGATACTTGTCCGCCGCCTGCTCCGCCGGCGCATAGCCGCGCCCCTTCTGGGTCACGACATGGACGAGGACGGCGCCCTTGTCGTCGCTCGCCTGCAGATTGCGCAGCACCGGCAGAAGATGGTCGAGGTTATGGCCGTCAATCGGCCCGACATAATAGAAGCCCAATTCCTCGAACAACGTGCCGCCGGTGACGAAGCCGCGGGCATATTCCTCGGCCCGCCTGGCCGCGCTCTCGAGCGAGCGCGGAAAGCGCTTCGCCATCGCCCCGGCCAGATGGCGCAGCGAGCGATAGGATTTCGACGACAAGAGGCGCGACAGATAGGCGCTCATCGCGCCGACCGGCGGCGCGATCGACATGTCGTTGTCGTTGAGGATGACGATCAGCCGCGACGCGCTCGACCCCGCATTGTTCATCGCCTCATAGGCCATCCCGGCGCTCATCGCGCCGTCGCCGATCACCGCGATGACCTGATGATGCTCGCCGCGCAAATCGCGCGCCACCGCCATGCCGAGACCGGCCGAGATCGAGGTCGAGCTGTGCGCCGCGCCGAACGGGTCGTATTCGCTCTCCGACCGCCGGGTGAAGCCCGACAACCCGCCGCCCTGGCGCAAGGTCCGGATGCGGTCGCGCCGCCCGGTCAGGATCTTATGCGGATAGGCCTGATGCCCGACATCCCAGATCAGCCGGTCGCGCGGCGTGTCGAACACGTAATGCAGCGCCACCGTCAGCTCGACCACGCCAAGCCCCGCGCCGAGATGACCCCCGGTCACCGACACCGCGTCAATCAGCTCGGCCCGCAACTCGTCCGCCACCTGGCGCAGATCGCGCTCCGGCAATAGACGCAAATCCGCCGGCGACCGAACCAGGTCCAGCAACGGCGTCGCGCTCTCGCCGCGGCCCGGTGCCGCCTCGCTCATTCGATCCACGCGCAATCCCTCATGTCCGGCGGTCTATAACAAAACGCGCCGCCTGCCGCAGAAGGTCCGCCTTCTCTCCAAACAATTCAAGGTGCCTGATCGCTTGTTCTACCAGAAGCTGCGCCTGACCCCGCGCGCGCTCAACGCCAAGGATAGAGACAAAGGTGGCTTTGCCGGCCGCCGCGTCCTGACCGACCGGCTTCCCGGTCTCGCCGGCCGAGCCCTGCACATCGAGCAGATCGTCGGCGATCTGGAACGCCAGCCCGAGATCATGAGCATAGCCGCGCAACGCCAAGCGCGGCTCGGCCGGCGATTTGCCGAGAATCGCCCCGGCCTCGCATGAAAAGGCGATAAGCGCGCCGGTCTTGAGCCGCTGCAGCCGGGTGATCGCGCCGATATCGAGATCGGGGCGATGCTCGGCGATGAGGTCGAACA
>DASRLO010000076.1:0-35700 GCA_035648415.1 Allostellaceae bacterium
CGACGAGATCAGCCCCGACAACATGCGGCTGTGGGACATCCGCACCAACGAGAAGCTCGACAAGGACCGCTTCCGCGAGGATCTCGAAAAAATCGCCGAGGGCTATCAGGAAGTCGCCCGCCGGCTCGGCATCCTGCCCGAAGGCGGACCCGCCGATTTCAAAGGCCCGAGGACGCTGCAATGAAGGCCGGCCGATGAAGGCGCGGGTCCATGTGAGCCTCAAGGCCGGTGTGCTCGACCCGCAAGGGAAGGCGATCGGCAACGCGCTCGCCGCATTGGGCTTCTCCGGGATCGGCGAGGTGCGCCAGGGCAAGCTGATCGAGATCGAGATCGACGGCAACGACCCGACCGCGGCGCGCGAGAAGGTCGAGGCGATGTGCAAGGAGCTGCTCGCCAACCCGGTCATCGAGAATTACGCGATCGAGCTGGAATGACGGCCCCGCTCAGATCGTCTTATTCGTCACCCCCGCAAAAGCGGGGCCAAGGGGCAGCCGCTCCGCCGCCCGCCCTGGGGTCGTCCCCTCCCCGGACGGACGGCCCTCGCGGGCCGTTCCGGGGATCGCGGGGACGACGAGGTAGGGGATGAAAGCCGCAATCGTCATCTTCCCCGGCTCCAACCGCGAGCGCGATGTCTGCGCCGCGCTGAAGCGGGCGAGCGGCCGGGAGCCGGCGATCGTGTGGCACCGCGACTCGGAGCTGCCGCCGGCCGACCTCATCGTGCTGCCCGGCGGCTTCGCCTATGGCGACTATCTGCGCTGCGGCGCGATGGCGGCGCACTCGCCGATCATGCGCGAAGTGAAAGCGCGCGCCGCCCAGGGCGTGCCGGTCCTGGGAATCTGCAACGGCTTCCAGGTGCTGACCGAGGCCGGCATGCTGCCCGGGGCGCTGCTGGCGAATCGCTCGCTCAGCTTCATCTGCCGCGACGTGCACCTCCGGGTCGAGAACAGCCAAACGATCTTCACCGCCGGCTATGCGGCGGGCCAGGCGATCCGCGTGCCGGTGGCGCACGGCGAGGGCAACTACACGGCCGACCCGGCGACCCTCGACCGGCTGGAAGGCGAAGGCCGCGTCGCGTTCCGCTATTGCAGCGCCGCGGGCGAGCTGACCGACGAAGACAATATCAACGGCTCCGCCCGCCACATCGCCGGCGTGTTCAATGAGACGCGCACCGTGCTCGGCCTGATGCCGCATCCCGAAAATTCGGCCGATCCCCTGCTCGGCTGCACCGATGGCCAAGGCATGTTCGATGGCCTAGTGAGCGCGCTGCCGTGAGCCTATCCTGACCGCGATGACCGACACGGGCGAGCGGCAATGGTCCCGTAATTTCAATGCCTGCCGAAATTGCGGTGGCACGAGAAGGCGTCATGCTGCTCATGGCTACTGCGGTGAGTGTTACAGGTTAATACGTAAATTGAATACGGTAAGCCACTGGGACGGGTCCAATCCGCATAGCTTGAACGGTTTTCCCACGGCGATTGGACTGTCCGATCAACTCCTATCCAAAATGGAGTGCATAAAATCGGAGTGTTGCAAGCAGATAACGGAGCGTTTGGATCGAACTCGCATTCGAGAGCAAAAGCTGTCGTCTCCGATATATGGAATAGACGTAGAGCATCAATTTAAACGTGTTGCACACTCGCTTAAGATTTCTAAATCAAGGAACCCAGACCACCTTTTTCACGGAATTGCAGACTATATCGATTGGAAATTTGATTTAGAGCAACGCTCAATACCTTATAAATTTCTCAAGAAAATCGAAGATCAGACGCCCGACCCTGGCATAAACTGGAATAGAGTTTGGGGAAAATGCCTATAAACACCTTTCGGGCCGTCGGTACGAGATGAGAACCTCAGTCATCGGCTTTCTCTTTGCGTCCCTACCGCTCATCGGGTGTGCCTCCGTTCGGGAAGCTGATCTGGATTCCTGGATTGGACAACCAGTATCCACTCTAGAAAAGCACCCCGTTTTCTTGACCATGCCGGTGGTTCGAACCGTATCATCTGATGGTACAGAAATTAGAAATTATGTTAATGGTAAGAACTTAGGTCAATGCAGCGGAAGCGGAAACATTTTCATATCTACTGTTGATTTTGCGACGTATTCCCAATTTTCTCAATGCATGCAATCGTTTACTGCTTGCAACAATATATTTTACGTCAAAAACGGGATAATTTCTCAATACGTTCCGGTCGGCTCTGGCGGAGCTAGATGTTACACAGATGACCGAACGCGACCAAATTTTCGCGGCCCAACAAATTTATGACCAAACAATAATGAGGCTCGCACTGTGACCGCGAGTAACGTCACCCCCGCGCTCGCCGCCGAGATGGGGCTTTCGGCCGACGAGTTCGCGCGCTGCGAAGCGATCCTCGGCCGCACCCCCAACCACACCGAGCTTGGCGTCTTCTCGGCGATGTGGAGCGAGCATTGCTCGTACAAATCGTCGAAAATCTGGCTGAAGACCCTGCCGACCGAAGGACCGCGCGTGATCTGCGGGCCGGGCGAGAATGCCGGGGTGGTCGATATCGGCGACGGCGACGCGGTCGTCTTCAAGATCGAGAGCCATAACCACCCGTCGTTCATCGAGCCGTACCAGGGCGCGGCGACCGGGGTCGGCGGCATCCTGCGCGACGTGTTCACGATGGGCGCGCGGCCGGTCGCGCTGTTGAATTCTTTGCGCTTCGGCAGCCCGGACCATCCCAAGACCCGGCACCTCGTCGCCGGCGTCGTCGCCGGGATCGGCGGCTACGGCAATTGCGTCGGGGTGCCGACGGTCGGCGGCGAGTGCCAGTTCCATCCCAGCTACAACGGCAACATCCTGGTCAATGCGATGTGTGTCGGCATCGCCCGCGCCGACCGCATCTTCTATTCGGCCGCCTCGGGCGCCGGCAATTCGGTGATCTATGTCGGCGCCAAGACCGGGCGCGACGGCATCCACGGCGCGACGATGGCCTCGGCCGAATTCGCCGCGGATTCCGGCGAGAAGCGCCCGACCGTCCAGGTCGGCGACCCGTTCACCGAGAAATTGCTGATCGAGGCCTGCCTCGAATTGATGGAAGGCGATGCGATCGTCGCGATCCAGGACATGGGCGCGGCCGGCCTTACCTCGTCGGCGGTCGAGATGGCCGGCAAAGGCGGGCTCGGCATCGAATTGGACCTCGACCGGGTGCCGATGCGCGAAGCGGGCATGAGCCCCTACGAGATCATGCTAAGCGAGAGCCAGGAGCGCATGCTGATGGTGCTGCGCCCCGGCAGCGAAGCCGAGGCGCGCCTCGTCTTCGAGAAATGGGAGCTAGATTTCGCCGTCATCGGCCGGGTCACCGAGACCGGCCGGCTGATCCTCAAGATGCACGGCGAGCTGGCCGCCGACATCCCGGTCGGGCCGCTGGTCACCGAGGCGCCGCTCTACGACCGGCCGCGCCAGGCTCGCGAGAAGCCGGCCGACATCGACGCGGCGTCGCTCCCCGCTCGCGACCCGCTCGATTGCCTCAAAAAACTTATCGCCTGCCCCGACCTCGCCTCGAAGCGCTGGGTCTGGCAGCAATACGACCATCTCGTCAGGGGCAACACCGTCAAGCGCCCCGGCGGCGACGCGGCCGTGGTGCGCATCGGCGACGGTCCCAAGGCGCTGGCGCTGTGCACCGACTGCACCCCGCGCTATTGCCGCGCCGATCCGGAAATGGGCGGCATGCAGGCGGTCGCCGAAAGCTGGCGCAACCTGACCGCGGTCGGCGCCCTGCCCGTGGCGCTCACCGACAACATGAATTTCGGCAACCCCGAAAAGCCCGAGATCATGGCCGAGTTCGCCGGCGCCATCGCCGGCATGCGCGCGGCCTGCCTGGCGCTCGACTACCCCGTCGTCTCGGGCAACGTCTCGCTCTACAACGAGACCAGCGGCAGCGCGATCTGGCCCGCCCCGGTGATCGGCGGCGTCGGCCTCATCGCCGACGCGGCCGAGGCCATCGATCTGGCGCTCAAGCGGGAAGGCAACGCGCTGATCCTGATCGGCGAGACCCCAGGCCATCTCGGCGCCTCGCTCTATCTGCGCGAGATCGAGCGAAGCGAGGACGGCCCGCCGCCGCCGGTCGATCTCGCCGCCGAGCGCGCCCATGGCGATTTCGTCCGCGGACTGATCGCTGCCGGCGAGGTCGCCGCCTGCCACGACATCAGTGACGGCGGCCTGCTCGTGGCGGTCGCCGAAATGGCGATGGCCGGCGACAAGGGCATCGCGCTTGCCGCGCTGCCCGCCGGCAATGCCGGCCTCTTCGGCGAGGACCAGGCGCGGTACCTGATCGAGACCGCAATTCCCGACAGCATCTTGGCCAAAGCGGAAAACGAGGGCATATACGCACAATTGATCGGCACGGTCGGCGGCGGTTCGTTGACACTCCCCGGCGGCAATGCCATATCGGTAAGCGAACTCAAGGCCGTCAACGAGGCTTGGCTGCCGGCGTACATGGCCGGCGGCTAGCGACGAGGGGACACGGCGAATGGCGATGGACGCGGCGACGATCGAGCGTCTCATCAAGGAGGGACTGCCCGACGCGCGCGTCTCGATCGAGGATTTGCGCGGCGACGGCGACCACTATGCCGCGCACGTCGTCTCCGGCGCGTTTCGCGGCAAGAGCCGGGTGCAGCAGCACCAGATGGTGTATCAGGCGCTGCGCGGCCGGATGGGCAACGAGCTTCACGCGCTCGCCTTGCAGACGAGCGCGCCCGAGGACTGAGCAAAAGGCAGCGAGGACCAAGATGGACACCACCGTACACGATCGCATTCGCCAGCAGGTCACCGACAACCCGGTCGTGCTGTTCATGAAGGGCACACCGGTCTTCCCGCAATGCGGGTTCTCGGCGACGGTGGTGCAGATCCTCAGCCATATCGGCGTCAAGTTCAAAGGCATCGACGTCCTCGCCGACTCGTCGGTGCGCGAGGGCATCAAGGAATTCTCGTCCTGGCCGACCGTTCCGCAGCTTTACGTGCAGGGCGAGTTCGTCGGCGGCTGCGACATCGTCCGTGAGATGTTCGAGACCGGCGAGCTGCAGCAGATGTTCGAGGAAAAAGGCGTCACCGTCCGCGCCTGATTACCATAAGCGCCGCGCCGGCGCTCCTCGTTGAGGAGTGCCGCGGCATGTTCGACCGACGAACTGCAGCGATGTCCGAGGGAAAAGGCGTCACCGTCCGCGCTTGTATAACCTAAGCGCCGCGTCGGCGCTCCTCGTTGAGGGGTGCCACGGCATGTTCGAGACCGGTGAACTGCAGCGGATGTCCGAGTGAAAAGGCGTCACCGTCCGCGCTTGATCGCCGTCAAGCGGCGCGCCGGCGCTCCTCGTTGAGGAGTGCTGCGACGCGCTGCATTTCCGCCCCGCCCAAGGCCTCGTCGAGCCGCGCCGACAGGCGTCGGCACCAATTGGGATGCTGGTGGCTGGTGCCGGGCAGGTTGGCCTGCTCGGTCTCGCCCGCGACATCCTCGAGCTGCACCAGCATCAACCGCGATCGTGACCGCGCCAGAAACGCGAGGATCGCTTCGCGAAGTTCCGCGGTGAACACCGGCTCGGCTTCGTGCGGCAGAAATTCGCCGAAGCGGTGCGCCGCCATCAGCCCCTCGCGCGCCAGCGCCTCCAATATTTGCCAGCGGTCGCGGTGCCGGTCGGACAGATCCGCCACTTCCGCCGCCGCGTCCGGGTAAAGCTGGAGCCGCTGCCGCCAGGCAATGTCGCGGCCGAGCCAGAACCCCCTCAGCGTCGGCAGATCGTGCGTCGCCGCCGAGGCCGCGGCAAGCGGCTCGTATTCATAGGGCGGGATGAAATTTCCGTCCCACCGCCGCTCGAACATCACCACGCGGTAGGACAGCAGATTGGCCGCCCGCATCGTCTCGCGGAACCCCGACGGCACGGTGCCGAGATCCTCGCCGACAATGGCGCATTGCTGGCGATGGCTTTCCAGCGTCACCAGACGCAACAAATCATTGAACGGATAGTTGACGTAGGCCCCCGAAACCTCCGACCGCCCGTCCGGGACCCAGTAGAGCCGTTGCAGCGACATCACATGGTCGATCCGCAGCACCCCGGCGTGCCGCATATTGGCGCGCAGCGCGGCGATGAACGGCTGGAACCCGCGCTGACGCAGCGCCAGCGGGTTGACCGGGGCGAGCCCCCAATTCTGGCCGGCGCGGCTCAGCGCGTCCGGCGGCGCGCCGATCCCGATGCCGGGGACGACGAGGCCCCGATCGGCCCATGCCTCGGCGCCTTGCGGGTTAACCCCGACCGCCAGATCGCGATACAGCCCGAGCGACAGCCCGCGGGCGCGGCCGGCTTCCGCCGCGGCGCCCAGCTGCCTGTCGGCCTGCCATTGGAGGAATTGGAAGAACTCGACCCGCTCGCGATGGGTGGCGGCGAATTCGGCGACCGCGGCGGCGTTCGGGTCGCGCAGCTCGGGCGGCCAGTTGTGCCAGGAAAACTGGCCGCCATTGCCGTTGAAGCGTTCGTGCAGCGCCTCGAATGTCGCGAACGCGGCGAGCGTCCTGCCGCCGTCCTGCTGGAAGCGGCGGAATTCCCTCCCCGCCTCGGTCTTGGCGCCCGTCTGGGCGCCCTGGGCACGCAGGTCATTCCGGCGAAAGCGGCGGTAGAGCGCCTCCAGCACCGGCCGCTTCAGCGTCGCGACCGCGGCGTGGTCGACCAGAGTGGCGGCACGCGCCGCGGCCAGCACGGCATCTGACACCAGCGCGCGGATCGCCGGCTCCTCGGCAAACCCGGGGACCACCGCCGGGTCGATGTAGAGGTAGTCGAGCTGCACCCGGCTCGATGGCGCGTAGGGGCTCGAATGGCGCGGCTCGCTGGCGAATAGCGCATGCAGCGGGTTGATCCCGACCGTGACCGCGCCCATCGACCCCGCCGCGCGGCCGAGGTTCGCGAGGTCGGTGAAATCGCCCATGCCCCAATTGTGCTCGCTGCGCAGCCCGTAGAGCTGCGTCGTCAGCCCCCAGCAGCGCTCGTCGTGCCGCAACTCCGGCGGCAGATGGCAGGACGGCGGCGTCACCGCCAGGACGATGTCCGCCGTCCGGCCGCCGGCCGAAAGGCCAAGCCGGTGGTAGCCGAGTGGGGTCGCCTCCGGCAGCCGAAATTCCTCTTCCCCCGGCCGCCACCGGCCCTCGGCGTCGCCGCCCGCCTCGAAATCGAGGTGCCATTCGACCGTGCCGTCGGCGCGCGACAGCGCCGTCGACAGCACCGGTTCCTCGGCGCGCAGGACATAGAGCGCATCGAGACCGAGCGGCGCCGTGTGGCGCATCGCCTCGAGCGCCGCGGCCGCCCTCTCGGGATCCGGCGGCAGCCCGAAAGCGGTCACCAGCGCCGCCAGCGTCTCGGCGTCCGGCTCATGGACGACGCCGAGCGCATCGGTGTGACGGGTCTCGATGCCGAGCAGCGCGGCGATCGGATGAAAGGCCTCGGCGCTGCTCATCGCCGGTCGCGGATCGCCGCGTCGGGCGGTACGGGTTTGCCGTCGAGGCCGGCGCGGTTGATGAACAGCGCGAAGCTGCGCGCCCGCAGCGTGTAGGTGTGTCCAGCGACATAGAGCTTGTCGTCGCCGACCAATCCGCTCGGTTCGGCCGTGTCAACCAGCGCCTCCCACGCCAGCGACGCGCCGAGCCGCGGAAAGCGGAAGTCGATGTCCTCATGGTGGGCGCTGATCATCACCAGAAAACTGGCGTCGATGTCGCGCTGGCCGCCGGTCGTATAGAACTCGCCGGCTGCGCCGCCGAGGACATAGCCGAGGGTTTGCGCGACCGGTTTGCGCCAGTCCTCGTCGGTCGCCTCATCGCCCGCCGGGGTGACCCAGGTGATGTCCTTGAGCCCATCCTCCGACAACACCTCGCCGCGGAAAAACCGCGGCCGCGAAAACACTCGGTGGCGCCGGCGCAAATGTATGAGCTGGCGCACGAACTCGCGCAGCGCTTCGTCCTCGGGGCGGACATTCTGCCAATCGATCCAGGAGATTTCATTGTCCTGGCAATAGGCGTTGTTGTTGCCTTTCTGGGTACGGCCGATCTCATCGCCGGCGACCAGCATCGGCACCCCCAGCGACAGCAGCAGCGTCGCCATCAGGTTGCGCTTCTGCCGGTCGCGCAGCTCGACGATTTTCGGGTCGTCGCTTGGCCCTTCGGCGCCGCAATTCCAGCTGAAATTGGCATCGTTCCCGTCGCGGTTGCCTTCGCCGTTCGCCTCGTTGTGCTTGCTGTTGTAGCTGACCAGGTCCTGCAGCGTGAAACCGTCATGCGCGGTGATGAAGTTGGTGCTCGACCACGGCCGCCGCCCGCGATGATCGAAGATGTCCGACGACCCGGCGAGCCGCGATCCCATATCGGCGACCAGCCCGCCGTCACCTTTCCAGAAGCGCCGCACGACGTCACGATATTGGCCGTTCCATTCGGCCCAGCCCGGCGGGAAATTGCCGAGCTGGTAGCCGCCCGGCCCGATATCCCACGGCTCGGCGATCAACTTGACCCCGGCCAGCGCCGGATCCTGGCGGATCGTATCGAAAAAAGCGCTGCCTTGCGAATACTCGCCGCCTTCGCGCGCCAGCGTCGGCGCGAGGTCGAAGCGGAACCCGTCGACATGCATCTCGCTCACCCAGTAGCGCAGCGAATCGGTGACAAGCTGCAGCACGCGCGGGTGGTCGAGGTTGAGCGAGTTTCCGGTGCCGGTGTAGTCGGCGTAATAGCGGCGGTCTTGCTCCAGCCGGTAATAGGAAAGGTTGTCGATCCCGCGGAACGACAGGGTCGGCCCCAGATGATTGCCTTCGCTCGTATGGTTGTAGACCACATCGAGCAGCACCTCGATCCCGGCGTCGTGCAGGCGCTGCACCATGGTCTTGAACTCGGCGATCGCGCCCGTCGGCAGGAATCTCGGGTCCGGCGCGAAAAAGCCGATCGAGCTGTAACCCCAGAAATTGGTCAGCTTGCGCCGCGTCAGCTGCCGCTCCGGCACGGCCGCATGCACCGGCAGCAGCTCGACCGCGGTGACGCCGAGCTCGGCCAGGTAATCGATCACCGCCGGCGTCGCCAACGCGGCGAAGCTGCCGCGCTGCGCCGGGCCAACCTCGGGGTGCATCATGGTGAAGCCGCTAACGTGCAGCTCGAGGATGATCGATTCCTCCCACGCGGTGCGCGGCAGCCTGTCCTCGTGCCAGGTAAAGGCGGTCTCGACCACCCGGCATTTCGGCATGAACCGCGCGCTGTCGCGCCGGTCGAAGCCGAGATCCTCGCGCAGCCCGCCGACCCGGTAGCCGAACACCACGTCGCTCCACTGCAGCGGGCCGTGCAAGGCCTTGGCATAGGGGTCGATCAGCAGCTTGTTGGGATTGAAGCGCAAACCGTTCGAGGGGTCGAAGGGACCGTGCACGCGGTAGCCGTAAAGCTGGTCGGGGCGCACTTCGGGCAAATAGCCGTGCCAGACCTCGTCGGTGTATTCGGGCAGCACGAAACGCGCCTGCTCCTGGTTGCCCGAGCGATCGAACAGGCAAAGCTCGACCTTCTGCGCGTGCGCCGAGAACAGCGCGAAATTGACCCCCCGCCCGTCCCATGTCGCGCCCAGCGGATAGGGAGTGCCGGGCCATACCCGCGGCGACGCCATTACCGACCGCTCACCGTTCAGCCTTACCGCTCAATGGTGAAGATCATCGCCGCCAGGGGCGGCAGGTTCAGGCACAGCGAAAAAGGACGGCCGTGCATGGGATGAAGCTCGGCCTCGACCGCGCCGAAATTGCCGACGCCGCTGCCGCCGTAATCCTGCGCGTCGGTATTGACCCGCTCGCGATACCATCCGGCAGAAGGCACGCCGATCCGGTAGCCGTGCCGCGGCACCGGGGTGAAATTGCAGACCACGACCGCGATCGCTGCCGCATCCTCGCCGCGGCGCAGATAGGACACGACGCTCTCGGCGCCGTTACTGGCGTCGACCCAGGAGAACCCGTCGCCCTCGCAATCGCGCTGGTGCAGCGCCGGCACCTCGCGATAGAGCCAGTTGAGGTCGCGCACCAGCCGATGCATTCCGGCGTGCAGCGGGTTGTCGAAAAGCTGCCAGTCGAGCCCGATATCGTGGTTCCACTCGCGCTCCTGCGCGAACTCGCCGCCCATGAACAGCAATTTCTTGCCCGGATGTGTCCACATGAAGGCGAAGTAGGCGCGCAGATTGGCGAAGCGCTGCCACTGGTCGCCCGGCATCTTGCCGATCAGCGAGCCCTTGCCGTAGACCGTCTCGTCGTGGCTCAGCGGCAGAATGAAATTTTCATGGAAGGCGTATAGCAACCCGAAAGTCAGGTCGTTGTGATGGAACATGCGGTGGATCGGGTCGCGCGCCATGTAATTGAGCGTATCGTGCATCCACCCCATGTTCCATTTGAAGCCGAAGCCGAGCCCGCCGACATAAAGCGGCCGCGACACCATCGGCCACGCGGTCGATTCTTCGGCGACGGTCGTGGCGCCGGTGCCCTCGCCGAACACCACCTCGTTCATGCGTCGCAGAAACGCGATCGCGTCGAGGTTCTCGCGCCCGCCGTACTGGTTGGGGATCCACTCGCCCGGCTGCCGGCTGTAGTCGAGGTAGAGCATCGAGGCGACGGCATCGACCCTGAGCCCGTCAATGTGGAAATCGCGCACCCAGCATAAGGCGCTCGCCAGCAGGAAATTGGCGACCTCGCGCCGGCCGTAATTGTAGATCAGGGTGCCCCAGTCGCGGTGCAGCCCCTGGCGCGGGTCGGCATGCTCGTAAAGCGCGGTGCCGTCGAACCGCGCCAACCCGTGCGAATCGCTCGGGAAATGCCCCGGCACCCAGTCGAGCCAGACGCCGATCCCGGCGCGGTGGCAGGCGTCGACAAACGATCGGAAATCGTCCGGCGTGCCGTAGCGCGAGGTCGGCGCGAACAGCGACACCGGCTGATAGCCCCACGAGCCGTCGAACGGATATTCGGTCACCGGCATGATCTCGATATGGGTAAAACCCAGATCGGCGACGTAGGGCACGAGCTGCTCGGCGAGCTCGCGGTAGCTGAGATAGGTTCCACCCTCCGCCAAATTGCGGCGCCACGACCCCAAATGCACCTCATAGATCGAGATCGGCGACGAGCGGTCGTTCGCCCGGCCTCGATTGGTGAGCCATTCACCATCCTGCCACAGGAAATCGTTGGGCGCAGCAACCACCGAGGCGGTGCGCGGGGGATGCTCGGCCTGCGCCGCATAAGGGTCGGCCTTGAGCGGCAGCAGCACGCCGTCGGCGCCGACGATCTCGTATTTGTAGACTTCGCCCGGACCGATCCCGGGCACGAAAATCTCCCAGAACCCGCCGGCGTCGCGCTTGCGCATCGCCAAGCGGCGGCCGTCCCAGGCGTCAAACGCGCCGACGACGCTGACCCGGTGTGCGTTCGGCGCCCACACCGCGAAGGCGACGCCCTCGACGCCGTCATGCCTCACCGGATGCGCGCCCAGCTTGCGATAGCTGTCAAGATGCGTGCCCTCGGCCAGGAGATGCAGGTCGAGCTCGCCGAGCACCGGCGGGAAGCGGTAGGCGTCGTCGAACTCCTGCTCGACACCGCCCCAATCGACCCGCAGCCGGTAGCGGAACCACTCGTCGCGCGCGGCGATGCGCGCGACGAACAAGCCGTCGGGATGGACCTGCTCGCCCTCGCCGGCAACCGCGCCCGTCTCGTCGAGCACCGCCATCGCGACGGCGCCCGGCAGCATCGCCCGCACCACGAGCCCGCCCTCGTCTTGGTGCATGCCGAGAAAGGCGAAAGGATCGCCGTGGCGCGCCCCTACGATCGCTCTGGCCTGCTGCGGGTCGACGGCAGGCTGATGCCGCGCGCTCGGCCGCACCGCCGCTTCCTTGAGTTTTACACCGTCATCCATCGACTGCGCCGCTCTCCGAACCGCTTCCTCGGGGCGCGCCGCACGCCGTGTCGCCCACCCTGTCACTAACGCTCCAACCGCCGCAAGCGCGGCGAGCGCGACGAATTTTTCGGAAGTCAGAGCTCGACTTCGACGAGATAGGGCCCCGGGGCGGCAAGTCCTTCGGCGCAGCGCCGGTTGAATTCCTCCATGTTGGTGACCTTGGCTCCCGGCACCCCCATCGCCTTCGCCAGCCCGACCCAATCGAGGTTCGGGTTGCCGAGGTCGAGCATGTCGAGCGCCTTGCGCCCTGGATTGCCCGCCCCGACATTGGCGAGCTCGCCCTTCAAAATCTGGTACGTCCGGTTCGCGAACAGCAAGGTCGTCACGTCGAGCCCTTCGCGCGCCTGCGTCCACAGCGCCTGCAGGGTGTACATGCCGCTGCCGTCGCCTTCGAGGCAAACGACCTTGCGGTCCGGGCAGGCAACCGCCGCGCCGGTCGCGACCGGCAGCCCCATGCCGATCGACCCGCCCATGTTGCTGAGCCAGTCATGCGGCGCCGCCGCCGTGGTCGGTGCGAAGAACCCGCGCCCCGTCGTCACCGCCTCGTCGACGACGATCGCGTCCTCCGGCAGCAGCGCTCCGAGCGACCGCCCGAGCGCCATCGGCTCGATCTTCCCCGTCGCCAGCTCGGGCTTCGCCTCGTCGACCACCGGCGCGGGAGTCCGGCTGGCGCCGACCGCCTCGGCCAGCGCCTCGAGCGCGCCGATCGGCTCCTCGTCGAGCTTGCACAGCACATGCCCCTGGCAATCCTCGGGCGACAGCAGGCTCGGCTTGTTGGGATAGGCGAAGAACGCCACCGGCATCTTGGCGCCGACGAGGATGATGTGCTTCAACCCCTGCAAGACACCGAGCGCCTGCTCGACGACGTAGGGCACGCGCTCCAGCGCCACCCGGCCGCGGCCGCGCTGCGTCCGCGCGTTCGAGCCCTGCGCCATCAGGCGGGCGCCGGTCCTGGCGCAGATCTGCCCGGCGAGGGCCAGCCCGTCCTCGCGCAGCGCCCGGCCCGTAAGCAGCAGCAAGGTCGGCTCGCCCGAACGCAGCACCCGCGCCGCCGCCTCGATCCCCGCCGCCGCGGCCGGCTCGCGCCGCGCCGCCGCCGGCGCCGCGACCGGGCCCGTGCCCTCGTTCCATGCGGTATCGGCCGGCAGGATCAAGGTCGCGATCTGTCCCGGCGGCGTCCGTGCCGCCTGGATCGCCGCCGCCCCGTCCGCCGCGACCGACATCGCGTTGGGCGAGGTCTTCACCCAATGCGAATTGGGCCTCACCAGCGTCTCGATATCGCTGGTCAGCGGCGCGTCGTATTGGCGGTGGTAGGTCGCGTGGTCGCCGACGATGTTGAGCATCCCCGACCCCGCTTTGTTCGCGTTGTGGATATTGGCGGCGGCGTTGGCGTAGCCCGGCCCCAGGTGCAGCAAGGTCGCCGCCGGCCCCTCGCTCATCCGGTAGTAGCCGTCGGCCGCGCCGCTGACCACCCCTTCGAACAGGCCGAGCACGCAGCGCATCCCATCGACCCGGTCAAGCGCCGCGACGAAATGCATCTCCGAGGTGCCGGGGTTGGCGAAGCACACATTGACCCCGCCGCCGACCAGCGTGCGCACCAGGCTTTCCGCGCCATTCATCGACCGATCTCCACGATGTGTCGGTTGCATCCTGCCGGTCGCGCTCGACAGGAGCAAGTAGGCGGCCAATCGCGCCGCTATGCCATCATTCCCGAGACCCCAAGTCACCGACCTCGTCACAAATATCGGAAAGCAATAACCTGACGTATTATTACCGGATCGCTACTGTGAACCACCTCTCCAATGTGCGGTTCCGAACAAAACGCCCATATTTAACGTGGTTAGCGTCGAATCATTTTGCTCGACCGGCAAGTTGCAGAAATGCCATAAATAATTCCCATCACTTGTTTAAGGGATGCGGGCTTGGCTCGCTACCGTTGCTACTTCATCGACAAGGACGGACATATCCGAGCGGCCGAAAACATCGAGGTCGAAAACCTCGATGCGGCGCTCGAACAAGCGCGACAGCGAGTCGCCGCACGCGGCGACTCGCTGTCGCTCGAGATCTGGCAAGGCGCCAGCCGCCTCCATCCGCCGAAGGAGCCTGCGCCATAGCGCCGTAGGGCGGGGAGCGCGGCGTAACCCGCGGCCTTCGAGCGGATGACGGGTATCGCTTTGCTCAGCCCCTCCGAGGGCTATGATGTGCGCCCGTTCACGAGCGCCCGCGCGATGACCTTCACCCGCTACGCTTCGCTCCAGGGCCGCACGGTCGTCATCACCGGCGGCGCCAGCGGCATCGGCGCCGCCTTTGTCCGCGCCTTCGCCGAGAACGGCGCGCGCATCGCCTTCCTCGATCTTCAGGAGGAGGCAGGCGCCGCCCTCGCCGCGTCCCTCACCGCCTCGGGCGTGGGGGGCGGCGACGGGCCGCTTTTCGTGCGCTGCGACCTCACCGACATCGCCGCCCTGCGCGCCGCGCTCGACACGATACGCGCCGCGCTCGGCCCCGCCGCGGTCCTCGTCAACAACGCCGCCAACGATCAGCGCTACGACTTCGCTTCGATCACCCCGGAAGAATTCGACCGCGCGGTCGCGGTCAATTTCCGCCACGTCTTCTTTGCCTCGCAAGCCATCGTCCCGCAGATGCGCGAACTCGGCCACGGCTCGATCGTCAACATGTCGTCGGTGTCGTGGATGCGCGGCATCCCGCTGCTCGAGGCCTACGCCTCGGCGAAGGCGGCGATCGTCGGCTTCACCAACACGCTCGCCCGCGCGGTCGGGCCGCACCGCATCCGGGTCAACGCCATCGCGCCCGGCATGGTGCTCACCGACCGCCAGCGCCGCCTGTGGTTCGAGGACGCCAGCCTGATCGAGGTGGGCCGTGCCCAGCAATGCCTGCCCGACCTGATCGCGCCCGAGGACATCGCCAACCTCGCCCTCTTCCTCGCCGCCGACGACAGCCGCCTCATCACCCGCCAATGCATCTCGGTCAACGGCGGGGTGCTGTAGCCGGCGGTGCCGCCGCCGCGCCGTTGGCTGCCGTTGGAACTGCCTCGATCGGCGCCGTATGATCGCTCCGTGCAATTTCGTCATGGAGGCGAACGATGCTGGTGGTCACAACGGAAGGCGTTCCCGGGCACCGGGTCGTCGAGGTAATGGGGCAATGCTTTGGCGTCGTCGTCCGCAGCCGCGGGCTGGGCGGAAACATTATGGCCGGATTGCGGTCGCTGGCCGGCGGCGAGATCCACGAATACACCCAACTGCTCGAGGATGCACGGCGCAGCGCGATCGACCGGCTGGTGACCAACGCCACCCGGATGGGCGCGAACGCCGTCGTCATGATGCGCTTCGATTCTTCGGAAATCGGCCAGACCATGAGCGAGATCGTCGCCTACGGCACCGCCGCAATGATCGAGCCGCTGGCCCGCTGAGCCGTGCGAGTGCTGCGCGCGGCGCTGCTGCTCGTCGGGATCGCCGTGCTTGGTGCGGCGTGCCTCGCCGCGGCGGCCCATGCGCGCCGGTCGGACTGGTGGTCTGGCTCGGACTGGTCGGCGCGGCGCTGGTTGGCGGCATCCTGTTCGAGCGCGGCCGCTACAAGCCGGCGGCGCCCGGCGTTCCAGGCCCCGGCTGGGTAGCGACCGGCGAGCGGTTTGTCGACCCCCAGACAGGCGGGGACGTCGCCGTCTATTATCAGCCGAGCACCGGCGAGCGGCGCTACGTCGCGCGGTGACGCTACGCCGTCGGCGGCGCGACCGCGTCGAGCGCCAAGCCGCGCGCCTCGGGGCCGACCCGGGTCACCGCGATCGCGGCGATCACCAGCGATATCGCGATCGCGATGAACACCGCCGGAACCCCGTAGGCGTTCATCACGATGAGGATTCCGGGGATGATCCCGGCGCTGGCGAGGCGGCCGGCCGATTGCGCGAGCCCAAAGCCGGAGGCGCGGGCGTTGGTCGGAACACTTCGGCGATGAAGATCTGCGACGAATTCCCCGCCAGCTGGATAAAGAAGGTCATCACGAACAGCATCGCGATGAACATCCCGGCCGAGCCCGCCAGCCCGACCGCGACCGCGGAAAGCCCGGCCAGGATAAAGGCGGAGACCGCGGTGGCCTTCCGGCCGAACCGGTCGAGCGCGTACATCATGAACCCGCTGGCGAGCGGGAACGCCAGGTTGACGCCGGCGGTGTAGAGCAGCGATTTGCTGACGGTGAAGTCGTGCGCCTTGGAAATCATGCTCGGCAGCCAATTGCCAAGGCCCAGCGCCACGCCGAAAAACGCGATGAAGCAGATCATTCCCGAGACCACCCGGCCGGGATAGGCGCGGAAGATGATGCCGAACGGGTCGCTCTTGGTGTCGCTCGCCGCATCGGTCGAAAGCGAACTCAGCGGCGGCGTCCTGATCCCCATCCGTTCGAGCAGGTCGAGCGCGCGCTGGCCATGACCGTGCGTCGCCAGCCAGCGCGGCGATTCGGGCAGCGAGAACCGCAGGACGAAGATGATCAGCGCGAGAATGCCGACAACCGTCCAGATGCCGCGCCAGCCGAGGCTGTCGCGGAAATAGAACACGAAGATCGCGCCGATCGGCCATGGCCAGGCGCCGCCGATGAACTGCATCAGGGCGATGATGCGCCCGCGGATGCGCTTGGGCGCGTATTCGGCGGTGTACGAGAAGCACAGCGGCTGCTCGGCGCCGAGGCCGAGCCCGGCGAGGAAGCGGGCAACCACCAGCCAATTGTAGCTCGGCGCCCAGGCGCCGGCGATCGTCGCCAGGCCGAACAGCAAGAGGTTGAACTGGTAGACCGCCTTGCGGCCATACCGGTCGGTGAATTCGCCCTGGCCGAGCGCGCCGATGAACAAGCCGAGCAAGGTGGCGGTGCCGATCAGCCCGCCCTGTTCCTGCGTCATGAACTTGCTGTTCACCATGTCGGGGATCAGCGCGCCGAGGATCGTGTAATCGATCACGTCGCAGAAATAACCGGCGGCGACCAACCCCAGGACCCACCAATGGGTCCGCCCCATCGGGCAATTGTCCATCGCCTCGCCGACATAGGCTTCGATCGTTTGCGCCACGGCGTCGTCTCCCCAAGCGTGACCGTCTCGGCGGCCTTCGCCCAACTTTTAGGAAAGCGCGGCGTGTGTCAATGAAGCCGGACGTATGTATTCCGCGCCGACCCGAAACGGACGCTGATACCGGATGAATTTTTCGAGTGGCGCGCCCTATTCGGCGATGTCGAGGCCGAGGTCGAGGATGGGGGCGCTGTGGGTGATCCAGCCCGACGAGATGAGGTCGACGCCGGCGGCGGCGATCGCCGGCACGGTCTCGCGGGTGATGCGGCCCGAGGCCTCGGTGATCGCGCGGCCGCCCACCATCTGGACGGCGCGGCGCAGGGTGTCGGGGTCCATGTTGTCGAGGAGGACCGCGTCGAACCCCTCCGCCAGCGCCTCGGCGAGTTGATCGAGCGTATCGACCTCGAGCTCGATCTTGACGAGATGGCCGGCGGCGGCCTTGGCGCGCTGGAGGGCGGGGACGACGCCGCCCGCCATCGCGACGTGGTTGTCCTTGATCAGCATCGCGTCGTCGAGGCCGAAGCGGTGATTGGCGCCGCCGCCCAGGCGCACCGCCTCCTTTTCGAGGATGCGCAGGCCGGGGGTGGTCTTGCGGGTACAGACGATCCTGGCCTTGTGGTTGCCGACCGCGTCGGCCAGCGCGCGGGTCGCGCTGGCGACGCCGGACAGGCGGCACAGCAGATTGAGCGCGGTGCGCTCGGCCGCCAGCACCGGGCGCGCCGAGCCGCTGATCCGGGCGACGGTCTGGCCGCGTTCGAGGCGGGCGCCGTCGGGACAGAGGCGCTCGATACGGAGTGCGGGATCGAGCAGCTCGAACGCCATCAGCGCCGCGTCGAGACCGGCCAGAGTGCCGGGCTGGCGGGCGACGATCGCCGCCTCGATGCGGGCGTCGGCCGGAACGACCGCATCGGTGGTGATGTCGCCGGCGCGCCCGAGATCCTCGGCCAGCGCGGCGCGGACGATCGGCTCGACGAGAAGACGGAGCATGGCTCAGCCCAGCTCCAGCATGCGCTCGACGGCGCGGCGCGCCGGCGCGGCGATCTCCGGCGCGACGGTGACCTCGTAGGTCATCGTTTCGAGCGCCTGGCGGATGTTGCCGAGGGTGATCCGCTTCATGTGCGGGCAGAGGTTGCACGGGCGCACGAAGTCGAGCTCGGGGTACTGCAACGCGACGTTGTCGCTCATCGAGCATTCGGTCAGCAGCACGACGCGGGCCGGCTTCTCGCGGCCGACATAATCGGCCATCGCCGCGGTCGAGCCGGTGAAGTCGCATTCGGCGACGACCTCGGGCGGGCATTCGGGATGCGCCAGCACGATGACGCCGGGGTAGTTGGCGCGCATTTCGTGCACATCCGCCGCGGTGAAGCGCTCATGGACCTCGCAATGGCCCTTCCAGGCGATGATCTTGACCTTGGTCTGCGCCGCGATGTTGCGGGCGAGGTATTCGTCCGGGATCATGATGACCTCCGGCGCCCCGAGCGCCTCGACGATCTTCTTCGCGTTGCCGGACGTGCAGCAGATGTCGCTCTCGGCCTTCACGGCGGCCGAGGTGTTGACGTAGGTCACGATCGGCGCCCCCGGATGGCGCGCCCGCATGAGCCGCACGTCGTCGGCGGTGATCGACTCGGCAAGCGAGCAGCCGGCCCTCGTGTCGGGGATCAGCACGGTCTTGTCCGGGTTGAGCAGCTTCGCGGTCTCGGCCATGAAGTGGACGCCGGCGAGCACGATGACGTCAGCGTCGGTGCGCGCCGCCTCGCGCGCCAGCGCCAGGCTGTCGCCGACGATGTCCGCGACGGTGTGGAAGATGTCCGGAGTCTGGTAGTTATGCGCGAGGACGACCGCGTTCCTCTCGTGCTTCAGCTTGAGGATCGCGGCGATGTCCTCGGCCAGCACCGGCCATTCGATTGCCGGTACGTGGCGCTCGACGCGTTGGTACAGCTCCGGCAGCGGCAGGTTCGGGCGCGCGGCGGGCGTCAAGGATTGCAGCACGGCTCCTCCTTATACTCATTTAGAGTATTAGTGGGGTCTGGAAAAGCCGGACGGGAACGCGGCCGCCCGGCTGTCGGGTTATGCTAGATATGAGAATATGTCGTCGGCGGCCCGCGTCAAGCCCCCTTGTCCAAGAAATCACCATGCTGGCTGGCGCGGCCCGCCAGCCGAACGAGTTATCCTAACTCGGTCAGCGCCAGTTCGATTTCCGAGGCTTTTCCGTCGAGAGCCGGTTTGCCGGATGCCTTTAGATCATTTCGGTTTCTATGCGCCGGCCTTCGGCTCGGGCGTACTGTTCAACCTGCTCAATCTGGCGCTGGTCGGCTTTCTCGTATTCCGCCAGTCCCTACACCGGCGCCTCGTCGGCGAGACGCTTGCCGCCAAGATGTGAAACGAGATCGCTGGAGATGGCGGCACCGCGGTCACCATCGACGTGCGGCGCCCGATCGACGCTGCCGGACCTAACTGCGGCGGTGTAATGGCGAGGATGGCTGCTCCAGTTTACGTCTCGCCCGATCGATTTGGGGTATTTCGATTATCGTTGCGGCATCGCGCAAAAGCCTTGGGCGTCAATACCCAGCGACGGGTTGAATTTGCTGCGGTAGTTCTCAAACGCGATCGCAGCGGTCAGTTCGACGATTTGTGCCTCGGTGTAGTGCTGCTTGAGACGCGAGAAGAAGGTATCGTCGACGTTCTGGTCCGTAATCGTGACACGCTCGGCATACTCAAGCGCGACGCGCTCCGCCTCGCTGAACAACCGGCTGTTACGCCAAGTTGCAACCTCGGAGAGCTTCGCTTCACCATCATCGCTTTCCATCACACGGACGGAATTGATGTCAATTCAGAACGGGCAGCCGTTGATCGAGGCGACCCGGAGATAAACTAACGGCGTAAGCGCCTTCGGAAGGTGTCCCGACTGTTCAATAGCCGCACCGAGCAACTTGGCGGCCCGCAGGATTTCCGGGCAGTGGGCCAGGACTTTGGTCGTGTTCAGCAATCCACCGAATACGTCGCGCTCCTTTTTGAATACCTCCGCAAGTGTAGGGTCGCCGTCGTCATCCTCGATCTCGCGTACTCGTGGCATTTATTCCTCCTCGCCCCATCACGGATGATGTTGTGATCGCGGCCTAGATTCGCCGTGAGATCGCCCGAGCCCCAACGGCGTCGGCTAGGCCGCCAGGCTCCGTCATCTGGCACGCACGAAAGCAATCTCCACAACGCCTGCAGTCTGTCGCGATGGCGTCAGCCCGTGCTCTGAACTCGCCCAGAAACCCCAGTAGTTTCGCTGACAACACCCATGCTCGTCTCACTCTTTCGTGCGATTTTCGCCGCGACCCGTCCGTTTACGGGTCAAGGTCATCGGATACACTCCGGCGCAGGTAACCTGTGAACTTCCGGTAAGCCGGCGACGGGGTCCGCCCAAGCAGTTTCGGCAAATCCTGCTCGATCCAACCGCGAGCCTGGTCGAGCGACCGGGCCACCGCGTCGGGTCCACGGGACAACCCTTCGAGGCGGACAAAGTCGACCGTCTCGATGCCGATCGTCGCGAAGATCGCGCGCAGATACGGCGTCAGGAAATCGGGCTGGCCGGGCGGGCTATCACCGCAATAGCCGCCATGGGCGCTGACGACGATCAGCGGCCGGTCGCGCAACATTCCGATCTTGCCTTCGGCCGACGAATGGAAGGTGCGGCGGATGCGGACAATGTGATCGATCCACGCCTTCAGGGTCGACGGCACGGTAAAATTGTTCATCGGCGTACCGATCACGACGAAATCGGCAGCTTCGAGCTCTGCGATCAGCCGTTCCGATAGCGCAAATCGCGGATCGCTATCCGGCGTCGGCGAGAGGATCGCCTCATAAAGATCGAGATCGGGGTGTGGCGGGGGATTGGCGGCGAGGTCGCGCTCGATGATCTGGGCGCCAGGGTGCCAGGCCGCGATCCGGGCGACAATGTCGCGCGCGACCTGCCGGCTGAAAGCCCGCGGCCGCGGGCTGACGAGGATCTGCAGGATTGCGGTCATATGGGCGAGATCGGGCGACTAAAGCGCAAGGCACGCGCCAGTAGACCCTCGCGATGATAGAAGCGGTGGGCCTGGATATTGTCGAGCGCGGTATCGAGCACCAGGCGATCGCAGCCGAGCCTGTGCCCCTCCGCCGCGACGGCATTGAGCAAACGGGCCCCGAGCCCGCCGCTACGCTCGCCTTCCGCGGTTACCAGATCGTCGACATAGATGAAGCGGCCGTGGATCAAATTTTCCTCGGTCCGATACCCGGCTAGCGCGATGGGGGCGTCTTCGCGCCATGCCGCCAGGATGCGGTAGCCGGCTTTGCGCTGGCGCGCAACGCGCGTCACCAGCTCATCGGCTCCGGTAAGATGAGGCCGCAACAGCATCATCACCGGAAAGCAGGCGGCGACCTCCGCGTCGGTTTCGGCATGGCGCAAGTCGATGTCATTCACGCCTAATCACTGCCGTGTCATAGGCGCCGAGGCGATGGGGTGCATGGGGACCCTCAAGATTGGCTTGCTGCTTGAACCTAGGGGAATGATGGCCTAAACGAAAGGGCCAAGAATTGTCTTATTCAATAGTCCATGAAGACGTTAGGCCCATCCGCCATATTATTCAGCGTCGATCGGGATAGCTCGGTCCCGCTCTTTCGCCAAATTTACGACCGCACCCGCATAGCCATCACCACCGGCCGCGTGCGGCCGGGCGAACGCTTGCCGTCGGCTCGCAGCCTCGCGGCGCAGCTCGGCGCGGCGCGTGGCACGGTCGAGGCGGCCTATGCGACCTTGGTCGGTGAAGGGTGGATCGTCGCGCGCGGCGCAGCCGGCACCGTGGTGGCGCCACAGCTCAGAGAGGCAACGCAACGCGAGCCGCCGGCGCTCGCTCAGGCGCGCCGACACCCTGCATCTGGCATCGTCGGCGCAGAGCGCGACCCGCACCCATTCCGGATGGGCCTTCCGGCGCTCGACGCATTTCCGCGCAAGCTGTGGACTCGGCTGGTCGCGCGTGAAGCCCGGACGGTGTCGCCCGGCCGACTGAACTATCCCGACCCGGCCGGCGATCACGGGCTGCGTGAGGCGATTTCGGCCTATCTCGCGATCTCTCGCGGCGTGTTCTGCACCCCAAATCAGGTGTTCATCACCGCCGGGTATCAGGGCGGGCTCAGCCTCATTGCCCGCGCCTTGATCGAACCCGGAGCCGCCGTCTGGTTTGAGGACCCCGGCTACCGTTTGGCGCGCCGCGGCTTGGCCGCGGCCGGCGCATATTTAGTGCCGATACCGGTGGACGATGATGGCATGTGCGTCGAACAGGCGATCGCCCACGCGCCGCAGGCGCGTTTCGCCGTGGTGACGCCCTCGCATCAGAGTCCGCTCGGGGTCGCCCTGTCATTGCCGCGACGCCTCGCGCTGCTGGCCTGGGCCGAGGCGAATTCGGCTTGGGTGATCGAGGATGATTACGACGGAGAATTCCATTACGCCGGACGGCCGCTGCCGGCCCTGAAAAGCCTAGACCGGCGCGACGTGGTGCTCTATGCGGGAAGCTTCAGCAAGGTGCTGTTTCCCGGATTGCGACTCGGTTATCTGGTAATCCCGGCGCAGCTCACCGAGCCGTTCACCGCCGCCGCTTACGCCCTGAGCGGCGGTTATGGCGGGTTCGAGCAGGCGGTGGTCGCGCGGTTTATGGTTGAGGGCCATTTCGCCCGGCATCTGAAGCGTATGCGCGGGCTCTATGCCGCGCGGCGCTCGGCGTTGGCGGCTGCCCTCGCCAACGCGTTTGGCGACCGCCTGCAAATCGGCCTGCAATCGGGCGGCATGCATTTGCTGGCGCGGCCCTCCGGCGACACCCCGGACCACGAACTGGTCCGCCTCGCCAAACGCGAAGCCCTCGCTCCCGCCGCCCTTTCGGCACACGCGATCGTCGCCGATAGCGGCCCGGGGCTGTTGCTGAGCTTTACCAACATCCCGGAAACGCAGGCTGCAAACGCGGCGCAGGCGTTGCTGCGCGCGATTGGAGATCGAGTTGGCCACTCTCTGTAACCGAGGCAAGAAAGCAGCTGCCCTTCGATGTCATTCGACGCAAAGACAGCCGAAAAGCGCGGGCACGACACTAGGGGACGGTCACGAGAAGGTCAGCCTCGACGAGGGTACCCCTCGGGCCTGTCGTTTGGTCGGTAGATGCACCCTGGGGTCACACCTTGGGGTCATCCGCGGTATTGCAGGATGGTCAGTCCGGTATTGACGTCGGTCAGGTACATCAGCCCGTCCGGCGCGACGTAGACGTCGTTCGACTGGATGACGCGCGGCCGGTTGGGGCGCGGATCGACCATGCGCTCGGGCGCCGGCGGCACGAAATGCGCGACCTCGCGCGGCTGGAACGCGTCGCGTATGTCGAACACCCGCACCCCGGCGTTCTGGTAGGTGGCGAAGATCAGCTCCTCGGTCTGCAGCGAGCCGGGCCGGTTCTCGTGCAGGTTGTGCGGGCCGAACTTGGCGCCCTTGGCGCAGTAATCGGCCTCGGAGGGGGTAGGCAGGGTTGAAATCGACACCGGGTTTGCCGGGTCGCGCACATCGAACACCCAGCAGCGCTGGATGCCGTTGGCGCAATCGTCGAGATTGCCCTCGTCGGCGATGACCGCCAGGTTGCGGCCGGGCAGCGGCAGCGGGGTGTGGCTGCCGCCGCCGAAGGGCGGGCTCCAGTTGCGGTGCGACAAGAGCTTCGGCGCGGCCGGGTCGGCGACATCGAGGATCGCGAAACCGCCGTCGCGCCACGCGGTATAGGCGAGATTGCCGGCGACGATCGGGTGATGCAGCGCGTAGCGCTTGCCCGACCAGCCCGGAATCTCGCCGGCCCCGGTGTTCATCCCCGGCAGCCAGAACCGGCCGACGACTTCCGGCTTGGCCGGGTTCTGCATGTCGATGATCGCCAGAACGTGGTCGGTAAAGCCCTGCCAATGGCACGAGGCATAGGCGTAGCGGCCGCCGACATACCAGAGGCGATGCAGCCCCAGCCCGTCGACCGGCATGAAGCCGATCTCGCGCGGCTCGGCCGGCTTCGCGATGTCGAACACGCGCAGACCGGCGGTGAAATTCTTGTCGCGCTTGGTGAACGTGTCGGTGATCGACGCCTTGAAGTAGTCGTTGGGGTCCGAATACCCCTGCATCACCCAGATGTTCGGCGCGTTCACCGTCAGCAGCAGATCGCCGTGCGTCTGCAGATGAAAGGCGCGCGTGTTGGGCGGCGCGGCGAAGAAGCCCACATTGCGCGGGTTCTTCGGGTCGCGCACATCGACGACGGTGAACCCGTCGCTGAACATGTGGCCGATATAGGCATGGCCCTTGTGCACCATGATCTGCACGCAGTCGCCATGACCGTCGAGCTCGTGGTGGCTGACGAAATCGATGTTGCGCGCGGAATCGGGCGTCATGGCGAGTTCCCCTGGTTGATTGCGCCCCAGCATATCGCAACGCGGCGGCAAAAGAGCGGTTCCGGCTCGGGCCGTCGAGAACCCAGGCAGCGTGTCACGCAAATGTGGCGATTTTCACGTTGCACTGCCGGCGATCGGATACGGTACGCGCAGAGCATCCGGGGGATGACATGATCGAAATCGGCCGCCGCAATTTCCTGCGGAGCGCCGCGGCGCTCGCCGCGGGCGGGATCGTCCCGGCGCGGGCCGCCCCGGCGACGAAGCTCAGCGACATCGACCACATTATCATCCTGATGAAAGAGAACCGCTCGTTCGACCATTATTTCGGCAGCCTGCGCGGAGTACGCGGGTTCGACGACCCGACGGCGCGCCGCGCCGACGGCGGCTCGATGTTCCGCCAGGCCGACACCGGCCATCCCGACGGCTATGTCCTGCCGTTCCGGCTCGACACCCAGCGCACCAACGCCCAGCGGCTTCACGATCTCAGCCACGAATGGGGGCCGCAGCACGCCGCCTGGAACGCCGGGGCGATGGACAATTGGGTTCCCGCGCACCGCGCGGCGGACGGGCCGAGCGGCCCGCTGACCATGGGCTACCTGACCCGCGAGGATTTGCCGTTCTACTACGCGCTCGCCGACGCCTTCACGATCTGCGATGGCTATCACTGCTCGGTGCTCGGGCCGACCCGGCCCAACCGCTATTACCTGATGGGCGCGACGATCGACCCCGACGGCGCCTCCGGCGGGCCGGCGATCACCAACGCGATCCGCCCCTATCGTTGGGAAACCTATCCCGAGCGACTGGAGCGCGCCGGAATCTCGTGGCGCGTCTACCACGAGCTCGACGATTACGGCTGCAATGTCTGCCGGTTCTTCGCCCAATACCACGACCTGCCGCAGACCTCGCCGCTGTTCGAGGGCGCGCTGCGCAACCGGCCGCTCTATGAGCTGCTGTGGGATTTGCGGCGCGGCAACATCCCGCAGGTGACGTGGATCGTGCCGCCGTCGACGGTGACCGAACATCCCGACTACCTGCCCGCCGCCGGGGAAGACCACACCAGCCAGATCCTCCAGGCGCTGTGGGCGAACCCGGCGCTGTGGGCGAAGACCGCGCTGATCCTCAATTACGACGAGAATGACGGGCAGTTCGACCATGTCGCGCCGCCGACCCCCGAGCCCGGCACCCCGGGCGAGTTCGTCGACGGCCAGCCGATCGGGCTCGGCTACCGGGTGCCGTGCATCGTGATCTCGCCGTTCAGTCGCGGCGGCTATGTCTGCGGCGCGACCTTCGACCACACCTCGATCTTGCGGCTGATCGAGGCGCGCTTCGGGGTCGAAATCGCCAATTTGACAAAATGGCGGCGCGACACCTGCGGCGACCTCACCGCCGCCTTCGGCTTTGGCGCGACGCCACGGCTCGATGTCCCGCGCCTGCCCGAGACCGGGCGCGCGCTGCAAGTGGCGGAGCGGCGGGCAATGAGCCTGCCCGCCCCCGCGGTTCCGGCACACCAGGCCATGCCGCGCCAGGAGGCCGGGTCGAGACCGCGCCGCGCGTGAAGCGTGCTACGATGGCGTAATCGCCTTGCCACGGGAGGAAACGATGAGCCAGGCCGCGCGCTTTCGCGAATTGCTGCGCCGCGACGGGATGACCGTCGCGCCCGGCGCCTATGACTGCATCACCGCGCGGATGATCGAGCGCGCCGGGTTCGAGTGCGTCTACATGACCGGCGCCGGCACCGCGGCGACGCTCGGCTACCCCGATTTCGGCCTGGTGACGATGTCAGAGATGGTCGACAACGCCGGCCGCATCGCCGCCGCGGTCGCGCTGCCGGTCATCGCCGACGCCGACACCGGCTACGGCAACGAGCTCAACACCGTGCGCACGGTGCGCGAATACGAGGCGCGCGGCGTCGCCGGCATCCATCTCGAGGACCAGGGCTTCCCGAAGAAGTGCGGCCATCTCGACGACAAGGAGATCGTGCCGCGCGAGGATTGGCTGGCGAAGATACGCGCCGCCGCCTCGGCTCGCCGCAGCGCCGATTTCACCATCATCGCCCGCACCGATTCTCGCGCCGTGATCGGCTTCGACGAGGCTATCGCCCGCGCCAACGCGGCGCTCGCCGCCGGCGCCGACATGGCCTTTGTCGAGGCGCCCCAGACGATGGAGGAGGTCGCCGCGGTGCCGCGTCTGGTCAACGGCCCGTGCCTGCTCAACGTGGTGCGCGGCGGCAAGACGCCGGACCTCGATTTGGGCGACGCCGAGCGCATGGGTTATCGGCTCGCGATCGTGCCGGGCCTCCTCATCAAGAACGTGATCGGCATCTGCGAGCAGGCGCTCGACGCGCTGAAAGCCGAGCACCGCCATCCGCCGCTGGTCAAGGAGATGACGGTGCGCGAAATCTTCCAGATTTCCGGCGCCGACGAATGGGACGCGCTGCGCACCCGCTTCCGCGAAGCGGCGCCGAAGCGCGCCGCAGCGGAGTAAATAGGCCGCGACTGGGCGTCGCAAAATTGAGCGCTGCGCCCCGGCCCGCTCGCTACGATGCCGGCGAACTGGCGGCCGACCGCCTGATCCACCTGGCCGGGCTGGTGCTCGGCGGCGCCGGAACGCTGGCCTTACTGGGCATCGCCGCGCGAAGCGACGCGCCGGGAGTTTTTCTCGCCAGCCTGATCTATTCGGCTTCTTTGCTCGCGATGCTGGGCTCCTCGGCGCGGTAACATCTCGGCTCGATTCCGGCGCGGCGGGCGTTCTGGCGCCGGCTCGATCACGCCGCGATCTTTCTGTTGATCGCCGGCACCTACACGCCGTTCACCGTCTGCCGGCTGCACGGCATGTGGGCCATCGGATTGACCGCTTGGGTCTGGATCGGAGCGCTGGCGGGAGCGGCGGTGAAGCTGACGCGGCCGGTCCGCTCCGGCGCGTTTTCCACCGCCGCCTATGTCGCGCTCGGCTGGATCGCTCTCGTCGGTATCCGCCCGATCCTCGCTGCGGTGGACCCGCTATCGCTGATCCTGATCGGGATCGGCGGCGCGATTTATTCGATCGGCGTCGGCTTCCACCACTGGCGCTCCTTGCGCTTCCACAATGCGATCTGGCACGCCATGGTGCTGGCGGCGGCGTGCTGCCATTTCGCCGCTGTTCTCGACGGCGTGGTTTTGGCCGGCGTATGAGCTTACGCCAGGTCGGGAAACAGATGCAGCCCGTCCGGCCCCAGCGGCAGCGGGCGCACGCTCGCCGATTCGCCCGGAGCGAGGGCGCCGTAGAGGTGCGGGAACAAATCCCCGCCGCGTGACGGCTCCCAATGGAGCCGCTCGCCGAGCCGCGCCGGGTCGACAGCGACCAGCACCAGCCCCGATTGGCCGGAGCGATGGCGCCGGGCGCTCTCGACGATCTGATCCGCGGTCGAAAAATGGATGAAACCGTCGGCGAGGTCCTGCGACGAGCCGCGGTAGACCCGGGCCGCGACCGCCGCGGTCCACTCCTCGGCCCGGCACATGTGGTAGATCATCGCCATGCCTTCAGGCTATCCGAGCAGCGCTGCCTGGGAAAGCGCGCCCGCGCGAATCCTCGTGCCGCGCGCGCCGGCGCTGGTGGCGGGCTTTGACGAGGTGGTGTGGCTGTCGCCGGACGGCGAGATCGAGGCGCTGTCGCCGGAGGAGGCGAAATCCCGCCTCGAAACCGAGACCGCGATGGTCTGCCACGCCCGCGCCACCGCGCGGCGGCTCGATATCGCCGGGTTCGCGGCACTCGACCTCTTGGAGCTGTTCGCCTTTGTCCGCCCGGCGCGGTTTTGCGTGCCGACGCCGCGCGGGCTGGCCGTCGCGCTCGGGCTGGCCGCGCCCGAAAGCATGGCCGCGGCCTGCGTCGCACTCGCCACCGCGGCGCGCGCGCTGCTTGAGGAACTCGGCCAGGAGACCGACCCCAATGCCCGCGCCATCGCCGAAATCGCCGAGCGCGGCGGCTGGGCCTGGGGCCGGGCGGTGCTGGCGGCGCTGCCGGCGACCGACCAGCGCCGCGCGGTGGGCTTGCGCGCCTGGCAGGCGCTCGACGAATGGCAGGAGCGGGCGCCGCCGCCGCCGCCGGGCAACGAGCCGGTCGCCGCCGGCGAGGCGCGCCGCCGGCTCGCGCAGCTGCTTGGCGATGGCGCCGAGACGCGGCCGCAGCAGGCCGATTACGCCGCCGCGGTCGCCGATGCATTCCTGCCGCGCGAGCACCCGGACCAGCCGCAGGCGGTGCTCGCCGAAGCCGGCACCGGGGTCGGCAAGACGCTCGGCTATATCGCGCCGGCGAGCCTGTGGGCCGAGAAGAACCAGGGCACGGTATGGATCTCGACCTATACCCGCAATTTGCAGGCGCAGATCGCCGGCGAGCTCGACCGGCTCTACCCCGATCCGGTGCAGAAGCGCCGCCGCGTCGTGGTCCGCAAGGGGCGCGAGAATTTCCTCTGCCTGCTGAATTACGAGGACGCCGTGCGCGCGACGATGGCGCGCGCGCAGCCTTCGGCGCCGCTCGCCTTGATCGCCCGCTGGGTCCTCGCGACCGAAGCCGGCGACCTGGTGGCCGGCGACTTTCCGGGCTGGCTCTCGGAGCTGATCGGCGGCTACCGGGTCGCCGCGCTCGCCGACCGGCGCGGCGAATGCGTGCACTCGGCCTGCCAGCATTTCCGCAAATGCTTTGTCGAGAAGAACGTGCGCGCCGCGCGCCACGCCCGGCTCGTCGTCGCCAACCATGCGCTGGTGATGACCCAGGCCGCGCTCGGCGGACTCGACGATGGCACGGTGCCGACCCGCTACGTCTTCGACGAGGGCCACCACCTGCTCGAAGCCGCCGATTCGGCGTTCTCGGTGCGCCTCTCCGGGCGCGAGGGGCGCGAGCTGCGCCGCTGGATTTTGGGCGCCGAGGCGACGCGCTCGCGCGCCCGCGGTCTGCAGCGCCGCATCGGCGATTTGCTCGAGGCCGAAGAGGACGGCAACACGCTCTTGGTCGAGGCGCTGGTGGCCGCTCGCGCTTTGCCGGCCGACGGCTGGCACCAGCGCATCGCCGAGGGTGCGCCACTGCCCGGTTTCGAGAGCTTTCTCGGTCTGGTCCGCCAGCAGGTGCTGGCGCGCTCGACCGGCCCAGATGCCGGCTACGGCCTCGAAGCCGAAGCGCGGCCGGCGGTCGTGGGGCTGGTCGAGGCCGCCGCCCGGCTCGCCGAGACCCTCGACCGGCTGTCGGGCGCGTTGATGCGCCTGGCCGGCCGGTTGCGCAAGCAGCTCGAGGACCCCGAGAACCCGCCCGAGGCGATCACCCGCCAGCGCCTCGACGCGGCGATCCGCGGCATCGAGCGCCGCGCCGGCATCCAGCTCGGCGCCTGGAGCGCGCTGCTGCGCGATCTCGGCGCGCCGCCGCAGGCCGAAGCGGTCGAATGGCTGGCGCTCGACCGCTTCGAGGGCAATGAGACCGACATCGCGCTCAACCGCAACTGGGTCGATCCCGGCATCCCCTTCGCCCAGCACGTCGCGCGGCCGGCGCACGGCATCGTCGTGACCTCGGCCACCTTGACCGACGGCGAGGCCGACCCGGCGCTTGCCTGGCGCCTCGCCGAGGCGGCGAGCGGCCTGCGCCACCTGACGGCGAGCCCGCGCGCCGCGCGCATCGCCTCGCCGTTCGACTACGCCGCGCAGACCCGCATCCTCGTCGTCAACGACATCCCGCGCGACGATTTCGGCCAGGTCGCCGCCGGCTTCGCGGCGCTGATGCGGGCGTCGAAGGGCGGCGCGCTCGGCCTTTTCACCGCGATCAGCCGGCTGCGAGCGGTCCATGAGCGGATCGCGCCGGCGCTGGAGGCGCAGGGCCTGCTGCTGCTCGCCCAGCATGTCGACGCGATGTCGCCCTCAACCCTGGTGGAGATTTTCCGCGCCGAGGAAAATTCGTGCCTGCTCGGCACCGATGCGTTCCGCGACGGGGTCGATGTGCCAGGCCGCTCGCTGCGGCTCATCGTCTTCGACCGGGTGCCGTGGCCGCGCCCCGACATCCTGCACCGCGCGCGAAAGCCGGTGTTCGGCGGCGCCAGTTACGAGGACCACATCGCGCGCCTGCGGCTGCGCCAAGCCTATGGGCGGCTGATCCGCCGCGCCGACGATCGCGGCGTCTTCGTGGTGCTCGACCGGCAATTGCCGTCGCGGCTGCTGACGGCGTTCCCCGACGGCGTCCCGGTCGACCGCCTGCCGCTCGCGCAAGCCGCCGAGGTGACCGCGCGGTTTCTTGGCGACGAGGCTTGACCGTCGGCCTTTACCTCGTCATCTGTCCGCGGCTTCAGCAAAAGGACCCGCGATGCTCGATCCTCACGGCGCGCTGATCTACACCATGGTCGTCGTCACCGGCGCCGAAAGCAGCCTGCCCGCCAACGAGGTCACGATCATCGGCGACATCGTCGGCCATTGGCCGGTGTTCCACGGTTTCGACCGGAAGAAGCTCGCGGGTCATCTCAACGCCTGCGCCGAAATGTTGAGCCGCGAGGACGGGCTCGAGGGGACCCTCAACGCGATAAAGGCGGCGCTGCCGCAGCGTCTGCGCGAGACCGCCTACGCGATCGCCTGCGACCTCATCGCGGTCGACGGCGAGGCGACGCAGGAGGAATTGCAGATCCTCGAATTGATCCGGCAAGAGCTCGAAGTCGACCGGCTGATTGCCGCCGCGATCGAGCGCGGGGCTCGGGCCCGGTTCCAGCAGGTGTAGCGCGTAGGGCGGCTTAAACGGAGCGCAATCCGCCAAATCCCGCTGCATGATAGCGGCGGATGGCGCTTCGCTTATCCGCCGCTACGGCGGCGATTTCGGCAGCGCGCGGCGGATCGCGTCCTGCACCTCCGGCGGCTGGATGGCGACCGCGTCGCACAGCCGGCGCATCTGGCGGCGCAGCCCGTAGACCTGGTCGAGCAGCCCCAGCACCAGGCCCATCGCCTCGTCGTCGATCGCGAGATCGCGGCGGATCTCGAAGATCAGCTCAACCCGCGCGACATCGACCTCGTGGAACGCCCAGTTCTCGCCGTGCGGCTCGGGCAGGACCCAGCGGTTCTCGACCCAGCGGGCAAGCTCGCGGCGCTCGAGCCCGCGCAGGCGGATCAGCACCTCCTCGAACGCGATCATGGCGCCATCCCTCGCCGCGGATCGGCCGGGTGCTTCTGCGCCCAGGTTTCGAGGAAGGCCGCCAGTTCGCTGTCGCCGCTGTCGCCGATCACCACTTTCAGGGTGACGATCTGGTCGCCCGCAATGGCGCCCGATGCGGCGCCCGACGCGCCGCGCCGGCTGATGCCCTTGCCGCGCAGCCGCAGCTGCACGCCGCTGTCGGAGCCCTTGGGGATCGTCATCGTCACCGGCCCGGTCACGGTCGGCACGGCGATCCGGCCACCGAGCACCGCTTCGGGCAGGCTGACCGGGAGCTCGAGCAGGATGTTGTCGCCGTCGCGGCGGAAATGCGGGTGCGGCAGGACATGGACCTCGATCAGCGCGTCGCCCGCCGCGGCGCCGCCGCCGCCGGGATCGCCCTTGCCCTTGAGGCGCAGCACCTGGCCCTCCTCGATGCCGGGTGGGATCGTCACGTCGAGCCAGTTCTCGGGCGCCAGCGACAGCCGCTTCTTGGCCCCCGCCGCCGCCTCGACGAAATCGACGGTGAGGGTGTAGAGCCGATCGCCGCCGGGCATCGCAAACCCTTGGCCGCGGCCGCCGCGCGTCCCCGCGCCCCTCATGCCGCCGCCGCCGAACATCGTGAACAGGTCATCGAGGTCGGCCGGGTCCATCTCGCCCTGCGGCCGGTATTTCCGCCCCTGCGCGCCCTCGGCGTGCGGCCGGTAGGAATAGCGCGGCCGCTCGGCGCCGGTTTCGTCGATCTCGCCGCGGTCGTAGCGGGCGCGCTTGTCGGCGTCCGACAGCAGGTCATAGGCGGCGGTCACGGTCTTGAACCGCGCCTCGGCCTCGGGCTTGCCGGGGTTGAGGTCGGGGTGCAGCTGCTTGGCCAGCTTGCGATAGGATTTCCGGATGTCGTCGGGGCCGGCGTCCGTCTTGACGCCGAGCACCTCGTAGGGGGTTTGCGTCGCCATCGTGGGGGCTCAGCGCTGGTTTCCGGATTTTTGCGCGGGGTTCTGCGCCAGCTCGACCTTGACCCCGAGCGCCTTCTCGCTGCCGCCGCGGTCGACGGTCAGGTTGACCTCGTCGCCGATCCGCGTGAGGCCGATGGTGTTGCGCAGTTGCGTCCCGCTTTTTATCGCCACGCCATTGGCCGCGACGACAAGGTCGCCGGTCTTGAGCCCGGCGTGATCGGCGGACGAACCCGGCTGGACGCGGGCGATGACCGCGCCGTTGGTGCGCGTGGTGTTCATCGCCTGGGCGAGATCGGGGGTCAGATCCTGGATCGTCACGCCGATGCGGCCGCGCTTGACTTCGCCATAGCGGATCAGCTGGTCCATCACCTTGCGCGCCATGTTGATCGGCACCGCGAAGCCGATGCCGATGTTGCCGCCGCCCGGCGCCAGGATCGCGGTGTTGATGCCGACCAGATTGCCGCGCAGGTCGACGAGCGCGCCACCCGAATTGCCGGGATTGATCGACGCGTCGGTCTGGATGAAATCCTCGTAGCCCTCGATGCCGAGCCCGCTGCGCCCGAGCGCGCTGACGATGCCCGAGGTCACCGTCTGGCCGAGCCCGAACGGGTTGCCGATCGCCACGACGAAATCGCCGACTTGCAGCTTGTCCGAATCGCCGAGCGGCACCGCGGTCAGGTGCCCGGTCTCGATCTTCAGCACCGCGACGTCGGTATCGGTGTCGCGGCCGACCAGTTTCGCCGGGTATCGCCGGTTGTCCTTGGTGGTGACGGTGATCGAGGTCTCGTTCTCGACGACATGCGCATTGGTCAGCACATAGCCCTGCGCGGCGTCGACGATGACGCCCGACCCGGTCGCCTGGGTCTCGCGCTCGGCGAAACCCTGGCCGTTCGGGATGTTGAAGAAGCGGCGGAAGAACGGGTCCTGCAGCAGCGGGTTCTGTTCGCGCACCCGGCCCTTGACCGCGATATTGACGACGCCCGGGGTGATGTTGGTCAGCATCGGCGCGAGGCTCGGCACGACGCCGCCGATTTCGGGGATCGCCGCGGCGAGACCGGACGGCGCGAACGCCGCCATCCCGCCCATCAGCACGAGCGCCGACCCGAGCGCCGAGAAGACCCGCTTCATCCCGCAGAACCCTGTCATGAACGCGCGCGACGATCGTTAAAACGCCGCGCCGGAAGGATAATTTCCCGGTATATTATGTAAATCGGCAGACGAGCCCTTCAAGGAGCCGGAGGCGACCCGGCGTGACGGGGCCATCCTTGGCGCGGTCCCGACATCAGCCGCTCGTGACCCCTAACGAATTTTAGGCGAGCGCGATCGCCTCGATGGCAACGAGTACACCCGGGATGTCGGCGCCGAAGCGGACCATCGACCGCGCCGGCTTCGCCCCGGTGAAGAACTCCGCATACGCCTCGTTCATCTCTTTGTAGAGGTCGGGCCGCGCGAGCAGCACGGTAACCTTCACCACTCGGTCGAGCGAGCTCCCAGCGGCGTTGAGCACGGTCTGGACGTTGCGCAGGGCCTGACGGGTCTGCTCCTGAATCGTATCGCCGACAATCTCGGTGGGGCCACCCCCCGGCCTCACCGGTATCTGGCCCGACACGAACACGAACCCGTTGACGACGACGGCATGCGAGTAGGGTGAATGCGGCGCAGGATATCCGGGGACGTCGACGTGGCGGATCGCAGACATGTCAGCCGCGGCAGAGGTTCCAACTCCGGCCATCTGGATTTCGCCGCCTTGTTCATCATCGAGAATCCGACGCTATCGTACTTCCACTGCCTTTGAAAGAAACCGCGATTTTCGGTAGTGGGTCAGTTTGATTGTAACAGTCGTTCCCACCCCTGTTCGTCTCGATAGGACGCAAGAAGCGAGCGCTCTTCAGCGAAGCGTGCATCGCCTGCTCTAGCGCGAGTGCGTGGTTCAAGGGCGACCCAGACTTTATGGGGCTTTTTGTCCTGGCCATCGGACTTGGGGATGCGGTAATCGCGATCAAGATTTAACTGCGCTAAACGCTCCGCTGCATCAACAGGAAGAACGACACAGGAGTATTCCTTCGGAGAGCGAACAGCTACCAATACAACCAAACTAGCTTCATAGAAGCTTTTCTTCCTATTAAACATTCTCTCATTGCGGTCGCGCATGATTTCCTTGGTACAAAAGCCATACTCAATCCACCACGGGTCCGTAGCGGCGTTCGCGGCTCCCTTCACCTGGACCTGTAAAGTTAATTTGTCTGAGACTGCCAGCAAGTCAGCATTGACCGAAGTCCCATCACTATTGAGGTCGCTAACTCGGAAACCGCGGGCTTCTAATTCGTTTGCGACGATGCGCTCCGCTATTCTGCCAACATTATTTCCGCTAATGTTAGTCATCCGATAAGCCGATCGCCTAGCCTTGCCGCGTGTGCGGTTTCCCAATCTTCGATTACCGTGACCATATCGGCAATAGACCAGAGTTTACTGGTAACGCCAGCGGCCATCGCCGGTGTTACGCGCAGGCTTTGATGGATGCGCACGAAGTTGTAGTGCATGAAGTGGATCGCGACCGAGTAGGCGTGGTTCTCGGCCTTTTTTGAGAAGCCATTGCCGAGCCGTGCGAACCGCTTCATCGACATGCGCATCGTCAAATTCTGCCGCTCGACGAAGCTCGTCGAGATGTGCCGCTTGTCAGGGTTACCTTGGCAGCAAAACGTCTTTGCCCCTTGGATTTGCGCGGGGCTGTAGCGGCCCGCAGGATGCGGCACCTCGCCGTAGAGCTTGACCAGTTGGGCGTAATCGACATCGACGCCGAAAGCCCGCTCGACCGCATCAAGGTAAGCCCGGTGTCCGTCCGTCGTGACCTGCACCCGGTTCGCCAGGCGGCTCGACAGATCACACACAAACTCCGTCGCCGTTGCGCCGCTGCGGTCGCCGACGCGCCAGGACGGAACCAGCTTCGTATCGGCATCGAGCGCAACCCATGTCCATAGATCGCCCGCATCCTCCGGCGCGGCCTTGGCAACCATGACGGTGCGCTGTTTGCAGTAGGAATAGGCCCAGATTTCGTCGAGCTGCAAACGCTTGCAAGTCAGGTTGCGGAAGGCCCGATCCTGATAGACCGAAAACGCTTCGCCAGCATCCTCTAGCCTGATCAATTCAGCGCGTGAATGCGGGTATCGCGTCCGGCGGCTCCCACTCGCGCATAGG
>DASRLO010000077.1:0-29553 GCA_035648415.1 Allostellaceae bacterium
ATAGGCCTTGGCGAGCGCGAAATGAAGCTGGATGCGCGCGCCTTGCGGAATGTCCGCCATGCGGCGCGCCAGCGCTTCCATCGCCGCCAATGCCGGATCGTCCGCGGTGATACGGCGGGAATCGACGAGATTGCGGTAGAACGGCGCCCGATCGGGGGCGAGGGCCACGGCCGTATCGAATTCCGCCGCGGCCTCTTCGAGCCGGCCCAGCGATTTCAGGGCCGCCCCGAGATTGTTGTGCGCATCCGGGAAATCGGGCTTCAGGGCCAGGGCCTGCCGATAAGGGGCCACCGCCTCCTCGTGGCGGTTCAGCGCTTGCAGCGCGCCGCCAAGATTGTTGTACGCCTCGACCGATGCGGGGTTGCGGGCCAGCGCCTGTCGGATCAGCCCGATCGCGGGTTCGGCCTCGCCCATCTGCAGGCGGATGACGCCGAGATTGTGGAGCGCATCGAAATGCGCTGGGTGAGACCGCAGGATGCCATAATATAGGATTTCGGCCTCGCGCAGGCGCCCTTGGCGATGCAGAGCCGCCGCCTGACGCAACGTTCGCTGGGGCTCGACCGGCTCTGTCGCCTCCGCCCCGGCCGGAGCGTTCCCGATGTCACTCGCCACCATCGACTGTCCGCCCTCGGCTCGAGTTTCCCCCAACTTCGCCGGCGCGACGGGGTTTCGGTCACTGTCGCCGGTCAGAATTCGACGAGACGTGATTCTATCACTCTTGCCGATGTCTGGGGGCGGGCCAGTTCAAGTCGGCCTACGAGTGAATCCAGAGTGATGCTGACAGCCGGCGGCGTTTGCCGCTAGCATCGGGTGGCTGAGCGGTTGGGTGGTTTCCCGATGCGAACCGGCGGGGAGGACGCCATGCAGATCGTCGACGCCCAAATCCACCTGTGGGGCAGCGGCTTGCCGAGTAACCTCTCGCATCGGCAGGTGACCGCGTTTACCCCGCGGGAGGCCATCGCGCTGATGGACCAGGGCGGCATCGATGCCGCGGTCATTCATCCGCCGGGCTGGGATTCGGGTTCGACCGAGATGGCGTTCAAGGCGGTGCAGGATTACCCCGGCCGGTTCGCCATCATGGGCTCGCTGCCGCTCGACCGGGCGGAATCCCGCACCCGGATCGCGAGTTGGCGCGGGCAGCCGGGGATGCTCGGCTTGCGCTACACCTTCCTGCACGATCCGGCGAAACGCTGGCTGCACGCGGGCGACCTCGAATGGCTGTGGGAAGCGGCCGAAGCGGCCGGCGTCCCGATCGCCGCGCTGGCGACGGAGTCGCTGGCGGAGCTGGGCCGGGTCGCCGAGCGCCACCCCGGGCTTCGCCTGACGATCGATCATCTGGGCGGCAAAGGCGGCCTCACCACGCTCAAGGATGCGGCGGCGATGACCCACATGCCGGAGCTTCTGGCGCTGGCGAAGCTGCCCAATGTCGCGGTCAAGGCGACCGGCGCGCCGGGCTATTCGAGCGAGGCCTATCCGTTCCCGGCGATGCACGCCTATCTGCGGCAGATTTACGATGCCTTCGGTCCGCGCCGCATGTTCTGGGGCACCGACATCACCAAGATGCCCTGTTCGTGGCGCCAATGTGCGACGATGTTCACCGAGGAGTTGCCGTGGCTCGGCGACGCGGACAAGCGGCTCGTCATGGGCGAGGCGCTGTGCGCCTGGTGGGGCTGGGACCGCGCGGCCTGAGGGGCGTCGCGGCAGACAGAAGAGGAAATGTCCGACATGAGCGACAACCGCAAAACGAACGCGAAAGGCAAGAAAGTCGCCGTGGTGGTCGGCGCCACCTCCAAATGGCAGTCGGATGGCAGGATGACGGCGCTGGCGCACGGCAAGACGGTGGACGACAGCGAGCTGCCGGTCGGTGTGCGCTGGGGCGTTGGCGGCGCCGTCGCGCAGAAATTCGCGCAGGAGGGGTTCTTCGTCGTGATGACGACCCGCACCGCGGCCAATGCGTCCGGACTGGCGGCGGCCATCCGCGACCAAGGCGGCGAGTGCTCGGTCGTCGAACTCGACCTCACCTCGCAGGATTCGATCTCGGCCGCGTTCGCCACGATCCGCCGCGAGGCCGGCGATCCCGATGTGCTGGTCTATAACGCCGGCTACCTCGAGGGCCGCGACCTGCCGCCCGAGAAAGAGCTGCTCGAGCATATTCCGGTGGAGATGTTCGACACCACGCAACATATCGCCTGCCGCGGCCCCTTTCTCGTCGCCAAGGAAGTGCTGCCGGCGATGCGGAAGAAAGGCGAGGGGTCGTTTTTCTTCTCTAACAATTCCAGCTCGCTGCGCGGCAAGAAGCGCGTGACCGGGCAGTCGCTGTACTACCCGCGGGTGATGATGCGCACCTTGGCGCAGGTGCTCACCGAGGAATATTCCGAGCACGGGGTGCACGTCGCCAACATCGTGATCGACGGCACCATCGACTCCCCCGGAACCCGGGCGATGCCGCGCAACCAGAACCGCCCCGACCTCATCATCAATCCGGTGAAGATCGCCGAGGCGTTCTACTATCTGCACACCCAGGACCGGTCATGCTGGACGCACGAGATCCAGCTCACCCCGTTTCCGGTGAAGCCGAGCTATTGAGAGCGCGTCTCGGGTTCGCTTTCAGCCTGCACGCCCCGCGTGGGCGTTCTATCCTTGAAGACGCGCGCCCGCGGCGAGCTCGGACTATCGCCGGAAAAAAGCCCCGCTTATGATCGGGAGCGGCATCGAGAGACGGTGCGGGCGAGCAAAAACGGAGGGGATCATGTCCACCATTACACGGCGCAGCGTCATTGCCCTTCCGGTGCTCGCGGCTGCGGCGTCGCCGGTGCGGGCGTTCGCCGCCGACACCGTGAAGATCGGCTATATCGAGGCGCTCACCGGCAATGCCGCGGCCGCCGGGCAGTCGATCAAGCAGGCGGCGGAACTCGCGCTCGACATCATCAACAATCCGCATCCGGAGTTGGCGCCGCTCACCCTCGCCACCAAAGACGGCGGCCTGGCCAATCTGGGCGGCGCCAAGGTGGAGATCGTCTGGGCCGACAACCAGGGCAGCCCCGCCGTGGCGCAAAGCGACGCGCTGCGCCTGATCACCGAAGATCACGTTGTCGCGCTGACCGGCGCGTACCAGTCGAGCTGCACCCTGACCTCGAGCGCGGTGGCCGAGCGCTACGGTATCCCCTATTTGGCGGGCGAGTCGGCGGCCGCCAACCTCACCGGGCGCGGCTTCAAGTGGTTCTTCCGCACGACGCCCTATGGCCCTGATTTCGCTCGACTCTATCTTGACTTTCTCGCCGCCGTCGCGAAGGCCGGAACGGCCACCGGCCAAATCGCCGTGGTTCACGAGAATACCGATTACGGCACGTCGGTCGCGGATTCGATGGTCCAGACCGCGACCGAGCGCGGTATCAAGATAGCGCAGCGCATCGCCTACAACGCCAACGGCACCGACGTGTCGCCGCAGGTGCTCCAGCTCAAGCAGGGGCATCCGGACGTCGTGATCTTCATCAGCTACACGTCCGACTCAATTCTTTATCTCAAGACCATGAAGACGCTCGATTTCCGTCCGCCGGTCGTGATCGGCGACGATTCGGGTTTCTCCGACCCATCGTTTGTCACCACCGTCGGCGGCATCGCCCAGGGTGCGCTCAACCGCAGCGCGTTCGTGCCCGGCAAGCCGGACAGCCTCACCTACAAGATCAACGCGTTGTTCAGGCAGAAGACCGGGCGCGACATGGACGACACCACCGCGCGCTCGATGCAGGGCTTCCTGGTGCTGTGCGACGCCATCAACCGGGCCGGCTCGACCAAGCCGGATGCGATCCGCGACGCGCTGGTGAAAACCGATCTGCCGACGAGCGCGTTGATGATCGGCTACAAGGGCGTCAAGTTCAACGAACAGGGCCAAAACGTCCTCGCCTATTCGCTGATGATCCAGTTGCAGGGTGATCGCTATGTGCCGGTCTGGCCGACCGAGCAGGCCGCCGCCAAGCTCGAACTGCCGTTCAAGGGCTGGAGCTGATGCGGCGGTGCCGCCTGCCGGGCAGATGGGGTTAGGGCGGAAGCACGGCGAGGCGATGATGACGGCCACGGCGAGCGGCTCGCCGGAGAGCGCCGCGGAACGCTGTGACGGCAGATCTCCGACGCGGGTCAAGCACCGCGGATGATCCTGCTGCAATTGATCACGGACGGGCTCCTGCTCGGCGCGGTCTATGCCCTGTTCTCCTCTGGGCTGACTCTGATCTGGGGCATGATGAACGTGATCAACTTCGCGCATGGCGATTTCGTCATGCTGGCGATGTATGTGGCGTTCTTCGCCTTCACCGCGCTGCATCTCGGTCCGGCGGTCTTCGTGCCGCTGGCGGCGATCGTGCTGTTCGGGTTCGGCGTGCTGGTCTATGTGGCGCTGGTGCGCCATGTGATGCGCGGGCCGATGCTGGGGCAGATCATCTCGACCTTCGGCCTGGCGCTGGTGATGCAATACACCGCGCTGTGGGTATTCTCGGCCAATTTCGTCTCCCTCCCCAACGATTTGGTCGGCGGCGTCTACAATTTCGGCGGCATTCGGCTCTCCGCCGCGCGACTGCTCGCCGGCGCGACCGCGCTGGCGATGACGCTCGGAATGCATTTTTTGCTGACCCGCACGGATCTTGGCAGCCGCATGCTTGCCGTTTCCGAGGACCGGATCGCCGCCGCGCTGGTCGGCATCCGCCCCGATCCGATGCAGGCGCTCGCCTGGGGATTGGGCGCGGCGTCGACCGGGGTCGCCGGGGCGCTGATCGCGCTGTTCTTTTACGTCGCGCCCGGGGTCGGCGACGCCTTTACCCTGATCGCTTTCGTCACCGTCTGCCTCGGCGGCTTCGGCAGCGTTCCGGGTGCGCTGCTCGCCGGTCTCGCGATTGGCGTCATCGAATCGCTTTCGGCCTATTGGCTCGGGCCGGCGACCAAGGATGTCGCGGTCTATGGGCTGTTCGTCGTGCTGCTGTGGGTCAGGCCGCAGGGCCTCTTGGGCCGCGCATGAGATTGCGGCGCGTCTGGCCGGCCGCGGCGCTGTTCGCGCTGGCGCTCTCGCCGTTTCTCAGCGGCAACCCGTTCTACCAGCGGATCGCCGCGCTGGTCGTCCTTAGCGCGATCACGGCCTCGGCATGGAATCTGATCGGCGGCTATGCGGCGCAGGTCTCGTTCGGCCATTCGGTCTATTTCGGCGTCGGCGCCTATGCGGCGCTGCTGGCCTTCACCAAGCTCGGCCTGCCGCCGATCGCCGGCGCGCCGCTCGGAGTGCTGGCGAGCTTTGCCATCTCGATCGTCATCGGACTGCCGACTTTCCGCCTGCGCGGGCATTATTTCTCGATGGCGACCTTCGCCATCGCCGCGCTGGCGGGCCTGCTGGTCGTCAACTGGGACTTCGCCGGCGGGGCGATCGGCTTGATGGGGCCGGCGACCTCGCGTTCGGTCGCGGATTTGCTGTTCCGCGACCCGCTGCCCTATTACGTGATCTTTCTGGCCGTGCTCGCGGTGCTGCTGGCGCTGACCCACCAGATGCAGCGGAGCCGGATGGGGTTTTATTTGCGCGCCATCGGCTCGGGCGAGCGGGCGGCGGAAAGCCTGGGAGTGCCGATCCGGCGCTACAAGCTCTACGCGCTGCTGCTGTCGGGCGCGTTCACCGCGATCGCCGGATCGCTTTACGCGGTGATGATCGGATTTGTCGATCCGGATAGCGGGTTCGGGATCCTGATCTCGGTGAACATGGTGGTGATGTCCGCGCTGGGCGGGGCGGGGACGCTGTTCGGCCCGCTGGTCGGCGCGATCATCCTGGTGCCGCTCTCGGAAGCGAGCAACGCTATCCTCGGCGGCGGCAGCAGCGGCGCGGCCTATGTCGCCTACGGCGTTATCATCATGCTGATCGCCCGCTTCAGTCCGGGCGGGCTGGCGGAAGGCTGGCGGCTGACCCGCCGGAGGCCGCGCCGTGCTGCTTGAGGCGAGGGGCATCGTCAAGGCGTTTGGCGCGTTTCGCGCGGTCGACGGGGCCGATCTGATGCTCGAGGCGGGCGAGCTGCTCGGCCTGATCGGGCCGAACGGCGCCGGCAAGAGCACCTTTTTCAACTGTCTGTCGGGCGACGCCCGGCCGACCGCCGGGACGATCCGCTTGCGCGGCGCCGACATCACCGCGTTGCCACCCGAGGCGCACGCGCGGCTGGGCCTTGCGCGCACCTTTCAGGTGCCGATCGTGTTCGACACCATGACGGTGCGCGAAAACGTGATGGTAGGCGCGTTCCTGCGCCATTCCCATCGCCGCGCCGCGGCGGCCAAGGCGGATGAGGTGCTGGCGTTCACCGGTCTGGCCGAGCAGGCGAACCTGCGGGCGACGGCGCTCGGCACGCCGGGACGCAAGCGGCTGGAGATCGCCCGCGCGCTCGCGACCGAGCCCGAGGTGCTGCTGCTCGACGAGGCGCTGGCCGGCCTCGCGTCAAGCGATGTCGAGGCGGCGATCGAGCTGGTGCGGCGCATCCACGAGCGCGGCGTGACCCTCATCGTGGTCGAGCACATCATGGAGGTGATCCACCGCCTGACGCAGCGTGTGCTGGTGTTCCACCAGGGCCGGGTGATCGCCCAAGGGACGCCCGCCGAGGTGACCGCGGACGAGGCGGTAATCACCGCCTATCTCGGTCGTCGGGTGCGCAAATGAGCGGCCCGCTGCTGCGGGTTTCGCACCTCGCGGTCCGCTATGGCGACCTCGTCGGCGTCGCGGACGTGTCGTTCGAGGTGGCCGAGGGCGCCGCGGTGGCGCTGCTCGGCTCCAACGGCGCCGGCAAGACCACGACCCTCAACGCGCTCGCCGGCCTGGTACGGCCCGCCGCCGGCGCCATCGAATGGCGCGGCGAGCGGATCGACGGCGCGCCGGCCCATGTCATCGTCGGCCGCGGCATCGCGCTGTCGCCGGAAGGCTGGCGGCTCTTCGTGATGCAGACGGTGGAACAGAACCTTCGCCTGGGCGCGACGCCGTTGGCCGACCGCGCCCGCTTTGCCCCGATGCTCGACCGGGTCTTCACCCTGTTCCCGCGTCTGGCGGAACGCCGCCGTCAGCTCGCCGGCACGCTGTCGGGCGGAGAGCGGCAGATGCTCGCGGTCGGGCGCGCGCTGATGAGCGATCCCAAACTGCTGATGCTGGACGAGCCGAGCCTCGGGCTCGCTCCCGCGGTGATCGACACGATGTACGAGACTTTGGCGCGGTTGCGCGCCGAGGGGCTCACCCTGCTGTTGGCAGAGCAATCGATGGAGCTCGCGCTCGAAATCGCGGATACCGCGAGCGTCATGCAGACCGGTCGGACCGTACTTTCCGGCACGGCGCGCGAGATAGCCGAGAACCCGGATCTGCACCGCGCCTATCTCGGCGCGGCCCTTTAGATTAGTTGCCTATTTTGGACGCCGCTACAGCCCGAGCTTTTCGGTAGTCGAGGGATCGCGGGCGCCAGCGAAATATTTGCGCAGCGCCTCCGAAAATACCGGCTCGCCGGGTCGGGCCAGCGCGAACAGCGTCATCGACGAGTGGAATTTCAAATCATCCGGATAGCCGAAAATCTGGTGCGCCGAGCGGTTCTCGACGGCGTTCGCCAGCGCCGTGCAGTCGATCAATCTGGGGCCGAGAACCGGATGCGCCAGATAGCTCCGTGCGCCCTCCAAGGAGGCAAGGGCGTAATACCGGGCGGTCGCGCTCCGCCCCAACCCCGCCAGTTGCGGAAAGATGAACCACATCCAATGAGTGCGTTTGCGTCCGGCCCGAAGTTCGCTGCGAACCTCCGCCAGCACAAGCTCCTGGGCTTGCACAAATCGGTCGAGGTCGGACGAAGCGGCCATGATGGTCGGCCCTAGTAGTGCGCGGCCAATGCCATCAATCCCACTACGATGACGCCGACAATGCCAGCCGCCAGGAACACGCGTTGCCATCGCAGCCGGGGGCCGATCCCACGGCCGCGCACCCTGCTGTTTTCAGAAGGGCTATCGCGCATATAGCGCATACGCCGCAGGTTGGGCTTGACGACCAACATTTTGTTTGCTCCTGCGCGTACTCGGCTGTTGCCCCAAACGGCCTCCCCAACTGTCAGTTCCATTTTTTGCCGCCGACGCCCTGACCGAGGAACATCTCTGCCGCGCCGATTTCAACGAGCTCGATCGCGCAATTTGTGGTTGCCCTGGGCCTCCGCTTTCGCGGAAGACGATATCGTTGACCTCTTTTTGAGTAGGCTCTTTAGAAGAGACCCTTCTTGAGCCGGTAGATGTCGGGGTTGGCGGCGTCGAGGATATAGGAGAGCGAAAGCGCGGCCGCCTCCACCGGCTTGGGCTTTTCGCCTTTCGCCGGCGCCGGGGTCATCGTGCCGGCCGCCAGCCGCAGCAGGGTGGTGTGCTTGTCGGCGTCCTGACCCTTGAAAACCAGGACCGAGCCGTCGGGCATCTTGGCGTTGGTGACGACCGTGTCGGGTTGATATCCCGAGTCGACGAAAAGCTGGCGCAGCTCGTTGGCCGCCGCGACGATCTTCTCCGGCGATGCTTGCGGGTCCACGGCCCCGCCCCACAACACATTGACCTGGATCAGCTTCTTCGCGGCATAGCCGAAAATATAGGAGACGCGCGCGGCGCCCGTGGATTCGAGAAGGTCGGGGACCGTTATGGTCAGCACGCTCGTCCGCTCGGCGAGGTTCTCCTCGCTCTTCATCTTGTCGGGGGTAATGTTGAAGTCCTTGCGGATTGCCTCTTTGACTTGCGCGTCGCTCATGCCCCATTTGGCCGACCTGAACCCGTCGACGCGAGCCTCGGGCGCCGCTTGTTGCGCCGGCTGGTCGGTCGGGGGCGCCGGGGCGCTCTGCGCGAAGGCGGTTGACGCCAGGAGCAGGGCGGCGGCTGCCATTGCGCCACGGTAACGATGCATTTTCACTTCCTTTCACGGCCGGGTAGCGATCGGCCACGCTTTGCCAGCAGGATACCGGGCGGAACGGGCGTTCCGAACACTGTCTCGATGCCAGGCCAATACAGCCTCCGCTGGGAAATCGGAAGCTTCTTGCCGACCTCAAAGAGTAAACCGGCTCAACCGGCGGCGTGAATTCAGCGGGCGCGCGTGCTGACTAATAGAGTCTGAAAGGTGTTCGGTTCGGCCGAAGGGCCGCTCGCGACGAGCGCGCGCCTCATATCGCGCAAATAGTCCTGGCTCTGTTCCACCACGGGCCGAGGGCCGCCGAGGTCCATCGCCCAAGGGGTCGCTATTACCATGATCATTTCAGTTCCGAACGGCGCGCCGCCGGCCTTCCAGACCTTTCCGGCGCCTTGCTCGCCGAAGATGCGGGAGGCGCCGGCAGCGAGTGTAGGATCCTTTTCCTGCTCATTCGGCCACAAATGCTGGACCCGCCCCTCGAGCGAAAAATAGTCGATGCGGATGCTCACGGCATAGATGGGGGCGTGAACTTCGACCTTGATCGTGTCGCCCTCGCGCAATTGCGCGGTCCCGTTGATCAGGCGAAGCGACAGGTCGCCCTCCGCAAGCAGCCCGCCTCGACGCATCGCGCTCAACTCGACAAGCGACCGGCACAGCGGGGGCGGCACGATGTCGACGTTGATCTGCGGGTGCGTGTTGGGAAAATAGCGCTCGGCGATTGCCGCCAGCCACGCTTTTGCATCCGCGTCGGGGATGGTGCCGCTGACGACCGGCGCCGCTCCCGGCGCGGGTAATCGTCCGCGCAGCGACGCGCACTCGAAATGGCCCAGCGCCTCGTTCAGCTGCTCCAACGGTCGCAACGCGGGCGCAGCGGCCCGCCCCGGCGGCGGATTTGGGGGAACGGCCGCGATGCTTGGTGACGACGGTGCGGCGGAAGGCGGTGTGCTTGAAGCGGATGGAGCGGCGGGCGTCACCTCAGCCGTGGCCGGCGATGGTGACGGTGCGGCGGGGGGCGGCCCGCTCGAAGCCGAGGGAGCGGCGGGCGTCACCTCAGCCGTGGCCGGCGATGGTGAAGGCGATGCGGCCGGAGGCGGAGTGCTCGACGCCGAGGGAGCGGAGGGCGGCGTTTCCGCGGTTGACGGCGGTGACATAGGTGGTGCGGCGGCAGGCGGCGGGGTCGCAGACGGCACTTCAGCCGTAGACGGCGGCGGAGAGGCGGGTGTCGCGTTCGGTGTCGGTCCCTCGGCCGTCGACTGTGGCGCTGGTGGCGCAGAGGGTGCCGCGGCCAAAGACGAAGGGTTGGACATCGACGAAGGCTCCGCGGCTCCAGGCTGCGAAGCGGCGATGGGCTGAGGCGGATTTACCGCCGGCACGCTCACGGTATTGCGCACCAGAAATACACCGGCGGCGACGACGAGAGCGGCCGCTATGCCGCTCCCGATCAGAATAAAGCTGCGGCCCTTTTGGGGCGGGATTTCTTCCGTGGTTGTCTGCCCGGCAAGCCTGGCGGCACCCTCGCCGGGCCGCGGACGGACGACGGTGTGATCCTCATGGCTCCGTCGGCGGACCACGGTATGGTCGTCGTGGCCGTTGCGCCCGATGACGGTGCGATCGTCGTGACTGCTTCGACGGATCACGGTGTGATCGTCGTTGTCGTTAGGCCGGATCACGGTGGGATCGTCGCGCTTGCCCCGGCGAATGACCGTCCGGTCTTCGCGCCCACCGGGGGGATCGGAGGACCCGCTCTTACTCATCGAACGGTCAACCGGAGGCTCGCGTCGAGGTGAGCCCGCACGACGGTGTCGACGGCACTAACCTCCACCATCCTCTCACCCCGCGTCGGCAGGCTTATTACCGTTGGCTGACTATAGCACGACTCGGAAAATATGGTGACGCGGCGTCCGCTCAGCGCGCAGGCGCTACATTCGTGACCGAATGTTCCGCGGGTCCTTTGGCTTCGACGATATCAGCCTCGAAAAGCGCTTCGTCGGCGTCCGAGAGATCGACACCGGCGGCCGGCGATCTCGGTGCCGGGATCGAGGTGTTCCACCCCAGGCGCGGCGTCGCGTTCGCTTCCTCGCAAAGACGCAGCGGGGTCAACTCGGCGCCTGCCAGGACGGGGTTGATGGCGAACCTGGTCTCGGGTCCGAGAAACGAGCGCACCAGCGACACCAGCCTCCACAACGCTTCGCGGCCGGGCCGCAGCGCCTCGAACGAGGCGCGGTCCAGCGGACCGATGCGAAGGACGATGCGGGCTTGTGGACCCCGTGCGCGAATGCCGATGGTGGCGTCGATCCCGAGCCGGTTCAACCTCCCCAAACCGCTGCCGCCGGGCAGCCTCGTGCGTTCCTCCAGGCGTAACGGCATCCAGGGTTCGGCGGACCAAAGGATTTCGACCTGCTGGCCCAGCCATTCGGAGGCGCGTGCCTGAAGCCGCTCCGCCGAGTGGGGCTCGCCTTCGAACGATCCGCCGAAATGCGCCGGACTCGCGTCAAGAAAGGGAAAGAGGCTCGGCTCTTGCGTCTCGGCAGCGTCGGGCAGGATAGCCGGTTCGGTCTCCGAGAGCACCGGTTCGGCGGAAGCGCCGGGCTCGGCCTCGGGCGGCGGTTGCTCGGGTGGAGCGATCTCCGGCGGCTGGACGCGGACGTGAAAGGCTCGGATCGGCCGGGCGATGTTCTTGAGCTGCTGCTCGCCCATATCGTCGAACACGAGGTCGATGCGACCGGCGGCATCTTCTTGGACGCGCTCGGAGACGCAGATGCCTCCCGGTTCGGCTATCCCTTCGAGCCGCGCCGCGATGTTGACGCCGTTGCCGAAGATATCGCCGTCCTCGACGACGATGTCGCCCTGGTGGACGCCGATCCGAAGCATGAACCGCCGATCGGGGGCGACCGCCTCGTGGTTCACCATAGCAGTCTGGACATCGCTCGCGCAGCGCAATGCGTCGATGACGCTGTTGAACTCGACGAGGAAACCGTCACCGGTGGTCTTGACGAGGCGGCCGTTATTCTCGGCGATCCTGGGGTCGAGGACGTTTGCCCGAAGCGCCCTCAAGCGAACGAGCGTACCCTCTTCGTCAAGTCCCATGAGTCGCGAATAGCCGACCAGATCGGCGGCGAGCACCGCGGCGAGACGACGCGTCGCGGCCACGACTACCTCCCTCCGAAAAAATCGTGGCGCCGCACCGCCGCATTCGTCATCGGCGAGTACAATTCACGCAGGGGGCGAGCCGCCGGCTCCGCGAGACGCTGCCGGCCATCGTCGCCCGCACCGGAAAAAAGAAGCAGACCGGCCAACATCGCGCGGCGAGAGAAAAATGCCCGAATTGTCCGCTCGGTCAGGAAGCGCATTCTCTGTACGACCGCCGCAGGAGATGCCTAGAATTGCATCTAACCATGGGTTGAGAAGCGAGGGCAAGCCAGTGTCGGTTAGCTGCACCGTCCAGATTTTATTCGCGAAAATGAAAGGTAGTTCGGGTAAGGTCGAGCGTTCAGCAAGCTGCCGGGGAGGCTCGGTCGGGGTTTAGAAGGAAGTAGGATTTTTGGCTATTCTATCGTTGGTTGGAAGATAATATGCTCGCTCAGGGCTAGGAAATACCCGCGCGATGATGCTCAGCCTCACCATGCTACGCTGTCCTGACAGCGTGCCGCCGCAGTCGCGGACTGTGGAAGCAGGCGAGTTTTCGATCGGCCGCGGCCCGGAGAACGATTGGACGCTTCCCGACCCGGAGCGATATCTGTCGAAGCGTCATTGTGTGTTGGCGTTTCACTCCGAGGGGTGGAAAATCACCGACCATTCGACCAACGGCACGTACGTTAACCGGGATCGCGCGCCGATCGGGCGGGGCCATGTTCGCAATCTCAGCGACGGCGATCGCCTACACATGGGTACGTACGAAATCGAAATCAGAATGCTCGATCAGGCGCTGCCGAAGCGGGAATCGGGAACGCCGGCGCTCGACATCGAGCCGCTTGCGCACAACTTCGTTGCGCCGCAACCCGGACTGAACAGCCTGCTCCAGACCAGGACGGCGGTTGATCCGCTGAGCGGAACCGGAACCGGAACTCGTCCCGCGCCGGCCGTGATGCTGCCGGCCGATTACGATCCTCTGGCCCATGATCCGGACATCGATTTGCTGGGGCCGATAGAGCGCGTCGTGCTTCCGGAGGACTGGAACCTCGACAACGAGCTGCCGGATCCGCGGCGGCCGGCGCCGCCTGCGAGGCACGGAGCCCATTCGGCTCGAGCCGCGCCGAGGGCAGAGGAAAACCTGCTGGCCGCATTCCTGCGCGGCGCTGGCCTTGACGAGGTGCTTCCGGCCAATTCAGTAGCGGCGATGGAAGCGCTTGGCGCCGTCTTCCGCCAAATGATTTACGGGTTGCGCCGGGTGATGATCGCCCGGGCGAAGCTCAAGGCGGCATTTCGCATCGAGCAGACCGCAATCCGAAGCCACGGCAACAATCCGCTCAAGTTTTCCGCGAATGACGACGATGCCCTCGCCGCGCTTGTGGGGAGCGCACGGCACGGCGACAAGGCCGCGGTCGATGCGCTGGCCGATGCCCTCAACGACATTCGCCTGCACGAAATTGCCACCGTCGGCGCGATGCAGGCGGCGGTGCGGTCGTTGCTCGCCGAACTGGATCCGGCCAAACTGCGCGAGACCGGCGAGGCCGGTTTCAACCTCGTTTCCTCGCAGCGCAAGGCCCGCGCCTGGGACGCCTTCGAGGCGCAGTACGAGCGACTGAACAGATCGCTCGGCGACGGGTTCGACAGCGCCTTCGGCAAGGCATTCGCGCGCGCTTACGAACAGGCCCTGATCGATGCCGCGTCCCAGACGGAACACTGAGCCCGACAGGGCGCATTGCCACGCTCGCGCGAATGCCGGGGCGATGCTACGGTAACCAAATGCGGCGGCTGCGGATAAAGCGCGAACCGGCATGACATGGACCAATCGGGTCGTCTGGCAAGAGGGGATGTTTCTCCGCGCGCAGCATTTCCAGCAACAGGACCGCTGGCTGGAAATGTTGGTGCGGGCGCGCTCGGCGCCGTTGCGCTCGCACCCCTGGGGCATCGTCGAGATGACGATCGATCGCGATCTGTTGGCGACCGGGAGATTTGCCTTGAGTGCCGCGAGCGGCGTTTTCGAGGATGGCACGCCATTCAATATTCCGGGCGAGGCCGATCATCCGCCGCCTCTCGAATTAACCGAAAGCGTCCGCAACGCGATGGTTTATCTCGCGACTCCGGTGCGCCAGCCGGGAGCCATCGAGATCGCCGCCGGAGACGCCGCGGACGGCCGTTACCTGCTGAGCGAATTCGAGGCCTACGATACCCATTCCGCCTCGCCTCAGCCGGCACGGCTGCAGGTCGCCCGGCTGCGCCTGCGCTACCTTCTCGAAACCGATGACCGCGCCGGGTACTTGTGTATCGGTCTTGCCCGGGTCGCCGGGGTCGCGGCCGACCGCCGAGTGACGCTCGACGAGGGTTGGATTCCGCCCGCCCTGGCGTGCTCCGCGGCCGACCCGCTGGCGGGTTGCCTGACCGAGCTGGTTGGTCTGCTCAACCTGCGCGGCGAGACGCTGGCCGCACGGGTGGCGGGGACTGGCGCGGGTGGAAGCGCAGATGCCGGCAGCCTCTTATGGCTGCAAGCGGTCAATCGCTGGCAAAAGCTGCTCGCGCACTGGGCCGAAACCCGCCATGTCCATCCCGAAGACCTCTACAGCGCGCTCGTCCAGATGGCCGGCGACTTCGCTACGTTCACCGAGGAAAACAAGCGCCCCAAGAACTATCCCGCCTACCGGCACGACGATCTCCAGCGCAGCTTCGGGCCGGTAATCGCCGATTTGCGCCGGGCGCTGACGGTGGAGCAGAACGCGGTCAACATACCGCTGCAGGACCGCCGCTACGGCGTCCGCATCGGCCAGATCGCCAATCGTTCGGTGCTGCAGGCCCGCTTTGTCCTGGTCGTCCGGGCTGATGCCGCGACGGACACGCTGCTGCGGCTGTTCCCGAACCAGGTCAAAATCGGGGCGGTCGAACACATCCGCGAATTGGTCAACGAAGCCGGTCACGGCATTGGCCTGCGGGCATTGCCGACCGCGCCGGGGGAAATCGAATCCGCCGCCGGCGCGGCTTGCTTCGAGCTCGATCGCGGCAGCCCGCATTGGCAGCAACTGCAATCTTCGAACGGCTTTGCGATTCATGTCTCGGGCGATGTTCCGAACCTGCGCCTGGAATTGTGGGCGATCCGCGCTTAGCCGCAGCGAAAACCATGAGCGACGATCCAGTTGCCGAGGGCGATGAGAACTTTCTTGAAGGCCCTGTGCCGCTTGGCATGGCATCGGCGCTCCGCTAGGGTCCGATCCATGAGCGAGCAGCATTTCGCGGCCGAAATCAGCGCCGACGGGCGGTTCGGCGCCTCGGCAATCACGCACCCCGGTTCCCGTTCCTACAATGAGGACAGCTACATCAGCCGCCCCGATCTCGGAGTCTGGGCGGTCGCCGATGGGGTTGGCGGGCACGAGGCCGGCGAAGTCGCGTCCAAGATGGTTACCGACGCTCTGAGCAGCATCCCGAGCGACCTCAGCTTCGCCGAATTGGTCGTCGAGGTACGACTGCGGATAAACGATGCGCATATCGGCCTGCTGGAAGAGGCCGCACGGCGCGGCCGCGAAGTGGTGATGGCCACGACCGTCGTCGCGCTGGTCGCGCGCGGGGCCCATTTCGCCTGTTTGTGGGCGGGGGATTCGCGTGCCTATCTGATGCGCGACGGTGTTGTCAGGCAGGTGACGCAAGATCACAGCCTCGTCCAGGAGATGCTCAACGCGCACGCCATCAGCGAGGACGAAGCGATGACCCATCCGCGGGCGAACGTGATTACCCGCGCCGTGGGCGCCGGCGATGCCGCGCTTCAGCTCGACGAGGTGAGCGACCGGCTGAATACCGGAGACCGGTTCCTGCTGTGCAGCGACGGCTTGTGGAAAATGATGGGGACGGCGGAGCTGGCCGGAATGCTGGCGGCCAGCTCCGAGCCGCCGGCGGAGCGGCTGCTTGCCACCGCGCTGGAGCGTAAGGCGGACGACAACGTCACCGTAGTGACGGTGCAAGTCGGGCCGGGGTGATGGCGGGCCGGGCCGATCGCGCCTGCTGACTTTTCCGACGCGAAACCCACGCCCAAATCGGCGGCAGGGTCATTGGCCCGACGTGTGAATGAATGTCGTCGCGACAAGGCTCGGCTGGCCGCCGGAGGCCCGCATAAGCCGCAACGCGTTGGTCAAATCCCGCAGGTAGCCATCAGCCGGTTCGATCATCGGGCGGTTGGCGCCGAGGTTCAGCGGGCGAGGCGTCGCCACGACCGAAATCAGCTCGGTCCCGAAGGGTTCGCCACCCACCAGCCAATCCGGATCCGGGCCGTCCAGCCGGCGATGCAGAAATTTTCGCGTGTCGCCGGCCGCGATTTGGGGTTGCGGCATGTATTCGTTCGGCCACATGTGCAGGACTTGGTTATCGAGGGTGAAATAGTCGATCCGCACCACGACGGGGTAGGTGGCGAGCGACTTCACCTCGACTTGGATGGCCTGGTTCGGATGCAGCACCGGGTCGCCGAGCAGCCGCGCCTCCAAGACGTCGTTCGCGGCGATGCCGTCATGCGCCAGATTGTCGATTTGCACAACCGAGCGGCACAGCGGCGCCGGGATGACATCGACGCGCATGTCCGGTCGCTGGCTCGGCGGCAGGTTCGCCGCGATCGTCGTCAGCTTCACCCGCGCCTGCTCGTCGGCGACGCTGCCAGAAATCGTCATGGCGCCGTTGGCGCCGGAGCGGACATGCACCGCGGCGCAGCTGAGCCCTTTCAGCGCCTCGTCCAGTTCGGCGCGCGGGTTGACCGGCGGCGGCACCGGCGGAATGGCCGCTAGCTGTTCAGGCAGCGGTGACGCCGGCGCTGCGACGCTTGGCGCGGGCGGTGGCGCGGCAGGCGGCGGTGACACCGGCGGAGCTGGCGCCACGGCGGCGACTTGCGGAGTAGGCGGAGTAGGCGGAGGCGTCGGTGCGGGCGCGGGCGGCGGAGCTTGCGGCGCAGCGGCGGCTTGCGGACTGGGAGCAGGCGCTGGCTGAGCGGCCGCGGCGGGCGCCGGAGCCGGCGTGGGCGGCGGCGTGGCTGCAGCGACCTGACCGCCCGATGCGGGCGGCGCCGCGGGGGCCGTCGGAGCGGGCAGCGGAGTTGCGGGACGCCGCGCCGCCTTCCAGCCCTCGGCGAATTTGCGGCCGGCGATTCTCGCTTCGTCGCTGGTGTGGGCGTCGAGCTGGCGGCGCAATTCATCGAGGATTTTTGGCTGTCCGGATTCCTCGGAGGCGAGGAGCATCCAACCGTAGGCTTTCGCGAGGTCGGGCTGAAATTTGGTGTTTCCCGCCATCCAAATGAGCATCAACCGGTATTTGGCTTGGGCATTGCCCTGCCCGGCGGCCTTGCGATACCAGCGGTCGGCGTCGCGATAATCGCCCTTGCCCTGTTCATAAACCTCGCCGAGGCCGAATTGCGCCTCGGCATCGCCCTTCTCGGCCTCCGGCTTCCACTCCGCTTCGGCGCCCGCGAAATCCCCCCGCGCGAAGGCGGCCGCGGCGGCGGAATTGCTGGCCATCGCCGGCTCCGCGAGAAAACCGATGCACAAGCTCGTCCCGCACAGAGCTGAGAGAAAGACCCGTTGCATCCATCCGCCGAATCGTAATTCCTGATACGGTGCCGCGCCGCGATGTATTGCGTTCGGTACTGGCTTATCTCGCTGCGCCAAAATAATTCGTCGCCACTTCTCTTGCTGCCGCCGGAAGATAATCCGCCTCCAAGAGCCGGACGGAACCATTTCTCGATCCTGCGGCGTGGATCGATCAGACCCAGCCGCGCAGCAATTAAATCGCAAATCGGGCGCGGACAAGAAGTATCGTCCGCCGGACCGGGTACTCGCTGGGAGCAAATCGTTCCCCTTGCGACAATGTGTCACAAATCCATTCCATCCGCCCGTGTTTTGCGGCATAGTCGCGACGCTATACGAGTTCCCCCAGCTTTCGCATAGCGCTGCGAGGTGCTGCCGCCCGGCAGGGGATTCCGGCGGTGAAACCTTTTGGTTGGATTTTACGTAAGACTCGTCGATTGGCCCAGTCGGGGGTTGTAGGAGATTAAGATGAGTAGCGCTTCCGGATTTACTCTTTTTACCGTTGGGTGTGCGTTGAGCTTCGCGGCTGTCCCGGTTGCGCTGGGACAGAGCGCGTCGCCGACCCAGGCAGACATCACTAGCGCGCTGCGGCCGGTTCCCTCGGCTCTGGCGGGCGGACATCAGGGACTCCCGACGCCGGGAACCTCCCCGATCGCGCAGCCCGCGCGGCAGGTGACACATACGTCGCTGTCGAGCATCCCGGAGCCGGTGGCGCGACCGCGCTCGCCCGCGGTCAGGGCGCCGGCGGCGATGGCGGCCCCAGTGGCGATGTCGGCCGCCGAACCGGCCGGCTGCACGCCCGCATCGGCTGATGGGAAAGCCGCCGCGTCGTTGCCGCAGATCACGTTCGAGTTCGGCTCGGCGCAACTCAAGCCCGAATCGATGGGGACCTTGCAGGCGCTCGGCAAATCGCTGAAGGACGATTTTCCCTCGTCGAACGCCTTCATGATCGAAGGGCATACCGATGCGACCGGAACGTTTGCCTATAACCAGGAGCTGTCGCGCCAGCGGGCCGAGACGGTGAAGGAATACCTGGTGCGGCAGATGGGCCTGAACCCCGACCAGCTTGGCATAGCCGGAATGGGCTATTGCGGATTGGCGAACCCCGCCGACCCGCGCGGCGCCGAAAATCGCCGGGTGGTGATCGTCAACAAGGCGGCCTAAAGCCACACCTTGCGGGATTGGACTGATCAGCGCGCCCGGCCCTCGGTTGGGCGCGCTGATGCTGTTTTAGCGGCTAGGTGTTCGAAGCTTGCGAGACGTGCCGGTGGCGGGAGCGAGGTCCCTCGCTCCCGCCACCGGCCGATGACGGAAGGAGACTGGAGATGAAAGCTGCTTTCGGCGTTATCGTTCTGACGGCTGGCTGCGCGATGAGCCTGGCCGCTGCTTCGGTCGCTCTGGGGCAGAGCGGCGCGCCTACCCAGGCTGAGATCACCTCCGCGCTGCGTCCGGTTCCCCCGGCGTTTCAGAAGGGGGAGCAGGGTCTTCCGACGCCGGGAACCGCGCCGCTGGCGACACCGTCGCGGCAGGCGACCCCGACGTCGCTTTCCGGCGGCCGCTCGGCAACCGCGCGCGAGGCCGCTCCGCGTGAGCGTTTGCTCGCGGTCCTGCCGGGCTGCACGGTTGCCAACGAAGGCCCGAAGGTCGCCGTGACGTTCCCGACGATCACCTTTGAATTCGGCTCGGCGCGCCTCAGTCCCGAGTCGCTGGCGACGTTGCAGAACCTCGGGAAGTCCCTCAAACAGGATTTCGCTTCGTCGAACACGTTCATGATCGAAGGCCATACCGACACGGCCGGCACGTTCGCCTATAACCAGGAACTGTCCCGCCAGCGCGCCGAGGCGGTAAAAAACTACCTGGTCCAGCAAACGGGTGTTAAGCCGGATCAGCTCGGCGTATCCGGAATGGGCTATTGCGAGCTGGCTAATCCGTCGGATCCCCGAGGCGCGGAAAACCGCCGAGTGGTTGTCGTCAACAGGGCGACCTGACGCGCGTTTCGTACATTTCGCAAGGGAAGTCCGGCTTTGCCGGGCTCCCGCCCCGGTTCGCGCCTAGTCCATCGAGCAGGTTTCGGCGTGGCGTTCGCCGTTCGATGACTGCAGATCGAAGAACAGCAATCTTGCGACTTGCTGGCTGCCGGCGGACACTGCGTTCGACAGCGCGGCCAGATAATCCTTGGCATTTTCCTGTACGGGTCGCGGCGCCGCAAATAGCGGCTCGCCCGACGCGATGTAGGTGACCAGCCGTTCACCGGTATCGCCGCTCAGCACCCAGCATCGCTGCATGCCGGCCTGCGGCGGCTTCCCGACGACGAAGCTGTTGCGAGCAGGACGGAAATTGAGCGCGTCCTTGTCGTTGGGGTAGAGGTGCGTTACCTGCCCGGCCGAATTGTAGTAGTCGATATAGGCATAGCCGTCGAAGGCCGGCGCCCGGACATCGAGGGCAATCGGTGCGCCCAGCCTTGCCACCGTATCCGCGGAAGCGAGCGTCAGGCCGGGGGCGCTGGGGCCCGAGCCGCCGACAATCGGCTTCAGCACGGCCGCCGCCGCGCAATAAGGCCAAGCGCGCAGCCGCACATCCAAATGCGAGCCGGCGATGCCAGGTATCCGCTCCACATGCTGAGACAGCAGCTTGAGATCGTCGTCGGTCGAAACAAAGCCCGATACGCTCGCCACCCGGTCCGGTCCCACCGAGTAGGAGACGTCGGCGCATTGAAATCCGCCGACCGTGTCGGCGATGTCGGCGCGGATCGTCTCCGGGGTCGCAGGGTTTGGCCGCAGGAAGAAGTAGGCGCCCGCGGCAATCGCACCGGCGACGACGATCCCCCCGCCGGCGATGGCCAGCGAGCGGGGGGTAAGCCACGATCGGGAAGCCTGCCGCTCGAGCCTGCGGACCGGGATGGCGGAAGCCGGGCCAGCCGGTCTGCCGGCGGGAGCCGCGGAGCCGCCCAGCTGCGTCGGCACCTCGGTCATCCGGCCGAGCTCTTCGAGCAGCATCCGCATCGACTGAGGACGCTTTTCCGGGTCCGGCTCGAGCATCCAGCCGATAAGCGGCCGCAATCTCTGGGAAAGGCCGCCCAGATTGGGCACGCTTTGACGCGCGATGTACCGGCTCGCCATGTCGGATCCCATGTCGAGCTGCTTGCCCAGGGCCGCCGCGGCAAGAACCAGGCCGAGGCTGTAGATGTCCGATCGCTGGTCGACCGTGGCCGCGCCGCCGAACATGCCATTCTGCTCGGGCGATTTGTATTGCTCCTTGCCCGCACCGTCGCTGAGCGCGGTGGGGTCCCTGCCGATTTCCGCCTTGGCGATGCCAAAATCGATCACCTTGGCCAAATCGACGCTGCCCTGCGGCAGAATGATGTTGCCCGGCGAGAGATCGCGGTGCGCCTTGATGCCCTGCTCGTAGGCCGCGGTGAGACCGTAGCCCACCCGCTCGAGCAGGCGAACCACCTCGGGCGGCTTGAACTTGCGGCTCTTTATGACGTCCGCCAGTGAAGGACCGTCGACAAATTCCATGACCAGATAGCGAGCGCCGCCTTCGTCGCGCGAAAACTCATAGTATCGTACGATCGCGTCATTGTAGACGTTGCTCAGCTTGCGGGCTTCTTCAATAAACAGCGAGACGTATTGCGGATCCCGCGCGAACTGTGGAATGATGATCTTGATCGCGCGCTTGGCGGCGAGCTCTATGTGCTCGGCTTTGTAAACCTCACCCATGCCGCCCTGGCCCAGGACGGCTTCGATTACATACGTATCATTGAGTATTTTCGCGCCAGGTTGCAGCGTTGACTCGCCGGTCGGGCGAGCGACGATGGTTCGTTCGTGATCGTGGTCGTGCGCTGCTGGCGGCATTCGCTCAACGACTAGGTGGGTCGGAAACGGCGACCGCGAGCGCCGCCACCGAAACATTGTCCGGCGCGCCGCGGTCGAGCGCCATCCGGATTGGATGATGGATCGCTTCGGCCGATCCTAGCAACCCAATAACCGGAGCGATCGCGGCATCGGATACGACTTTGTCGAGCCCATCGCTGCAGAGCAGGAACCGATCGCCCGGCTGTACCCGGCCCTCGACGGCGGAAGCGACCTGCGGTTGGGACGTGGCCAAAGCGCGGCTGGCCGGTGTCGAACCCATCGAGAGGACGACCGTCGCGGCCGTCCGGCGGGCCGCCGGCGACTGGGATGCTCTGGATTGCCACCCCTTCGCCGGAGCTTCCGGCGCCAAGGAGGCGGCGGCGCGGTTTGCCATGTATTTTTTTGCTCCGAGACCGGATGCTCGGGCCTCACGGTAATCGCATCGGGCGAACTTATTCTTAATATGCCGAGAAAGCCACCCTGCAGGCGATCATGGCCTCGCTTTGCGAATCGCAAAAGTTATGGGAGAAGCAAAGGTATCGCAGCGAGCGGTAAAACGCGGCGAGCTGTTTTTTTCGGATGATTCTCGCGCAGTTCAGCCGATTTGAGTTAAGGCTCATGGCGCTCCCGACACCGGCAGCCAGAAAGTGAACAGCATTGTTTGATTATCGTTAAGCGCGATATTTGATGTTGGTGCTGACCGAGCCTAAGGGTATGCTGCGAACGCTTGGTTGGCCTCTTGTGGAGGGTCGCAAGAGGCGCGCCGGAATAGGGGACGCGGCGAATGACGTATGTCACGGGGGCGACGGGGAGGCGGTGGCGAGCAGGTCCGTGAATTTTGCTTCGCCGCCGCACTGGAAAATACTTGCCGTGCTCCTGTTTGTGGGCGCGGTGCTTCCCGCGTCGGTAGTCCCGGTTTTTGCCCAGGCGGTGCCGCCGGGGGCCGGGGCGCCGGTGATCCCGCCCGGCGCTGGAGCGCCCGCGATTCCGCCTGGCGCGGCGGCGCCGTTCGCGGCGCCGCCGACCGAGCGTGTGCTGCCGCCCGAGCAGCCCGAGGTCCTGCCGCCGGCGCCGCCGCCCAGCGCCGGCGCCGTGGAGGCGCCCGAGGGCGGCCCGGTGCGGGTCGACGCGGTGCGGGTCCAGGGCGTCACCGTCTATGACGAGGCGGCGTTGAAGGCGCTCTACGGCGATGCGGTCGGCGCCGCGGTGCCGCGCACCCGCCTCGACGAGATTGTCCGCGAGCTGCAAACCAAATACCGCGAGGACGGCTACATCCTGACGGTGGTGCACGGCCAGTTCGAGCGCGCGAACGGCCGAATCGTCTTCCTTATCCAGGCGGTCGAGGGCTACATCGGCGACGTTAAGCTCGACGGCGATATCGGCCCGGCCGGCGACCTGGTTTATCGGATGCTTAAGAAGTTGACCGATAAACGCCCGGTAAATAACTCGGATCTGGAGCGCGCGTTGCTCCTCGCGAACGATGTTCCGGGGGTCACGGTCAAGGCCGTGCTGCGTCGCCAATCAAACGAGCCCGGCGCCGTGGAGCTGGTCGCGCAGTTGTCGCGCAAGGCGCTCAGCGGTTTCGCGACCTACGACAACCGCGGCTCGCACGAAGCCGGGCCAAACGAAATGCTGCTGAGCGGGGCGACCAACTCGTTCACCAGCGTTGGCGAGCGGGTGGAAGCGCTGCTGTTCTCGACCCTCAACCGCGAGCAGATCTTCGGCCAGGTCAACGCCGACGCGTTCCTCGCCGCGGACGGGCTGCACCTGCACGCCTTTTTCGGCGACGGCAACAACCAGCCGGGCGGCATCCTGGCCGCGACCGGCTTCAACGGCGATCTCTCGATCGGCGGCGGCGAGCTGTCCTACCCGATCTTTCGCGGCCGGCGCTTCAACCTCTCGGTGAACACCGACGTCGACACCTACAATTCGGACATCTCGCTGACCTCGATCGGCAATACCGCCTTCAGCGCCAGCCATCTGTTGACCTGGCGCGGCGGCGCCTCCGCCGACGCGCAGGACGCCTTGTTTTTCGATTTCCCCGCGGCGACAAGCCTCAACATCAAAGTCAGCCACGGCCTGCTCGGCACCAGCGACCAGCGGCCGGGCAACAACGTCCATTTCGACAAGGTCAGCGGAGACCTGACGCGCGTCCAGAATTTGTGGACCATCGCGGATGTCGCGACCGCGCTTAAAGTATCGATCGGCGGCCAGTTCTCGAACGACATCCTGCCGACAAACGAGAAATTCTATCTCGGCGGCACGCGGTTCGGCCGCGGTTTCTTCAGCGGCGAGGTAACCGGCGACCGGGCGATCGGCTCGACCATCGAGTTTCAGGAAAACGACAAGCTGGAACATTTGCCGTTCGCCAACCCCGATTTCGTGCTCCCCGCCCAGTTCTACCAGTTCTATGATTTCGGTCGCGGCTATAATTTGGCGCCGAGCGACCAGGATTTCACCATCCAATCCCTGGGCCTCGGGGTTCGCTCCGACCTCACCGATTGGCTCTTTGTCGAGCTCGAGGGGCTGCATCGTCTGATAACCCATCCCCAAGGGCCCAGTGTCGCGGTTGAAGCTGAGTACGCCTTTTTTACTCGTGTAACGGTACATTATTGACGGGTTTCCCCCATGATAATCAGTTCCCCCAGGACTACGAAGTCGCCAGTTGAATTCCGCGGCTGGCGGGCGGCGCGTACGGCGGTGGCATTTGCGGCGGGGACGGCGCTCGGCGCCACCACCGCCCTTGCCAATCCGCAAGGCGCGAGCGTCGTTTCGGGCGGCATCTCGATCACGATGCCGAGCTCGACGAACCTCACGGTCAATCAGTCGAGCCCTAACGGCATCATAAATTGGCAGAGCTTTAATATCGCAAACGGCGAGAAAACCACATTTGTCCAGCCCTCGTCGTCGGCGACCACGCTCAACCGCGTCAATATCGGCAACCCGTCGACCATCGCCGGCCAGTTGAGCGCCAACGGCAATTTGATCCTGGTAAACCCCAGCGGAATCTTCTTCGCCAAGGGTTCCCAGGTCAACGCCAACAGCCTGCTCGCCACCCCCAGCGACATCACCAACGCCAATTTCCTCGCCGGCAACATGAAGTTCGACCGGCCGTCCGCCGACCCCAACGCGCGCGTCGTCAACGCCGGCACGATCACCGTGGCGCAGAACGGGCTCGCCGCGCTGGTCGCGCCGGGGGTCGCCAATTCCGGCGTCATCCGCGCCAAGCTCGGCAAGGTCATCCTCGCAGGAGCCGAGACCTATACCCTTGATTTCTATGGAGACGGCCTCATAAACTTCGATATCGGCCAGAAGGTCGCCCAGGCGCCGCTCGGAGCCGACGGCAAGCAGGTCGCGAGCCTCGTCTCGAACACCGGCCAGATTTTCGCGGCGGGCGGCACGGTGCTGCTGACCGCCGACGCGGTCGCCGGCCTCTTGACCAACGTCATCGACGCCGGCGGCACCGTCGCCGCGCCCAACATGGCGCAAGCGACGGGCACGGTGCGGATCGACGGCCAGGCGAACGGCGCCCTGGTCGACGGCACCATCGGCGTTTCCGGGCTCAGTCCGGGCCAGACCGGCGGCACCGCGATCGTCACCGGCAGCACCGCGACCCTGGCGCCGACCGCGAAAATCTACGCCCGGGGCAATGCCGGCGGCGGCACGGTCGAAGTGGGCGGCGGCCCGCACGGCGCCGACCCCAAGGTCAACAACGCGCAATACACCACAATCGCCACCGGCGCCCTCATCGACGCCAGCGCCACGAGCAAGGGCAACGGCGGCACGGTCTCCGTGTGGTCCGACAACACGACGAATTTTGGCGGCACGATCCTCGCCAAAGGCGGCCCCAATGGCGGCAATGGCGGCTGGGTCGAGACCTCGGGGCACCAGGTGCTCGATGTCGGGTCGCTCGCCAAGGTCGACGCGTCGGCAGCGAAAGGCGCCGCGGGAAGCTGGCTGCTCGATCCGGATAGCGACATCACGATCCAGAGCGGCGGAACGATCAGCTGCAGCAGCGGCACGTGTTCGCCGCTGGCAACGGATATGAGCACGTCGTCAGTCGATGCGGACTCGATCCAAAGCGCGCTGAATGGCGGAACCTCGGTCACTGTCTATACCTACAACCCCAACGGGACCGGAACCGGCAACATCACCGTCGCCAGCCCGATCAGCGTCACGACGGCGACGCAGGCCGTGTCGCTGACGCTCGACGCTGGCGTGGGCTACACGGCTTTGACGGGAGGGGCGGGTGGCACCGGCACCGGTTCGATCGCGATCAATTCTCCGATTAGCGATTCCGGCTCCCCCAAGCCGCTGTCGCTGGTGCTCAACGCGGGCGGCGGTATTGCGTTTGACAACACCGTGACAATCCTCGGCGCCTTGAGCGCCACCGCCGGCATCAATGGGGCGGGAGATATTACGCAGACAAGCGCTCTCTCCGTCGGTGGCGCGTCGTCGTTTATGAACAACAGCACAGGCGGGATCGCGCTCAACACGGCCACCAATTCGCTGCAGGGCGTCGTTTCGTTCGACACGACGGCGGGCGATGCGAGCCTGCTGAACAGCCCGACCGCGCAACTCGGTGCCTCGACGGTAAACGGCGCGTTGACGGTCGAGGTTACAGTCGGGGGGATCGAGCAGACCGGCGGCGTCCTAAAGGTAACGGGAGCCTCCAGGTTTGCGGCCGATAGCTCCGGAGGCGAAGGCATAGTCCTGAACGATGCCGGCAACGTGCTGAAAGGGCCGATAACGCTCTCGGGGAGCGGCAATGCGATCCTGGTGAACAGCGGCGGCACGCAACTGGCCCAGTCTACGATTGGCCCCAATTTGACGGTTGAGGACACGACGGGAAGCATCTCGCAGACCGGCGCGCTGACTGTGAGCGGGGGAGGGGTCGGCGCGAGTTTCAAGACGGATGCGGCAAACCAGACGATTATGCTGAACGGTGCGACCAACGTGCTGAGCGTGCCTGTCACGCTGAACACGGCGGGCGGCGATGCGAGCCTGACGAACAGCGGCGGCACGAACCTGGCCGCATCGACGATCCACGGCAATCTGTCGGTCGAGGACACGACGGGAAACATCTCGCAGTCGGGCACACTGACGGTAACTGGGACCTCGTCCTTCACGACCGATACGAGCACCAAGACGATCGCGCTGAACACGACCAATGCACTCACCGGGGCGGTGTCGCTGACCACGAACGGCGCGGACGCTAATGCCAGCCTGTCGAACAGCGTGTCGGGGACCGGAACGGTCCTGGGCACCTCGATGGTCGGCGGCGGGCTGACGGTGACCGACAGCGACGCGTTCGGCATCACCCAGACGGGGGCGCTGACGGTCGGCGGAACGTCGTCGTTCACGGCGAAGACGGCGGCGGGCTCGGAAATTAACCTGACAGCCGCGAACGCGCTGACGGGTGCAATCACGCTCGACAACGGGACGCAGACGGGCGGAGTCTCGTTGAGCAACGCGGTAACCGGGACGGGGACGGTGCTGGCTTCGGTCAAGACCGGTGGCAACCTGACCGTGACCGACGGCGATGCGTTCGGCATCACCCAGAGTGGCGTGCTGACGGTCGGCGGAACGTCAATGTTCACCGCGACGACGACCGGGGCGAACATCAATCTGGGCACCTCGGCGAATGCGCTGGCCGGGGCCGTCAGCCTGACGACGGGCGGCAACGCCTCGCTGCAGAACGGCGCGACGATTTTCGGCAACTCGTCGGTGGGCGGCACGCTCGGCATCACGTCGAGCGGCACCATCGGGCAGCTCGCGTCCACCACGATCACGGCGACGACGCTGACCGGCAGCTCCACCGGTAATGCCAGCTTCAACCAGGCCAACAGCATCAACAATCTGGGCACGTTCGCGACGACGACCGGCGGCGGCAACGGCGCCTTCACCCTGGTCGACACGGTTCCGTTGACGCTGAACGGCACCGCCCTGACCACGGGCACCGGCGCGGTCAGCATCAATGACGGCGCCAACATGCTGACGGTGTCGTCGCCGATTTACGGCACGGGCACGATCAGCCTGACCGCCGACACCATGTCGCTGACGGCGCAGGTCGGCGGCAGCACCGCCAACACGAACCAGGCGACGAAGGTGACGCTGGCGCCGGCGACCGCCACGCAGGCGATCAGCCTCGGCGCCAACGCGTCGACCGGCCTGGCGCTGACCGCTACCGCGCTCAACAATATCCGCAGCACCGACGTGACGGTGGGCCCGGGCGGCGCCGTGACGCTCGACGGCGCCTTCACCGCCTCCGCCAGCTTCGGCACCGATGCGGGACCCGGCGGGTTTTCGCTGAGCGGGTCGAGCGCGGAAATCAGCGTCAACCCGACGCTGCAGGGCGGATTCTCGATCGTCGCGGGCACGATCACGCAAAACGTGGCGCTGAGCGTGAACGGCGTGCTGGCGCTGACCTCGACCGGGAGCGGCGCGCTGACCCTGCCGTTCGGCCTGAGCGCGCCGAACATCGAACTGAGCTCGGCGGGCGCGATCAGCCAGAGCGCCGGAATCATAGACCCGACATCGCTGTCGGTGGTCTCGGGCGGCCCAGTCTCGATGCTCGACGCGAACACCGTCGACAGCCTCGCGTTCAAGGTCACCGGCACGGGCAACAGCTTCGCGTTCAACGACACCGCGACGCCGCTGACGATCACCACGGTCGCCCAGATGAGCGGGCCGGCGATCGTCGGCGGCACGACCGCCAACGGCAATATCATCCTGCAAACCACGACATCGGGCGACATCAGCATCGTTCAGCCGATCAACGCCGGGACCGTGCAGATCGGGTTGTCGTCGGCTGGCGCGATCGGCGAGAGCGGCAGCGGCGGGGTCATCGGCGGCGCCCTCGAGGCGCTGGCGGCGAATTCCGTCACGCTCAGCACGGCCAACAACCAGATCGGGACCGCCCTGGCCACCGGCCTCGTATCGGGAAAGGTGACGAACAGCGGGCAGAGCTTCTTCCTAGTGGTCGATTACGGTCTCGCAACGGCAAACCTGCAGGTCGATACCGTGGGGGTGACAGCGGGCAGTCTGTCGCTCACGTCCCAGCCCGGCGTGCAGATCGCTGGCGGAGCGGCGGCGATCACGCTGGAAGTCAACGGCGGCGGACCTACCGGCGGAAACCTGCTGCTGAACGCCCCGGTCAACGCGAACGGCGGCTCGTCGAACCTGGGTGCGACGCCGGGGCAGATCGCGCTGGCCTCCCAAGAAGGCGTCGTCAGCCAGAACGCGAACGGCCCGATAGTCGGCTCGGCCCTACTGGCTATCGGAAATACGAACAACACCCCGCTGACGGGTACGAACAACGCGGTCAACCTGACGGCGGCGGCCAACTTGGTCGGCACCAGCGCGGCCCCGGGTCAGCTGGCCGGAAACGTCATAACCCAGGGCAACTTCGCCTTCGTCGACACCGCCGCGAACGGGTTGGAGACGGCTAACCTCACTCTGATCGGTAACGTCAAAGGGATCACGACCCCCGCCACCCTACCGCACGACATCAGCCTGGCCACGACCGCCGGCTCGATCACGGTGACCAACGGCAACGGCCTCACCTCGAACGGTGGGGCGATCGACCTTTCGGTGGCGCCCAACGGCAATTACGGCATCATCAATCAGGGCGCGATCGCCAGCAGCGGCGGCAACATCGTGTTGATCGGCGATTTCCTGTCGCTCGGCGGCAGCACCGGCACGGTCAATGCCGGCGCCGGCACGGTCGTGCTCGGCCCGGCGACGACGTCTCTCGGCATCACGCTCGGCTCGGCGAGCAACCTGAATGTCTCGCTGGGGCTGCGGGGCGCCGATTTCACCACGATCACCACCACGGGCATGGTGCAGGTCGGCTATCGCACGGCGGCCGGCGGAACGTCGTTCTCCGGCAATATCGGCATCGGCGGCGCCGGCATCACGGTTCCCAAGGCCAATACGCCGGCGCTGTCGCTGGTGACGGGCACGGGGTCGATCTCGCAGACCGCGGCGCTGACCTTCACCGGCGGCGCCGGCACGCTGGGCCTGTTGTCGGGCGGGGGCGTCACGCTGACCTCGGCCAACGACGTCGCCACCGTGGCGGGTT
>DASRLO010000078.1:0-19592 GCA_035648415.1 Allostellaceae bacterium
GCTAGCGGTCCCGCCGGGTTTCGTCACCCAGCTCTATGTATCCTCGTCCGCCAATGTCTTCATCCTGATCGCGGCCCTCACCTACTATTCGTTCCGCCTGACCGAGCGCGCCGAGGCCGCGACCGAGGCGCTGCTCCACAATATCCTGCCGGCGACGATCGTCGCCCGGCTGCGCGAACACCCGGAAGAGCCGATCGCCGAGGCGTTCGACAATGCCTCGATCCTGTTCTCCGACATCCAGAGTTTCATGCCGCTGTCGAAGGAGCTCGGCGCGGCGCGGACGGTGACGATGCTGAACGAGCTGATGCGCCGCTTCGACGCGCTCGCCGGGAAATACCAAGTCGAGAAGATCAAGACGATCGGCGACGCCTACATGGCGGTGTGCGGTGTACCGGAACCGGTCGCCGACCATGCCGATCGGCTGGCCCGGATGGGGCTGGAGATGTTCGAGGCCAAGAACGAGGTCGCCGCCCAGCTCGGAATTTCGATCCGGATGCGGATCGGCATGGCGTCCGGCCCGGTGATGGCGGGCATCATCGGCAGCCATAAATTTTCCTACGATGTGTGGGGCGACGCGGTGAACCTGGCGGCGCGGTTGGAATCGAGCGGCGAGGTCGAGCGCATCCAGGTTTCGTCCGACGCGCACGATGCAATGTCGCCGGCTCTGTTCGCATTCGAAAGCCGCGGCAACGTCGAGATCAAGGGGCTTGGGCCGCTGCAGACCTGGTTTCTCGTCCCTCGTTCGAAAGACCTGCCGGCAACTGAGGGTCCGGTCACCGCCAATAATGGCCCTGCCGCCCGATAGGGTTTGCGACCGCGGATGCGCGTTCCCCTCCGAAGCCGGCAGCGGCGCCAGACCACGCCGCCCGTTAGAACTTCGGTAACTGTCTCGCTCTATCCTCTGCTGGAGGATTTCTCGAACGGTCGCCATTCAAACCCGACGAGGCCACGCCGATGAGTGACACATATCAAGATTCGGAACTGCGCGCGCTGCTCAGCCACACCGCCTTGTGCTTCGCCTTGGCGTCCGGCCTTGGCTTCATCGGCGGCGGACTCGCGGGGCTCGACATCAAGCCTTTCGTCGCGCTGTCGGCGATCGCGAATTACGGCATCGCGTTCATCTGCATCGCGCTGTCCTTTGCTATTCTTTGGTGTTCGGCGGAGGGGCCGCCGCGATGGCGGCCGTTCGTCATTTCGCGCGAGCTTGCCGAGTCGTTATTTGGCGGGGCCGCCAGCTTTATCGTGCTCGGCGGCGTGGTCGCGCTGATCGCCCAGTGGATGTAGCCGGATTGCGTTGACGGCCGAAGGGCACCGCGACAGTGCCCTTCGTCAAGGCCGGGGTCGTCAAGGCGCGCTGGGCAAGTTGCTTTGTCTCGGTGTTCATCAATTGTTTAGAAGCGGCCTATTTAATAAAATCCGATTGGTGGTCGTAGCGTTTCGAGCAAGCGATGTCATACAGCCATAATCAAATCATTGCCTGTGCGGCCATTCTTCTTGCTGCAACTATCCTGCGCCTGTCGCCGTCTTACCTGCGCAAGGCATTTTTTGTTCTAATGTTTGGAACGGGCCTGCTCGCCGCCGTCGCCAGCATCGCCGACACCTTCGCGAACGCGGCGGTGGCCAGCTTGTTTGGATGACGCGGCGCGCCGCGCGCTACCGGCCGCGAGCGCGGCCCGGCAGGCGCGGCGGGGCTTGGAGAAACGCCGGCGGATCTCGCCAAAAATTCGGCAAGCCGCCTTTCTCGGGACCCCATTTCTTGCGGATTTGATCCTCAACGGAGAGCCCGGTCGTCGTCGTCGGGCTTTCCTTGGCTTCGCCGCCGGCAGGGACGGCAGGCCCGCGCATGCTCTTGACGAGGCGGTCGATCGTGGTCTTCTCGCGCACGTGTCGCCGCGCCGCGCGATCTGCTGCCTTGGACATGGGGCCTTCTCCCGGTACCGTACTTTTAAGCCGCCTGCAGAACGGCTTTCTAACCAAGGTAAACTCGCGGGCGCGGCCGAAGGTCCCAGGCTCGCGAGCGATGCCGCGGGAAGGGCCTTGGACAGCGGGACGACCGGCACGGTGCTAACGCGGCGATCGGCGAATTCGCGGCCGGCGCCGCGGACGTGGAGAAATCAGCGCGCAGGCGCGTCGACCGGCACGGTGCCGAGTTCGCCCGGGGTCGAGACTTCGAGGATTTCGACATCGTCCGAGGTGCGCAATTCGTTATGGACGCAGCCGCCGGGGATGAACATCGAGTCGCCGGCCTCCAGGCGCGCGGTCGGCGAACCCTCGAACTCGAGATCGACCCAGCCCTTGAGGCAATAGACGAACTGGCTCTCGCAGGTGTGGTAGTGCCAGCCGGTCGGCTCGGTCATTCCGGTTCTTGCCTTCATCAACTGGGCGCGCATCTTGCCGGCGCTGCCGTCCTTGACGCCGAGGTCGCGATAGCTAAAGAAATCGCGCCGGCCCGGGGTCATCACCGGCGCCTTGGCGCTCGAATGGACCGGCTTCATCCGGGTCTGAGTGCCGATGGGCGATACGTCGTTGGCCATGTCATGCCTCCCTTAAAGGACGGTTGTGAAGCATAGGACCGTTCCCCTGCTTTTGGAATCGCGCAATCGCCGGCGTCGAGACCGGCTTCGCGCCCGCGAATGATCTCAAGGAGATGCGGGGCTCCGGATGAGAGGAACTTTAAGCCAAGCCCGTCTCCGGCCGCTTGTCGCGCCAGGGCCGCGCGGCTTCGAAAAGCGCCGCCGCGCGCAGAAGCCGCGCATCGCCGAGATGCGGGCCGATGAGTTGCAAGCCGATCGGCAGCCCGTCGGCGGCAAACCCGCAGGGCAGCGTCACCGCCGGATTGCCCGACAGGTTGAACGGCAGCGTGTAAGGATACCAGGACTGCCGCACGGTGCCGCTGAGCGCGCCGTCGATCTCGATCGGCGCGAAGAAATCGTGGTCGATCGCCAGCGCGGTGCGCGACAGGGTCGGCGTCGCCACCAGATCGTGGGTGGCGAACCACCCTTCGATCTCGCGAAACACCCGCGTGCGCTCGAACATCGCGTCCTGCAGCGCGACGGCGCTGTGCGCGGCGCCGGTGTCCATCTGGCGGATCAGCGTCTCGCTCATCCGGTTGCCGTATTGTCCGACATAGCGGCGAAAACGCGCGTTCCAGAACGATTGCGTCAGCACCAGCCAGATCGGCTCGGTCGTGCGGAAATCGTCCTCGAGCGGTTCGACGATGGCGCCGAGCTCTTCGAAGGCCTTGAGCGCCGCCTCGCAGGCCGCGCGCACCTCGGCCGACAGCTTGTCGTTGCCGAGATAGGGGCGCCAGGCGATGCGCACGCCGGCAAGGCCGCCCTCCGGCCGCGCCGCGGCGGCAAAATCCGGGGTCGCAAGGCCGAGCGAATGGGGGTCGCAAGGGTCGGGGCCGGCCATCGCCGCCAGCATCAAGGCGGCGTCCATCACGGTGCGGGTCATCGGCGTGATGTGCGACTGGTTGCCGAACCCGTCCGGCGTCGAATCGTGCGGCACCAGGCCCAGCGTCTGCTTGAAGCCGACGACGCCGCAGCACGCCGCCGGAATGCGGCTCGACCCGCCGCCGTCGGTGCCGATGCCGATCGGCACGAGACCCGCGGCCACCGCCGCGGCCGCGCCGCCGCTCGACCCGCCGCTGGTGCGGGTCAGGTCCCAGGGATTGGCGGTGCGCCCGAAGAGCGGCGCCTCGGTAAAGCATTTGTGGCCGAATTCCGGGGTCGTGGTCTTGCCGACGAGGATCGCCCCGGCTGCCTTCAGTCGCGCAACCGACGGCGAATCCGCCGCCGGCACATTGTCGGCGAGGGCGACCGAGCCGAACGTGGTGCGCACCCCGGCGGTATTGACCAAATCCTTGACCGCGAAGGGCACGCCATGCAGCGGCGGCAGTTTGTCGCCGAGCATGACCGCCGCCTCGGCCTCCCAGGCGGCGGCGCGCGCCTCTTCGGCGCAGACCGTGATGAAGGCGTTGATCGTCGGCTGCGAGCGCTCGATGCGGGCGAGCGCATCCTCAACCAGCTCGACTGGCGAAATCCCCTTGTCGGCGACGAGGACGGCAAGCTCGGCGGCTGAGGCAAAGGCGAGATCGGCCATGGCGATTCCTTCTCGCGGTGCGGCCTGATCATGCGGCGGCATGGCGCATGGCCGCAAGCATCGGTTGCCACAGCCGCCGGGCACGGCGCCGCTGTCGCGCTGCGCGGATTGCGGTAAAAGGCGCTAACCGCACCGCAGATCGGAATACAGATGCGCCGCTTTTTTATCGGGCTCTTCGTCGTGATCGGCGTCGTCGCCATAGTCGGGTTACTCGCGATCGTCGGGGTCGCGGTGGTGGCGGTGCGCTACGCCGAGAAGGCGAAGCACCTGCCCGATGCCATCGTGCTGACCGCCGATTTGACCGGCGGCCTCGCCGACGGCCCCGATTCCGAGCCGTTGTCGCGCCTCTTGTTCAATGAAAAAACGACGCTGCGCGATTTTGTCGATGCGCTCGACCGCGCGGGCGGGGATTCGCGGGTCGAGAGCCTCTACATCGAGCTCGGCGACGATTCGATGGGGCTCGCCAAGACCCAGCAGGTGCGCGACGCGATCGCCGCGTTCCGCGCCAAGGGCAAATTCGCGGTCGCCTACGCCGATACTTTCGGCGAGGGCGGCCCCGGCACGCGGCCCTATTACCTCGCCACCGCCTGCGAGGAAATCTGGCTGCAGCCTTTGGGCGAGGTCGGCCTCACCGGCTTGCGCAGCGAGACGCCGTTCCTGCGCGGCGCGCTCGACAAGCTCGGGATACTGCCCGATTTCGAGCACCGCGAGGAATTCAAGACCGCGACCAACAGCCTTACCGAAACCCAGATGACCGCGCCGCAGCGCGAGGAAATGGAGGGCATTCTCTCCTCGGTGTCGGATCAGGTCGACCGGGGCATCGCCGCAGCGCGCCGCCTGACCCCCGAAAAGGTCGCGGCGCTGGTCGACCGCGGCCCGCTGATGCAGGACGAGGCGCGCGACGCCGGGCTCATCGACCAGATGGGCTACCGCGACCAGGCGATGCGCCGGGCGCAGGCCAAGGCCGGGGGCGGCGCCAAGTTCGTGTCGCTGTCGCGCTACCTCAAGGCTGCCGGCCGGCCGCATGCGAGCGGCAGCGAGATCGCGCTGGTTTACGGCACCGGGCTCATCACCCGCGGCGGCGCCGGCGGGCTGTCGTCCGCCACCGACTTCACCGCCCGCGCCATGGCCAAGGCGCTCGACGCCGCGGCGCGCGACAAGAACGTACGCGCGATCCTTTTGCGCATCGACAGCCCGGGCGGCTCGGCGACCGCCTCCGAGACGATCTGGCGCGAGGTCCAGCGGGCGCGCGAGCGCGGCAAGCCGGTCATCGTGTCGATGGGCGACGTCGCCGCGTCGGGCGGCTACTACATCGCCGCGGCCGCCGACAAGATCGTCGCCGAACCCGCGACCTTGACCGGCTCGATCGGGGTGCTCGCCGGCAAGCTCGTCGTCGCCGACCTGATGAAGAAGATCGGCGTCACCGTCGATTCGGCGCAACGCGGCGCCAATGCCGGCATGTTCGGCGCGACCGAGGATTTTTCGCCACAGGCGCGCGAGCGGCTCAACGCGTCGCTCGACCAGATCTACGCCGGGTTCAAGGCGCATGTCGCGGCCGGCCGGCACCTCGATCCCGGCGCGGTCGAGGCGGCGGCCAAGGGCCGCGTCTGGACCGGCGCGGAAGCCAAGGACAAGGGTCTCGTCGATGCGCTCGGCGGGTATGAGGTCGCGCTGCGCCTGGCGCGCGAGGCCGCGCATCTGGCCGCCGACGCGCCCGTTGACCTCGTCGTCTTCCCGAAGGAGCGCGGCCTCGTCGCAACCCTGCTGGGCCGCCTGCTGGGGCGCGACGAGGATGACGACCGCTATTCCACTGGCCTCGAACGCGGTCTCGGCGCGGTGCGGACGCTGGCCGGCGCGGCGCAGGCGGTGTTGGACGATTCCGGCGTCTTGCGCATGCCGCCGATCGGCGAGATACGCTGAACGCACGCGCGACGGTTGTCCGACATATTTTTGCCGTGAAGCGCGCCCATAGCCGGAGAGCAAGCTATCGCCGGCGGGAATTTGGGGAGGGCCAGGTGAGGCGGATATTTCTTACTGTTGCGGTGACGCTGCCGCTGGCCGGCTGCGGCTGGTTCGGCGGCCATAAGGCTGACGAACAGGCGGCGGCATCCGCCGGTCCGACCCCGTCCTCCGACGCGGTCCTCAAGAAGGATTGCGCGGACGAGCAGTGGAAGCAGCAGAATCTCGGGCTGTGGTACTCAGTCTGCCGCCAGCCGATGAAGTGGTGATACGCCGTTAGAGCAAAGTCGGTTCGGGCAGAATCGCTTCTCTTATCGCCCTTGGCCGGACTCGATCCGGCCATCCATGTCTTCTGCTTTGTTGATTGCCGACAAAGGCGTGGACCCTCGGGTCAAGCCCGGGGAGGCGAATTTTTCGTGGGCGCGCCTGGCTTCACGTCGCGAAATCATAGACTTCCATCACCGTGCCGAGCAGCGCGTAGGCGATGCCGCCGATCAACAGGCCGAGCAGCACGATGCTGACCGGGGTCACCAGGCCGATGAGTTCGGTCGTCGTCGCCTCGATGTCGCGCCGCATGATGTCCCCGGCCTTGAGCAGCATCGTCGCGAGGTCGCCGGTCTCTTCGCCGACCCGCACCAGCTCCAGCGCCAGCTCGGGTAAGAGGCCGCCGGCGGCGAGCGCCGCGCTGAGGCGGTCGCCGCGCTCGATCGCGCGCTGCGCCGCGGCGAGCCCGCTGCGATAGGCGGCGTTGGTCATCGCCGCGCCGGTCGCCGCGGCGGCCTCGGGCACCGGCACTCCGGCGGCGACCAAATTGCCGAGCAGGAACGAGAGTCGCTCGGCCTCGCTTTTGGCGAGCATCCGGCCGAGACCCGGCAGCCGCAACAGCCGCCGGTCGAAGGCGGCGCGGAATTCGGCGTCGCGCCGCCGGTAGACGACATAGAGGGCCAGAACCAGCGCAGCCAGCGCCAGGGGCAGCGCGCCGTGCTGAAACAGGCCGGATAGCGCGAGCAGAAATTGCATCGTCGCCGGCGGCTCGCGGCGGAAACTTTCGAGCAGGGTCGCGAATTGCGGAACGACAAAAGCCAGCAGGAACGACACCGACAGGCAGGCGACGACCAGTACGCTTGCCGGGTAGATCAGCGCGCCGAGCAGGGCGCGGTTGGTCTCGCGGCCGCGTTCGAGCACGTCGGCGAGGCGCGCGAGACCGCCGGCGATGTCGCCTTTCGCCTCGCCGGCGGCGATCAGCATCCCGTAATGCGGCGGCAGCGAGGGATGCGCGCGGCAGGCGGCGGAGAGGCTCTCGCCGCGATTGATCGCCGCCAGCAGCTCGGCGGCGAGGCGCGCGCGGTGCTTAGCGCCCGGCGCGGCGGCGATCAGCGCCAGCCCGCGGTCGAGCGAGACCCCGGCGGCAAGCAGGGTCGCGAGCTGCCGGGTGAAGAGAATGCGGTCGCGCGCCGAGACCGCGCCGCGGCTCAACGTAAAGCGCCGCGCGAGGCTCGCCCCGGCCTGCGGCAGCGTGATCTCGATCGGGAAGTTGCCGATCGCCTGCAGCCGCTGCGCCGCGTCGCGCTCATTGTCGGCGGTCAGCTCGCCGGCGATCTCGCCGCCGCTCGGGCGCAGCGCGCGGTAGCGGAATTGCGGCATCTCACCCGGTCCCGATGACGCGCAGCACCTCGTCCGTCGAGGTGATGCCGGCGGCGGCCTTGGCGAGCCCGTCGCTCTTCAGGTCGATCATGCCGCCGGCGAGCGCCGCCTCGCGCAATTCGCCGGCGCCGGCGCGGGCGACGACGAGGCGGGCGAAAATCTCGTCGAAGGTCAACAATTCGGCGATCGCCGTGCGGCCGCGATAACCGGTTCCGGCGCACTCGTCGCAGCCGGTCGCGCGCCAGGCGCCGCCATGCTTCTCGCGGCAGGCGGGGCACAGGCAGCGCACCAGGCGCTGGGCGACGACGCCTTTCAGCACCGCCGCGACGAGATAATCCTCCAGCCCCATGTCGATCAGCCGGACGATGGTGCCGACCGCGTCGTTGGTGTGCAGGGTCGACAGCAAAAGGTGCCCGGTGAGGCTCGCCTGCGCCGCGATGCGCGCGGTTTCGAGGTCGCGGATCTCGCCGACCAGCATGATGTCGGGGTCCTGCCGCAGCAGCGAGCGCAACAAGCTCGCAAAGGTGAGGCCGATTGCCGGGCGCACCGGGATCTGGTTGATGCCCGGCAGCTGGTATTCGACCGGATCCTCGATTGTCAGGATCTTGCGCTCGCGAGTGTTGACCAGGGAGAGGCCCGCGTAGAGCGTCGAGGATTTGCCGCTGCCGGTCGGGCCGGTGACGAGCAGCATGCCGCTCGGCATTGCGAGCAGGGTTTCGAGCCGGGCGCGCAGCGCCGGGTTGTAGCCGAGCTCGGCGAGGTCGAGCGGCGCGCGGGCGCGGTCCAACAGCCGCATCACGACGCTTTCGCCGTGCAGGGTCGGGACGATCGAGACGCGCAAATCGATCTCGCGGCCCTCGACGACGATACGGAACCTGCCATCCTGCGGCAGCCGCTTCTCGGCGATGTTGAGACCGGCCATGACCTTCAACCGGCTGACGATGTTGTCGTGCAGCCCGGGCGGCGGCGGCGCGAGGTCGCGCAAGAGGCCGTCGACGCGCACGCGCTGCACGACCCGGTCGGCGCTCGCCTCGATATGGATGTCGGAGGCGCGCTCGCTCGCGGCATGGCCGATCAGCCAGTTGACGTAGCGGATCGCCGGCTCCTCGCTGGCGAGGTCGCTCAAGCGGCGAACGTCGTCGCGCGCCGCCCCGGTCGGCGCACCGGCGCCGCGCCCGGCCGGGTCGTCGCCGTAGATGCGGGCAAGCGCCGCCTTCAATTCGCTCGGCACCGCGGCCCACGGCAGCACCGCGCCGCCGGCCGCGAGGCGCACCGCCTTCAGCGTGTAGTCGTCGGTCGGGTCGGCCATCGCCAGCACGAGGCCGTCATCGGTCTCCTTCAACGGCAGCGCCTGGGCGCGGGCGATGAATTCAGGGGTGAGACCGGCGGGACCGCACGGCAGCGCCGGATAGTCGCCGGGGCCGGCGAGCGGTATCGCGAGGAACTCGGCGAGGCATTCCGCCATGTCGCGCTCGTCGATCATGCCGAGCCGGGTGACGATGACGCTTTCGCTTTCGCCGCGCTCGCGGCGCAACGCGAGCACGCGGTCGCGATGCACCGCGTCGAGGCGGCCGCGCGCCATCAGGAAATCGAGCAGTTGCATCGCGAAAGCTCCGGCGGGCCGAAGCGGGCTTGCGGCCAAGTTAGGGGGAGCGGCTGGCGCCCGCAACGGCAAAAGATTGCTGCGCCCGCGCAGGTCGGGCAAGCTCCCGCGCGCAATGCCGCCCGCCCCCGCCCAGCGCCGCCGAGCAAAAGCCGAAGCCGGGTTCAGCCTCATCGAACTCTTGGTCGTGCTGGCGATCCTCGGTCTTTTGATCGGCCTCGTGGCGCCGCCGATCATCCGCTATTTCGGGCGCGCCAAGACCGATGTCGCTAAAGTCCAGATCCACGACATCGAATCGTCGCTCGACCTCTACCGCCTCGATCTCGGGCGCTACCCGACCCAGTCCGAGGGCTTGAAGGCGCTGGTCGAGAAGCCAGCCGGGCTCGAACGCTGGCAGGGGCCCTATCTGAAGCAATCCACGGTGCCGGCCGATCCGTGGGGCCACGCCTACCATTACCGCATCCCCGGCGAGCACGGCGAATTCGACCTCTATAGCCTGGGCGCCGACGACGCGCCGGGCGGCACCGGCGAGAACCAGGATGTGGTGAACTGGCAGTGACTGTTAGGGGAGAGGCCCGCTCTCAGGGCTTCGCCCGCCCGCGAAAGCTTATCGGTGCGGCTCGTCTCGCGAAGAATTTTTGTCGGTGCCGCGGTAGTGCTCATCGATGCTGCCCGGAGCCACGATCGGTCTCGTAAAGCCGTCGAATAGGGCCGGACTGTAATCTCCCCTCGCCGCCCTCCAATAGCGCCACACCAGAAAAGCGACGAATAGGAGCAGGAGACCGAACGGATTTAGCGGGCCGGCAGACATCGGCCCGGCGCCGAAAAAGGCCCCGGCCGCAAGGGCCAGAACAACGCCTGTCGCGAGTGTCCTGGCAAACATGGCAGAACCTTGGATGCAGCGGACTCGAAGCCGCGGTGGCTTCATAGCACATAGGAATTGGGCGATTTCGTCTCGGCGACGAGGGCTGGGTGCCGCGCATTCCCGGCCTCGCGGGAAGACGCGACGATAATGACTTCCTACAGCTTCGCCTTGAACGCCTTCAGCGCCTCAGCGTAGGCGTCGGGCGAATATTTCTGGTCGTCGGCGACCGCGGCATAGAGGCCGTCAAGCGCCTGGTTGAGACCGGAGATCTGCGTCTCGTCGGCCAAGCCAAGGCTCTTCATCGCCGTGACGATCGATTCGAGCGCCATCACCTGCTGCTGCGCGCCGCTATAGTCGAAATCGTGGTCTTCGAGCGCGGTGGCGATCACCGCGTCGGCCATCGCCCTGGCGTCGTCCTTGTTGAACTCGTGCGCGACGAACTGCGGGATCAGCGCGTTCGCCGCGTCGCGGACCGCGCTCGCCTCGCGCTTCACCGCGTCCCAGCTGTCGCCGGCCGCGGCATGCAGCGCCAGGATATGGTCGCGCAACGCCTTCGCCGTATCGGGGGCGACGCGCTCGGCGGCGACGCGCAGCATCATCGCGGTCGCGTCGTAGAGCTTGATCCGGCCCGGCGGCAGCCCGCTCGAAGCCCGCGCCTCCCATTGCAGATCGCTCATCGAGTGGTGGCACGACTGGCAATCGAACAACGACAGCTCGAAATCGACGCCCTTGGGCGCCTGCTTCTGGTCGAGGATCAGGTCCATCCGCTGCTTCACGTCGACCGCTTGCCCCACCGCCCAGAACTGCATGTCGTTGGGCCGACCCTTGCGCTCGACATAGCTCGGAGTGACGGTGAAATGCGCCGGCTCGATCGCAGTGTAGGTGTCGAGCTCGAACGGCATCGGCGGATGGCCCGCGCCCATCATCTTGTGGGTGACGAATTTTTTGTCGCTGCCAACATGGCACGACAGGCAGCGCTCGGCGCGCGCCAGCGGCTGATCCATCGGGTACATGCCGGCGGCGAGGTTGGCCTGGTGCGTCACGCCCTGGATGTGGGTTCCGAGCCAGGGCAACGCGCCGCCGTGGCAGGCTTCGCAGCCGATGCCGTCGGAGAGCTGGAATTGCGGGCCGCGCCGGTCAACCGGCACGTTGTCGGTGTGGCAGTCGAGACAGAGCGTGGCGTGTTGGGCGTCGGCAAGCCCGAGGTTCTTGGCGATGCGCAGCGAGCGCGGATCGCTCAGCACCGCATAGGCCTTGGAGTGCTTGTCCTTTTGCGACCAGATGAAATATTCGTTCTGTTGCACGCGCGCGGCGCCGACCGGATGCGTTGCGCCGTGGCAGTTGTTGCCGGCGCAGCTTTGCACCCCGACATGGACGGGATCGGCAACCGGAGCTTGGTTTGCACCCGCGCCTGGATTTGGGGCCTGAGCTGGATTTGGGGCCTGAGCTGGACGCGGGGCCTGAGCTGAACGCGGAGCCGGAGCCCGAGCGGGAGCCTGCGCGAGCGCCGGCTCCGCCAGGCCGCACAGAGCGGCGCAGGCGATGGCACGCCAAATCGTGCCCGTCATCGCCGCATGGTCCGCTGTAGTTCCTTCAACGCCTTGACGAAATCCTCGTGCCGCACCGCCTTGTCGCTGGTGAAGGCGGTATAGACCGCGCTCATCGCATTGCCGATCGTCTCGCCCTGCTGGCCCTCGATGTCGCCCGACGCTTTGAGCCCGGTGGTCAGGGCTTCGAGCGCCATCGTGATCTGCTCGTCGTGCGAGAACTCCGAATCGTTGTCCGCGGCGCCGAGCGCGATCAGCGCGTTGGCCATCGCGCGCATATCGTCACCGGTGAAGTCGTGGCGCGAGAATTCGGTGACGAGGCTCTGCGCCGCCTGCCGCACCCCCACCGCCTCGCGCTGCACCGCGCCCCAATCGCTTTGCGTCGCCCGGTGCAACGCCATCATGTGCGCGCTGAGCGCATTCGCCGCACCCGGCGCGACCCGGCTCGCCGCGACCTTCAGCATGACCTCGTTGGCGTCGTAGAACTTGACCGTGCCCGGCCCCAAACCGGTCGCGGTCGGACGCTCAAAGGTGCCGTATTCGTGGTGGCACGACTGGCAGTCGAACATTGAGAATTCCGGCCACATGCCCTTCGGCGCGTATTTCGGGTCGAGCACCTCGTCCATGCGGCGCACCAGCGTGACCGCCTGGCCCGTCGCCCAGACCTGGATGTCGGTGACCTTGCCCTTGCGCTGGATATAGCTGGCGTCGACGACGAAATGCGCCGGCTCGATTGCGGTGAAGGTGTCGAGCTCGAAGGCGAGGCGCGGGTGGCCGGCGCCGTAGATCCGATGGTCGATGTAATGCGCGGAATCGCCGAGATGGCAGTTCAGGCATTTTTCGGCCCGGGCGACCGGCTGGTTGGTCGGATAGAGCCCGGCGGCGATGTTTTGCGCATGCGACGCGCCGGAGATGTGGCTGCCGAGCCAGCGCGACGCGCCACCGTGGCAGGTTTCGCATTGAACGCCGTCGGCAATCTGGAACTGGCGGCCGCGCAAATTCGCCGGCACGTTGTCGGCGTGGCAGTCGAGGCACATCTTCTGGTTTGCCGCGTCGGGCAGGCCCAAGGCGTGCGCCATGCGAAGCGCCCGATCCTGGAGCAGGACGTTGTAGGCGTTGCGGTGCTTATCCTTGGTCGACCAGATCAAGTACTCGTTGCCGGGGACGGCGGAGTTGCGGGGCCGCTCCGCCGCGCCGTGGCAGCTGCTGCCGCTGCAGGTCGCCACTCCGAGATGGATGCCGAGCGCCGGCTCGCCTTGCGCCAGTGCCGGCGCGCCCCAATTCGCGCTGACGAGCAGCAGGAGGATCGTGGCAAGGATAGCGCGCATCATCGGCTTGCTCCGAGCGTGTTGCCGGGCTGCAAATCGCCGTCCAGCATCGCGTAAGGCTTGGCGCCGACCCCGCCGACCCGCGGGCCCCAGATGTTGATATCGGCGCATATCGGGTTGGCCCCCTTGATCGGCAGATCAAGACAGAACGTCGAGCCGGACAGGCTCCAGTGCAGCGCTTCCGGCGTGGTGTAGGAATCGCGGGCCGGATCCCAGGCGCGCACCAGCGCCTGCCCGCCCGCGCCGAGATAGGCTTGCAGCATTATTCGCGCGAGTTCGCCGCCGCCCGGCATGCCCGCCTTGCGCGGCACGAAGGCGACCGCGCTCAAGGTATTTCCGATGAGCTCACTCGCCGTCACCGGCGGCGGCCCGGCTGCCACCGCCGCGCCCCCCAAGGCAATCGACGACAGGACAGCCAGAACTTGGCAGGTTCGCTTCATGGTTTCATCCCGGCGCCCGTTGACTCCCCCTCCACCGTGGATGATCCTACCGGTGAGACGTACGTTAAGTCCACCTAACCCCCGGGGGATTTCCACGTTAAAGCGTAGTTTTCTCGCGATGAGCCGGCTTCTTCGGCCCTGCGAGAAGGAAAAGCGCCCGCGCGAGCCCGGGCGCAGATGGCGCGTGCCGGTATTTTTGCTGGTTTTCGCCGTAGCTGCCTGCAACGGCCCCCTAGGGTTGGGCCCGCCGCCCCCGCCTGACGCCGTGGAGCCGCTGGCAAATGCGAGTGCCGCGCCGACGCTGCTGCCGTCGACGCCTGTGCCCGGCCGCGCCGTCGCGACCCTGCCGTCGAGCCGGCTCGGCGCAAGCTCGATCCAGCCGATTGTCGTGCACGGCAGCGAATCGCCTGCCTCGGGAGGCGCCGCGAGCCCGGCCGCGAAGGGCGGCGACACGGCGCCCGACGTCACGCTCAATTTCTCGGGCGCCGACATTCGCGATGTGATCAACGCGGTGCTCGGGGAAACGCTGAAGTTGAATTACGTGATCGATCCCGAGGTCCAGGGGCCGGTCACGTTCAACGTCAGCCGCCCGATCTCGCGGACCGAAGTGCTATCGACGCTCGAGGCGGTGCTCAACAGCCGCGGCGCGACGATGGTGCAGTCGGACGGCATCATCCGCGTCATGCCGATGCGCGGCAAGGACGGCAAATACGCCGCCGCGCCGCCGCTCGGCTCCGGCCCGGCGGCGCAGGCGCTGGGGCAGCACACCGAAGTCTTCCCGCTGCGCTTCGTCGGCGCCACCGACATGCAGCATCTGCTGGAGAAGGTCCTGCCGGCGGGCCAGCCGGTGGCCGCCGACGACAAGCGCCATCTGGTGCTGATCCAAGGCACGCCGAGCGAGTTGCAGCTCGCCGAGGACACCGTGAAGGTGTTCGACATCGACCAGCTTTCCGGAACGTCGATGGCGCTGGTGCCGTTGCGCAATGCCGATCCGGCGGCGATGGTCGAAGAGCTGCGCAACATCTTCACGGCGACCCGCAAGGAAGCCGACACCGACTCGATCCGCTTCATGGCGATCGCCCGGCTCAACGCGGTAATGGTGATCACCCGCTCGGGCCGCTACCTCGACGAGGCGCGCAGCTGGATTTCCCGCCTCGACCGGGTCCAGGACCTCACCGAGCGGCGGGTCTATGTCTACAATCTGCAATACGCCAAGGCGGTGCAGATCGGCGAGAAGCTGCAGGGCCTGCTGACCAATCTCGACATCAAGTTCAAGCCGCCGGCGGCGGCCACCGCGGATGGGCTGGCGCCCGCCGCGCCCGGCTTCGAGGGCCCGGCCAAGGCCGATCCGGTAAAGCCGGTCTCGGGGCCCGAGCCGCTGCCCTCGGGGGGCACGGCCTCTCCACCGCCGCCCGGAGCCGGCGCGGCGCCGCAGCCGGCGCAAAAGGAGACCGGCGTGCGAATCGAGGCCGACGAGGCGCACAATTCGCTGCTGATCTCGGCCAATGCGCGCGATTACGAGCTGATCCGCCAGGTCCTCGCCGGGATCGACGTGCCGCCGCTCCAGGTGCTGATCGAAGTCACCGTCGCCGAGGTCGTGCTCAACGACAACCTCAATTACGGCGTCGAGTACTTCATCAATTCGGGCAAGACCCAATCGCTGCTGACGACCAGCAACGTGGCGTCGATCGCCCCGGTCGTGCCGGGCTTCAACCTGGCCTGGGTCGCCGGCAATTTCGCGCCCAAGGCGATCCTCGATTTGCTGTCGCAGGTGACCCAGACCAAGGTGATTTCGACCCCGCGGCTTCTGGTGCTGAGCAACGAGACCGCGCGGCTGCAAGTCGGCGACGTGGTGCCGATCATCACCCAGTCGGCGACCAGCACCGTCACCAACAACCCCTCGATCGTTAACAACGTCACCTACAAGGAAACCGGCGTCGTGCTCGAGGTGACGCCGCGGGTCAATTCGGGCGGCTATGTGACGATGGACGTCAACCAGTCGGTCAGCAGCGTCGTCAACACCACGACCTCGACGATCGATTCGCCGACCTTCCAGCAGCGCCGCCTCACCAGCACGGTCAGCGTCAAGACCGGCGAGACGATCCTCCTCGGCGGTCTCATCCAGCAGACCGACAGCCGCGATTCGCAGGGCATCCCGATCCTCCACGACCTGCCGGGTATCGGGCCGCTTTTCGGCAGCCACACCAATGGCGCCGGACGCACCGAGCTCATCATGCTGATGACGCCGCACGTCATCAGCAACGACGCCGATTCGCGTGGCTTGACGGCCAGGATCGAGGACCAGTTCCGCACGGTGCTGGACGGCCGAACCCTCGCCGCCCCGCGGGTGCCGAGCCGCTAGTCTCTTATGGCGAAGCGGTTGCCGAGCGCGGCGCGGAGCTGGTTGACCAGGTTGGTGTCGCGCTCGAGCGTGCCGCTCGCCAGCACGAAGACGGCATGCGCGTCGGCGCGCTCGATTTCCTCCTTGAGCGCCTCGGTGAAGGGCCGCCCGTAGATCACGCTCTCCATCGCCGGAAAGCGATAGGCGCCGGTCATCATGGGCTGTAGCCGGTGCAGTGCTGGAAGATGTTCGGCTTGCGGTAGACCGCAAGGATGATCGCGCCCTCGTCGGAATGCGTTTCATGGAACGACCCGACCCGCCGCCACACGAACTCGCCGGCGCGGCAGATGCCTTCGTGGTCGTAGAACGATCCCTCCACCACGTAGGTCTGCTCGATCTCGGGGTGCTTGTGCATCGGCAATGTCGCGCCCGGCTCCCATTTGAGGAGGCACGTCATTTCGCCTTTCGGCTTATCCTCGTAGAGCACCTTGATCGAGATGCCCTCGAACTGCGTCGGGCTCCAGGCGATTTCCCGCGGCTTGACGTAAACCGATCCGCCGATCGTGGGCTGCACCGCCCGGTTCCGGATTTCCGGCGTCTCCTTCACCGGATTGTCCATGGCGCATCCTTTCGTCTCGTCTCGCCGCCTCGAACAAAAAACGCCCCTCGCCCCGCTTTTCAGGGACGAGGGGCGTGCAAATGGGCCTCGTGAGTGCTTACGCCACTGCCTGCGCCCGCATCGCCCGGCGCTTGGCGATGGTCGGGGCCTTCGCCGCCTTCAGCGGGTCGCCGACGCGGCCGCTCGGGCCGACCGTGTCGGGTAGGTTCGGGACCCACGAATCGCCGCCCATGATGTAGTTGCGGTTGGTCTGCGCCGGGTTGCGGTTGACCAGCGGCCGCGCGTAGAGCGGGTGCGTCATGCTGCGGATCTCGTGCTCGAGGGTGAACACCACCTTGCCGGTGTCGAGGTCGACGATGTCCTCGAAGCGATACTGGCAGCGGTCGCTTTCCTCGGTGATCAGGTCGAGCTTTTTCAGCCTCTCGTGCGGGCCGCCGAAATCCTCGACGTAGACCTGCAGGTGATGGCCGTCGAACTCGGGCAGCGGCCGGTCGGTCTCGCGGAAGATCAGCTCCTGGTTCATGCCGCACTTGATGTGCGCGGCCTTGCCGTGGCCGTTATTTTCCATGCAGGTCTTGGCGCCGAGCACCTTGCGATAGAACTTGGCGATCTTCTTCGCGGTCTTCGCCGGCACGGTGAACTCGACATAGGGGATGCCGAGGTTGATCTTGCCGAAGCGCTCCTCGTCGGGCTCGTAGACGCGGAACTCGTTGCCCCACGGGCAGGTCGCGAACACGTGGTCGTTGTATTCCTTGAAGCTGAATTTGCTGTCCTTGAGGTTGCTCTTGACCCCTTGCAGCCGGTTCAACAGTTCCTCGCGGTTCGGCGAGACGATGCCGACATGCCCGCGGATCACCAGCGCATCGCCCGAGGGCAGGTGGAACTGGCTCTTGCCGACATTGACCCACATGTTGTTGGTGCCGGGAAACAAATACGGGTCGCGGGTGAAACCCATGCCCAAAAGGTAGAAGTCGCTGGCGAGGCCCTGATGCGGGATCTCGACGTTGACGTGCTCCAGTCCCGTGACGTTGCCGAGATCCTCGGCGGGGCGATCGAATTGTACAGCCATGTTTTCCTCCAGAATATTTCGACCCTCGGCATCATCCAGTGAGGCGCCAACTGGGTTCAGCCGCCATCAAAACAAATTTTCGAACCTCTCGTCTACCGGCACGCGGTAGCCGTCGGCAAGCTTGTTGGTCTGATTGGCCATGCCGACGATGGCTATCAGCTCCGCGAACATCTCCTTGGTCATGCCTCTTCCCTTGGCCGCGGCGCCGTGCGAGTGGCTGCAATAGGCGCAGCCATTAGAGACGCTAATTGCCAAATAAATCATTTCCTTGACCAGCGGATCGAGCGCGCCGGGCGCCATCACCTCCTTGAGGCCGCCCCAGACGCGCTTCAAGCTCGCCGCGTCGTTGGCCAGCACCCGCCAGAAATTGTTGATGTAATCGGTGTCGCGGGTCTTGCGGATATCGTCGTACACCGCGCGCACCTCGGGGCTCGCGGCGGTATCGTCGATCGGCGGAACGGCTGTGGTCATGGTCACCTCTTGCTCGCGACGCGCTCTCTCTCGCCGGAAAGCCGTCCGGCGGCGAACAGCGCCAGCATACGTAAATCGCTGTAGAGCGACCAGAACGGGTGGCCGAAGGTTTCCGGCTTGTTGTGCTCGAAGACGAAATGGCCGGTCCAGGCGCAGGCATAGCCGATGACCGGCGCGGCGACGAGAAACGGCCAGTCGCGGGTCACGGCGAACAGGATCAGCGCCAGCACCGCCCCGCCTGTGCCGCAAAAATGCAGCGCCCGCGTCCGCTTGTCGGCATGCGCCGCGAGATAGCGCGGCCAGAATTGGGCATAGGTCATGGCGGGGTTTGCCTTGACGATCCTGGAGCCGCGACCAGCAGCCGCTTGTAAAGCGCCGGCCGGCAGCGTAAGTCACAATCCAACCCCTCATCCGTCGGCAATTCAGGCTCCCGGAGGGAGTGTCATCATGGGCTTCAAGGTAGCGGTCGTGGGCGCGACCGGCAATGTCGGGCGCGAGATGTTGGCGACCCTCGCCGAGCGCGAGTTTCCCTGCGACGAGGTCGTCGCGCTGGCGTCGTCGCGCTCGATCGGCCGCCAAGTGTCGTTTGGCGAGGACGATATCCTCGACGTCCAGGTGCTCGATACTTTCGATTTCAAGGGCGTCGACATCGTGCTGTCGTCGCCGGGCGCCAAGGTGTCAGCGGCGTTCGCGCCGCGCGCCGCCAAGGCCGGCGCCGTCGTTATCGACAACACCTCGCAATGGCGCATGGACCCGGACGTGCCGCTCGTCGTGCCCGAGGTCAATCCCCAGGCGATCAAGGGCTACGAGAAGAAGGGCATAATCGCCAACCCGAACTGCTCGACGATCCAGATGGTGGTCGCGCTGAAACCGCTGCACGACCTGGCCAAGATCAAGCGGGTGGTGGTGGCGACCTACCAATCGGTGTCGGGGGCCGGGCGCGAGGCGATGGACGAACTGTTCCGCCAGACCCGCGCGGTCTACGTCAACGACCCGATCAAGCCCGAGCACCTGACCAAGCAGATCGCCTTCAACGTCATTCCCCATATCGACGTGTTCAAGCAGGACGGCTCGACCAAGGAGGAATGGAAGATGGCAGTCGAGACCCGCAAGATACTCGACCCCGATATCGCGGTGGTCGCGACCTGCGTGCGCGTGCCGGTGTTCATCGGCCATGCCGAGGCGGTCAACGTCGAATTCACCCGGCCGATTACCGTGGAAGATGCGCGCAAGGCGCTGCGCGATTTTCCGAGCGTCAGCGTGGTCGATCACCGTGCCGACGAGGGCTATGCGACGCCGGCCGAGATCGCCGGCGAGGACCTCGTCTATGTCAGCCGCATCCGCAAGGACCCGACCGTGCCCCACGGCTTAACGTTCTGGGTGGTCGCCGACAACCTGCGCAAGGGCGCGGCGACCAACGCAGTGCAGATCGCCGAGATCCTGGCGGGACGCTATCTCGACCGCAAAGGCCGCGCCTCGTCCCCGCGAAGGACCGTCCCGGCGCTGTCGTAACGCTTCGCTTCATTGGCTAAATTCAGCCACGCCTACCCCCACCCCGACCCTCCCCCGCTTGCGGGGGCGGGAGTGGCGAGCGCTCTAACC
>DASRLO010000079.1:0-15566 GCA_035648415.1 Allostellaceae bacterium
GAGCGCCAACGGCAGGCCGAGGCCGGTGCCGCCATAGGGTCGCGCCAGGCTGTTGTCGATCTGGCCGAACGGCTGCAGGGCGCGCGGGATGTCCTCCGCGGCCATGCCGATCCCGGTATCGGCGACAGTGATCTCGATCGCGCCGGAATCGCCAAGCAACGCCGACACCGCGACATCGCCGCCCTTCGGCGTGAACTTGACCGCGTTCGAGACCAGGTTGAGCAGCACCTGCTCGAGGCGCAATTCGTCGGCGCTGACCTCGAGGTCGGTCGCCTGGAAATCGAGGCTGACGCCTGTCGCCGCCGCGCGGTCGCTGACCATGCGGCGGCAGGTGTCGAAGATCGCGCTGATCGAGACCCGGCTGTCCTGCAGCTCGAGCCGCCCGGCCTCGACTTTCGACAAATCCAGCAGGTCGTTGATGATGCGCAGCAGGTGATGGCCGGAGCCGTTGATGTCCTGCGCGTAATCGCGGTAGCGCGCGTCGAGCGGGCCGAACAGCGCCGACGAGATCACTTCGGAAAAGCCGATGATCGCGTTCAGCGGTGTGCGCAGCTCGTGGCTCATATTGGCGAGAAAGCCGGACTTGGCTTGGCTCGCGGCCTCGGCCAGGTCGCGCGCGGTCCGCAGCTCGTGCTCGATCTGCCGCCGCGCCGTGGCGTCGCGCGCGACCGTGAACAGGTACTCGTTGTCGCCGAACTGGAAGTAGCTGATGTTGATGTCGACCGGGATCGTCCGGCCGTCCTTGGTGAGGCGCTGGCCTTCGATGCTCGACGAGCCGGCCTCTTTGTGCCGTTGCCAGCGCTCCGCCCAACTCAGCGGGTCGGTTTGCGAGGCAATGTCGAAGACGGTCAGTTGCAACAGCTCTTCGCGGCTGTAGCCGAGCTGCCGGCAGGTCGCGTCGTTGACGTTGAGGTAGCGTCCGGAAGGGTGGATGAGGCAGATCGCCTCGGACGAGCGGTCCATCGCCGCCTGGGTCAGGCGAAGTTCGTCTTCCGCCGCGCGGCGGACCGCGGCCTCGCGCTGCAGGGTATCGGCGAGCTGGCGAAGCCGCGCGGCCCGCGCCCGGCTGGTGATCAGGTAAAGTGTCAGCAGGACCGTGAGAAGCAGCCCGCTGGCCAGTTCGAAGCGCCCGGCGCCGGCGGTTCTCTCGGCCAACAGCTGCGGCGTCGCGCGCAGGACCAAGGTGCAGTCGCGGCCCGCGAAGGTGAAGGACGATCCCCAATAGGGCTCGACCAGCGCCGCCGTCTCGTCGCCTGGGCCGCCGGTCGCCGCGGCGGTCTGCGCCAGGCGGGTGTAGATCAATCGCTGCCCGCGCGGCGCCGCGTCGTCGATGACGTAAAGATCGAGGCCCGGCGGGGTCGGCTCGAAAGCGCCGATGATGGTGTCGATGGCGTTGCCGAGCGACAACCGGAAGGCGAGGATACCGACGGGCGCGACGCTGAGGTCGCCTTTTGTCGGGGACGGGAAGACCGGCACGTAAAGCAGGCTCGCGTTCGAGCCGTACACCAGCTGCACAGGCGGTGTCGCCATCGTGGCGCCGGTGGCGAGGGTTTGCTGAAGCGCCCGCGATAGCGGCAAATCCAGCCCGAGCGGGACGCGGGCCTGTTCGGGCGCAGCATAGCGGATCGGGTAATAGACCGGCTTTTGCGGCGCAATCGTCAGGCCCGCATCGGAGGTCTTTTCGGTGATGGCGAAGTCGGCGTGGCGCTCGGCGCGGGCGGCGGCCTCGAAGGCGGCGCGGTCGCGGCCGTTGACCCGCGGCGCCCAGGACAGGGCCTCGAAGCCCGATTGCAGCATGCTGCTGGCGAGAAAGACGCTCTTGGCGTAGGCGCGAAACCGGTCGCTGTCGAGGTCCTGATAGGGAAACGCCGCGGCGAAGCCTTCGATCGTGCCTTCGTAGCGGCTCAGAACCTCTTGCAAGTCGCGGGCGCGGGTCTCGGCCTGGACCGAGATGTCGGCCGCTACGCTGTCCTCGGCCGATTTGCGGGCGTGATCGGAGACCGCGAGCGACGCGATGATGCCGAGAATTGCGGCGAGCGCGGCTGGCCAATGCCTGTGAATGCCGATCCAATCCATTAAATGCGGGTCCCGGTGCCCCCCGCCAGGGGCTGTCGCATCAGCATCCCGCGATATTGTTGAATAAGCGTAAAGTAGCTATGCGTTAATCTTGCCGCGCTATCGCTGTCGCCGTGGCGATTGAATGGGCATGGCGATGACGCGAACGGCTTGCATCCCCCCGCGCGATCTCTTTTGGCGCATCCAACGGACGGCGTTGCTGGCCGCCATCGTGATCGCGACCTTCGCCGCCGGGCCTGCCCGCGCCGGTTCGCTCGACGACATCCGCGCCCGCGGCACGCTAATCGTCGGCACCAAGGCCGACTATCAGCCCTTCGGCTTTCGCGATGCTGCCGGGAACATCGTCGGTTTCGAGCCGGATATCGCCGGCGAGGTGGCGAAAGCGCTCGGCGTCCTACCTCAGCTGATGCCGGTGGTCGCCACGACCCGCGTCTCGATGCTGGCCTCGGGCGATCTCGACCTCGTCATCGCGACAATGAACGACACCCCCGAGCGCCGCGAACAGGTCGATTTCGTCGAACCGAGCTACTACGCTTCGGGCGTCAACGTGTTGGCGCCCAAAGCCGCGCATCTGCACGTCTGGCAGCAATTGCGCGGCAAGCCGGTCTGCTCGGTCGAGGGCTCGTTCTACCTGGCCGAGCTGCGGGACCGCTACGAGCCCGATTTGCGCCTCTACCAGGACACCAACGAGGTCTACGCAGCGGTCAAAGCCGGCGAGTGCTTCGCCGCCTACGACGACGCGGCGCTGATCGGCCAGTTGCAGAAGCCCGAATGGCAGGATTACGAGATGCCGCTGCGCTCGATCCTGGTCCAGCCCTGGGGCATGGCGGTCAAGCAAGGCAACACCGAGCTCGCCGCCTTTGTCGGCGATCTGGTCAAGACCTGGCACGCCGGCGGCCATATCGAGGAGCTGGAGAAGACCTGGCGCATCCCGCCCTCGGTCTTTGCCGAGGAAATGCACCGCCGCTACGCCGACGCGAAGTAGGCGCGCGTCAGCCCGGCCTGCGGACCAGCGCCTCGATCGTCCGCCCGAGCCCGGCTTCCTGATTGCGCGCCGAGTTGATCTGCATCTCGAGCAGGCGCTCGCCCATGATCAGGTGCGTGCCGAGGGCGCCCAGCCCGTCGCGCTCCAAGCGCTCGCGGTTGCGGATCGCCGCTGGCAGCGTCTGCGCGGTGGTGTCCTCAAACGACACGATCTCGAAACCCGCCGCCATCAGGTCGGCGCGCATCTCGTCGGGGGTCGCGAGAAAGCTGGTCGCCGCGGTCTCGGCCCACGGCACCGGGTACAAGAATTCGCCGGCGCCGCCCCGGCACAAATTCGACAGCGCCAGCCTGCCGCCCGGCTTCAGCGCGCGGAACGCCTCGCGGTAGAAGCCGCTTTTGTCGGCGATGTTCATGACGACGTTCTGCGAATAGGCGCGGTCGAACGCATCGTCCGGCACCGGCAAAGCGAGCGCGCTGCCATTCTTGATCGTCACCCGGTCGGCGAGGCCGGTGGCGCGGTTGAGCGCTTCCGCCGCGGCGCAGAATTCCGGCGTCAGGTCGATCCCGGTGACGCAAACGCCGCAATGCGCCGCGAACCACCGCGCCGGTCCGCCGATCCCCGAGCCGATATCGAGCAGATGCTCGCCCGGCTGCGGCTGCAAGAGCCCGACGAGTTCCTTGGTCGCGGCGACGCCGCGCCCGTGGAAATGGTCGAGCACCGACAGCGCCGGCGCCGTTCGCCACTCGGAGCGCGGCGAGGATGCGCTCGGCGATCTCGACATTGCCGTAATGGCCCGCGACTTCGCTCTCGATAGCCATGCCCGTTCCCTCGCGCTTAAATGCGGCCGACTATAATTTTACCACGGCGATGCTGCGCGCATCGCCCTCATCGGGGAGAGCGGAGATGGCGGTAAAGGTCGAGCGGTTCCAGCCCGCGGGCATGGATGTCAGGATGCAGGACGGCAAGGCCGCCTATTCGCATGTCGTCACCGTGACCGGACCGGGCAGGCTGGTCTTCATCGCCGGCCAACTCGCCCGCGACCCGAACGGCAACATCGCCGGGCCGGGCGACATGCGCGCCCAATTGGAGCAAACCTTCAAGAACCTCTCCGCCTGCCTCGAAGCCGCCGGCGCCACTTGGGCCGACGTCGTCAAGACCAACACCTACGTTACCGATTACGAGGCCTTCTCGCAGTGCCGCGACGTGCGCATGCGCCATTTCGGCGTCGCCACCCCGACCAGCACGACCATCCAGATCAGCCGCCTCGCCCAGCCCGGAGCGATGGTCGAGATCGAGATGATCGCGGTGGTGGACTGACCAAGTCGGTGCGCTACTTCACCACCTGGTAAAGCCGCTCGTCGTAGAACGCGCCTTCGAACGGCACCAGCTTGGCGCGGAACGCCTTGGTGTGGTCGGCGGCCGCGTGCGCTTCGCGCGCCTTGCGGTCGCTCCAGGCCTCGATCAGATGGAAATGGTTGGGGTGCCCATCCCAGACGAGCGCGTCGAACCGCAGCGCGCCGACTTCCCTGCGGCTGTCCTCGGCGAGCTGCTTGACCATCGCCGCCACCTCGTCCTTGCCCGCCGGGAACACGTCGACATGGGTCAGCACGTAGACCGCGCCGGCGGTCGCCGCGCCGGCCGGCGCGGCGACCGGCCCGGTGACCGGCCCGGTGACCGACAGCGGCACGAACGGGCGCGCATCGAACGGGCTGAGGACCAGCGGCTGCAGCCTGCCGCCGAGCGCCTTCATCGCCGCACCGTGCGCCTCGAACGCCGCCTTGTCGCGCCACCCCTCGACGATCGCGAAGCGGCCCGGCCGGCCTGCCTCGTGCAGCACGGTGAGCTCGGCATTGCCGTCTTCCTTGCGCGTCGCCGCGGCGAATTGGCGGAGCATCCCTGCCGCCTTGCGCGCGCCATCGGGCGACACGTCGAAATAGGTCGCGGCATAGACCGAGGGTGTGGCCGGTTGCTGCGCCCGCGCTGGCTCGATCGCCCCGGCGAGCATCAATGCTCCGCTCATCAGCAACAACGATAACGACCGCATCGCGCCCTCCCTGGCTGGACGACCGTCGAGCGTCCTTCGAGACGCTCCCATCGGTCGCCCCTCAGGATGACGATCTTTCTTTACGTCGTCCGAAACATAAATCATGGTGAGGAGCGTCCATAGGGCGCCTCTTGAACCAGCGCTGGACGGCGCTGCACCCCGAGCTACTTGAACTGCGGCATCACCTTTTCGCACAGCAGCTGCAGCGAGCGCATCATCGGCACCGCGGGGATCTTGCTGCCGAAATTCAATTCGACCAGCACGCCGTCGATGCCGAGCTCCGCCTCCAGCTGCTTCAATCTGTCGGTCACCCGCTCCGGCCCGCCGACGATGACCTTGTCGCGCAGCGCCTCCTCGTAGGTGATCGTGCGCACGGTTTCGAGTTCGGCCCGGCGCCGCGCGTTGGGCGAGCCTTCGAGCCGGGTGGTCAGCGATTTATAGCCTTCCATGATGCTCGGCTCGGCTTCGTCGAACGCCTTCTGGTCGGTGTGCGAGACATGCACCGAGAGCCGCAAATGCACATCGCCGCGGCCGGGATGGCCGGCCTCCTTGTAGGCGGCGCGATACGATTGCAGGTCCGGCGCGAGCCCTTCGAGCGAGCCGCTGCGCACCGCGACGAACAGCGGGTGGCCGAGCTTCCCCAGCATCGGGAAGGTGTCCTCGCTGGCGCCGGCGATGCGGACCGGCGGGTGCGGCTTCTGGTAGGGGCGCGGCACCGCGCGCGCATTGTCGAAGCTCCAGAACCGGCCCTGGTAGGAGAACTGATCCTCGGTCCACGCTTTGACCAGGATGTCGAGCGTCTCGTAGAAGCGCTCGCGGCTTTCTTCGTAAGGCACGCCATAGGCGCCGTAGGAGCGCGGGTTGCCGCTGCGCCCAACCCCCAGCATCAGCCGGCCGCGGCTGATCTGGTCGACCGTCGCGGTTTCCTCGGCGAGCCGCAGCGGGTGGGTCAGCGGCAGCACCTGGACCGCGGTGCCGACCTTGATGTGCTTGGTCCGCGAGGCGATCGCGGTAGCGACGTTGAGCGGCGCGCTCAGCACCGAGCGGCTGGCCTGCTGGTGGATCTCGGCGAGCCAGAACCCGTCGAGCCCCCAGCGGTCGGCGGCTTCGGCCTGCTGGATCGCCTGCTCGAAGGCGTCGGCGTCGGATTGCCCCGCGACCTGCCGGTGAACCTCGTGATACCAGCCGAACTCCATGGCTCCGCTCCCGCTACGATAGGCGGAGCGTAAGCTCCGTCCCGCCATCAAACAAATACTGTTGTTTGATCCGCCCCATACCGCTCGGGCATGACAAGCGTGTATGCTCGGGCTCCCGCGCAACAAGGGTGCCGCGATGGAGCTGCGCAGCCTGCATTATTTCGTCCGCATCGCGGAGCTCGGCAGCATCACCCGCGCCGCGGCGCACCTGCATGTCGCGCAGCCGGCGCTGACCCGTCATGTGCAGCGCTTGGAGGACGAGCTCAGCGTCGCGCTCTTCACCCGCGCCAACCGCGGCGTGCGGCTGACCGAGGCCGGGCAGAAGCTGCTCGACGGCGCGACCCGCATCCTGCGCGACATCGAGCGCACCGGCGACGAGATCCGCGCACAGGACGCGCACCCTTCGGGCAAGATTATCCTCGGCATCACCCCGACGCTGTGCCCGGTGCTGGTGCCCGAGCTCTTCGCCCGCATGCGGCGCGACTATCCGATGATCGAATTGAAGGTCATGCACGCCGGCATGGTGCGGCTCGAGGAATTCGTCATCGACGGCCGGGCCGACATCGCCCTTTTGTCCGAGCTGTCGCGCAGCCGCCTCATCGTCTCGACCCGGCTCGCCGAGGAGGAGATGGTGCTGGTGACGCAGCCCGGCGCGCGGCCCGCCGGCCCGGTCGGCGGCGACGAGTTGCGCCGCACCCCGCTCATCCTCGGCGACGGGCTGCGCGCCGCGATGGACGCGCTGCTCGCCGGGCTCGATATCGAGCTCGCGGTCGAGACCGAGCTCAACGACCACGAGACGATCCGCCTGATGGTGCAGCAGGGGGCCGGCGCGGCGGTGCTGCCGCTGTCCTCGGTGTCGCGCGACTGCGCCCGCGGCCTCATCGCGGCGCACCGCATCACCGAGACCGGCGTCTTCCGCACCCTGGCGCTCGGCGTGCGCGCCAGCCGCAACGCCTCGCTCGCCCGCGACGCCGCCGCCCGCTCGATCCGCGCGATGATCGAGGAGATGGAAGACGAGGGCCGCCTCGCGATGGCGGAGCGACCGAAGCGGGCGCGGGGCGGTCCCCCGCCGCTACCGGCGCCGGGCCGGCTCGCCGAACCGACCCGTGTTTCCGCTCCTACGCGCCCTTGATGGTGATTTCCTCGAACGGCCCGGTATAGGCGAAGTTCGCGATCAGGCCGAAGCCCGATTCTCCGACCCGCGGCCCGACCGCGTTGATGAACGCCAACTGCCAGATCGGCGCGTAGATCGCCTTTTCGTAGGTGAGCTGCTGCATCTTGTCGAGGATCGCCCCGCGCTTCCCGCCATCGAGCTCATCCGCCTGTTTCGCATAAAGCTCATCGATTTCGGGATAGCTGCCATAGACGTAGGCGCCATCCTTGATGACGAAGGCCGCGAGACGGGTGGCGGCATTGCCGAAGGCTCCGCTGGCGCCCTGTATGAGACCGCGGGAATATTTTTTTCCCGAATAGCTGGCGATAAAACCGGCCCGTTCGATCGGCTGCAATTTCGTCCGGATGCCGACCGCCTGGAGATTGTCCACCGCGATTTCGGCGATGTTCGCGTACGAGCTGTCGCAATAATAGAGCCCGGCGTCGAACCCGCCAGAGTGACCCGCTGCGGCCAAGAGCTGCTTGGCTTTGTCCGGGTTGAACTCCGCCGGTGGCGGCTTCCAGTAATATTCGAAACTGTCGGGGATGATGCTGTTGGTGATGCGGGAATAGCCGAGGGTCAGCGCGTCGTTCATGTTCTTGCGGTCCAGCGCGAGAGCGGCAGCCTGCCGCACGCGCACATCGTGCCATGGCGATTTCGGGTCCCATTGTTCGGGGAAGTAGACCCAGAACGCGCCCGGCGGATAGACCGGCTTTAGGGTCAGCCCCGGAGAACGCTGAACCTCCTGCGCGAGCTCGCCGCGGATCGAATAGACGATGTCGACCTCACCGTCCTTCAACGCCGCCAGCCGAGTCGCCTCGTCCGGGATCACCTTCATCACGATGTGTTTGACCGCCGGCTTCTTGCGCCAATAGCTCTCGAAGGCATCGAGCTGCAGCTCGATGCCTGGGGTAAATGAGACGAACTTATACGGCCCGGCTCCGACGGGCGCCTTCTTGAAACCGTCGTCGCCGATTTTCTCGACATACTGCTTGGGCACGATCCAGCCGGCGCCGCTGGCGCTCGAATAGAAGCTCAGAAAGTCGGGCCAGGGTTGCTTCAGCGTGAAGCGGACCTGCCGGGGATCGGGCGTTTCGATCGACGCCACTTGATCCTTCATCAATTTGGCGGACGCGCCGCGGTAGCGCTCGAACGAGAATTTCACGTCCTCCGCCGTCACGGGGTCGCCGTTATGGAATTTGATGCCCTGGCGCAGCACGAAATCGTAGGTGAGGGCGTCTTCCGAGGTCGTCCACGACTCGGCAAGGCTCGGCGCGAGCCCGTTCCCGGGCATCGGCTTCACCATCGCGTCATGCAACGCGTAGAGCACCATGAACGGGCTGATGATCCCTGGCGTGTCGGCCGGGTCGAACCAGGTCGGGGGCAGCGACACGTGAAGGCCCCAGGTGAGCTGGTCGGAACTGGCCGCGAAGGCCGGGCTCGCGCCCCCAACCGTGAACCCGAGGGCTGCTAGGGCAAGAAAGTCGCGGCGGCCGATAGGGCTGCCACCGGACGCGCGGGTTGCGTCGCTCTCGGTCGATGAGCTCATAAGCCTACTCCCTGTTCATCGGCCGCTCCTTTGGCGGAGCCGTGCCGCGGGGTCAGCCTAGGTAGGAAGCGCTGTCGCGGCATTGAGCTGGGGCAATGATAAATCGCCGCATAATGCCGGACAGCTATGGCGAAAATAGAAAACCGGCATTTGGAACATCATTCCGAAGCGCCTACTCTTCCTCAAACGTACAAGGAGCCGGCACCATGCGGTTCGGTTTGTTCGGCAGCGCGGCGGCGCGGCGTCCTTCGAGCGCGGACGCGGCGGAATTCGACAGCGCCGAGGGGTTTCGCGACTTCATCGACTACAATATCGAGGCCGAGGGGCTCGGCTTTCACGGCAGCTTTGTCGTCGAGCACCATTTCACCGGCTACGGCCAGGTCTCGGCGACCTTGAACCTGCTGACCTGGCTCGGCGCGCGGACCACCACCCTGCGGCTCGGCACCGCGGTCATCGTGCTGCCGTGGCACAACCCGGTGCTGCTCGCCGAGCAGGCCGCGACGCTCGACCTGCTGTCCGGCGGCCGGCTCGATTTCGGCATCGGCAAGGGCTACCGCTACAACGAATTCCAGGGCTTCTGCGTCGACCTGGACGAGGCCGATGCCCGCTTCGACGAATGCCTCGAGGTGATCGTCAAATCCTGGACCTCGGACGAGAAATTTTCGCATCGCGGCAGGTACTGGGCGTTTGACGACGTCGTCGTCGAGCCGCCGACCGCGCAGCGCCCGCACCCGCCGATCTGGATGGGCGCGGGCGGCGAGTCTTCGGTCCGCCGCGTCGCCGATAAGGGCTACAAGCTGCTGCTCGGCCAATACTCCCAGCCCGCCGATGTCGCCAGGTCGATCGCCGCCTACCGCGCCGCGGTCGAAGCGCAGGGCCGCCGCTTCGACCCGATGTCGGTCGGGGTCACCCGCGCCTTTTTCGTCTGCGACACGGAAGCCGACAGGGAAGCCGCGCTCGAACGCCGGCTCGCCAACCGGATGCGGCAGTTGAAGCTCGCGACCCGGCCCGACGGCACCGTCCACGGCGGCCCCGACCGCGCCACCGGCGACCCCGACACGATCAACCGCGGCAGCGCGATGTACGGCACCCCCGACCAGATCGCGCAAAAGCTCGACGAACTGCGCGACGCCGGGGTCGGCTATGTGCTGGTCAATGGCGGTGGCTCGGGTGGCGGCGAGCGCGGCCGCGCCAGCCTGCGCCGCTTCGCCCGCGAGGTGATGTGATGCCGCTGTTTGTCGACGAGATGCCGGCCAAGGCCGCCGAATAAGGGAGACCGCCATGAAAATCCACAATCTCTACACCGATGCCCAAGGCGAATCCCATTTCCGCGACATCGAGATCGACTGGGCTGAGGAGCGGCGCGGCAGCAAATTGTCGAAAAAGCTGCCGGCGACCGGCGTCATTTTTCGCGAGACCGCGGCCGAGCACAACATCGACTGGCATCCGGCGCCGCGCCGGCAATACATCGTCAACCTCGACGCCGGGGTGAAGCTGACCGCCAGCGACGGCGAGAGCCGCTTCATCGCCGCCGGCGAGATCATCCTGGTCGAGGACACCACCGGCAAGGGGCACCTCTCCGACCACGTCGAACACAAGATCCGCCACTCGATCTTCATCCCGATCGAGTAGAAACGCTCCACAGCAAAGGACGCGAAGGGTTTTTAAGCGCGTTGCGCCGCAAATCATCGTGAATCAAAGGGTCGCGCTGGGCTCGACCGAAAGCAGCCATCGCGTCCTTTGCACGTCCTTTGCGGCAAAAGCATTTCTTTTTTTCTTCGTGTGCTCCGTGCCTTTATGGTGGACCTTACTGCCGAGGGGCCGGGAAAATTGCCGGGAGGTCCCTTGAGCCATCTCGAAGACCGCGCGGCGATCCACGACTTGTTCACCCGTTATTGCAGCGCGCTCGACAACGGCGAGGTCGAGACCGTCGTCGCCTGCTTCACCGCGGATGCCGCGCTCAAGAGCCCGGTGATCGACCTGCAGGGCCACGGGGCGATCCGCGCCTTCGCCGGCCGCTTCGCCGCGCAGCGCGCCGCCGGCACGCAGTTCCGCCACATGGTCACCAACATCGCCGCCACGGTCGACGGCGACCGGGCGCGGGCGACCGCCTACCTGCTGGTGCTGATCTCACAGAATGGCAGCCATCGCACCCTGCCGCCCGGCCGCTACGAATGCGAGCTTGTAAAAGAAAACGGCGCGTGGCGCTTCTCGCGTCGCGCCGTGTTCCACGACCACGACTATGCGCTGGAAGGTATCGGCGCTCCGCCTGGCGACGCCTCTAGCCGGCCCCGCCGCTAGACTAGGTGTCGCCGACATGGCTGTGCGCGTTGGCGCAGATGCCGACCGGGTCGGAATCGTCGCACGGCGTTTGCGGACCGCCGCAGCCCGCGAGGGCAAACATCAGAGCAAGCAGCGCCGCCAGTTTACCCACGGCTTCACCCTCAAAATGCAATTGGCATGCACGCACGAGGGAAGATGGGCGGCGGGGGCCTCGCCGCAATGGCGGCGGCAAAACAAAATCGTTACGGCGGGACGCGAGCGCTCGCCGCGCCGCTACCCCTGCGGCCGGTGTCGCTTCACCGCTTCGGGGTTGGTCGAATCCTCGCCCATGTAGACGCCGCGCTCCCAGTTGCGCTTCAGCGGGTCCGCCACTTTGAGCGACATTCGGCCGATCGGCTGGATTTCGATCTCGACCGTCTCGCCGTCCTGCACGGCGCCCAGCCCCTCGTGATTGGTGCCGCAGGCGATGAGATCGCCCGAGTTGAGCGTCATCACCGTCGAGGCGAATTCGACCAGCTCGGGCACCCGGTGCTCCATGTCGTCGGTGTTGTAGTGGTGGCGCAATTGCCCGTCGTTCCAGAAGCGCACGACGACGTCGTTGGGTTCCGGGATCTCGTCGGCGGTGGCGATGCAGGGGCCGATCGGCGCGAAGGTGTCGAACGACTTGCCGAGCCAGCTTCCGGCTTTCCAGGTGCGCCGCCCTTCGCCGCGCGCCGACACGTCGATGAGGCAGGTGTAGCCGAAGACCGCGCCGCGCCAATCCCGCTGCGCCACGTTCTTCGCCGGGCCCTTGATCACCAGCGCCAGCTCGGCCTCGTGCATGAAGATCCACGGCTCGGTCATCTCGGGCAGCACGATCGTGTCGCCCGGCCCGACCACCGCCTCGGGATTTTTCAGGAACATGTTGAGCGCCCGCGCCTCGCGCTGCGCGTGCTCCCAGTAATTGGCGATGCAGCAGAGAATCTTGCCCGGCCGCGGCAGCGGCGGGCGCAGCCGCACCGCCTGCGGCGGGGTGGCTTCGCCCTCTATCGCCAGCCCTTCGAACACCGGGCGCAGCCGGTCGAAATCGTCGATGATCCCCTGCATCGTGTGCTGGGGCGTGTAGCCGCGCTCGACCGCCGACGCGACGCTGACGACGCCGCGATCGGTCAAGAGCCCCGGCACCGGTTCGTCCTGACCCGCGCCCTGGAACAGCACCAATCTCATCACCGCCTCCCTCGCCGTCGCCTGAGCTTAATGCCAAGCGGGGCGTGGAGGGAATGCCGCCTCGCCGCCAGCCGTACCTTGCGCTAGAATCCGCCCGCGACACTGCGGCCGCGAACAGGTGCGCGCATGAGCCAGCAAGTTTCCGAACCCTATTTCCGCGTCGGCGAAGGCAAGATCAGCGGCTGGATCTCGGTGATCCTCGGCGCGCTGAGCGTCCTCGGCGTTCTCTGCTTCCATTTCCCCGACTATTTGACGACGCCGCAGCTGCGCGCCGCCTACACCCCCGACGCGATGCGCTATCTGCTCGGCGCCGGGATGATTTTCTCCGCCGCGTTTGGCGTCGTCACCTTCGCGCTCAACCGTCACAAGCTGATGGGCGCGATCGGCATCAGCCTGACGCTGCTGGCGATGTGGGGCGGCGGCGCCACCGTGCAAATCGGCCCGCGCTACGCGGCGCCGGGCTATGTCGGGCTCGACTGGTTCATCCTCGACCTCTTGCTGTCGGCGATGATTTTCATCTTTCTCGAAAAGCTGTTCCCGCATATCCGCGAGCAGGCGATCCTGCGCCCCGATTGGTGGCGCGATTCGCGCTATTTCCTGCTCAACCACCTGCTGATCGGGGTCTACGCCTTCGCCGCGACGATGTTCGCGCCGACCTTCTTCTCCTGGGCGCTCAACCACGACATCCAGGCGTTCGTCTCGGCGCTGCCGTGGGTCATCCAGTTCGTCATGGCGATCGTGCTCGCCGACCTCGTCGAATATTCGATCCACCGCACCATGCACGAGGTAAAGTTCTTCTGGCCGATCCACGCGGTGCATCATTCGGTCGAGCACATGGACTGGATCGCCGGCTCGCGGCTGCATTTCTTGGAGCCGCTGGTGACCCGCACCCTGGTGCTGATCCCGGCCTTCATCCTCGGCATCGCCAAGGAGCCGCTGACCCTCTACATCGTCTTCGCCGGGTTCCAGGCGGGCCTCATCCACTCCAACATCCGCTGGGATCTGGGTCCGCTCAAATACGTCTTCTGCTCGCCGCGCTACCACCACTGGCACCATTCGAGCGACGACGCGGCGATCGACAAGAACTATGTCGCGCATCTGCCGGCGATCGACTGGATTTTCGGCACATTCTATTTGCCCAAGGACAGCGATGTCTGGCCGCGCAAATACGGCACGATCGGCATCCCGCTGCCGAAAGGGATCGTCCGCCAGTTCTTCTACCCGTTCCAGCAGCAGGCAAAGAAAATCCGCCCCGGCACCCGCAGTCGAAGCCCGGTCACATGAGCAAAGCCTTCACCAAGGAAGACACCGAGGCCGAGGAAGACCTCCCCGACGAGCCGGTCGCCGCGCTGCCGGCCGGGACCAAGAACTACATCACCCCCGCCGGCTTCCGCCGGATGCAGGACGAGCTGAAGCGCCTGCAGCAGGTCGAGCGCCCGCGCACCGTCGATATCGTCGCGTGGGCCGCCGGCAACGGCGACCGCTCGGAAAACGGCGATTACATCTACGGCAAGAAGCGCCTGCGCGAGATCGACCGCCGCCTGCGTTTCCTCACGAAGCGCTTGGAGATCGCCGAAATCGTCGACCCGGCCCGTCAGGCGCATCTCGACCGCGTCTTCTTCGGCGCCACCGTCACCTACGCCAACGAGCGCGACGAGGAGCGCACCGTCACCATCGTCGGCGTCGACGAGGTCGATGCCGATCACGGCTATGTCTCCTGGATATCGCCGATCGCCCGCGCCCTGATGAAAGCGCAGGAGGGAGACATCGTCGAGCTGCGCACCCCGCATGGGATCGAACCGATCGAGGTGGTTGAGATACGGTACGGTTAGACTATCTAAGGGGTCCGGCATCGCGGAACAGCAGAGAGGGGGGCGACCATGGCTTTGCTGTAGATTCCCTGCAGATATCAGCAGAAACAGCAAAGTGGGCCGCCCTGTGCGTTATCGGAATACGGCCACGTCGATTGGGCTGTTGACAGCAAATAGCCGCACAGCGCGACAATAAGCCAGGCTTAGGGAGCCAAAGAAGAGGGAGAACGCGCGATGCTCCAAATCCGCAAGATGGGCTCGCAGATCGGGGTCGAGATCAGCGGCGTCGATGTCAAGACGATGTCGGAGGCCGAGTGGGGCAAGATCTACCGGGCCTGGCTCGACCACAACGTCATGTGCGTGCGCGGCCAGGATTTGACGATCCCCGATTTCATCCGCTACAGCGAGCGCTTCGGCCCGGTGACGCCGCACCCGTCGAAATCGACGCGGCATCCCGATCATCCCAAGATCACCATGCTCGGCATCAACAAGTTCGACGCCGAGGGCAAGATCAGGGACGAGATTTACAAGCGCGGCGCCGAGGGCTGGCATACCGACGGCGCCTACAACCAGGCGCCGTTCAAGGCGACCCAGCTTTACGCGCTGGCGGTGCCGAGCCGCGGCGGCAATACCTTGTTTTGCAACGCCTACGCCGCCTATGACGCGCTGCCGCAGCGCCTCAAGGAGCGGCTCGACGGGGTCGTCGGCGCCTTTGCCTATGGCGGGCGCCGCGCCAAGGCCAAGCTGCTCAACCCGGAAGACCAGGATTGGGCGCCGGTCTACCACCCGATCGTCCGCGTCCATCCGGAAACCGGCCGCAAGTCGCTCTATTTCGACCCCGGCAAGATCGTCTCCTTTGTCGGCGTCGACGACCAGGAAGGCGACGCGATCATCGCCGAGCTGAAGGAGTGCATGGTCACGCCCGACGCCGAGTACCACCACGTCTGGCAGAAGGGCGACATCGTCATCTGGGACAATCGCTGCTCGTATCACAAGGCCGCCGGCGACTATCCGCCCGAGGAAGACCGCATCCACTGGCGCGTCTCGATCAACGATTACGGGCTTGGCCTCGCCGAGGCGGCGGAGTAGCTGGATCAGTGCGTCCTTCGAGGCCCCGCGCTTCGCGGGGCACCTCAGAGTCTGACTCGAAATGGTTCATTTGCGCTCAATCTTTTGCGAGACGGCGGGAGAGGAGCCGTAGATTGGCGAGGAGGAGCCAGGCGGTGGCGCTCTGGGTGGTTGCTTCGAAGTCCTTGGCCAGGC
>DASRLO010000080.1:0-17343 GCA_035648415.1 Allostellaceae bacterium
AACGGATACCGTTTCACGAGCGCCGGGTATTCGCGTTCCAGCACGCCGAACGGATCGATCACCATCACTGAATTCGGGTGCTGGGATTCCCGGTAAGGCCCGGTCAGGGCCGCGAGCGTCCCCTTGGGATCGACGACGAGCACCGACCAGTTCTTGAGGAAGATGAGGTTCGGGATGAGGAGCCGCCGGGTCTTTCCCGAACCGTTGGGTCCGACCGTCACGAGGTGACGATCGGAGGTGTAGCGGTGGAACTTGTCATGGACGACGTTCCATGGCTCGTCGAGCAATGACCGATCGTGCGAAGCCTGGTCGGGCAAGATGCGGTGCCCAAAATAGACCCCACCGTCGGTGGCCCATAGATTTTCGGGCACTGACGCTCGCCTAGATCGTCTCAGGCTCGTTGGGAGAACGGCGCTCTTCGCGCGCCGCGCCATGCGGCTCCTGCCGCGGCGGCGCAACCGGCCTTGGTCGGTTACGCCGCACATGGGCGACAATGACGAGGGTACTCAGCGAGGATTCGACCACGGCGTTCCAGGCGGCGAACAGGAGGATGCCATAGGCCAGCACCTGCCAGCCGCTATCGTCGTAGGGCCATACCGTTCTGAGCCAGAGGATGAACGCTATGGCGATCCCGGTGATGACCCATTCGAGGATCGCCCTGGAGACGCGGATTTCACGCTCGCGGAAGCCGACCCAAGCCAGAGGAAGCGCCGCCAACACGAAGAGGCCGAGCGCGATCGCGGCCCAGGTATTTGCCTTGGCGTAATTGAAGGCCCCCACCGCCAGGCCGGCCCATAAGGCGAATTCCGGCGTGCCCAGTGTGAAGGTGAGGGCGAAGGACACGCCGCAGAGAGTGATCAGCATCAGCGGAAAGGTGAGGCTGAAGATGATTTGCAAGAGGGCGGCAACCGCCTCGCCGAGAGACTCCCCTGGGTCCTTGCTGGCCATAGCAACTCCGATACTGAAGGGTCGCAAGCGAGTGCCGATATGCCCAGGGCGATTTTTACCACCGGGAGTGGCGGCGACAATACCGAAGATCGCGGAAGGCGTTTTTGGCAAACCTCAGCTTCGCCACCCGCGACCTGTCCGTTGCGTTGCGGTAGCTGCATTGCAGCGCGACCGACGCCGTCCCTGGCCTTGGGCAATTGCTGCGGCGACCGGCATGAAAGTATTTTTTCTGTGGTAAAATCGGCTCAACCGAGCGTTAGCCGGCGGGGAAGGTAGCTGCCCTATCTTCCCAACGAATTTGAGCAGCCGATATTGACGGCAACGATAACAAGAAGAAGATAGAGGAAGGGCAGATTACGTGAAGTGGTCAAGCCATGCGCGGTAGTGCGCTGCGCGCCCCGGCGGGGCCGGTCCCGCGCGGCTTGGCAGGGGCGTTCCGCCCCGTGCACCCCGACCAAGAGGGAGGCCTTGCCCCCTCGTTGGATCACCCCGCGTCAGGGCTTCCGTGCCCCGACACCAGCGGCCAAAGGGTACGCCTCTTTGGTATCCACGCTCAAGGAGCCTTGCTCCCCGAGACCCCTGCGTGGAAAGAGGGGCCGCCCCCCTTTCCACCCAATCCCCGGTGCTGCGTTTTGCCATGAGCCACGGCAGTGAAACCCGGGTGCGCAGCAAGCACCTGACGATCCGGCTCTCGCCGGATGAGCGAGGCTCAATCGATCAGGCGGCTGATCGCTCGGGCCTCACTCCGGGCAGCTATGCCCGTCAGGTGTTGCTCGGCGCACCTGCGCCGCGCCAAGTTCGCCGACCGCCAATCGAGCGGCGGGAGCTGGCGCGGCTTTTGGGCGAGCTTGGCCATGTCGGCAGCAACCTCAACCAGATCGCCCGCCTTCGGAACGTCGGCGAGGAGATTGACGCGGCGGAGCTTGCCACGGTGCTGGCCGATCTCGGGATCGTGCGCGAGGCGATCCTCAAGGCGCTCGGGCGGGACGTATGATCATCAAGGGAAAATCCCGCGCCGGGCCTCAGCAGCTCGCAACGCACCTCGGCAACGCCGAGAAGAACGAGCATGTCAGTCTCGTCGAAACGCGCGGCACCGTCGCGCAAAACCTGCGCGGCGCGCTCGTCGAGATGGACGCCTACGCCGTCGGCACGAAATGCGAGCGCTCGCTCTATCATGCCGCCATTAGCCCGGAACCGCCGCATGTGTTGACGCCCGAGCAGCGCACCGAAGCGATCGACACGCTTGAGGTAAAGCTCGGCCTCGATGGACATGCGCGCATTGTCGTGATGCACGAGAAGCTCGGCCGCCAGCATATCCATGTCGTGTGGTCGCGGATTGACCTCATGAAGATGCGCTCGGTCAGCGACAGCCATAACTACCGCAAGCACGAGGAAGTGGCCCGCGATCTTGAACGGCGGTTCGGCCATGATCGCGTGCAAGGTGCACATCACGAACGGGACGGGGTAGAGCGCCCAGACCGAACACCGTCGCGGGCAGAGCTGCGGCAAGAGGAACGCACCGGCATTACCGGCAAGCGCGTCAAGGAAGAGGTGACGGCGGCATTCCGGGCTAGCGATGGACCGGAGGCATTCCGGGCCGCACTAAAGGAGCGCGGCTATACGCTCGCGCGCGGCGACCGCCGCGATTACGTGATCCTCGACGAGAAAGGCGGCATCCACAGCCTCGCGCGCCGCATCGACGGCATGAAGGCCGCCGAGCTAACCGAGTTCACGGCGGTGCTCAACCCCGAGAGCGTTCCGAATATCGAGCAAGCGCGCGAGATCATTGAGGAATGCGAGCGCCACGCGCGCGAACGCAAGGAGTCGCACGATGAGGCCCGCATCGAGGCGGGCTACTCGTACGGCGACGACTATGTGAGCCAGTCGCGCGCGGCGCTGCGGGATCACGGACGGAGGCAACGCGCCGCCGAGGAGGCCGCAGCTTCTCGCAAGGGAGAGATGAGCGACGCAAGGCGGCGACGGCTCGACCGCCTGGCCGCCGCGAGCAAGGAGAATGACCGTGCGCGGGATCGCACCGAGGATGATCCCGGCCGACAGAACGAGGCTCCCGGTGGAGGCCACACCCGGAGCCGATAAGGGCAGCATGGGGCCGCTGCGCTGGAATAGTCCGCCGGATTGCTGTGTCGATCGCCGCGATGCTCCGCCTTGCATTTCGCGGGGCGGTGGGTAGCCTGACTGCCGGAGGCAGCTCCAGCCGCAGCCCAGGATCGGCCAAAAGATCGGTTGGAAAGCCGGGCCTGAAGTCAAATAACGTATAATTTTCAATCAATTGAACGCCGAACCGAATCGGCCAACCGAGGCCAATTACAGGCTCTTGGTTTGAACATCGTCGAGTTTGCTAAGTTTGGCTAACCAAATTGGCCGAAACTTAAACTGGCTCCGAGGCGTTGTGCTGCCTGTTAAAACTAGAAAATTGACATTTTTGACGATTTATGATCAAGAAGTTTGCAGAAAAGCCCCTTGAGCGAGTCTTATGGCCAAAAAAATCGACAACCTTCCAGAGGTCTTTCTTTCGACGCGCGGCACATCAACCGATGTGAGCCGCCGCGCTAAGGCCGGGATAGCGCGCAAGCTCGGCCCAAAGCTGTACACGCGCAATATGATAGACGCGCCCGAGAACATCGTCTCCCGAAACCTGTGGCCTATCATCGCCATGCTGATGCCGGGTGCAGTCGTGAGCCACCGGACGGCCCTGGAAAATCGCGCAGCGCCCGATGGGTCGGTGTTCCTGTCGGCCGCGTACCCGCGCCAAATCAAATTGCCCGGCGTGACGCTGCGCCAGGTCAAAGGCAAAGGTCCGGTGGAAGGCGACATGCCATATATGGGTTCGCTTTACCTGGCGTCCCGACCGCGTGCGTTTCTCGAAAATCTTCTTCCCTCGCGTGGACGAAAGGCCAGCCCAAAGTCGGTGGGACGCAAGGAGGTCGAGCGCCGCCTTGCCGACGTGCTTCGCCTATCGGGCGAAGCGGCGCTCAATCAGTTGCGCGACCAGGCACGGGCCATAGCACCAAAGCTTGGCCTCAGAGAGCAATTCGAAACTCTGGATGCGCTGATCGGGGCGCTCCTTGGCTCGCGCCGGTCAAACCTCTCGGCCCCGTCTGCGCGCGCGTACGCGGCGGGCGAACCCTACGATCCGAACCGGCTGGCGGTGTTTGAAAATCTGTTCGCGGCGTTGCGCAGCGGGAGCTGGTCGCGCCGCTCCGACCGCGCGGATCGTCCGCCTGCCTTCTACAACGCGGCGTTCTTCGACGCTTATTTCTCCAACTACATCGAGGGCAGCGAGTTTCCCGTCGATGACGCTTTGCGGATCGTTTTCGATGAGGAGATACCGCCCGACCGGCCGGAGGACGCGCACGATGTGCTCGGTACCTATCGGCTGGTCGGCAGCCAGGACGAGATGCGGCGACTGCCGAAAGATTTCGAGGAATTCCTCACCCTCTTGCGGCAACGCCACGGCGTTATCATGGAGAGCCGCCGCGATAAGTTGCCCGGCCAATTCAAAACTCGAAACAATCAGGCGGGCTCGACGCTGTTTGTCGAACCGGCCCTCGTCGTTGGCACCTTGCGTCAGGGCTTCGGCATGTATCAGGCGCTTGCAGAACCATTCGTCCGGGCGCTCTTCGTCATGTTCCTGGTTGCCGAAGTCCATCCCTTCATGGACGGCAACGGCCGCATGGCGCGCGTGATGATGAACGCCGACCTCATCGCCGGCGGCGAGAGCCGCATCATCATCCCGACCGTCTATCGCAACGAGTATATCGGCAGCCTCAAGCTGCTGACCAACAGCCTAAACCCGGCGGCCTTCATTCGGGTGATGGATGAGGCACAGCGGTTCGTGCACGCGATCGATTTCTCCGATCTCGGCCGAGCACGGCGATTCCTTGAAGAGCACAACGCGTTCAAGGACCCGGCGGAGGACATTAAGCTCACGATGCCGGCCGATGACGGTGTTGGCGTGCCATGACCGCCGAAGGGAGCCTGAACCTGACCCAAAGCTTCGGCAGCTTGGTGGAGCAGCACATCGCCGCTGATCCTGCCTTCGCCAAGGCGATGTTGTGCGAGGGCGTCAACGCGATGCTCGCCGGCGATGTTGAGACGGCCAAGGCGATCTTTGTCGACTACATCACGGCCACGATTGGTTTCGAGGCACTCGGCAAAGAGACAGGCAACCGCCCGGCGGCGCTTGCCCGCCTGTTCGGGCCGCAGGGCAATCCACGCGTCCGCAGTTTCCTCGGTGTGCTCGATCACCTACAAAGACGAGCGGGATTGCGGCTGCGCGTGCAGATTTCTCGCACGTAATTTCAGCGTCAGTTTGGATGAGCTGGAGGGAGGCACGGCGGACGGAAGCTCATTCCCGCAAAAATCCGCCGGACTGTCGCGGGCGTCTGCCCGCTGGCGAGGCCGTTCGACCTCTTGTTGTCTGGGCGCAAGTCCCATCGGCGGCATGCGAGGAAGGCGGTAGGGCTGTGCTTTTCAAGCACATTCCTTTCACATATTGCCGATTATACAAAAAATTACAACAGTAATATCAAAAACTTATAGGAAGACGAAGCAGACTTAAAATCTGCTTCCAAATGGGAGTGCGGGTTCGACTCCCGCCGTCCGCACCAGTTTATTCGGTCATCAGGAGGCGTTCACGCCGGCGTCGGCGCGGCGCCGTGGGCGTGGATGGCGCCGACCAGACGAAGGCAGAGGCTATCGCCGAAGGCGCGCAACAACATCCCAAGGTCGCCAGCCAGCACGTACCGCCGCAGCGCATAAAGGTGCTCGGGGTCCATGTCGTAGGCGCCGTCTTCCTCCCGCACCACCGCGCGGAAGAAGTCGCTGTTGTCGGGATCGGCGACAATCGACGGCACCATCCATATTTTGACCAGCACCGACCCGAAGAAAATCGCGCGACCCTTGCCGCGAATGAGGGCGGTTTCCAGTTCCGAGGCCGACGGCAATTGGAAATCGTCGGCGGCGTGATATTGCGTCGCCTTGGCGATCTCGTAGCGGATCAATGCCGCAACGGCGTCGGCAAGCTGGTCTGACTTGGTCATCGTCGGCTCCTCATGGAGCTTCGATGGTCGTTAAAGAAGGTTAATTTCCGCTTACCGGTTGAAGCTGATCGAGACGAAATTCTTTCAGCCGGCAGTCTCAGACGATCCCGTTGCGCCGGAATTCGTCGATCTGCGCCGGGTTGTAGCCGAGCTCGGCCAGGACCGCGCCGTTGTCGGCGCCGAGCTCGGGCGCGATGCCGATTTGGGCCGGCGTTTCCGAGAAATGCCAGGGCGAGCCGTGTACTTTCAATCGCTTGCCATGTTTCGGATAGTCGATCTCGGTGACATAGCCGTTGGCCATCACGTCGGGGTCGTTTGAGGCTTCCAGCAGGGTGTGATCGGCGCCGCGACGATGTCGGCGCCGCGCAGCCGGGCCACCCAGTCGTCGCGCGACCCGGTGGCGAACAACTCGTCCAGCATCCGCAGCAGGGCAACGCGTTTGTCGTCGGAGTTGATAATGACGCCGAGGTCGCCGAACCCGGCCTCCTCCAGCGCCGGGTAGAACCCCAGCGCGGTCATTGCGTCGCGCCACGGGCGGTTGCCGTTGAGCTGGAACACCAGCGGCTTGCCGTCGCTATCGTTGAAGCTCGAGCTGATCCCGGGCCGCTCCGCCGTGCCGGTGATGCGGGCCTGGCCGGTGACGGGGTCGCGCCCGCGCCACATCGCGGTCGTCAGGGTCCAGCCCATCAGGCGGATCTGGCCGCCGAGCAGCGAGCAATCGACCTTCTGGCCGATTCCGGTGGCGCGCGCGTGGGTCAGCGCCGCGAGCGCGCCGCCGAACGCCAGGATCGCGCAGGTCTCGTCCGCCACCGAGACGATGCCGGTGCGCAGCGCCTGGCCTGGCGTCGAATAGGCCTGGGCGATGCCGCCCAAGGCTTGCGCCATCGAATCGGTGCCCGGCAGCGCGGCGTGCGGACCCTTGGGCCCGTAGCCCGAGATCGACACATAAACGAGCCGCGGGTTGACCTTCTTCAGTTCGTCATAGCCGAAGCCGTTCTTCTCGGCGGCGCCGGGGCGGAAGTTCTGGCCGAAGATGTCCGCCCGGGCGACCAGCTTTTTGAGGATCGCGCGGCCCGCGGCGTCCTTGAGGTTCAGCGTGACGCTCCTGACGCCGCGGTTGTTGGTCTCGAAATAGGTGCTGGGCATGCCGGGCAGCGCCGTCGAGCCGCGCGAGTTGTCGCCGATTTCCGGCACCTCGATCTTGATGACCTCGGCGCCGAGGTCGGCCATCAGCATATAGGGCACGGTGCCGGCCTGCGCCGTCGAGCAGGCGACGACCTTGACGCCCTGAAGGGGACCATGGGGAAGGGGACCATGAGGCATGCCGGCGACCTCCTGCTGTGTTCCGCGCAGGATAAGGCCAGCGGCGCGGGGAGCGGTAGGGCAGGCTATCGAGCGGGCAAGGAAAGCGGGGTCAGCAAGCGGCGCCGGTCCCGGCTTCGCCCGCCGCGCCTTCGGCCGGCGCGGCGTGGAATTCGATGAAGAAGCGCACCGCGCCCAGCGGCTCCACTTCATGCGGCTCCTCGGGAGCGACGATGCCGGCCGATGCGGCGTCGAGGATGGTTTCGGCGGGCGGGTCGAGCCGGCGCAGCCGCAACCGGCCTTCGACGACCGTTATCGCCGCCCACACCCCGGCTTTTGTCTGGTGGCGATGGCGCAACCCCGCCGGCAGGGTTGCTTCGGTGAAAACAGGGGTGCGCCGATAGGCGGCGAGGCCTGGCGGCAATCGCCGGGTCACGCGCTGGCGCCGCCTCGCGGGGTCCGCACCGCGACCTCCGGCCGGTAGAAGAGGGCGAGCTTGAGGCTTTCGGCGATCCGCTCGGCCTTCGCCCCAAACTGCGCGGCCTCCAGCGGGGCGAAAACCTCGCCGGCGGTCTCGTGCCAGAGGCGAAGCCAGCGGTCGAAGAATTGGGGCTCGATCGGCTGCTTCAGATGGGCGGCCATCGGGTTGCCTTTGTAGCGTCCGGTCGTCAGCATCACCGACGACCAGAAATCGCACAATTTGCTCATGTGCTGGTCCCAGTCACCGACCGCTTGCTCGAAAACCGGACCGATCGTCGGATCGCGGCGCGCCTTGCCGTAGAACCGGGTGACCAGCGCGGCGATGCCCGGTTCGGTGATGCTGTCGATGCCGGCCATAAGGTCCCTGCTTCCAGGTTGATTGCCTCAACAGATGGTGTCTTCGCGGCGCGCGCGCGCGGTGGCGGAACGCCGCAGACTTGGGTCTGCAAGGGGCGCTCAGCGCGGTTGGCGCTCGGGTTGCTTCATACCCTTGGTGATAGTCACCGATAGCGCCTTGTAGATTGGTGCGTCCCAACTGCCGGTGACCGCGATGCGGGCGCTGCCGAGCCCGGGGATATCCGGCTGCAAGAGGTAGTCGATGCGCCGCGCCGCTAGGTCGAGCGTACCGGCAGCGGTCGCCGACAGCCTTGGCGACAGCAGCTTCAAATCGCGGTTGCGCAGGGTGCCGCGAGCGATCGTGGCGGTGCCGGAAAGCGAGCTGTAGTCGATCTCGCGCGCAATCGCCGGGTCGTCGACGGCCGGACCGAGCGCGTCCCGCATCAGCGGGCCGAGCCCGGCGTTACCGATCGTACCGTCGGCAAAGACGATGCCGCCGATCCCGTTCAGCGATTCGACGATCTCGCGCAGGTTCTTGCCGCGGCCGATCAGGTCGAGCGACACATCGCCGGCACCGCTCAGTTCGCCGAGGCCGGCGATCTCGAGCGGGAGGTGCCGCACCGTGACCCCGGTGAGATAGAGCCGCGCGCCGAACGCCGGAACCGGGCCGCTGCCGTCGGCGACGATCTTGCCGGCGCCGTTGCCGCCGTACAGCGCCATCGCGGCGATGTCGAGGTCGAGCCTGCCGTTGCTCAGATGCAGGATCATCCGGCTCTTGCCGACAGCGATCCGGCGAACCCGGATCGCAGTGGCGGCAAGGCTCACATCGGCGTCGACGCGTTTGAGCGGCGCGAGGTCGATCGCGGCGCGGCTCCAGCCAGGCGGGGATGCCTCGGCCACGGGCGCCGCCTCGGCGGACGGTGGCGGCGGCACGCCGGCGGGCGCCACGCCGGCGGGCGCGGCCTCCTGTCCCGGCTTGATGAAGGGGTCGAGGTCGAGCCGCTCGATGGCGAGGTTCCCGGTGATCATCGGCCGGCCGGCGGTGCGCTCGACGGTCAGCGCTCCCTCCGCCGCCATCGCGTCGAGCGCGATCTTTGCGTCCGTCAGGGCGAGCCTGGGGCCGCCGGCCTCGACCCATCCGACGATCGACAGCGGTCCGGAAAGCCGCACCCCCTTGGCGAGCCGCGTCCAAGCGAGAAAGCTTTGCATCGACGGTATCTTGAGATCGATCAGCCCCGTCGCCTTCGGCGATGCGGCGCCGCCGAACTCGCCGCGAAACGCGAGGCTTCCTTGCGCCGAAACCATGTCGAGGGTGGCGCCGCTGACGCCGCCGCGGCGCAGGATTTCCGGGGCGGCGAGGTTGAGGACGAAATGGACGCTTTCTTGGTTGTAGACGGCTCTACCGGCGGCATCGAGCGCCCCGTCCTGTCTGGGCAGCGAAGCGGTCATGTCGATGCCGCTGGCGACCAGCTTCTTGCCGTTGCGCCGATCGAAATAGCTCGCCTCGCCCCCGGCGATCGCCAGAACGCCGAAGGCGGGCGGCCGGCCGGCGTCGGTTCCCGCTTTCGTCCCCGGCCCGGTCGTCGCCGCGCCGCGGAAAATCCAGTTGCGGCGGCCCTCGCCGTCGATCTCGAAGCGGATCGCCGGTTGCAACAGTTCAAGGCGGTCGATTTCGATGGCCCCGCGCAGCAAGGCGAGCGGTTTTAGCCCGATTTCGACGGTGGGCGCCTTGAGGAAATCGGTCGAGAAACCGCCGGCCGGGCTCGCCAGAGCGACGTCAAGCGCGGTGAGCCGGGGCCTCGGCAGCCAGGAAAAGCGAATGGGTCCGGCGATGCGCAAATCGCCCCCGGTTTGGCGCCGGACCAGCGCCGCCACCCGCGCCTTGACGACAGCGCCGGGGACTAGGAACGGCGCGGCCAGCGCCGCGGTAAAGACGATCGCGACAACCGCGATCGCGGCGACGAGCAGCCGCCTCACGACGGCGCTTCCTCGGCCGCTGGCCGAAAATCGATCGAACCTCTCCAACAAGTTGTCATTTCAGTCGTCTTTCCCGCGACAGCGGGAATCCAGGAGCGAGTGACGAGACCCTTCAAACTCCAGGCCGCCGAAGGGTAAGCCATTGATCCAGACAGGGCAGTTGCCCTGGGCCTCCGCTTTCGCGGGGGAGACAACGACTTCTGATGTCGTTGACTTCATTTTTTTGTCAGCCGCTCAGGCGCGGGAAAGCAATTGCTCAATGTGCGGCGCGTAACATTCGATACGGGGCGCTCGAGGCTGGATTCAATGCGCGAGATTGCAGCTGCTCGGGGATAGGCCATGCGACAGTCAAAGACAACCCGACAAACCCACGACCCGGCTGGCTGGCCCGGCCGCCGCCCGCCGCTAATTGAGCTTCGATTTGAGCTGCTGCAGGACGATTGCGGCTTCGTGACGCGCGCTCCCCTCCGGGGTTCGGGCGATGAATTCCTCGATCGACTTCACCGCGGCACGCATGTTGCCCAATTTGGCTTGCAGAATCCCGGCCTCGCGCGACAGCTCGGCGAGGTCGGGCGACAGCATTCGCATCGTCTCGACCACCCGCAGCGCCTCTTCGTGCCGCTGCGCCTGGATCAGCCGCGATTTCAAATTGTTCTGCAGCCGCAGCAGCACCTCGCGGTCGGCGACCGGCGCATAATGTTCGGGCGCGAGCTCGACCTCCTGCCCGGCGATCGCCTTCAGCAACTCGCGCAGCGCCACCGCGTCGAGCGTGCGGCCGCCGTGGAACGGGTCGAGGATCAGCCGCCCCGCGCCGTCCGACAGGCGGATCAGGAAATGCCCCGGAAAGCCGAGCCCGACCGCGTCCCAGCCCTGCGCCCGCGCCGCGCCGAGGTAGAGGATGCCGAGCGCGACCGGCAGCCCCTTCCGCCGGTCGATGACGCGCATCAGATTGGCGTTCTGCAAATCGTCGTAGGTCAGCTCGTCGCCGCTGTAGCCGTGCTTCAACAGGATGATCTCGTTGAGCGCGGTGGCGCGCGTCTCCAGCTCGCCGGCGCCCGCGGCGCGGCGGCCAACATCCTGCGCCAAGGCGGTCAGGTGCTTGCCGTAGCGCGCCAGCGCCACCCGCGGCCGGTCGAACGAAGCCAGCGCCAGCGCCGCCTCGGCGATCGGCAATACCGGCGATTGCAGCGCGCCGACCTCGCGCAGGAACCGCTCGCACTGCGCCAAATCGAAATTGTCCGGCAACCCCGTCATCGGCACGCGGGCTGGCCTATAGTTTCTGCACCTGGATCGGCGCGTTCGAGGGAGCCGACGGCGTCATCGGCCCGCTTTGTCCCGGCGGCAGGTACGGAGCGGGCGGCGGCGACATGCCGGCCTGATAGGGGCCCGGCGGGGCGTCGCTCGCCACGCCGTAGCGGATATCGACATAGGAGACCACGCGCTGCACTCCCGGCACATAGCGTGCGATCTGGGCGGCGCGGTCGAGCTCGGCCTGCGAGCGCGCCGAGCCCAGCAGGTAGACCGACTGGCGCTCGGTCTCGATCGTGTAGTTCGGCGAGCGGATATCGGGGTCGAACACCAGATCCGAGCGCACGCGTGCGCTGATCCAGGCGTCCTTGGCGACCTCCATGGGTTCTTCCGGCGGCGCCACCGCGATCTCGTTGAACACCCCCGCGACACCCGGCACCCGGCTCGCGACCTGCTCGGCCTGGCTCTTCGCCATGGGGGTGGGGCTCGACCCGGTCAGCAGCACGCGGCCGCCATAAACGGTCGCGGTGACGTCGCCGTATTGATTGTTGAGCGCGTTGCTGACCTGGGACTTGATGCTCATGTCGTCGATCGTGCCGCCGAGGCCGCGTTCCTGGCCGGCTCCATATCCGGCGCCGCCGGCCGCGGCAACGCCGCCGATGACGGCGAGTGCGCAGCCGCCCAGGCCGGGCGACAAAGCGAGGGTCGAAACCAGCGCCAAGTAAAAAAAAGACCGTCTCATGGTGCCTCCGCGAGGCGCGATGTCGCGTTCATAATGAAATTTTCCCGGCGCGACGCCAACTCCGCTCGCTTGACTGCAGCTTGGTTCCTCACCGGGGATGGCGGGTGCGGCGCGTGAAAGACCGGGTTCCCCCCAACGATTTGGCTGATACGACAACGGCTTGACGGCGAAATTAGGGCAGTGCGCGGGGTCAGCGGTCGCTGCGCCAGGCGCCCAGCAGATGACGCGGCAGGCGCCGCGGCTCGACCACCATAACATCGAATCGCAAGGCGAGCGCGGCAAGCTCCGGGCGCGTCATCAGGAACGCCTCGACGGCGCGGGCGATGCGTCGGCGCTGGTTTGGCGACAGCGCCGCCGCGCCGGTCGCGAAATTCCGCCGCGACTTGACCTCGATCGCCGCCAGGACGCCGCGCCGCCGGGCCAGGATGTCGATCTCACCCGCCCGGCAGCGCCAGCCCGAGGCGAGGATGCGCCAGCCGCGCAGCCGCAAATGCCAGCGGCACAGACCCTCGGCGAAACGGCCGCGGCGCCGCGCCCTGAGCCGGGCGGGGCTGGGGGCGGTTCGCTTCATCGCATCGCCGCGCGCTGCCGCGCCAAGGCGCGGTCGTAGAGCACGCGTCGCGCCAGCCCGGTCTCGGCGGCAAGCTGGTCGACCGCGTCGCGCAGACTGCGCCCGGCGAGCAGCGCATCGAGCCGCGCGTCGAGGTCGCCGGCTTCCGGCGCCGTCGCGAGCGGCGGGCCGACGACGATGACGATCTCGCCGCGCGGCGCCGGCGCGGCGCGGTAACGCCCCGCCAGTTCCGCCAGGGTGCCGCGCCGCAGCTCCTCGTGGCGCTTGGTCAGCTCGCGGCCGATCGCCGCCGGCCGGTCGCCGAGCACCGCCGCCAGGTCGGCGAGGCATCCGGCGAGCCGCGACGGTCCCTCGTAGAACACCAGCGTCGCGGCGATTTCGCGCCAGCCGGCGAGCGCCTTCTTGCGCGCCGCCGAGCGCGGCGGCAGAAAGCCGGCGAAGAGGAATGCGTCGGGCGGCAGTCCGGAAAGGATCAGCGCCGTCACCGCCGCCGAGGGCCCGGGCGCCGCGGTCACGGGTAGGCCCGCGGCAATGGCCTCGCGCACCAGCTTGTAGCCGGGGTCGGAGACGAGCGGCGTGCCGGCGTCCGAGACCAGCGCCAGGGTCTCGCCGCGCCGCAGCGCCGCCAGCACGAGCGGCCGCATCCGGTCGGCATTGTGGTCGTGATAGGCGGCGAGCTTCGTGTCGATGCCGAAACGGGCGAGGAGGCGCGCCGTCACGCGGGTATCCTCGCAGAGGATGCGGTCGACGCTGCGCAGCACCCAGAGCGCCCGCAGCGTGATGTCGCCGAGATTGCCGATCGGCGTCGCGACGAGATGCAGTCCCGGCTCCAGCGGATGCGCCGGCGCCCATGCCGTCTCGCGCGCTGCGTTGGTCGCGCCGGCGGTGGGTTTACTTAGGCGGGGCCTGGGGTTAGGGTCACTCGCCGCTGTCGCCTTTTTGCCCGAGGCCCCCCCTTGCCGCGCCAGTGTTTCGCCCATTCTGCCTCACGCCTTGCCGCTCTGGTGCTGATGGGCGCGCTTCCCGCCTGCGTGCCGGTCAATTATCCCGCGCCGGCGGGTCTGCCGCCGCCACCCTATGCCGCGCCTGCTCCAGCGGCAATCGCACCGCGCCCCCTGCCGCCGCCGCCGCAAGCCGCGAACGGGGCGGTCAAGGTCGCGCTGCTGCTGCCGCTGTCGGGACCGAACGCCGAGCTCGGCAAGGCGATGCTGGAGGCGGCGCAGCTCGCGCTCTTTACCACCGGCAGCGACAAGCTGACTCTGGTGCCGCGCGACACCACCGGCACCGCCGACGGCGCCGCCAACGCGGCGCGGGCGGTCATCGCCGACGGCGCGAAGCTGATCCTCGGGCCGCTGATCGCCGATGAGGTCGTCGCGGTGCGGCCGATCGCGCAGGCCGCCGGGGTCAACGTCATCGCCTTCGCGACCAAGACCGAAGTCGCCGGCGGCAACGTCTTCCTGATGGGGTTTCTGCCGCGCCAGGAGGTGGCGCGCGAGGTGTCCTTCGCGCGGCAGCAGGGGATGAACCGGTTTGCCGCGCTGGCGCCGAACACGCCTTACGGCCACCTGATGGCCGACGCCTTGCGGGAGGTCGCGACGGCGCAGGGCGCGAGCGTGACGCGGATCGAATATTTCGATCCGCGCCTGCCCGACGTAACCGCCTCGATCAAACGCCTGCTGCCGGGGATGGCCGCGGCGGCGCAGGGCATGGGGCCGGGCATGGGGCCGGGCATGGGGCCCGGCGCCGAGCCGCCGCCCGCCGCCGGCGTGCCGTTCGACGCGCTGCTGCTGCCCGAAGGCGGCGACCGGCTGAAGCAGATCGCCGGCCAGCTCAAATCGGCCGGAATCGACTCGTCGCAGACGCGCCTTCTCGGCAGCGGATTGTGGGACGATTCGTCGATCGTCGGCGACCCGGCGCTGACCGGCGGCTGGTTCGCCGCGTCCCCGCCCGAAATCCGGCACGATTTCGAAAGCCGCTATCAGGGCGCCTACGGCCACCCAGCGCCGCGCCTCGCCTCGCTCGGCTTCGACGCGGCGGCGCTCGCCGCGGCGCTGGCGAAAAGCGACAGCCCCGACCCGTTCTCGGCGGCCGCGATCCAGAACCCGAGCGGCTTCACCGGCGTCGACGGGCTGTTCCGCTTTGGTCCGCAAGGCCTCGTGCAGCGCGGCCTCGCGGTGCTAGAAGTCGACCCCGGCAGCGACAAGGTGGTGAGCCCGGCGCCCCCGAATTTCCAGAACCTGGCTTATTAACTCCATCTCGTCATTCCGGCGAAAGCGGGAACCGAATTTTTCGCGTTGATATCGTTGCATAAAAATATGATATAATCTCCTGTGTAGGAACTGTGTAGGTCGGAGAGGTTAGATTTTAAAATTTCCAGGATAAAATTATACTGTGATTCGGCGGCTGCATCCAAGGTTGGATATCGCATTCGACAGAGCGCGCGGCGATCGTCCCTTCGAACGGTCGGGGCCTTACAACGTCATCACGAAGAGATCGGCATTTTCAGCAAGCGCCCGAAGCCGAGCAGCGCCAGCATGATTGGCATTGCAGGGTGACGATGGCGTCTCGGCCGACCTAACCTCTCCCGTGGTAAAAGACAGCTTCGGTAAGTCTTAAGCCATGTTGTCGAGCACCGCGCGTAAGATGCTCGCGGTTCCCTTGCCGAACGCCCAAATCGGCTCACCTTTAACGAGTGCGTCCTTCACGCAGTAGAAAGCTTGGTGACTGCTGCTCTTCCAGGCGAAGATAAACATGTCTGACGCCTTGGCCAGGCTCTTCAATTGAGGTGTGCAGACTAGGTCCGAATTTACTGCGATCTTACATCCTGGAAACATCTGCTCGAGCGCAGCCTTAGCTCGACTGCCGGCCGCTTCAGCAAGTGTGTAGATACCAATCGTCTGGCCATTGAGGCTTGGAAGTTGAGCTGCCGCGTTCGATTCTTGCGCGGGCTTCAGCCACGAGATTGTGTCGGCTTCGACGCCGTAATCCCTCGCCAGAAATTCAATCGGCAACAGGTCCTGAGGTCCCAAACGGTGGGCGAACGACTGAGCCTGACCGAGGACTTGCAGAAACAACCGCAGCCGCGCATCTCGGCCAGCCTCTGACGGGCTCGGCGCGATCGCCAGCACCTCGCAGACGTCGAGGCTCCAAGGTAGATAGGCGTAGGAACTGACGCGGTTCTGGACATCAGCCAGATCACCGACGAGCGATAGATAATCCCCGCTCGAGAGGCCCATGGCGAGAAGTTGACCCTGGAGTTGCGCAAGAAGATCGAGGTCAGTTCGAGACAGCACGTCGTCCATCGCTATCAACACAAAGAGCATCGCACCAATCGGTTTTGTCGCCGGCAAGGGAGCGGCGCCTGGCGGAAAGAAGCTCGCGAAAATCTGCGGAACCGATCGCCGCACGATCGCTCCTGCGTCTCCGTTGAGGTTACCGACGATGTCAGCGAACGCCTTGGATAGGTTCTCGTCCTTGGCGAAGGCGAGCAGATCCCAATTTGTGGCGGCTTGCTGAACGGCTTCTTCTGCCCCGGCCAGGTCTTCGCCCCGATACAGTTGCTCGGCCCAAACCATCCACTCGGGCAACGTTGGCGCTAGCCTTGGCGCATCGGCGATTTCGACGCTACGCGAGCGTAGATTTTCCAGCTTCTTTCGGATCGCCGGCGCAAGCTCTGCAACGATGGCACCGTCGGACCCGTCGATTGCCGCCAGCAGCCGGCCCTTAGCCTCATCGGTACCGATGAGCAGGACGCAAGAAAGGAGGCGGCTAATCGACTTCCGGCTCAGCGGAAGCGCCAGATAGAATTCCAACGCCCGGTCATATTGAGCGTCGTCGAACGCCTCGTCGGCTTGCACGTCCCCGACAGTGCTAGTAGCTGCTGCCGGCGTGGCAGCCGCCGATGGCGGCCGCTCCGGAAACAGTGCGCGATCGCTCTCTGGCAGAAGTTCCAATAGGCCGGCGATGATCTGCGGATTAGGTGGACTCTGGAGTTGCTCGAAGAGGACGAAGGATTTGATGATGCGGGGCACCCGGATGCCGCGGCGGGACGCAAACAGGCGCGGATAGCGACGCGCGATATGCAACTCGAACGAGTTCAGCGTCGCGGTCGGGTCTCCGCCAGCCTCTACGTCGTCGACATAGGTGCGGTAGAGCGCCTCCAGCAGATCGGCGAGCGTCTGCGGCGGCAGAGCGAGATCCGATAGCGTCTGGATCAGCCAATGGTCGCGCGCGATTTGCGGCCACAACCCGAGCCCCGCCTTCAACCGGACGTCGATGTAACGAAGATTTTCCTCGTTCAGTCGGCCGGTCTCGCGAAGCTCCCCGATCAAGGCCTCCGCCTCCACCGCATCCTGCGCGAGGAGCGCGCGCTCGAAATCGGAGCGGATGCTGCCGACCGGACGGACCGTCAGCCTCTGTGTGGCTGGCCGGCGCTTGAGCAGAGCGCCTACTTCCGCCAGACGCTCGCCGATTAATTGATTGCTCTTCTGGTCGGAACCGGAAAAGCGATAGACAACGCCACCCGTTCGCGAGCGCATGGCCTCCGCCACAGGATCGGCGGCGCAGGGATCAACCGTCTCGAAGACACTCAGATAGGCCGGACCCAACCAGGCGTTGATCTCTGCGCCCAATTCGTGACCACCGTCGAACCCTCGCGTGGTTGCGTACCAACCGAT
>DASRLO010000081.1:0-29105 GCA_035648415.1 Allostellaceae bacterium
ACGCGCCCGACCATGCCACGAGAATTTGGCGAAATTAGCGCCGATCAACCGCGTCTTGGCGGCGCCCGAAGAAGCGGGGGTCATTCGTTCGGCGGAGCCGGCGGACTTGTCGCCACCCATGAGCCGATCAGCGCGTGCCAGCCGTCGAATTTCGGCGGCGATCGCCACCGGCTTGGGATCAGTGGTCAGCGAAGGGGTTGCGGTCCTTCCGGCGCCGGAGGCGCCGGAAGGCGACGGCAAGTCCGGTTTACGGCATCAGCACCTTGTTGACCACCATGATGACCCCGTTGCTCTGAAACACGTCGGGGATCGTCACTTGGGCGCTGCCGCCCTTGGTGTCGGTGACCATCAGCATGGCGCCGTTCTGCGAGACGATCAGCGGCTCGCCTTCCACCGTTTTCAGCGAGACGCGTCCGCCGGCGGCCTTCGCGTCCTTCGCCAGGGTCGCCGCGTCGTAGCGGCCGGGAACCACGTGATAGGTCAGCACCTGGGTCAGCTTCGCCTTGTTTTCCGGCTTAAGCAGCGTGTCGACGGTGCCCGCCGGCAGCGCGGCGAAAGCCTCGTTGGTCGGCGCGAAGACCGTAAACGGCCCCGGTCCTTCGAGCGTCTGCACCAGCCCGGCGGCCTTCACCGCCGCGACCAGCGTCGTGTGGTCCTTCGAGTTGACGGCGTTCTCGATGATGTTCTTGGTGGGGTACATCGGCGCCCCGCCGACCATCGGAGCGGTCTGCGCGCCGCCGCTCATGGCGCCGCCGGTCTGCGCCATGGCGCCGGCGTTCATCGTCAGGGCCAATGCGGCGCTGGTCATCAAGAGCTTGAGTTTCATTTTGGGGGTTCCTTTTTGTTGCATCGGACGAGGCTGCTGCTCGCGGGCGTGCCGAGCAGTCCGTCGGCCCGCTTACGCATCCCAGGTGCGCCGGGATGCAGCAGCAAAGCAAATTTTTTGAGCAAAGCAAGTTTTTTTGGCGGCGGGTTACGGAGTGCGCGGCAACACCTCGCCGTGGTAGCGCACCGGCCCCGTCGGCAGGCCGGTCGGCGAGCCACCGGCCGGTTCCAGGCTGACCGCGAGGACGCCCTTCTCCGGCACCCGCGACGCCGGCACCCAGAGCGGGTTGCCCGGTTTCGGGGTGAGCAGCCCGAGGGGATGCGGTTTCCCGTCGGCGATCGCCCACAGTTCGAACGTGTGAGCCGTGTCGACCGCGACCTGGCGGATCGACGCGACCGCGATGTCGCCGGCGCTCGCGCCGCCGAGCGCGATCCAGCCCGGGTCGCCCTTGTCGTCGCCGAGGATCGCGACCACCGTGACCGGCGCGGACGGCATCCGCACCGCGATGTAGATGATCGCGACCGCCGCCACAGCCGCGGCGGCGAGCGTCGCGCTGCGCCAGACGGCGAGCGAGCCGAGCCAGCCCGCTGCCGCGGCGGCCGGTCTCGGCGCCGGCGGCAGCGCGAGGCGGCGCTCGACCGCGCGCCATATATGCGGCGGCGGCTCTTGCGTTTCAGCCATTTCGTCGATCGGCCCCAGGCGGACGGTCCAATCCTCGACCGCCCGGGCCAGTTCCGGGTAGGTCGCGAGCAATCGCTCGAAGCGCCGCCGCACCAGCGTCGGCATCGTTCCGAGCACGTACTCGGCGGCGAGCTGGTCGCCCAGTTCCGGGGTGTCGTACTTCATGCGTCGAGGCACCGTCTGAGGCGGTGAAGGCTGCGGCGGATCCAGCTTTTGACGGTCCCCACCGGCACCGCGAGGTGCACCGCGAGTTCCTCGCGGGTCAGCCCGTACAAATAGGCGAGCAGCACCGCGCGGCGCGGGCTTTCCTCAAGCTCGTCGAGGCAGGTCTGCAAGGCCCGCATCTGCGCGCCCTGCTCGGTGCTGTCCGGCGCCGCGAGCCGGTTCAGCAATTCGGCGGGAGCGGCGTGACCCTCGGGGCGGGCGCCGTGCCGCCGCAGCCGGTCGAGGGTGGAATTGCGGGCGATCGCGATCAGCCAGCTCATCGCCGCGCCGCGCATCGGATCGTAATCCGCGGCGCGCCGCCACACCGCGACAAAGCATTCCTGCAGCGCGTCCTCGGCGACCTCGCCGCGCCCGGCGATGCGGATGGCGACGCCGAACAATTTGGCCGCGGTCTTCTTATAGAGCTGCGCAAACGCCGCGGCGTCGCCGCGGCCGGTCTTGCGGAGCAGCTCCTGAAGCACGAGCGGCGACTCGGTCACTGGTTCCCAATCCCACGACGCCATGGCAAAGCCGGGAGCCGTTGATAGCAGATCGCCCTACGCGGCGCTCCGCGCTTTGGTTGCACGGCGCTCCGCGCTTTGGTTGCAGGGGGCGCGGCGAGGGTGCTTGATCGCCATCCGCCGCGGGTTTTGCCGTGTTGGAGGCCAATCATGGATTTCGCGATCCCCGACGAGCTGCTCGACCTGCAGGAGCGAGCCGCGATCTTTGTGCGCGAGCAGATCATCCCGCTCGAGCACGACAACCGGCTGCACGCGCATGGGCCGAGCGAGGAGTTCCGCCGCGAGCTGGTGGCGCTCGGCCGCCGCGCCGGGCTGTTGTCGCCGCATGTCGGGACCGAATGGGGCGGGCTCGACCATCGCGCCACGGCGGTGGTGTTCGAGGCGGCCGGCTATTCGCCGCTCGGTCCGATCGCGCTGAACTGCTTCGCGCCCGACGAAGCCAACATGCATTTGCTGGAACAGGTCGCCGAGGAGCGGCAGAAGGAAGAATACCTGCGCCCACTCGCCGCCGGCGACATCCGCTCCTGCTTTATGATGACCGAACCGGCGCCCGGTTCCGGCTCCGACCCGTCGATGCTGCTGACCACGGCGCGCCGAGACCCCCCAAAATCCCATGGCGGCAACCGCGGCGATTTCGTCATCGACGGCGAGAAATGGCTGATCACCGGCGCGGTCGGCGCGAAGTTCGCGATCATCATGGCGAAGAACGACAGCGACGATCTCGGCCCGGCCGGCGCGACGATGTTCCTCGCGCCGATGGACGCGTCCGGCATCCATATCGAGCGGGTGCTCGATACGCTCGACGGGTTCATGGCGGGCGGCCACGCGGCGATCCGGCTCGCGGGGTTGCGGGTGCCGGAGAGCGCGGTGCTCGGCAAGGTCGGGCAGGGGTTCCGCTATGCCCAGGCGCGGCTGGCGCCGGCGCGCCTGACGCATTGCATGCGCTGGCTCGGCGCGGCGCGGCGGTGCCACGACATCGCGGTCGATTACGCGCGCCGCCGCCATGCCTTCGGCAAGCCGCTGGGCGAGCACGAGGGGGTAGGTTTTATGCTCGCCGACAACGAGATGGACATCCACACCTGCCGCCTGGCGATCTGGCATTGCGCCTGGGTGCTCGACCAGGGCCAGCGGGGCCGCCACGAATCGAGCATGGCCAAGGTTATCTGCTCGGAGGCGATCTGGCGCATCGTCGACCGCTCGATGCAGGTGCTGGGCGGGCTCGGAATCACCGACGACACCATCGTCGCCCGCATCTTCCGCGAGGTGCGGCCGTTCCGCATCTATGACGGCCCCTCGGAAGTGCACCGCTGGTCGATCGCCCAGCGGGTGCTGCGCGGCGGCGGCGCCTAGCGCGGCAGCCTGTCGCGCAGCGATTGCGCGTCAAATGGCGCGCACCTTGGCGTCGTTGAGCGCGCCGCGCCAACCGGGATAGAGCCAGCCGGAAATGCCGATGCGGATGTGGCCTCTTGGAGCGCTCATTGCTAGAAGAACGCCATGCTGACCATTTTCGATATCACCTTCCGCGTCGGGGGCAAGCGTGGACGTGCGCTGCTCGACCACGCGAGCGCGCAAATCCCGGAGGGCAGCAAGCTCGGCCTCGTCGGCCGCAACGGCATCGGCAAATCGACGCTGCTCGATTTGGTGCGCGGCCGGCTCGCGCCCGACGACGGCGACATCGTCCTGCCGCGCGGCTGCCGCATCGGTTTTCTGGCGCAGGAGGCGCCGAGCGGCAGCTTCACGCCGCTCGCCACGGTGCTCGCCGCCGACCGCGAGCGCGCCCGGCTCCTCGGCGAACTCGACGCCTATCCGGCGCCCGATGGCATCTCCGACCCGGGGCGCATCGCCGAGATCGAGGCGCGGCTCGACACGATCGGCGCGCGCGCGGCGCCGGGGCGGGCGGCGCGCATCCTCGCCGGGCTCGGGTTCGACCCGGCGATGCAGGAAGCGCCGCTCGACGAGCTGTCGGGCGGCTGGCGCATGCGCGTCGCGCTGGCGGCGGTGCTGTTCGCCGAACCCGACCTCTTGCTGCTCGACGAGCCGACCAACCATCTCGACATGGAAGCCTCGCTGTGGCTGGAGCGCTATCTGCGCCGCTACCGCCACAGCTTCATCCTGGTCAGCCACGACCGCCAGCTGCTCAACGCGGCGACGACCTCGATACTGCATCTCGAAGCCGGCAAGCTGACGCTCTATTCGGGCAATTTTGACGCCTATCTGCGCGCCCGCGGCGCGGCGCGAGCACGGCACACGGCGCTGGCGCAGCGCCAGGATGCGCAGCGCCGGCACATGCAGGAATTTGTCGACCGGTTCCGCTACACGGCCTCGAAGGCGCGCCAGGCGCAGAGCCGGCTGAAGGCGCTGGCGAAGCTGGAGCCGGTGGCGCTGATCGCCGAGGCGCCGCCGATCGAATTGCGCTTGCCCGAACCGGCCCGGTTGAAGCCGCCGCTGATCGGGTTGGAAAAGGCGAGCGTCGGCTACCAGGACGGCCGGCCGGTGCTCTCCGGTATCGATCTGCGGCTCGATCCCGACGACCGGGTTGCCTTGCTCGGCGCCAATGGCAACGGCAAGACGACGTTCGCCCGGCTGCTCGCGGGAAGGCTGCCGGCGATGTCGGGACAGGTGACGCGGCCCGCGAAACTCGTGACGGGGTTCTTCGCGCAGCACCAGATCGAGGAGATGCGGCCCGGCGAATCGGCCTATGACCATCTCGCCGCGCTGCTGCCCAATCTGCCGCCGGAGGCGATCCGCACACGGCTCGGCGGGTTCGGTTTCGGTCAGGACAAGGCGTTCGTGCCGGTTTCGGCGCTTTCGGGCGGCGAGCGGGCGCGGCTCAACCTGGCGCTCGTCACCCATGACGCGCCGGGGCTGCTGATCCTCGACGAGCCGACCAACCATCTCGACATGGAGACCCGCGAAAGCCTGGTCGAGGCGCTCGCCGAGTATTCGGGCGCGGTCGTGCTGGTGAGCCACGATTGGCACCTGGTCGAGCTGGTCGCCGACCGGCTGTGGCTGGTCGAGAGCGGCACCGTGCGGCCGTTCGACGGCGATCTTGACGCTTATCGCCGGCGGCTCGACGAGCGCGACGCGGCGGAAGAGGAACGCGCCGCGAAATCGGGCGAGCGCGACCCGAAGCGCGCGGCGCGGCGCGAGGCGGCGCAGCAGCGTCTCGCGCTCGATCCGCTGCGTCGGGAATCGCGGCGGGCCGAGGCGGCGGCATCGCGGTTGGCGGCCGAACAGCGGGCGCTCGACCGTGATTTGGCCGCGCCGAACGGTTTTGGCGGCGCCGGCGCGGCCCTCACCGAGGCGCTGAAGCGCCGGGCCGAACTCGCCCGGCGGATCGCCGAGGCCGAGGCGCAATGGCTGGCCGCCGAGGAAGCGCTGGAGCGCGCCGGCCGCGGCTGATGGCGCCGAATCCGTCGCCCGGTCGCGGCAGCGCTTCGGTCGCGGTCACGCGGCCAAAGGCCGCAGCGCGGCAGCACTGCGCCGCGCGGTTTTGACAGCGGCCGCCGCCGCCCTCCACAATGGCTCCGGTCTGGGTTCCCTGGCGTGGCGTTTTGCCGCTGCCCCACCTCGATTGAAAGACCGCCATGACCGACAGCCCGGCAATCAGCGACCGCAATCTGGAGGCGACCACCAACATCTCGCTGAAGCGCGAGCCCGCCTGTTTTGCCTTCTTGTCGGCGCATTCCGCGGCGCCGCCGATGCCGCTCGACTCGATCAACCTCGACCTCGCCTCGGCCGATTACTTTCAGGGGCGCGCCTCGCTCTGGACGACGTTGGAGATGCGCTCCGGGGTCAACGGCGAGCGGCCGGTGACGCTGCTTGGCTTCGACGAAAGCTTTTTGCGTCCGTTCACCCGCGCGCTTGTCGAGGCGGCGACGACCCGCGCCGCTTACCGGATGACCATCCTCGCCGAGACGCCCGAGGGCGGACGCTGCCGCGTCGTCGAGTACGTGACCGGCCCGGGCAAGGCGTTGAAGGAGCTGATCATCCAGCCGTTCGAGTCGGTCATGGCGATTGCCGCGCCGAGCCGCGACGACGGTGACGAATGCCTATTTCAGCTGCCGCGCACGGACAATTTCCTGCGCTCTTTCGCCAAGATGTCCTATGCCGCCGACCAGGCCTTGCACGATCTCCTCGACGAGATGGGCCGGGTCGCGCGCAAGCGCAACTCGCCGGAGAACGCCTGACGGTTTTGCGTATTCTTTCGCAGCCGCGGGTAGATAGCGGCGGCTAATCGGCGGCGTCGTCGGCCTCGACCAGATGGGTCAGCGCGAAGGCGCCGAAGAAGCTGCCGTCCATCGGCTTGGCGAACAGGTAGCCCTGGGCATAGCCGCAGCCGCTGCGCCGCAGAAAATCGCGCTCGCCGACGGTCTCGACACCCTCGGCGACGACATCGGCGCCGTAGATGCGCGCGATCTTCAGCATCGCCAGCACCAGCTCCTTGCCGTCCTCGGTGTCGACCCGCGCGGTGAAGCCGCGGTCGATCTTGATCATGTCGACCTGGTAGTCGCGCAGCGCGCCCAAAGCCGAATAGCCGGTGCCGAAATCGTCGATCGCGATGCGAATGCCGAGTTCCTGCAGCTCGGTCAGCACCGAACGGGTGACTTCCGGGTTGCGCATGACCGCCGACTCGGTGATCTCGATCTTGAGCCGCGAGAGCGGGAAACCGCTGTCGCGGATCTCGGCGAGGGTCGCCAGAAGAATCGACGGATCGTTGAACTGGCGGGCCGAGACGTTGACGCTGACCCACTCCAATAGGTCGCGCCCGTACAGCATCTGCCAGACCTGCATCTGCCGCACGGTTTCGCGCAGCACCCAACAGCCGACCGGCACGATGAGCCCGCTTTCCTCCAGGGCCGGGAGGAAGGCCGCCGGCGCGACGAGGCCGTCGCTCGGATGGTTCCAGCGCAGCAACGCCTCGGCGCCGATGACCCGCCCGTCCTCCAGCCGCTGGATCGGCTGGTAGTGCAGGACGAACTGGTTCTCGTCGAGGGCGCAGCGCAGCTGGTCGAGCAGCGCGAGGCGGCGGCCGACCGTACTGGTCAGCGCCGGCTCCCAGGCCTTGACGTTGTTGGGTCCGCGCTCCTTGGCTTCCTGCAAGGCGACGTCGAGGTCGCGCATCGCGTCGTCCTCGGAACGGTGCGCCTCGGTCGTGACGATATAGCCGATATTGGCGGAGAGCCGGATGCGCTGCTCGCCGACCAGCACCGGGCTGACCGCGAGCTGCAGCAGACGGCGGGCGAAGGCTTCGGCGTCGGGGATGTTCGCCGGATTGCCGAGAATGACCGCGAATTCGTCGGCGCCCAGGCGCGAGACCATGTCGGTGCGCTGTTGCGGGGTTGTTTCACCGTTGGGCGATGCCGGCCTCGCCCGCGACCTTGTCCCGGTCAGCAGCCGATTGGCGATGACCCGCAGCACCGCGTCGCCGACGCTGGCGCCGTAGAGGTCGTTGACGCCTTTGAAATTGTCGATGTCGAGCAGAAAAATCGCCGCCGAGCCCCACGGTCCATCGGCGGGCGCGACCGTGGAGCGCACCCGGGCCATGAAGCAATGGCGCCCCGCGAGGCCGGTCAAGGCGTCAGTAGCGTATTGCAGGGTCTTTTCAGTGGCGATCGCCGTCGCCTCGTGCAGCGTTGCGACCACCCCGAGGATCGATCCGTCGTGATTGCGGTGCGGGCGGGCGCTGACGATGCGCGTCGCCCCCTCGCTCGCATCGCCGTCATCGGTAAGGCAGGCCTCGACCGTCTCGCCGGACAGGGCGCGGCGGTGCAAATCGGTCAGGAGCGGCGCACTGTGGGAGTCGACTTGCGCATGGTGCTGGCCGATCAGCGCTTCGCCGGCAATACCGAAGGCGTTGAGCCAGCGGTGGTTTGCCGCGAGATAGCGCGACTCGGCATCGAACAGCGCCACAGCGGATGGGATATCGGCGACAAATCGCGATATCCATTCCGGAACGGGGACTTCCGGCTCGGGGTTCGACCTGCTCACCATGACACTTGATAGTGGCTCCAGACGTTGGCCTGCAGCGTATTGCCCGCCAATTAAAGGAATCTGAACAGAGAAGCTATCGCCCCAGCTATTAGTCGCAAAATCGATCAATTGATGCTTGAAAATGTATTAAAACAACACGACTTCTCCAGCCTCGTCTGGTGGAATTATTAAATTACGTCAAATTTCAATTAACGGTGCGAAGTGGCCGTCGGTGAACGGTTCCGGGCGCCTGCCGGAAAGCAACAAGGGGGCCGAAGCCCCCTTGCGTCTTTGTGCGAAAGCTCTTCGGCCAGACTATCTTGCCGGCGGCGGAGCGCCCATGCCGCCGCTCGGGGCCATCCCGCCCGAGTTCATCCCACCGTTCGGCGCCATGCCGCCCTGGTTCATGCCGCCCTGGTTCATGCCACCGCTCGGCGCCATGCCGCCCTGGTTCATGCCGCCGTTCGGCGCCATGCCGCCCTGGTTCATGCCACCGTTCGGAGCCATGCCGCGCGAGTTCATGCCGCCCGAGTTCATCCCGCCATTCGGCGCCATGCCGCCACCCGGCGGCGCCATGCCGCCACCCGGCGGAGACATATTGCCGCCCTGGATGCGCTGCAGTTCTTGCTGGTTGAGCTGGTTCGTCATCTGGTCGCCGCCTTGGCCTTGGCCCATCATGCGCCGATGCGAGGCCATGCGATGATGCATCGGCTTCTTCGCCATCGGCTTTGAGGCCATCGGCGTCGATGATGACGGGGCGGTCGGCATGGCCGTGGACGCGCCGGACGGCGGCGCGGAGGGAGTCATTGGAGCGTTCTGTGCCCATACCGGGGCGGCAATCGCGAGGGCCGCGGCCATGGCGACGCCAGTCAGGAGATGTTTCATGCTTGTTGTCCTCTGTGGCAAATCGGGAATCGACACTACGCGGCAACGGCGTGCTCTACCCAGGGCGGCCCTCGCGGGCCTCGGTTGGAAACAACGCATTCGGTTGTTTCGTTCCGCCGGACACGCAACCTTTCGTGTCGCGTATCCGACCCCGCCGGCACCGGATACTATCTACCCAAGATAACCAAGTTTCAAGCACTTGGGGCGCGGCCGATGGACCCAATTCACCGTTTCCGCGAGCCGCGCGCGACCAACTTGCACGGGCGGCGTTCGCGGCGCCGGTTGGCCTTGTCCGCGCTTCTGCTGGCGCTTACGGCGCAGCCGGCGTTGGCGCACGATCAGCTCACCATCGGCATCGTCCAATTCCCCGCGACGCTCAACCCCAATATCGACGTCATGGCCGCGAAGAACTATGTGCTGGGCTTCGCGTTGCGGCCGTTTACGGTGTTCGACGCCGATTGGAAGATCGTTTGCCTGCTGTGCACCGAATTGCCGTCGTTCGAGAACGGCAAGGCGGTCGCGACCGAGCTGTCCGACGGCAAGAAAGGGGTCGACCTCACCTACACGATACGGCCGGACGCGATGTGGGCCGACGGCGTACCGGTGACCACCGACGACGTCGAGTTCACCTATGAGGTCGGGCGCAACAAGGAGAGCGCGGTCAGCAACGCCGAGCTTTATCGCCGCATCACCTCGATCGATATCAAGGACGACAAGACCTTCACGCTGCATGTCGACAAGCTGACCTACGATTTCGCGGCGATCGACGATTTCGTGCTGCTGCCGGCGCACAAGGAGCGCGCCGCCTTCGCCGAGCCGGCGCAGTACCGGCTGCGCACGCTCTACGCCACCGGCCCGGCCGATCCCGGCCTCTACAACGGCCCCTACCGGATCAGCGAGATCGGCTCCGGCGCCTATATCGTGCTGGAGCCGAACCCGCATTGGGCGGGCCCGGCGCCCCATTTCAAGCGCATTACCGTACGCGCGATCGAGAACACGGCAGCGCTCGAAGCGAACCTGGTGTCGGGCACGATCGACACGGTGGCGGGCGAAGTCGGGTTGCCGCTCGACGAGGCGCTCGCGTTCGAAAAGCGGCGTGGCGGCGATTTCGCCTTCGCCTACAAGCCCGGCCTCACCTTCGAGCATGTCGATTGCAACCTCGACGTTCCGGCGCTCGCCGACCGGCGGGTACGCGAGGCGCTGCTGCTCGGTCTCGACCGCGAGACCATGGTGAAAACCCTGTTCGCCGGCCGCCAGGCGGTCGCCGACGGCTTTGTCGAGCCGCAGGACGCCGGGTTCACCGATGACGTGCCGAAATACCCCTACGACCCGACGCGCGCGCGGCAATTGCTGGAAGCGGCCGGCTGGCATGCGCAGCGCGACGGCACGCGCCAGGACGCGGACGGCAAGACCCTGTCGCTGGAGTTGACAACTACCGCCGGCAACCGTTCGCGCGAGCTGATCGAACAGGTGCTGCAGAGCCAGTGGAAGCAGATCGGGGTCGACATCCGCATCCACAACGAGCCGGCGCGGGTGCTGTTCGGCGAAACCCTGCCGCACCGCCATTTCGAGCTGGCGATGTACGCCTGGTCGAGCGCGCCCGAAAACGCGCCGCGCTCGATCTTTCGCTCCGACGAGGTGCCGGACGCGGCCAATTCCTATGCCGGAGAGAACCTGGTCGACTACAAGAGCCCGGAGATGGACCGCATCATCGACGCGCTCGAGATCGAACTCGACAAGGATAAACGCAAGGCGCTGTGGGGCGAGGCGCAGCGGCTCTACGCGACCGATCTGCCCTCGCTGCCGCTGTTTTTCAAATCCGACGCGTTTATCGTGCCGAAATGGCTGACGGGCCTGCGCCCGACCGGCAACCAGTACCCATCGAGCTTGTGGGTGACCGATTGGGGCGAGCGGAAGTGAGCGGATGATCCGCTTTATCGCGATCCGCCTCGTCGAGATCGCGGCGATGCTGGCGCTGATGTCGTTTGTCATCTATGCGCTCATCGGGCTGATGCCGGGCGATCCGATCGACCTGATGATGGGGGCCGACCCGCATTTGAGCGCCGCCGACCTGGTGCGGCTGAAGGCTCTGTACGGGATCGACCGGCCGCTTATCGCGCGCTATTTCGGCTGGGCGCATGCCGCGCTCTGCGGCGATCTCGGGTATTCGCGGCTGTTCGCGGCGCCGGTCGTCGCGACGCTGCTGCCGCGGCTCGGCAATTCGCTGGCCCTCTGGGGGGCGAGTTTCGCCGCGGCCTTCGCCGCCTCGCTCGGCCTCGGGATCGCCGCGGCGCGGCGGCCGCGCAGCCGCTTCGACGCCGCGGTCAACCTCGCCTGCTTCGCCGGGGTGTCGCTGCCGACATTCTGGCTGGCGCTCATCCTGATCCTCGTCTTTGCTCAGGGGCTCGGCTGGCTGCCGGCGAGCGGCATGGGCAGCGCCGGCAATGGCGGCCTTTGGGATTGGCTGCGCCATCTGGTCCTGCCGGTGGCGACGCTCGCCATCGCCAGCATCGGCGGCTACACCCGCTATGTCCGCGCGGCGATGCGCGACGCGCTGGGACAGGACCACATCCGCACCGCGCGCGCCAAGGGCGCCAGCGAGGCGCGAATCATCTGGAGGCACGCGCTGCGCGGCGCGCTGGTGCCGATCGCGACGATCCTCGCGCTGTCGTTCGGCACGCTGGTCTCGGGCGCGCTGGTGACCGAGACGATGTTCGCCTATCCCGGCATGGGCAAGCTGATCTTCGACGCGGTGATGGGCAACGACTACAACCTCGCCCTCGCCGCGCTGCTCCTGGCGACGGCGGTGACGATGCTCGCCAACCTTGCCGCCGACCTCGCCTATGCCTGGCTCGACCCGCGGGTCGCGTATCGATGAGCGGGGGCCGATGAGGTTGCCGCTGGCGTTGCTTGGCCTGATCGCCGCGGCGTCGCTCGCGGGGCCGCTGCTGGCGCATCTCATGGGCGCCGACCCGGCCGCGGTAAATCTGCTCGACCGCTTCGCAGACCCGTCCGCGGCGCACCCGCTCGGCACCGACGAATTGGGCCGCGACATGCTGCTGCGGCTGCTCGAAGGCGGGCGCGTGTCGCTGACCATCGGCATCGCCGCGGCGGTAACCGCGGCGATGGCGGGGACCGCGGTCGGGCTTGCCGCCGGCTATCTCGGCGGCTGGACCGACCGGGTGCTGATGCGGCTGGTCGACGGCGTCATCGCGCTGCCGCTCCTGCCGCTGCTGATCGTCCTCGCCGCGCTCGACCTCGGCAAGATCGGCGTGCCGCACGCGCTCGCCGACGCGCCGGCGATGAGCCTGGTGCGCATCGTCGTGCTGGCGGTGCTGGTCGGCTGGACCACCGCGGCGCGGCTGGTGCGGGGCGCGACCCTCGTCACCCGCCGACAGGATTTCGTGCGCGCCGCGCAGAGCCTCGGCGCCGGAGTGCCGCATATCCTGCGGCGCCACATCCTGCCCAACGTGATGGCGCCGCTGGTGGTGGCGACGACACTCTCGGTCGGCGATATCATCCTGTTGGAATCGGTGCTGAGCTTTCTGGGGCTCGGCGTCCAGCCGCCGCTCGCCAGCTGGGGCAGCATGCTGTCGAACGCCGAGGAACTGATCTCATCGTCGCCGCTGCTGGCGATCTATCCCGGGGCGATGATCTTCCTGACGGTGATCGCCTGCAACCTCTTGGGCGACGCGCTCTTGCGCCGCTACGACCCGCGCGACGCGGCGCGGGTGTGACGACCTCTATGGGTGGCCGCTCATGAAGAACCTCAGGATGGCGAGTATCAGCGCGACCTCGGCAAAAGCCACTCCGACAAACCACTTGAGCATCTCCGCCTTGGTCTCGGCGAGATCGGCTTTGGTCGCCGCGCGCAATTCGGCAAGATCGGACTTGGTCGCCAAGTTCGACAGATCGATATCCTGAACGCGCCGAAGCGCTCCGGTCAGCGCCTCGGCCTGGGCGTCGGTGAACCCGGCCGCTGTCAGCTCCTTGACCGTCTGATGGGTATCGAGCGCCGAAATTGTCATCGCTTCATCAAGATAACGGCGAACAATTATCGATGATAGGTCTCCCTCATACCACGCCTCTTTCGCGCAGCCGGGCGACATCGCCTTCGCTGTAGCCCAATTCGCCGAGGATCGCCGCGGTGTGCTCGCCGGGGTCGGGACTGGCGGTCTTGAGGCGGCTCGGGGTGCGGCTCAGGGTGACCGCTTGGCCGACCAGCTCGATATCGCCCAGTTGCGGATGATGCACAATCTGGGCGATGCCGAGATGCTTGACCTGCGAGTCGGCGAACACCTCGTCCATCTTGTAGATCGGCCCCGACGGCACGCCGGCTGCGTTAAGCCGGTCGATCCATTCGGCGCTGCCGTGCTCCTGGGTGATCGCTTCGATCGCGGCGTTGAGCGCCCTGCGGTTCTGCGAGCGCAGCTTGCCGGTCTTGTAGTCGGCGTGGTCGGCGAGCGCCGGCTGGTCGAGCGCGCGGCACAGCCGGCCGAAGATTTCGTCGCCGGCCGAGGCGATGTTGATATAGCCGTCGCTGGTCCGGAACACGCCCGTGGGGATGCTGGTCGGATGATCGTTGCCGGCCTGCTCGGGCACCTCGTGCGCGATCGTCCAGCGCGCCGCCTGGAAGTCGAGCATCGCGATCTGCGCGGCCAGCAGCGAGCTTTCCACCCATTGACCCTCGCCCGACGCCTCGCGTTCGAGCAGCGCGATCAATATGCCCATCGCGGTAAAGATGCCGGCGGTGAGGTCGGCGACCGGGATGCCGACCCGCATCGGACCCTCTCCCGGCGCGCCGGTGATCGACATGAGGCCGCCCATGCCCTGGGCGATTTGGTCGAAGCCCGGCCGGTCGCGGTAGGGGCCGCTCTGGCCGAAGCCCGAGATGCTGGCATAGACGAGGCGCGGGTTGATCGTCTTCAGCGCCTTGTAGTCGATGCCGAGCCGCTCCTTGACGTCGGGCCGGAAGTTCTCGACCACGACATCGGCGTCGCGCACCAGCTTGCGGAAAATCTCGATCCCGTCCGGCGATTTGAGGTCGAGCGTCAGGCTGCGCTTGTTGCGGTGCAAATTCTGAAAATCGGGGCCAAGGCGCGGCCCGCCGAGCCCTTCGCCGGGCGAGGGCGGCGCCTCGATCTTGATCACCTGCGCGCCCCAATCGGCGAGCTGGCGCACCGCGGTCGGCCCGGCGCGCACGCGCGTCAGGTCGAGCACCTTGAAGCGGGCGAGCGGCATCGGAGCGTCGGTCATGGCTGTGACTACCTTGCGCAACGGGTTGGATATTGAGGCGCTGCCGGACGCGCCGGTCAACGCTCCTCGTCGAGCGACAAGAGCGTCGCGTTGCCGCCGGAGGCGGTCGTGTCGGTCGAGACTGTCCGCTCGGTCGCGAAGCGGTAGAGGTAGCGCGGACCGCCGGCCTTGGGCCCGGTGCCGGAAAGCCGCTCGCCGCCGAACGGCTGCGCCCCCACCACGGCGCCGATCATGTTGCGGTTGACGTAGACATTGCCGATTGCGAGCCGGCCCTGGATGTGGCGCACGGTCTCCTCGATCCGGCTGTGAATGCCGAGGGTCAGCGCGAACCCGGTCGCGGCGATCTCGTCGATGACCTGGTCGAGCCGGTCGGCGCGCCAGCGCACGATATGCAGGATGGGCCCGAACACCTCCCCGGGAAGAAGGCGGGCGCTGTCGATCTCGAACGCGCGTGGCGCGAAGAAGTCGCCGTGCGCGGTCTCGGCCGGCAGCACGCACTGGTAGAGCAGCCGGCCCTGCCGGGTCATGCGCCCGGCGTGTTTTTCGAGCGCGGCGCGGGCCTCGTCGTCGATGAGCGGGCCGACATCGGTCGACAACAGCGCCGGGTCGCCGACGCTCAGCTCGGCCATCGCGCCGGCGAGCAGCGGCAGCAGACGCGGCGCGATATCGTCCTGCACATAGAGCAGCCGCAGCGCCGAACAGCGCTGGCCGGCGCTGTCGAAGGCGGAGGTCAGCACATCGGTCACGACCTGTTCGGGCAGCGCCGACGAATCGACGATCATCGCGTTTTGGCCGCCGGTCTCGGCGATTAGCGGCACGATCGGTCCCGATCGTTTGGCGAGCGCCAGGTTGATCGCATGCGCCGTGGCAGTCGAGCCGGTGAAGGCGACCCCAGCGATACGCGGGTCGGCAACCAGCACGCCGCCGACCGCGTCGCCGCTGCCGGGCAGCAGGTGCAGCACGCCGCCCGGGATGCCGGCCGCGAGCAGACGGCGGATCGCCGCGGCCGCGGTCAGCGGGGTCTGCTCGGCCGGTTTGGCGAGGACCGCGTTGCCGGCCGCCAGCGCCGCGGCGATCTGTCCGGTGAAGATCGCGAGCGGAAAATTCCACGGCGAGATGCAGGCGAAGACGCCGCGGCCATTGAGCGCGAGGCGGTTGCGCTCACCGGTCGGCCCGGGCAATGCCAGCGGCGCGGCGAAATCGGCGCGGGCGCGGGCGGCGTAGTAGCGCAGATAATCCGCGGCCTCGCGCACTTCGGACAGTGCCGCCGGTATCGTCCGCCCGCCTTCGTGGATGATGAGCGCCATCAGCGCGTCGCGGTCGTGCTCATAGAGATCGGCGGCGCGTTCGAGGATTGCGGCGCGCTCGGCGGCCGGGGTGCGGTCCCATCCGGCTGCCGCGCTCGAAGCGGCGGCAAGGGCAGCCTCCACCGCGTCCGCATCGGCGGAAGCGACCCTACCGATCTGCCGGCGCCGGTCGCCGGGATCGAACACCGGCGCGGCACTGCCGGTAATCTCCCGGCCGCCGACGATCGGCGCGGCGGCCGCGGGCTTGGCCAGTGCCGCCGCCAGACCGTCGCGCAAGGCGCCGAGCACTTGCCGGTCGGTGAGGTCGATCCCCGCGGAATTCGCGCGTTCCGGCCGGAACAAATCGCGTGGCAACGGGATATTCGGATGCGGCTTTGCCTTCAGCTTGTTTAGCGCGGCGACCGGATCGGCGATGATCGCGTCGATCGGCTGGCGCTCGTCGACGATGCGGTTGACGAACGAGGCATTGGCGCCGTTCTCCAGCAGCCGCCGCACCAGATAGGCGAGCAGATCCTCGTGGCTGCCGACCGGCGCGTAGACCCGGCAGGGACGACCCGTGGCGGCGATCTGCTCGTAAAGCGCCTCGCCCATACCGTGCAGGCGCTGGAATTCCCAGTCCGGGCGCTCGCCCGCGAGTTCCAGCACCGCGGCCAGCGAGTGCGCGTTGTGCGTCGCGAACTGCGGATAGAACGCCGCGCCGCCGGCGAACAGGCGCTTGGCGCAGGCGAGATAGGACACGTCGGTCGCGATTTTGCGGGTGTAGACCGGATAGGCCGCGAGGCCGCGCTCCTGGGCGCGCTTGATCTCGCTGTCCCAATAGGCGCCCTTGACCAGCCGCACCATTAGCCGTCGCCCGGCCCGCGCCGCGAGCTCGGCGAGCCAATCGACGACCGCCGGCGCGCGCTTCTGATAGGCCTGCACCGCCAGACCGAGCCCGTCCCAGCCGGCGATACCTGGCATCACCGCCAGCGCCTCGAACAGGTCGAGCGACAATTCGAGGCGATCGGCCTCCTCGGCGTCGACCGTGAGGCCGATCCCGGCGGCGCGCGCGCGTTCGGCGAGATCGGCGAGGCGCGGCAGCAATTCGTACATCACCCGCTCGCGCTGCGCGAGCTCGTAGCGCGGGTGCAGCGCGGAGAGCTTCACCGAGATGCCGGGCGCCGCCTCGACCGCACGCCCGGCCGCGGCGCCGCCGATCGCGGCGATCGCGTGAGCATAGGCTTCATGGTAGCGCTCGGCATCGGCGGCGGTCTTCGCGGCCTCGCCGAGCATGTCGTAGGAATGGCGATAGCCCTGCCGTTCGGCGGTTTTGGCGCGGTCGAGCGCTTCGCCGATCGTGCGGCCCATGACGAATTGCCGGCCGAGGATGCGCATCGCCGCGAGCACCGCCTGGCGCACCACAGGCTCGCCCGAGCGCGCGATGAAACGATGCAATGCGTGGCCGAGTTCGCCCTCGCGCGCATCGTCGCGCAGCATCCGGCCGGTCAGCATCAGCGTCCAGGTCGAGGCGTTGACGAACAGCGAGCCGGAATGGCCGAGATGGCTCCGCCAATCGGCGGCGGCGATCTTGTCGCGGATCAGGCGGTCGATCGTGTCGCCGTCGGGAATGCGCAGCAACGCCTCGGCGAGGCACATCAGCGCGACGCCCTCGGGCGTCGCCAGCGCGTATTCGTGCAGAAAGGCGTCGATGCCGCCGCGCGCCGCCGGACCTTTCTCGCGTAGCTCGGCGACGAGGCGATGCGCGACCGCCGCGATGCGTTGCCGTGCCGCCGCGGGCAGCGCCGCGTCGGCGAGGATGATCGCGTCGGCCGCCGTCTCGTCGCGGCGGTTCGCCGCCGCGATCGCCGCGCGCAGCTTTGTCTCAGGCAGCGGGGCGGCCGATACCAGGTTCATCCGGTATAAAATGGGCCGGAGCGCGCCGTTGCCAAGCTAGGGGAAATCGCGGTTTGGATGACGATGCCGGGAATACAGGTGTCGCGGGGATCGTGCCCAGGGAGGCGCCCTGACCGCGCCTCAAGCGGCGTGGTCGAGCGCGTAGCCGACCGAGCGGACGGTGCGGACCAGGTCGCGGCAGCCGTCGGTGTTGAGCGCCTTGCGGAGCCGGCGGATATGCACGTCGACGGTGCGCATCTCGACCTCGGTGTGCGGTCCCCACACCCGGTCGAGCAGGTGCTCGCGCGAAAAGACCCGGCCGGGATGCTGCAGGAAATGGTGCAGCAGGCGGAATTCGGTGGGCCCGAGATGCACCGCGCGGCCGGCGCGCGAGACGCGGTGCGCGGCGAGGTCCATCGCGAGATCGGCATATTGCAGCGTGTTCTCGGCGGCGCTCGGCTGCGCGCGGCGGATGACGGCGCGCAGCCGCGCCACCAATTCGCTTGGGCTGAACGGCTTGACGACATAGTCGTCGGCGCCGCTGTCGAGGCCACGCACCCGGTCCGCCTCCTCGCCGCGCGCGGTTAGGAGGATGATCGGCAAGGCGCGGCTCGACGGCGAGCGGCGGATCTGCCGGCAAACCTCGAGGCCGGAGACCAGCGGCAGCATCCAGTCGAGGAGCACCGCGTCGGGCTTATTCTCGGCGATCTGCAACAGCGCCTCCTCGCCGTCGCCGGCGGAGCAGACGGCGAACCCCTCTTTTTCGAGGTTGTAGCGCAGCAGCGTGACGAGCGGCGCCTCGTCCTCGACGATCAGGACCATCGGTTTCATAACGCCGCCTCCTATCGCGCGCCGGAGCGGTCGGCGGCGACGACTTCGAGGCTCGATTTGTCGCCCTTGGGCCGCGCCTCGGTGAGGGCCTTGCCGTGCACGAGGTAATAGAGGTTCTCGGCGATGTTGGTGGCGTGGTCGCCGATCCGCTCGATGTTCTTGGCCATGAAGAGGAGATGCGTGCAGGCGCCGATGTTGCGCGGGTCCTCCATCATGTAGGTGAGGAACTCGCGGAACAGGCTCGAATACATCTCGTCGAGCTCTTCGTCGCGCCGCCACACGTCGAGCGCCTTGTCGGCGTCGCGCTCGATAAAGGCGTCGATCACGTCCTTGACCAGACGCAGCGCCAGGGCGCCCATGCGCGGCAACGCGTGCACCGGCTGGATCGGCGGGGTTTGCGCCAACGCGATCGAGCGCTTGGCGACATTGGCGGCATAGTCGCAGATGCGTTCGAGGTCGCTGCCGATCTTGAGCGCGGCGAAGATTTCGCGCAGGTCGCGCGCCATCGGCTGGCGCAGCGCGAGCAGCCGGATCGCCAGATTGTCGAGCTCGCGCTCCAGCTCGTCGACCTTGGCGTCGCCCTCGACGACGCGGGCGGCGAGCTCGCTGTCGCGCTTGGCGACCGCCTCGATCGCGGCGGCGAGCTGGCTCTCGGCAAGTCCGCCCATCTCGACGATCATGTTGTTCAGCCGGCTCAGCTCGTCGTCGTAGCTCTTGATGATGTGTTCGGCGGCCATGGTGCAACTCCCCTGATCCTGGGCCTCAGCCGAAGCGGCCGGTAATGTAGTCCTCGGTGCGCTTCTCGCGGGGGTGGGTGAATATGCGCTCGGTTTCGTCGAACTCGACGAGTTCGCCCAGATACATGAAGGCGGTGTAGTCGGAGCTGCGCGCCGCCTGCTGCATGTTATGCGTGACGATGGCGATGCAATAGTCGCTCTTCAACTCGGCGATCAGCTCCTCGATGCGCTGGGTCGAGATCGGGTCGAGCGCCGAGGCCGGCTCGTCGAGCAGCAGGATTTCCGGCTCGACGGCAATCGCGCGGGCGATGCACAGGCGCTGCTGCTGGCCGCCGGAAAGTCCCAGACCGCTTTGCCGCAGCTTGTCCTTGACCTCGTCCCACAGCGCCGCACGGCGCAGCGCCTGCTCGACGCGGTCGTCGAGCTCCGATTTCGGCAGCCGCTCATAGAGCTTGATGCCGAAGGCGATATTGTCGTGGATCGACATCGGGAACGGGGTCGGCTTCTGGAACACCATGCCGATCTTCGAGCGCACGAGGTTGAGGTCGAGGCCGGGCGCCAGGATGTCGATCCCGTCGACCAGGACTTCGCCGCTCGCGGTCTGGTTGGGATAGAGCTCGTAAATCCGGTTGAGGATGCGCAGCAGGGTCGACTTGCCGCATCCCGACGGCCCGATGAAGGCCGTCACGTGGCGATCGTACAGCGGCAGCGAGACGTTCTTCAGCGCCTGAAATTTCCCGTAATGAAAGCCGACATTGCGGATCTGAACCTTGACCGGAAACGGCGAGACGGTGGCGCTTTCGCCGGGCAGCGTCGGTGTGTCCGAGCGCGGGGGAGTTGTGGTTGCCAATGACGCACTCATTTTTCGAGGCCGCTCCATGACGCGAACAGGCGCGCGCCGATATTGAGGACGAGGATCGCCGCGGTGATCAGCAGCGCGCCGGCCCACGCGAGCGCCTGCCAATCGGCGTAGGGGCTCATCGCGAACTGGAAGATGACGACCGGCAGATTGGCCATCGGCCGATTGAGGTCGCTGCTGAAGAACTGGTTGTTGAGCGCGGTGAAGAGCAGGGGCGCGGTCTCGCCCGAGATGCGCGCCACCGCCAGCAATACGCCGGTCAGCATGCCCTGCACCGCCGAGCGGTAGGTCACGGTGACGACGATCTTCCATTTCGGCGCGCCGAGCGCGGCGGCGGCTTCGCGCAGCTCGTTCGGGACCAGGCTCAGCATGTCCTCGGTGGTGCGCACGATGACCGGGATCATGATGATCGCCAGCGCCACCGCGCCGGCCCAGGCCGAGAAATGGCCCATCGGCACGACGAGGATCGAATAGACGAAGAGGCCGATGATGATCGACGGCGCGCTCAAGAGGATGTCGTTGACAAAGCGCACGACCTCGCCGAGCCGGCTGTTGTGGGCGTATTCGGCGAGGAAGGTGCCGGCGAGGATGCCGGTCGGGGTGCCGACCAGGGTCGCGATCACGGTCATCGCCAGGCTGCCGAAGATCGCGTTCATCAAACCGCCGGCGCTGCCGGGGGGCGGCGTGGTCTGGGTGAACAGGGTGGGGCTGAGCGCGCCGACGCCGTTCACCAGCAGCGTGCCGAGCACGAAGACCAGGAACAGGAGACCGAACGCGGTGGCGCCGAGCGACAGCGCCACGATCAGATAATTCGACAGGCGGCGGCTGGTATAGAGCTGCATCACGCGGTGGCTCCGGCGCCCTTCTGCAGGCGCAGCAGCATCAGCTTCGCCGCCGCCAGTACGATGAAGGTGATGACGAACAGGATGAAGCCCAACGCGATCAGCGAGGATTGGTAGAGGTCGCTCACGGCCTCGGTGAATTCGTTGGCCAGCGCCGCCGAGATCGTCGTCCCGGGCTGCAGGATCGAGGCGTGGATGTGGTGCGAATTGCCGATGACGAAGGTCACCGCCATCGTCTCGCCGAGGGCGCGCCCCAGACCCAGGAGGATGCCGCCGACGACGCCGACCCTGGCGTAGGGCAGCACCACCCGCCAGACGATTTCGGCGGTGATGGCGCCGAGGCCGTAGGCGCTCTCCTTCAGCATCGGCGGCACGGTCTCGAACACGTCGCGCATCACCGCGGCGATGAACGGCAGCACCATGATCGCGAGGATGAACCCGGCGGTCAGCACGCCGATGCCGAGCGGCGGCCCGGCGAACAGAATGCCGAGGCCGGGGATCCGGCCGAACGTCGCGATCAGCGCCGGCTCGACATATTCCTGGATGAACGGGGCCAGGACAAAGAGGCCCCAGATGCCGTAGATGATGCTGGGGATCGCGGCCAGCAGCTCGATCATCGTGCCGAGCGGCCGCTTCAGCCATTTCGGGCATAATTCGGTGATGAACAGCGCCACGCCGAACGCCACCGGGATGCCGATCAGCATCGCGATCAGCGAGGTCACCAGGGTGCCGTAGATCGGCGCCAGCGCGCCGAAATTCTCGGTGACCGGGTTCCAGGCGCCGTTGACGATAAAGCCGAAGCCGAATTGGCGCAGCGCCGGGAGCGCGCCAGAGACGAGCGACGCAATGACGCCGCCCAGGATCAGCAAGACCAGGACGGCGAAAAACATCGTGAGGCCGTGGAACACCGCATCCCCCGGCCCGCCGGCCGGCCGCCGCCGCGCTCTGGCTGCGGTGACCGCGACCATTTCCGGCTTAGCCGCCATGCCACTCTCCCGCTTGGACTGACGGCGCCGGCCCCTCACCCCCAGTCCTGCGGGCTTGAGGGTGGCGCCGGCGACATCAATTTCGCAGCCCCTACGACGCGTGCCCGGTCCACACCGGCTTGCCGTCAGCCCCGGTGATCGTCTTCCAGCTCCCTTCGACCGCGCTGATGACGCTTGCCGGCATCGGCACGTAGTCGAGTTGCTCGGCCAGTTGCCCGCCGCTGTGGTAGGCCCAGTCGAAGAAGCTCAGCACCTCGCGGGCGGTATCAGGCTTCTGCTGCTGGCGGTGCATCAGGATGAAGGTGGCGCCGGTGATCGGCCAGCTATCCTTGCCCGGCTGGTCGGTCAGCAACAGGTAGAAGCCGGGCGCCTTCGACCAGTCGGCATTGGCGGCGGCCGCCTGGAAGGCGCTCGCCTCGGGCGAGACGTAGTTGCCGTCATGGTTCTTCAGCTGCGCGTAATTCATCTTGTTCTGCAGCGCATAAGCGTATTCGACATAGCCGATCGCGCCGGCGGTGCGGCCGGCGATCGCGGCGACGCCTTCGTTGCCCTTGCCGCCGAGCCCGCCGGGGAACTCGACCGAAGTGTTCTCGCCGACCTTCGCCTTGAAGTCCGGATCGATGCTCGACAAATAATGGGTGAAGATGAAATTGGTGCCCGACCCGTCGGAGCGATGCACCGTCGCAATCGCCTTGTCGGGGAGCGTCACGCCGGGGTTCAGCGCGGCGATCGCCTTGTCGTTCCAATTGGCGATGGTGCCGAGATACATCCCCGCGAGCACCGTGCCGTCGAGCTTTAATTGCCCCGGCTTGATCCCCGCCAGATTGACCACCGGCACCACGCCGCCCATCACCATCGGAAATTGCTGCAGCGCGTCCTTATCGAGCGCTTGAGGCGTCAGCGGCATGTCGGACGCACCGAAATCGACGGTTTTTGCCTCGATCTGCTTGATGCCGCCGCCGGAACCGATCGATTGGTAGTTCATGCTGGTGCCGGTCTTGGCCTTATAGGCTTCGGCCCATTTTGCGTAGATCGGGTAGGGAAAGGTCGCGCCGGCGCCGGAAATTTCGGTGGCTCGGGCGGGTATCGCGGCACATAACAGGGCGGCAAGGGCGGCTGGCGGCAAGGTGCGGCTGAGCAGCACGGCACTCTCCTCGTGTAGCTTGCGGGATTGGCCGGTGAACCTGACCGACTGGGTTTTACGCGGGCGCCGCGACGGTTCTATGTTAGTTGTGTTGCGCTTCCGTGACAGTCCTCGCCCGCCCGTTCCGGGTCGCGTGCAGCCAGACGGTGAAGGTGGAGCCGACGCCCAGCGTGCTCGAAATCTCGAGCCGCCCGCGGTGGCGGTTGAGGATATGCTTGACGATCGCGAGGCCGAGGCCGGTGCCGCCGAGTTCGCGCGAGCGCGCCGTGTCGACCCGGTAGAAGCGCTCGGTCAGTCGCGGCAAATGTTCGCTCGGGATGCCGTCGCCGCAATCGGCGACGGCGACGCGCACAAAGGCGCTCGGCGCGGCCGGGGGTTCGGCCGTGCTGGCCGCGATGGCGATCCTGCTGTGCGGTTTGCCGTATTTGATCGCGTTGTCGATCAGGTTCTGCAGCACCTGCGCGAGTTCGTCCTCGTCGCCATGGACATCCGGCAGATCGTCGGGCAGGGCGAGTTCGAGCCGCATGCCGCGCGCGGCCGCGCGCAATTCGAGCGTGTCGGCAACCCGCTCGACAAGGGGCGCCAGCGCCACCTCGCTGGTCGGCGCGACGCGCTCGTTGAGTTCGATGCGCGACAGCGACAGCAAATCGTCGACGAGCCGCGCCATGCGTCCGGCCTCGCCCCGCATGATGCCGAGAAACCGCTCGCGCGCCGCCGCATCGTCGCGCGCCGCGCCGAGCAGCGTCTCGATAAAGCCGACCAGGCTCGCCAGCGGCGTCTTCAGCTCGTGGCCGGCATTGGCGACGAAATCGGCGCGCATCTGCTCGGCGAGCTTTAACGTGGTGATGTCGTGCAGGGTGACGATCGCGGCGACGCCGTCGAGCGACACGCCCTCGACCCGCGCGATGCGCGCCTCCATCACCCGCTCGGCCGGCAGCGCCAGGGTAAATTCGACGATCCGCGCCGCCGCGCCAGCGAGCACCGCGTCGGCCGCCGCGAGCACCGCCGGGTTGCGCAGCAGCGCGGCGAGGTCGCTCGCCTCCGGCACGTGACCGACGAATTCGCTCGCCGCCGGGTTGGCGCGGACGACGCGGCGCTGCGCATCGAGCAGGATCTGCGGGTCGGGGAGCGCGGCGAAGACCGCCTCGGCGGCGGCCAGCCTCGCCTCGGCCCGCGCGGCGCGTTCGCGCCAGCCGCGCGCCAGCCGCACCGCGCTCTGCCATAGCGCGTCGGCGGTGCGGCCGAGACGGCCGAGCCGCCGCGTCGCCGCCGCCTCGGCGCCGGGTTCGGCCGCGGGACCGATCGACTCGATCGCTTCCTGCACCGCCGACAGCGACAGCGCGAACGGCGCGATGGCGACCGCCAGCGCCACGAGCATGACAGCGGCGCCGATCAGCGCCGCGGCCGGATCGAGCCGCGCGGCCGCGTAGAGGCCGGCCAGCACCGCCACGCCCGGCAACGTCAAGGCGAGCGCGAAAAGCGGCACCCGACGCCAGCCGCGCCAATTCATGGTCTTTCCCGAAACGCAAAAGCGATTGCCGATCTCGCGTGCGACGCTCCCCTCCGTCGCCTAGGCCGGACTTGATCCGGCCATCCACGAATTACTCCCGAGGTTTCGTGGACCCCCGGGTGAAGCCGGGGGGAGGGGAAATCTTTTCGGTGGCTCAGCGCAGGCTCACCCGATCGCGTCGTGCGCGGCGAGCGCGGCGAGGTTGACCAGATCGGACACGGTGGCGCCGATATTGACGATCTGCACCGGGTGCGCGAGCCCCATCAGCAGCGGGCCGATCACCGTGCCGCCGCCGAGATGCGCCAGCAGCTTGGCGCTGATATTGGCGCTGTGCAGTTCGGGCATGACGAGGATGTTGGCCGCGCCCGACAGGCGGCAGAACGGGTAGAGCCGCCGCATCAGCCCGGCATCGAGGGCGACGTCGGCGCTCATCTCGCCGTCATATTCGAAATCGGCGCCGCGCCCGTCGAGCAAGGCCACCGCCTGGCGGATGCGTTCGCCGCCATCGCCCATCGGGTTGCCGAAATTCGAGTAGGAGAGGAGGGCGACGCGCGGTTCGAGGCCGAGCTCGCGCGCCTTCGCCGCCGCCTCGACGGCAATGCCGGCCAGTTGCGCGGGGTTCGGGTTCTCATGCACCAAGGTGTCGGCCAGCAGCACCGTGTGCTGGCGCGCCAGCAATAGGGTCAGCCCGAACATCTCGCAGCCGGGTTTCATCTCGATGACGCGCGTCACCTCGTCGAGCACGTCGAACGAGTTGCGCGTGACGCCGGTCACCATCGCGTCGGCGTCGCCGCACGCGACCATGCAGGCGGCGAAGACATTGCGGTCGAGGTTCACCAGCCGCTGGCAATCGCGAAAGAGCATGCCGCGGCGCTGCTGCCGCTGATAGAGGAATTCGGTGTAGCGCTGGTTGCTGGTCGACAGCCGCGCGTTGTGGATTTCCAGCGGCCCGGCGGAGGCGAGCCCCATCGCGGCCATCGTCGCCTGGATGCGCTCCTCGCGCCCGATCAGGATCGGCGTGCCGTAGCCGCTGCCGGCATATTGCAGCGCGGCGCGGATCGTCATCTCCTCCTCGCCCTCGGCGAAGACGACGCGCTTGGGCTCGCGCTGCACCTTGTCGAAAATGAGGTCGAGGCTGGCCGCTGTCGGATCGAGCCGGGCGCGCAAGGTGCGCTTGTAGGCCGCCATGTCGAGGATCGGCTTCCGCGCGACGCCCGAATCCATCGCCGCCTGCGCCACCGCCGACGGCACCGCCCAGATGAGGCGCGGGTCGAACGGCGCCGGGATGATGTAGTCGGGGCCGTAGCGCAGCCGCTGGCCGGCATAGGCGGCGGCGACCTCGTCGGGCACGTCCTCGCGCGCCAGGCGGGCGAGGGCTTCGGCGGCGGCGATCTTCATCGCGTCGTTGATCTGCGAGGCGCGCACGTCGAGCGCGCCGCGGAAGATGTACGGAAAGCCCAGGACGTTGTTGACCTGGTTCGGGTAATCCGAGCGGCCGGTGGCGATGATCGCGTCGGACCGCACCGCGCGCGCGTCCTCCGGCGTGATCTCGGGGTCGGGGTTGGCCATCGCGAAGATGATCGGCTTGGCCGCCATCGCGCGAACCATGTCCTGCGTCACCGCGCCCGCGGCCGAGAGGCCGTAGAACACGTCAGCCCCCTCCATCGCCTCGGCGAGGGTGCGCGCGCTGGTCTCGACCGCATGCGCCGATTTCCACTGGTTCATGCCGTCGGTACGGCCGCGATAGACGACGCCGTTTGTGTCGCACAGCACGACGTTGCCGCCCGGCAACCCCATCGTCTTCAGCAGCTCGACGCAGGCGATCGAGGCCGCGCCGGCGCCGTTCACCACCATCTTGATGTCGCGCAGCTCGCGCTTTGTCAGGTGCAGCGCATTGATGAGGCCGGCGGTGGCGATGATCGCGGTGCCGTGCTGGTCGTCGTGGAAGACCGGGATGTCCAAGAGCTCACGCAGCCGCTCCTCGATGACGAAACACTCCGGCGCGCGGATGTCCTCGAGGTTGATGCCGCCAAACGAAGGATGCAGGAAGCGCACGCAATTGACGAACTCGTCGACATCCTTGGTGTCGATCTCGAGGTCGATCGAATCGATGTCGGCGAAGCGCTTGAAGAGCGCCGCCTTGCCCTCCATCACCGGCTTCGCCGCGAGCGCGCCGAGATCGCCCAGGCCGAGCACGGCGGTGCCGTTCGAGATCACCGCGACGAAATTGCCCTTCGAGGTGTAGTCGAAGACGCTCGACGGGTCCTTCTGGATGCGCAGGCACGGATAGGCGACGCCCGGCGAATAGGCGAGCGACAGGTCGCGTTGCGTCACGAGCGGCTTATGCGGCGCGATCGACAGCTTGCCGGGGCGGCCGGCGGCGTGGAATTGCAGGGCTTCGTCTTCGGTGGCGTTGATCTTGCCGGTGTCCATGGACCAGGCGTCCCTCGCCGCAATGTCGTATTTTCGCGAAGCCGCAAGTCTAGGCGCGGCCCCGCGCCGCGTCAAAGCCGGTCCCGGTTGCGGCGGCCAGAGCCAGCGGGCGGCGGGAAAGCGCGCCCGTCGCCGCGCCATGATCCCGCATCGCGGAACGGGGGCGGGTTGACAGCAGAGGGCGCACGATTATATTCCCGCCTCCCGGACGGGCGTGGCCCGTCCGTCGTATTTTCGCGCCGGCCATGGAGCGCGACAAACCTAGCGGCGGCTTCCAGATGTTCGCAGTAATCCGTACCGGCGGCAAACAATACAAGGTCGCGCAGGGCGATGTGATCGCGGTCGAGAAACTGGCCGGCGAGCCGGGCGCGACGATCGAACTGGCCGAGGTGCTGATGGTCGGCGAGGGCGCCAGCGCCGCGGCCGGCACGCCGCTCGTCGCCGGCGCCTCGGTCAGCGCCGAACTGGTCGAACATCGCCGCGGCGACAAGATCATCGTCTTCAAGAAGAAGCGGCGGCACAATTACCGGCGCAAGAACGGCCACCGCCAGCATCAGACCCTGCTGCGGATCACCGCGATCAGCGCCGGGGGCTGAGCGGCCGAGGGAGAGTTCGATGGCTCACAAGAAGGCGGGCGGCTCGTCCCGCAACGGACGCGACAGCCCGGGACAGCGGCTCGGGGTCAAGAAGTTCGGCGGCGAGATCGTCGTCGCCGGCAACATCATCGTCCGGCAGCGCGGCACCAAATTCCACCCGGGCAGCGAAGTCGGCATGGGGCGCGACCACACGCTGTTCGCGCTGGTCGAGGGCGCGGTCAGGTTCCACAAGGGGCTGGGCGGGCGCATGTTCATCTCGGTGGTGCCGCAAGCGGACCTCCACCCGGCGGCAGAGGCCGCCGAGTAGCCGTTCCCCAACGACATCGCATGAGGGGAGCGGCTCGCCGCTCCCCTTTTTTGTTGGAGTGATCAAGTGCGGCCGGGCATCCGCCCGGCCTTCGGCACCGGCCCGCTCCCCCACCCGGCCACCCAACGAGAGTATGCTGATTGGGTGGCCGGGTGGGGGAGCGGGCCGGTGCCGGTGCCGCGCGAGCGGAACCTGATATAGAAGCGAAGCGCCATGAAATTTCTCGACCAGTGCAAGATCTACGTGAAGAGCGGCGACGGCGGCCGCGGCTCGATGAGCTTTCGGCGCGAGAAATTCATCGAGTTCGGCGGCCCGGACGGCGGCGACGGCGGCAAGGGCGGCGACATCATCCTTGTCGCGCAGGACAATCTCAACACGCTGATCGACTACCGCTACCAGCAGCATTTCCGGGCGCAGAACGGGCGCGGCGGCGCCGGGCGCAACCGCACCGGCGCGGGCGGCGAAGATCTGGTGCTGCGCGTCCCGGTCGGCACGCAGGTCCTCGACGAGCACAACGAGACCGTGATCGCCGACTTCACCCGCGAAGGACAGCGCCGCGTGCTGCTGCGCGGCGGCGACGGCGGGTTCGGCAACGCACATTACAAGAGTTCGACCAACCAGGCGCCGCGCCGCGCCGACCTCGGCTGGCCGGGCGCCGAGCTTTGGGTGTGGCTGCGCCTCAAACTGATCGCCGATGCCGGGTTGGTCGGCTTGCCCAATGCCGGGAAATCGACGCTGCTGTCGCGTGTCTCGCACGCCAAGCCGAAGATCGCCGACTACCCGTTCACCACGCTGCGCCCGCAACTGGGGGTGGCGCGGCTCGACGACCGGGAATTCGTCATCGCCGATTTGCCGGGGCTCATCGAAGGCGCCAGCGAGGGCGCCGGGCTCGGTACGCGGTTTCTCGGCCATGTCGAGCGCTGCGCGGTGATCCTGCATCTGATCGACGGTACCGAGGGCGACATCGTCGACGCCTATAAAACGATCCGCCGCGAGCTGAGCGCGTACGGCCACGGGCTCGCCGGCAAGCCCGAGGTGATCGGCCTCAACAAGATCGACGCGATCGATCCCGACGAGGTGAAGCGCAAATCCCGTGCCCTCGCCCGCGCCGCCGGAAGCGGCGCGGCGGTGCTGCCGCTGTCCGGCGTCAGCGGCGCCGGCGTCAGCGAAGTCCTCGGCGCGCTGCTCGCGGCGATCGAGGCGGAGCGCGAAGGGGCGCTGGTCGAGGCGTGATGGTTGGCGCCCTTACCCCCACCCCAACCCTCTCCCGCAAGCAGGGTAGGGGGAAACAAACGCCGATGCTTGCCGCCCCCTCCCCCGCAGGCGGGGGAGGGT
>DASRLO010000082.1:0-6816 GCA_035648415.1 Allostellaceae bacterium
ATCGGCATCACCGCGATCCAGCTGGCCAAGGCGTTCGGCGCCACGGTGCTGGCGACCGCGGGCTCCGAGGAGAAATGCCAGGCCTGCCGCGACTACGGCGCCGACCTCGCGATCAACTACAAGACGCAGGATTTCGTGAAGATGGGCAAGGAATTCACCCAGGGCCGCGGGGTCGACGCGATCTTCGACATGGTCGGCGGCGACTACATTCCGCGCGAGCTCGACCTGTTGGCGCGCGACGGGCGGCTGTGCTTTGTCGCGCTGATGGCTGGGGCCAAAGTCGAGGCCGATTTCGGCGCGATCCAGCGCAAGCACCTCACCGTCACCGGGTCGACCCTGCGCGGCCGTCCCGTCGAGCAGAAGGCGCAGATCGTCTCGGCGCTGAAGGAAAAGGTCTGGCCGTTATGGGGGCAGGGCAGGCTGCGCACCTGCACCTACCAGATTTTCCCCCTGGCCGAAGCCGCGAAGGCACATGCGTTGATGGAGTCAAGCCGGCACATCGGCAAGATCATCCTGGCGCCGTAAGCAATTCCCGCGCTGCGCCGCGTCGGATCATGCCGGCTCGCGGCATCGGGTCAGCGCGCCGGGTGCGGCGCAGCGAGCCATTTCTTCGCCCGGTCGTCGCCGCCCGCGGCCGCCTTATTCATCCAATCGCGCGCCTGCGCGAGGTTGCGCGGCACGCCGAGACCCTTATCGTAAAGATCGCCGATGACAAACTCGGCCGGAACGAAGCCTTGCTCGGCCGCCTTGGTCAGCCAGCGCATCGCCTCCGCATAATCCTTTTTTACGCTGTCGCCGGAGGTGTACGCCGAGCCGACCGCATATTGCGCCGCCGGATTGCCCTGATCCGCCGCCTTGCGAAACCACGCCAGCGCCTGGGCGTGATCCTTCGCTACCCCGGCGCCGGTGAGGTAGTCGTCGCCGAGGGTGACTTGCGCGACCGCGAGTCCCTGTTCCGCCGCCGCCCGGTACCAGCGCGCGGCCTCGGGGTTGTTCTTCGGCACGCCTTCGGCCTTCTGGTACATAAAGCCGAGATTGTACTGGGCCGGGGCGTAACCTTGGCCGGCGGCCGCGTAAAACCAGCGCAGGGCCTCCGCGTAGTCCTGGTCGATGCCGTCTCCGCTCCGGTAGCTGATCGCGAGATTGAACTCGCCGAGGACGTAGCCTTGATCCGCGGCCTTGCGATACCAAAGCACTGCTTCGGCGGGGTCTTGCGCGACGCCGAGCCCCTTGGAGTACATGATCCCGACCCTGACCGCGGCCAGAGGATCGCCCCCGTCTTCAACGGCCTTGCGATAGAGCCGCATGGCCTCGGGGTAATTCCGGCTCTCATAGGCTTGGTTGGCGCGGGGCAGCGCCTCGTTCAGCACCGGTGGCTCCGCGCTGACGGCGGACTGGCTCGCCAAGCCAAGGAACAGCGCGACAAGCGCGGCCATCGCCTTAGCCGGGACGGGCGGCGGCGGCTCGCCGCCAAATAACTGGGCCATCGCTGCTAGAGGCCTTGCCGAACGGCCGGCATGATTTCCTTGGCGAGGATATCGAGCTGTTCGAGGGCGAGGCTGTTCGGCATGCCGGGCCAGTGGACCGAGGCGACGATGTGGTTGACCCCGAGCCGGCGGTTCAGCCGCACCATCTGCTCGGCGATTTCGGCGGGTGCGCCCATCAGAAAGCGATCTTCGAGGAGCTCGGAGAATTCGTGGTCGAAATCGTCGCCCTCGGGCATCACCTTGTCCTGACCCCAGGCGCGATAGGCGCGGTACTTTTCTTCGAGGTAGGGTTGCGCGAGGCGGATCGCCTCGGCGCGCGACGCGGCGACGAAGACCTCACGGCGCATCGGCACCTCGGCCGGAAACGGCTTCCCAAGCTCGTCCAGTGCGCGCTTGTAGAGCTCCATCTGGCGCTCGATGGTCGCCAGCGTGTTGTGCGGGTTGATGTACCAGCAATCGCCGATCCGCGCGGCGCGACGGACCGCGACATCGGCGTTGGCGCCGATCCAGATCGGCGGGGTGGGCTGTTGCAGGGGCTTGATCGGGCAGGTGGCGTGGTCGAGCTCCCAATCCTCGCCCTTCATATCGACGAAGTCCTCGGTCCACAGCCGCTTTACCGCCAGCATCACCGCCTCGAAGCGGGCGCCCAGTTGGCCGCGCGGCACGCCGAACGCCTTGAACTCGACATCGCGGTAGCCGATCCCCGCACCGAAGACGAGCCGGCCGCCCGACAACAAATCGAGTGTCGCCAGCTGCTCGGCGAGGTCCAAGGGCTTGTGCAGCGGCGCCAGCACCAGGCCGCAGATGATCCGCAGGCGCGGCGCGATCGCCGCGCAATAGGAGAGGAACGGGATCTGCTGCACCGACTGGAACGGGTGCGCGCTGAAATGCGAACCCTTGACGACGCCGTCGAAGCCGAGCCGGTCGGCGGCGCGCACCAGATCGAGATCGTCGGCGAGGCGCCGGGCGGGGTCGCCGGGCGGATGCTGGCCGCGGACGATGAGGCTGAGCTTGAAACCGCCGCTCATTCGCCCATGCCCCCAGGGTTCATGCCCCCGGGGTCCATGCCCTTGTCGGCGAGCTCCTTGCGCGCCTTGTCGCTTTTGTCGAGCGCGAGGCCCATCCCGCGCATCACGCCGGGCGCCTTGCTGAACTGGATGTTGGAATATTCGATGATCTCGAGCCGGTTGCCCCACGGGTCGAGGAAATCGAGAAACGGCCCTTCCACCATGCGCGCGCCGGCCGCCTTGGCCAGCTCGATGATGCGGCTGCGGTCGTCGACGACAAAGCCGATATGGCGCTTCTCCTCGCCCTTCACCGCGTGATCGGGGACGAGCGTCAGGTTGACGAACTGGTCGCCCATGTCGATAAAGGTGTTGCGCTCGCCCTTGCCGCGCAGCGAAAAATCGAAAATCCGGCCGTACCAGGCCAGCGCCTCGTCGATGTCGCCGACCTCGATCGCGACGTGGTTGATGCCGATGAGGCGCGGCTTCTTTCCGTCGGTCATTATCTTTGCCCTCCGATGCCTGTCTTTCTGCAGACTAACACCTACCGCGAAGGACGCGGAGGCTTCGCGAAGGGCGCGAAGGCGCAATAAATAACCTTTGCGTCCTTTGCGCGTCCTCTGCCTACTTTGCGGTGAGGAGATCGCTTCGCGAGAGGATGATGCATGCCGCAGGACATCATCACGACGGCGGTGGGGACGGGCGAGAAGGGTTTTGCCGGCGACGGCGGGCCGGCGGCGCAGGCGCTGCTCAATGGACCGTTCGATGTCTGCTTTGACAGCGCCGGCAATCTCTTTTTTTCCGACACGTTCAACCACCGCATCCGGCGCGTCGATGCGGCGAGCGGGGTCATCACGACCGTCGCCGGCAATGGCGAGAAAGGGTTTTCCGGCGATGGCGGCCCGGCGGTGGGTGCCGCGCTCGACGAACCCTACGGGGTCGTCGCCGACCGGGCGGGGAATCTCTATATCGCCGACCGGCTCAATCGCCGGGTGCGGCGCATCGATGCGGCTTCCGGGATCATCTCGACCCTGGCGGGGACTGGCGAACCGGCCTATGGCGGCGACGGCGGGCCGGCCGAGCGCGCGGGATTGGCGGAGCCGAACGGGCTCGCCTTCGGGCCGGGCGAGACGCGGCTTTACATCACCGATGTCGCCGACAACCGGGTGCGCGTCGTCGATTTGGCGAGCGGCGCGATCATGACCTTCGCCGGCACCGGCGCCGCCGCGCATAGCGGCGACGGGCGTCCGGCGACCGCGGCGGGGACATTCGGCGCGCGCGCCGTCAAAATCGGGGAGGACGGCACGGTCTACATTCTGGAGCGCCAGGGCAGCAGCCTGCGCGCGGTCGATCCGGTCACCGGGATCATCGCGACGATCGCCGGCACCACGGCGCGCGGCTATTCGGGCGACGCCGGCCCGGCTCTGGCGGCGGTGTTTGATGCGCCAAAGGAGATGGCGATCGACCGCGATGGCGGCCTCCTGATCGTCGACACCGAAAACCACGCGATCCGCCGCATCGACCGCCGCACCGGCATTATCGCCAACCTCGCCGGCGGGCGGCAGGGGCCGGGCGGCGATGGCGGCCCGGCCGAGCAGGCGGGATTGGACCGGCCGCACGGCGCGGTCGTCGGGCCGGACGGCGCGGTCTATATCGGCGACACCAACAACCACCGCATCAGGAAGGTGGTGCGGTAGGCAAATTCGGCTTCGTCGATCGGATGTCGCGTGGGATGTCGCGCGGACACGGACGACGCGCGGAATAAGTGAGGCTTTTGGATTGCCACTCATCCTGAGGTTGGCGTGCAGACTGGCTCGTCCTATGATCGGGACGCGGGCTCCCGGTTAGGGAGCAACGAGCGAGAGGCTGCCTGGCGAGGGGATTGACATGCGCATCCGTTGCCGGCGGGGACTCGCCCGATGCGCTAGGAAGGGACTGGTGGTCGCCGCGCTGTCCGGCTTGCTGGCAGGTTGCGCCCCGCTGCTGGGCTATCCCAAGGATCCCGAAGACACCGACGCCACGCTCACCCGCCTCGCGCCGTATTTCAATGGCGACGAAGAGGCACAATACCTTGCCCTCGCCGTCCCGACGCTCCGAGCTCAGAAGCGGAACGACATCATCCTCGCGCGCATCCACGCCTACGACATCGAATTCGCCGATTTCGAGCGGCGGCTTTATGGCGATGGCAATGCGACGACCCTCGGCGGCGATCTGGTCGGGCTGGTGCTGGCCGGGTTGACCGCGACGACCGGCAATGCCGCCACCAAATCGGCGCTCGGCGCGGCCTCCGCCGGCGTCATCGGCGCGAGTTCGGCCATCAACAAAGACCTCTACTACCAGAAAACGATCCCGGCGCTGCTCGCGCAGATGGAGGCCGACCGGCTGAAAGCTGAGCTTCCGATCACCACCGGGCTGAAACTGTCCGACGCGGGTTATCCCCTGGCCCAGGCTTATATTGATCTCGACGCCTACAAGACGGCCGGCAGCATTCCCGCCGCGATCAACGCCGTAAACCAGAGCGCGGGAAATGCAAAGGACGCCGCACAGGCGGCACTTAGAAGCACGGCCTTTGTGGAGGACACATTTAGTCAGCGCTTACGCAGCTTTATTTGGCCATCTGGAATGACAAATCCCCCAAACCAGATGAACCTGACAAAGCTGCGCCAGTGGATGAGCGCACATTTGCCGGCTGACGTCCCCGTTCAGACGTTGCTGAATGGGGCTACGCTTGCCGATCAACGAAAACAAGCCGTCAGCGATCTTTCCGTTCCCTGAGGAGGTCCGAATGCCACCATGCGGAGTCTGGAAGCAAACGGCGGTCCCGGCCAATAAAGTGGACGAAGTTGTCGCGGGATTTCAGCTGGATAGCCCCACCAAGATCGACAAGGTCGATAACCACGACGGAACCTTCGACGTTGTCGCGACATTTCCGCCATGCCCTGTCGGAAGCAGTAAGGGCACGACGACGTAGCGTTCTGACTATAGAGCGGTGCCCGATCAGGTTCGAGCGCTGCTGAGAAAGCCCCCTCTGCCTGTCGAGGGGCTCCGCTCAGAGTGTCAGATGGCAATTGACACGGTCTGCGGTCGGACTATGCCCCGATTTGAAGCCTGACTGGCACGGCGGCAGGCAAATTTCCCGAGGGAGGACCAAATGCCGGACCCGGTCAAAGACGCATGCGAGGCGAACTTCGATGCCCATTCCGGCGATTGTAGCGGCTTTGCCAAGGCAGTCGCCGGTGAATTGGGTGTGACCTTGACCGGGCTGGCGAACAATATTGTCGACACCATCCGCAATGACCCGCAATGGACACGGCTGGCGGACGGCATCGTCGCCGGTCAGCAGGCGGCTGCCGGCAAGCTGGTGATCGGCGGCTTGAAGGGCTCCGAGCAGGCGAACCCCGATCCGCATGGGCATGTGGTCGTGGTGGTGGCCGGAACCCCGCTGGCGCACGGCAAATACCCGTTCGCCTATTGGGGACGGCTCGGAAGTGTCGGCTCCAAGGACCAGACGGTCAACTGGGCATGGAACACCCAGGACCGTGACAAGGTTACTTACGCCGCGCACGACATACCGCCGGCGGCGACAGGGTAACCGCACTCCGCGCTAATTCGCCTTGGTCAAAAACCGGCGCAGCTCGGCGACCAGATCCTTCGGGTTGTCGCCCTGCACGGTATGGCCGGCGCGGGGGACGGTGACGAATCTTCCGTCGGGCAGGCGTTGCGCGAGCTTGATGCCGTCTTCCTCGTGGAAAACGTCGCTCTCGCCGCCGCGCACGATGAGGGTTGGGCAGGCGATGCGCGCGAGCCCGTCGGCGAGGGCGGCGCGCTCGGTGCGGTGCGCTTCCTGGTCGAGCACCTGAAAGCGGCGGCGGTCGTATTTCCATTTCCAGGTGCCATCGGGCTGCTGCCGCAGCGCGTGCATCAGGCTGCGGCGCAGCACCTTGGGATCGCGCCGCGGGTTGAACTCGAGCGCCTTTTCGATGATCGCCTCGATCGTCACGGTATCCGCGACGCCGTTGACGAAGTCGCGGATGCGGCTCGATCCCGGCCGGCGCATCTCGGGGCCGGCGTCGATGATGACGAGGTTGCTCAGCCGCTCGGGGTGGTTGATGGCGAAGGCGAGCGCGTTGATCGCGCCCAGCGACATGCCGACGAGGGTGAATTTGTCGAGACCGAGGTGGTCTACGAACCCCTTGGTGTCGCCGAGTTGGGCGCCCATCGAGTAGTCCGCATCGTGCGACCAGTCGCTGTCGCCGTGGCCGCGCTGATCGAGCGCGACGCAATGGTATTCGTCGCGCAACGCCAGGCAGACGAGGTCCCAGGTA
>DASRLO010000083.1:0-35427 GCA_035648415.1 Allostellaceae bacterium
CGCCGCTTCCGCCGCAACCGGCGCGAGCGCCGCCGGCGGGCGGGCGAGCTGGCCTTGACGCGCGGCATGATCGCGCTTTCCGCCGGCGACGGCGCCGGGGCGCAGCGTCATGCGGCGCGGGCGGAGCTGCTGCTCGGCGGCGACGAAGACGGGGCGCGTCGCCGCTACGGCGCGCTGCTCGACGAGAAGGAGGCGGCGTTTTTCGGCGTGCGCGGACTGATCGGCCAGGCGCTCAAGGATGGCGACGGCGAGGATGCGGCGCGACTCGCGGCGCGCGCCCGGGCGCTGCGCCCCAATGCGGGATGGGCATTCGAGACGCTGTTCGCGCTGCAAACCCGAATGCGGCGCTGGGAGGAGGCGCGCGAAACGCTCGCCGACGCGGCGCGACGCCAGTTGCTGCCGGCGGCGCGCGCCGAGCATCACCGCGGCGTCATCGCCTACGAGCTGAGCCTGACGGCGGGGCAGGCGGGCGAGCCGCGCCGGGCGGTATCCTTGGCCGCGACCGCCGACACCCTCGTCCATGACCTCGCCGCGCCGGCCGTACGGCACGCCAGGCTGCTGCTCGCCGAGAAGCGCAACCGCGCGGCGCGGCGGGTGGTCGCGCAGGCGTGGCAGCATTTGCCGCACCCCGATCTGGCGCGGGTCTGGAGCGAGCTGGGCGGCGCCGCGCCGGCGCTCGCAGTGGTGACTTGGTTCGAGAAGCTCGCGGCGCACAATCCGGCTTCGGTCGAAAGCGCGGTGGCGCTCGCCGAGGCGGCGCTCGCGGCGCAGCTGTGGGGTGAGGCGCGGCGCCATCTCGGCCGGGCGGTCGCGGCGCAGGCGGACGCGCCGTCGCGGCGGGTCTGCCTGCTGATGGCGCAGCTCGAGGAGAGCGAGCATCCGCGGGAGAACCCCGCCCGCGAATGGTTCGACCGGGCGCTGACCGCGGCGCCCGACCCGCGCTATGTCTGCACGCGCTGCGGCGCCGAGAGCGCCGAGTGGGGCGCGCTGTGCGGCCATTGCCACGGCTTCGATACGCTCGCCTGGCGCTCGGCGCTGCCGGCCGCGTCGGCGATATCGCCCGCGGCGGCAAGCGGCGCGCTGTTGCCGATGTCCGGTGGCCTGACGGCGGCGATGGGGGCGCCCGAGAGAAGATAGGCGGTTGCCGGCGAGACCATCGCGGCGCTCCTGCGTCTTGGTTGAAGAACGGGTGCGCCTCGGGCGTTTTCCATGCTAATAATCGCCCCGATCCCAGCGGCAGCCGCCGCCGCTCCATCCGAAGGACAAGTTCGATGATGCGAGGGGGAATTATCGCTGCGATCGCGGTCCTCGCCGTGCCGTTGGCGGCACATGCGGAACCGGATTCCAAGAAACAAGCCGCTCTTAAAGAGGCGCTGCGGGTGCAGCAGTTGATCTGCGACGCGATGGCCGATGTCAGGGCGCGCGGCGGCGACTACGCCGACAACAATTTCTCGCTGTGCTTTATCGGCCTCGAAGCGCAGCGCGCGGAATACCTGCGCGTGATGACCGAAAACAGCGGTCCGGGCCGAGCGGCGGCAGCGGCGAGCGCGTCGCTGCGACCGACGCCCGGCGGCCTGGACGGCGCCCCTTCCAGCCGATAGGGGCCGTCGCATTCGTAGCGCCGAGGCCCGGTGGTGAGCGAGCCGCCGGCATCGGCAGGCGTGGGCGATGTCCGATGGCTTGGCGGCGGCCGGACAATCGGCTAGATAAGCCGCTGACACGAAATGCGCCCCGATAGCTCAGCGGTAGAGCACCCGCTTCGTAAGCGGTAGGTCGTCTGTTCAAATCAGACTCGGGGCACCACTCATCAACTCAAGGCATGCGGCTTGCTGCCTAGCCCCGACCACCTCAAATCCCGCTCGGTGATGATCTGCACGCCGATCGCGCGCGCGCCGGTGTGGCAATATACGCTCGCCTTGGCCGAGACCTGCGTGCTTTTGCAGGGGCTCGGCGTCAGGTTCCACTATACCTCGGTGGTCGGATCGTCGAACCTGCCGCGCGCGCGCAACGTGCTCGCTGCGCGTTTCCTGGCGAGCGGCGCGACGGATTTGATGTTCATCGACGACGATGTCGGTTGGGACCAGAACGATGTGGTGCGGCTGCTCGCCTGCGACCAGCCGCTGATCGCCGGCATCACCCGCAAAAAGCTCGACAACCCCGACGATGTCGCGGGGTGGGGCTGCCAATTGCTTTCCGGCGCGGACCGGGGCTTCGTGACCGATGCCTCGGGCAATATCGAGGTAGCCCGGGCGGCGACCGGTTTCATGCGGCTCCAGCGGGGGGTGTTCGAGGAGATGATCCGCGCCCGTCCGGAATGGAAACGCGGCGAGGCAGCCGAACTCTCGCCGGCCGAGCAGCAATTCTATTACCGCTTCTTCATGTACGACGACGAGGAGCAGACCGAGGATTACGTCTTCTGCGATCGCTGGCGAGAACTCGGCGGCCGGGTCTTCATCGATCCCGCCCTCAGACTGACCCATGTGGGGGTAAAGGCCTATACCGGCGCGATCGGCGAGTTGATCCAGGCGATCGAGCGGCGCCGCACGTTTGGCGCGGGCGGCGGTCTCGGGGGCAGCTACGCGATCGGGCCGATATCCGGAACCAAAAATGCCTAGCCGGGGTGGTATCTGCTCCCACAGAGGTGGAGGCGCGGGATGGACAGCTTGGCACTGCCGGGCAGCCACGAGGTCGCCGACGACGAAACGCTCCTCCCCCCAAGGGCATGACGTGCCTTTCGCGCTGCTTCCGGTTCGGACTTTTTGCCAGATTGGGGCGTTTTCCGACCAGCGCCCGGTCCCCCCGCTGCCGAGCGTGGCAAATCCGCATGGGAAGTCGGGGCGGATAAAGGATTCCGCAAAGCCATGAACAAGACCTTGAAGGCTATGGCAATCGCACTCGCGCTTGCCGGGGCTACGGCAATCGGCGCCGCTAATGCCGCCGATGTCGTCGTGTTCAATCCCGGCGTTGTCGCTTACGGCTACAACGACGGTTATTGGACCCGGACTCACGAATGGCATGCCTGGGATAAGCCGGAATACCGGGAATCCTACAGAAGCTCGCCCGAGGCCAAGTACTATCACGACTGGCCCCATGATCGGGACGCCGACAAGGGCTGGCTCGGTCCTCGGTAAACAAGTCCTGCTTTCGCTCGCCGGCGGCCCTCGCAGCTCACAGGGGAGTTTGCCGGCGAGCGTCTCGTCGCCGTTGCCCCCGGTGACCGCGCGGCCGCCTTTAAAAGCGCGCGTGCGTTTCGCTTACCCGGCTCGTGGAACGCCGCGCCAATCTACACCTTCAGCACTTCGGCGCCTTGCGCCGGCTCGAGCTCGCAGGCGTTCACGGTCATCCCGAGCATCGTGTAGTAGCCGATCGCGGTGGTGAGTTGGATCAGTTGGTCGTTGCCGAGCCGCGCCTGCAATTTCTTGAACAAGCCCTCGTCGGCGCGGTGCCGGCGCAGCAATTGCCGGGTGAATTCGATGATGTCGGCGTCCTCGGCCGGGACGCCGCGCGAATGGTTTTCGCGGATCGCGTCGATCGTCGACTCGGGTACGCCGAGGCGCCGCGCGCCGCCGGTCTGCGCGCCCCAGACGTACATCGCCTCGAATTCGCGGGCGACGGTCATCGCCGCCAGCACCCGCATCTTCATGTCGAGCTCGCCCTCGAACCGCACATAGGCGCCGAGATGAGCGACGCGGCCGGCGATTTCGGGCGAGTGCATGAACATCAGGAACGGGCCCTGCACCGCGCCGCGGCTTGCGACGATCGAGTCGAACGCGGCGTGATCCTTCGCCGCGACCTGGTCCTTGGCGGTGATGTGGGGGAGCCGCGCCATGATCTGTGTCCTCCGTCTCAGGTTTATCGTGTCGGGCAAGGCGGCGCCGTCTGCGCGTATCGCGTCCAAATCTCGCTCGCGCCGATCAGCGAGATGCCAATATAGCCGTGCAGGCGCAGCGTGCCATCGGGCCGCAACTTCAGTGTCGCGTGATAGGTGTTGCCGCTCTCGGGGTTATAGATGGTCCCGCCTTCCCAGGTTTCGGGGTCCACGGGCTTGAACCCGTACATGAACATAAGGCCGCACAGCGATTGCTTACGGAGCGCGGGATCGGGGTTTTTGAGGTCCAGCGCCTGCGGGTTCGGATCGTCGGGCTTGATCCGAAACCAGACAAGCTTGCCGCACAGCTCATCGCCGCCCGGCCAGCAGCGGAAAATCTCGACGATCCCGGATTTTTTCTCGGTCAGCCAGCTACCCTCGAGAGAGGGGCTGGGCGCGGCGGCGCCGGCCATGAGCCACGCGCTCAGCAGCACGAGGATCGATTGCAAAAACCGGGACATGGCCGGAACTTACGGCGGCGGCGCGCGCCATGCCAGCAATTCGGGCGCAATCGGCATGGGCCGCGCACATGCCGGGTCGGACCGTTTGCGGTGTCGGGGTTAACGCGGCAAGGCAACGAGGAGCTAAAAACTAGACGCCATGCAAGCTCTGCGCATCGGGCAGGTCAGCTCCGATTCGCCGGCGCGGTTCCGGCACGTGCGATCCAATCGCTTGGTAACAAGGCAAGTTTGCCGAGTCCGGCGCAAATAAACGAAGCTCATGCCCGCTGCGATGAATGGCGAGAGGGACGCCCGCCTTGTTACGCCACAACCCGAATAGCGGCAAAGCCTCGACCGTTGTCCGCGAGCGTCGGAGGGGGGCGCGGTGAAAACGGCTGGCAGGCTCGCGGACAATCCGCAACGGGCTCGGCCTCGCCTGGTCGACCCGCCGGAGAATGCGGCGACGGAACAGGCGATCGACGAGTTCAAGCGCGCGGTGCTTGCCAAGCTGACCCTGGCGGTCGGCAAGGATGCGGCCTCGGCCTCGGATCGCGACTGGTTCGTCGCGACGACCTTGACGCTGCGCGACCGGGTGGTCCATCGCTGGCTCGAGGCCGAGCGCCAGACCCTCGCGCGGGGCCGCAAGCAAATCTATTACCTCTCGCTCGAATTTTTGATTGGCCGGCTATTGAACGACGTCGCCGGCAATCTGCGGATGAACGACATCGTGCATCGCGCGCTGGGCGATCTCGGGGTCGATTTCGAGCGGGTGCGCTACGCCGAGCCCGATGCGGCGCTCGGCAATGGCGGCCTCGGCCGACTCGCCGCGTGCTTTATGGAAAGCATGGCGAGCCTCGGCATCCCGGCTTACGGCTACGGCATCCGTTACGACAACGGCCTCTTCCGGCAGATCGTCAAGGACGGCTGGCAGCAGGAATACCCCGAGGAGTGGCTGTCCTTTACCAACCCGTGGGAGTTCGAGCGGCCGGAAGTCACCTACGACATCAACTATGGCGGCTGGGTCGAGACGGTCGCGGGACGCGGCCGCCACACCCGCTTTGTCTGGCATCCCGAGGAGACGATCGAGGCGGTCGCCTACGATACCCCGGTGGTCGGTTGGAAGGGCGCGCATGTCAACCCGCTGCGCCTGTGGTCGGCGCGCGCGGTCGATCCGCTGCGGCTCGACGTGTTCAACCGCGGCGACCATGTCGGCGCGCTGCACGAGCGGGCCCGCGCCGAGGCGCTGTCGAAGATACTCTACCCGAGCGACGAAACCGCGGCGGGGCGCGAGCTGCGCCTGCGCCAGGAATATTTCTTTGTCGCCGCCTCGCTGCAGGACCTCGTGCAGCGCCACCGCCGGGCCTACGGCTCGCTGCACACCCTCCCCGAGCGGGCGGCGATCCAGCTCAACGACACGCATCCGTCGATCGCCGTCGTCGAGCTGATGCGCATCCTCGTCGATCTTCACAACATAGCCTGGGACGACGCCTGGCGGATCACCGTCGAGACCTGCCGCTACACCAACCACACGCTGCTGCCCGAGGCCCTCGAAAGCTGGTCGGTAACCCTGTTCGAGCGACTTCTGCCGCGGCATCTGCAGATCATCTACCTGATCAACGCCCGGCATCTCGAAGCGGTAGCCAAACTTCGCCGGTTGGACGCCGACGAACTCGCGGCGATGTCGCTGATCGACGAGCGCGAGGGACGGTACGTCAAGATGGGCCACCTCGCCTTTATCGGCAGCGGGCGCGTCAACGGGGTGTCGGTGATGCATTCGGCGCTGGTGCGCGAGAGCCTGTTCCGCGACCTCGACGCCTGTTACCCCGGCCGCATCGTCAACGTGACCAACGGGATCACCTTCCGCCGCTGGCTCTACCAGGCCAATCCGCGGCTGACGCGGCTGTTGTGCGATGCGAGCGGCGAGGATATCCGCGACAATCCCGCCGCGATCGGCCGCCTTGCCGCGATGGCCGAAGACCACGGGTTGCACGAGCGGCTGCGCGGCGTGAAGCGAGCCAACCGTCTGGCGCTGTGCCGCATCATCCGCGACCGGCTGGATCTGTCGGTCGACCCCGACGCGATGTTCGATGTGCAGATCAAGCGCATCCACGAGTACAAGCGGCAGCTTCTCAACATCCTGGAGACGGTGGCGCTCTACCGCGCGATGCGCGTCGCGCCGGCGCGCGATTGGGTGCCGCGCGTCAAGATTTTCGGCGGCAAGGCGGCCGCGAGCTATGTTACCGCGAAGCTCATCATCAAGCTCGCCCACGACATCGCCGAAATGATCAACCGCGATCCCGCGGTGCGCGAGCGGCTCAAGGTCGCGTTCCTGCCGAACTACAATGTCAGCCTTGCCGAGGCGATCATCCCGGCGGCCGATCTGTCGGAGCAAATCTCGACCGCCGGCATGGAGGCCTCGGGCACCGGCAACATGAAACTTGCGCTCAACGGCGCGCTCACCATCGGCACGCTCGACGGCGCCAACATCGAGATCCGCGACAGCGTCGGGGCCGACAACATCTTTGTGTTCGGCCTGCTCGCCGACGAGGTCGCGGATTTGCGCCGCGCCGGCGGCGAAGGGAGGCGGACGGTCACCCCCTCGCCGATCCTGGCGGAGGTGCTCGAGATGATCGAGACCGGGGTGTTCTCGCCGGGCGAGCCCGACCGCTTCGCGCCGCTGACCGAGGCGCTGCGCCGCGATGACCACTACATGATCGTCGCTGATTTCGACGCCTATTGGCGGGCGCAGCGCCGAGCCGACGAACTGTGGCGCAGTCCCAGCGTCTGGGCGGCGGCCTGCGTGCGCAACATCGCCGGCATGGGCTGGTTCTCCGCCGACCGGGCGATCGGCGAATACGCTGCATCGGTGTGGGACGCGCGGCTTTGAGGCTGCTTCTCAGAGCCTGACCCGGATGCCACCGAAAACGGCGATCGGCGCGCCCGGCGCGAGGAAGCGGTTGTCAACGCCAATGCCACCGGCCGGGACGCCGGGTGCGCCGACGCCGGTCGGGTCGCCGAACTGAGCGAATGTCGCATATTGGGAATTGAGCAGGTTCTGGATGTCGGCGAACAGCTCGATGTTGTCGGTGACCTTGTAGGAACTGTGAAGATTGAGCACGAAATAGCCCGGCAGGGTCGGGTTCTGGTTGGATTCGTCCCCCCTCAAATACTGATCGCTGAAATAGGTGAGGACGCCGCCCACTCTCCATTGCGGCATTATTTGGTAGTCCGCGCCGGCCTTCACCTGATGCGGCGGAATGCCGGGCAGCCGGTCGCCCGGCATGACCTGGATGTCGCCGTTGGCGTCGGCGAAGGGATTGCTCGGCGACCGCAGGGCGAGGGGCGATCGGAAGGTGGCGTCCACCAGGCTGTAATTGAGGAAGACCGACCAGTTCTCGTCCTTGTAGGCGAGGCCGGTCTCGATCCCCTGGCGGCGGGTCGAACCGATATTCTCGAAAAAGCCCGAGCTGATCGAGGTAGCGACGCCATAGATATCGTCGTCGAGATCGGTGCGGAACAACCCGAAATTCCAGTTGAACCGGCCGGGAACGCTCGCGGGCAGGCCGAAGCGGCCGCGCACCCCGGCCTCGTAGGTGTGCGACACCACTTGCTTCAAATTGGGCGGGTCGGACGACAGCGACGACGGCAAGAGGCACGGCTGGGCGGGGTTGGAGCACTCGATCTCGCTCGGCGTCGGCGCGCGATTGCCTTGCGAATACCCGGCATAAGCGGTCAGGCCGTCGATGATTTTATAAGTCGCGCCGATCGCCGGGTTGAATCGGCTGTAGCGGTTGAAGCCGGTGAGGTTCGGCCCGAGACGGTCGACGAGGCCAATCTCGGCGAGGTTGTAGCGGCCGCTCAGCGTGACCGCCAGCGCCCGGGTCAGGTTCAGCGTGTCGGTGAGAAACGCGCCGTAGTAATTGTCGGTCGCGCTGAGGCTGACCGGCGTCGCGTTGAACCCGGCATTTTCCGGCGTGCCGACAAAGATCCCGGACGACAGCACCTGCAGCGATGGATCGACCGCGCCGATTTCCGCCGAGGACGCGAAATCGATATTGGAGTGGTCGACGCTGCCGCCGATGACGAAGTGGTTTTCCAGCCCGAACACATCGCCGGTGTAGGTTCCCTGCAGCGTGCCGCCGAGGGTTACGGTGTGGATGTCCTCGGCGTCATTCTGGCCGATCGGGGTGGCGCCGCCGTTCGACAAATCGGGGATCGGGCCGCCGGTCGTGCCGACAAGCTGCGTCATGCCGTCCGGTTGGCACAGCAGCCCGTTGCCCGAGGCGCAAGCCGTGTAGTGGGTGGTGTTGCCGTTGACCACCGTCTGATGAAAGTCGCGGCGATAGGCATTGACCTGAAACGACAGCGTGTCGGTTGTCCGATAGGTGCCGTTGAGGGTCACGAACGCCAACTGGTTGCCGTTGACCTGAGGCGTGGTGAAGTCGAGCGACCGGTCGATCGCCAGCGACTGCTCGGGCGTCGTGCCTTCGCCGTGCAGGCTGTTGTCGGCGCCGGTAAAGCTGATGTCGAGCGAGGCGCGCTCGCCGCGGGCGGCGATATCGGCGTAGAGCTGCCGCACATGATCCTGAGAGAACTGGCGCCAGCCATCCTCGTCGAACCAGCGTCCGGCGAGGTAGGTGGCGAAACTGCCGACCTGCTTGCCGTATTGGAATTCGCCGCTGCGCCGGCCGAACGAGCCGCCGGCGAACTCGGATTCGAAACCCTGGTAGCTGAAGCCGTTCTTCATCGTGATGACCACGGCGCCGCCCAGCGCGTTGAGGCCGTAGACCGGGTTTGCGCTCACAATGTCGAGCCGGTCGATTGCGATGTCGGGGACGAGGTCCCAATTGACGGTGTCGCCGAACGCCTCGTTGATGCGCACGCCGCCCTGGTAGACCGCGATCCCTTGCGGCGTGCCCAAGACCGGCGACGCTTCAAACCCGCGGTAGAGGATATCGGGCTGAAAGGGATCGGCGAGCGTGGCGTTGACGTTGACGCTGCCCGCCTGATCGGCGAGGCCGCCGATCAGGTTCGGCGACCCTTCGCGCGTCAGGTCGTCGGAACCCAGTGTCTGAACATTCGCCGGGATCTTGTCGCGATCGAGCCCGACGCCGGGCAGCGGGCTCGGCGCGATGATTTCGACCGGGGCGAGCGTCGCCTCAGGCGGCTGCGGAGCGCCGCTCGACGGCGTCTGGGCCCACCCGGCCGTCGGCAGCAGAGCCGCCGCCGCAACGAGATTGCAAATGAGCCGCATTTGCGTCATGCGGCCATAATGACGCGCGGGCAAAAGCAGCGCATGCGCGCGGTGGACCTGCCGCGAAGCGTGTCACGCTTAACCCTTGACGCCGCCCATCGTCAGACCGGCGGTCATGCGGCCGCGGAACACGTAGTAGACGATGACCGGCGGGATCGCGTAGACGATCGCCGTCGCCATCATGTAATTCCACGGCGACTCGTCGCTGTTGAGGAACTGCGCCAGCGCGACCGGCACCGTCATGCTGCGCTTATTCGACAGCAGGAGGAACTGGTACAAATATTCGTTCCAGGCGAGGAGCAGCGCATAGGTCCCGACCGCGACCAGCGCCGGCGCCATCAGCGGCAGGTAGACGCGGAAATAGACCTGGATCGGCGAGGCGCCGTCGATCCGCGCCGCTTCGTCGAGCTCGAGCGGGATGCTGCGGCCGTATTGCTGGAAGATGAAGATCGCGTATGGCGTGGCGAAGGTGACCTCGACCGCGACGATCGACCAGACATTGTTGCCCAGCCCGTAGGCCTGCATGATCCGGTAGAACGGGATCGCCAGAAACGACGCCGGCACCAGATAGGTCAAGAGCGCCGCATTGGTCAGCAGCCAGCCATAGCGAATGCGCATGCGGCCGATCGAAAAGCTGACCATCGAGCCGATCGTCAGCGTCAGGAAGACGGTCCAGAAGCCGATATAGACGCTGTTGGCGTATTGGTGCCAGAAATACTCCAGATACCAATAGCCCTCGGTCAACACGATCCAGAAGCTGTAGGCCGACGGGTCCGCCGGCCAGACGGTGGTGCTGAACACATCGTTGTGCGACTCGAACGCGACCATCACCATGTTGTAGATCGGCGCCAACGTCCACACGACGATCACCAGCCCCAGCGCCAGCGCCAGCAGCTCGCCGAGCAGTTTTTGCCGGCGGTAGTTTGGCCTGCGGGCGGCCCCTTGGTCGTTTGCGGCGACGGCGGTCATAGCTGCACCTCCGAGGTGCGCAGTTTGTGCATCAGCGTCATCACCAGCGGGATCATCAGCGGCAGCGCCGACAGCACTGCGGCGACGCCGAGCTGGGGTTTGGCGATCTCGAACGCATCGCGGATGCCAAGCGTCGCCAGTACGTGCGTCGACAGCGCCGGCCCACCCCCGGAAATGAAGTACGCCGTGTTGAAATCGCCCAAGGTGAAGATCGTCGAGAGCAGCGTGCATACGAGATAGAGGTTGGCGAGCAGCGGGAAGCTGACATGGACGAACCGGCGGATGCCGGTCGCGCCATCGACCTCGGCGGCCTCGTAGAGTTCCTGCGGGATCGCCATCCGGCCGGCGAGCAGGATCACGGTCCAGAACGGCATATTCTTCCAGATATAGGAGACGATCACCGAGCCAAGCGCCAGCCAGCGCGAGGTGTCGAGCCAGCCCGGGCCGTCGATGCCGAACAAATCCCACACCACGTTGTTGATCAGCCCCCACTGGGTATTCAGCATCCAATGGATCGAGATGAAGGTGGGAAGCGCGGGCACCGCCCAGGGGAGCACAAAAATCATCAACAGGCCCTTGACCCACCAGCCCTTGCGCATGAAGAAGCCCGACAGCAAGAGCGCCAAGAACATTTTCACGTTCACGCCGATGACCAGATAAATGATCGTGTTGACGACCGTCTGTTGATAGATCGGGTCATGCAGCAGTTCGACGTAGAGGCTCGGCGAGTGGCCGAGCCATAACCCGTAAAACACGGGGAAGATCACGAAGGCGATGAACACCCCGACATAAGGGATGCAGAACGCGATCGCCCACGCATATTCGGAGCCTTGCAGGCCGCCGCGGAAAGCGCGCAGACGCGAGCGCCGGCCCAGTGCGGAACGGCCGACCTCGATTGCCGATGCTGTTGTCATGAAAGCCCCTCAGCCCACGATCGGGTATTTACCGAGGATCGCCTCGATCTTTTTGAACGCCGTGTCGGTAGCCGCCTCCGGCGTCATGCCATTGCGGATGACGTCTGCTTCGGCCGCGCCCCAAACCTGCTGGGCATTCACCTCGGCCCACCCCGGATTGAACACCGGGTATTGCGGCATCGTCTCGTCGATCAAGGTTTCTTTGACGTAGGCCGCGCGATGCGGATCCGCCATCCAGAACGGATCGCTCTTGATGAGCGATGGATACGCCGGCAGCCACCGGCCGAGCCCTTGCTTCAAATAGTCGTTCGATACCTGGGGCTGGATCAGGTATTTCATGAAATCCTTGGCGACGTCGACGTTCTTCGCGCCCTTCGGGATAAAAGCGCCGCCGACGCCGAGTTGCGCCGGCATGGGCTTGCCGTCATTGCCGTTCGGCAAGCTCATCGTCAGGATGTCGTCGTATTTTTCCTTGTCATGGTACAGCGCCACCTCGGTCGAGATCGTGCCGTCGAAATCAGCGATGAAAAGCTTTGAGTGGAACGCGTTGTTGTCATCGGCGTCGTTCCAGCTGAGCGCGCCCGACGGCACGTAGCCATCCTTGTAGGCCTTGGCGATGAAGTCGATAGATTTGATGACGGCTTGCTTGACCTGCGGATCGTCGAGATGCGCCTTCCCGTCCTTGGTGACGATGCCGGTGCCCCCATTGGCGATCAGGAACTGGTGGAACATGTTGTTGCCGTCGGCCGGACCGGTCGTCGTGCACTGCAGCCCAAATGCATAGATATTGCGCGTGGTTTCACGCAGCTTCGCCTGCATCGGCTTGAAGAAATCCCACCGAGCGTCCCAAGTATTCGGAATGTCCTCGATCTTGCCGCCGGCTTTTTGCACCAGCGACTTCCAGACGTGAAACGGCTCGGTTGCGGTCTTGAACGGGATCATGTAAATCCCGCGCTTCTTCGCGACACTATTGTAGTATTGCGTCGCCAGATAGACTGCGGGGGAGTACGCGGATTTCTGGGTATCGACGATGTCGCTGACTTCGATGATCTTGTCGTCCCAGGCGTTTTGCGGAACCACGACGGCGTCGTTGATGTCGTGCGAAATCAGGTCCGGCACGTCGCCGCCGGTGATCGCGGAGACGATTTTCTGCATCAGCGGCGCGAACGGGATCAGGCTGAAGTCGATCGTGTTGCCGCTTTGCTTTTGATAGTCGTCAACCACCTTGCGGAAGCCGGCATCCTCCTCGGGGACAAAGCCCTGGGTCCACCACACCGTCGCGGTCTTGGCCGCGGCATTGGCGATAAAAGGTCTCGCCAGCGTCCCCGCGGCGGCGACCGCGATCGAACTGCGCAAAACCGAACGTCTGGTGATCAAGCTCATTTGCCGTTTTCCTTCCGGGTCCGTGCCGACGATGTTCCCGGCATCGTCTTGTTATCGTTCCGCGCCGGAATATAGGGCAGGCGGGCGCGAGGCTCAAATGTTTTGCAATGCTGCATTGCAGTAGGGTCGCCGCAAATCCGCGAGCGTTCGCCGGCGGGCGGCCGATTCCGCGTCAATCGAGCGCAGGTGAAGGCTCGAAGCCGCTCGCCCGGCGCTCAGGTCGCCTCGATCGGATATTTCGCGAAGATCGATTCAACCCACTTGAAAGCCTTTTCCGTGGCGGCCTGCGGCGTCATCCCGTTCTTCATCACATCGGCCCAGGCCGCGCCAAAAACGTGCTGGTTGCGGACCTCGGCGTAAGCCGGATTGTAGACGAAGAAATCCGGCACCGTCGGCCCCAACAACCCCTGCTCGACATAGGCCTTGCGGTGCGGATCCGCGGTCCACCACGGGTCGTCTTTGACGATCGAGGGGTAGGCGGGAAGATTGCGGCCCAGGCCGATCTTCAAATAGTCGTTGGTGATCTTGGGCTGGATCAGGTATTTCAAGAAGTCCTTGGCGACGTCGATGTTTTTGGCGCCTTTGGGGATCATGCCGCCGGTATTGGTTACTTGGGCCGGCACCGGCTTGCCGTCGTTGCTGAGCGGCAGTCCCATGGTGACGATGTCGTCGTAATCCTGCTTGTTCTTGATGATCGCGACCTCGGTCGAGATCGTGCCGTCGAGGTCCATGACGATCTGCTTGGCGTGAAAGGCGTTGTTGTCGTCGGCGTCGTTCCAGTTGATCGCGCTCGACGGCACAAAGCCGTCCTTGTAGGCGGTCGTCGGGTATTCGAGCGCCTTGATGACCGCCTCTTTCACCTTCGGGTCGTCGACGTGGAGCTTGCCGTCCTTGCTGACGAAATTTTCGCCGCCGTAGGCAAGCAGGAAATAGTTGAAGACATTGTTGGGGTCGTTGCCCTGGGTCGTCAGCTGAAAGCCCAGCCCGTAGACGTTGCGCATGCCTTGCGCGCGCAGTTTCTTTTGCACGTCCTTGAAGAAATCGTAATACGCGTCCCAGGTTTTCGGGATGTCCTCGATCTTGTAGCCGGCCTTCTCGACCAGCGGGCGCCAGATATGGTTGGGCAGGGACGCCGTCTGGTAAGGGGCGAGGTAATAGCTGCGCTTCTTGGTAATGCTGTTATAGGCGTTGGCCGAGAGCAGTGCGGTCTGCGTGTAGTTCGCCTTCTGCGTCTCCACGACGTCGGTTAAATCGACCAGTTTGTCGTCCCACGCCCAGATCGCCGACATCTCGACGGGGCTGTTCTGGATTAAATCGGGGACCAAGCCGCTGGTTATCGCCGAGACGGTCTTTTCCCGCATCGGGGCATAGGGGCTGATCGTATAGTCGATCTCGTTGCCGCTGGCCTTCTGGTAGTCTTCGACGAGCTTCTTGAAGGCGATGTCTTCTTCCTGGGCGAAACCCTGGATCCACCAGACCGTGGCGGTCTTGGCGGCGGCGTTGGCGATATAGGGACGTCCGAGAACGCCAATGGAAGCAAGGGCCGCGCTGCCGCGCAACACCGACCGGCGGGTCAGCCGCATGTAGGATCTCCTCCCTGACCTAACCCTCGGCTTGGGGTTGGCCTTCCGTTGTAATCTTCTTGTCAGAAAAGACCCGTTCGCGGGCAGAGTCAATCCTCGCGATCCTCACCGTTTACTCCCTTAACGCCGCCAGCTAGCGGCTGGCGACCTTGACCCCGGCCGGGGCCAGCACCGTGCAGGCGTGGCGCTGCCGACGCAGCTCCTCGCAGGCCGCGCGCGCGCCTTGCGGCGAGAAGCGCAGCAGGCGAACGCGATAGAGCCGGTCGTTGGCGGTCGGCGCGAGGATCTGCGCCTCCTTGCCGCGGGCGAGCGCGAGATGAGCGGCCTGCCGCTCGATCCTCGCGGCCGCCGCCTCGGCCCGGTAGCCGCCGAGCTGGATGCCCCAGCTTTCGCTCGGTTCGACGGCGACCGGTGCGGCTTCCGCCTTGCTGACCGGAGCCAGATGCTTGAGCGCGGCGCGGGCGACGGCGGCCAGCGCTGATTGCGGCTCGCGGGCAGCCGGCTGATCGGACACGGCCGCCGCAGCCTGCTGCACCGCCGGCGCGGGCTGAGCGGCGGGCGACGCCATTGAGGCCGAGGCGATCGCGGCGAACGACGGCCGCGGCGTCGCCTGAATGGCGGCCGCGACGACGAGCGGAGCGGCCGGAATCTGGCGCTGCGCCACCATTGTCGCCGGCGCGCGCCCCAGATCGGCGAAGCCGAGGTCGAGCAACTGCGCCATCGACTCGTCGCGGCTATGCACCGAGCGGCCGCCGAGGATCACGCCGATCAGGCGGCGCCCGTTCTGCACGGCCGAGGTCGCCAGGTTGAAGCCGGACGCCACGGTGAACCCGGTCTTGATGCCGTCGGCCCCGGGATACCAGTCGAGCATGTGGTCATGGCCGGTGACGAGCTCGCCGTGGAAGTCGAACTCCTTGACCGAGAAGTAGCGGTATTCGCGCGGGAAATCGTGATAGAGCGCCAAGGCAAGCCGCGCGACATCCCGTGCGGTCGTCAGCTGCGCGGCATCGGGCAGGCCCGAGGCGTTGGCGTAATTGGTGCGGGTCATGCCGAGTTGGCGCGCCTTCTGCGTCATCATCTGGGCGAAAGCCGGCTCGCTGCCGCCGCCGAGCCCTTCGGCCAGCACCGCGGCGGCATCGTTCGCCGATTTGGTGACGATGCCGAGGATGAGGTCGCGCACCATGACGGCTGCGCCGGGCTGGAGCGCGAGCTTCGACGGCGCATGCGCCGCCGCCGCCGGCGAGACGGTCAAGTACTGGTCGAGCCGCAACCGGCCCTGATTGAGCGCCTCGAAGGTCAGATAGAGCGTCATCATCTTGGTGAGCGACGCCGGATAGGTCACCGCATCCGGGTTCAGCTCGCGCAGCACCTGCCCGGTCTCGGCATCGAGGACGATCGCCTCGTAGATCGGCCCGTTTGGACTCGACGCCACCCGCGCGGCGTCGGCCGTCGGCGCCAAGCCGACCCCGATCACAACGGCGGCGACAAAACCCAAGCAACGCTGCAGCCCAGGGCTGCGCCCCCACTTAAATGAAATCACGCTTGGCACGTTACCCCCAGCCCTAAGAGCAGACGCCACGAACTCCCCCGCCGTCAGTGGCGCGCAGAAGGGTAAAAAAAAGATGAAGGAATGTCAAAGACAGCGGTCGCATGGCAGGCAGGAATCCCTCTGTTTTCGCCATACGGAAATCGTGGCGGGAGCAAATCAACCCATGCGATTACTGAGCATCGGCGCCGACTGCCCCGTCATGCGGCCCCGCGTCAGGGCCCCCGCGAGCCTAATGACGATGCCCTATCGCGCCGCGCTGTACGCCGGCGCGGCTATTTCAGGAAGCCGCGGAGCGTCCGCTCGATGTAGTCGCCTGCCGCGGTTCCCGGCAGCGCGGCAATGGCGCTGTGGCCTTCGTCGCCGGGGATCTCGGCATAGCTCGCGTGCGTCAGCTTGGCGCCGAGCACCCGCGCATCGGCCGGATCGACCAGCCGGTCGCTGGCGCTCGGCATCAGCAGTACCGGCATCGTCGCATGCGCCAGCGCGGCGTCGACATCGCCGGTGAAAGCGGACGCCACGTCGTGGCCGCGGCAGGCGGCGAAACGCAGCACCAGCGCGTTGGCGTCCCACGCGGCGAAGTTCTTCGCCGCGGTCTCGGATTCCTCGGCGAGGGCCGCGGGCGCGAGCTGGTCGAGATAGGCGGCGCTGACCGACCACGGGTAATAGATCATCCCGGCGTGGCGCAATCCCTCGACCGGGTTTCGCTCGTAGCGGCCGCCATCCCATTCCGGATCGAGCGCCACCGCCGAGGTCAACAGGTCGATCACCACTTGAAGATTCGCGTCGCTGCGGGCGCTCGGCGCCAGCAGTACAAGGCTTTGCGGCATCTCGGAATGATGGATCGCCCATTCGAGACCGACGAACGCGCCCATCGAGCGGCCGACGATCGCGCGTAGCCGCGTCAGGCCGAGGCCGCGTGAGACCAGCGCGTATTCGGCGGCCATGACGTCGCGGATCGTATAGCGCGGAAAATCCTGCCCCTTGCCGTCGCCGGGCGAGGATGATTCGCCGCCGCCGATCGCATCGACCGCGATCACGAAATACTTGTTCGTGTCGAAACGCTTGCCGGGGCCGACCGCCGCGTCGAACGCATGGTGGTCGGCGAGCGTGTCGTGCAGCAGCACGATCGCGTTGTCGCGAGACGCCGAGAGCGTGCCGCGGGTCTCGTAGGCGATTCGCAACTCGGGCATGATCGAGCCGTCTTCGAACTGAAAATCGTAGAGACTGAAGAGCTGGGTGTCGGCACGCGCGGCGGGCGCGACGCACGCCATCGCCGCAAAGGACGCCAACCCGCCGAGCCAGCGGAGAAAGCCGCTGGCGAAAGTGCTGTCTGCCCGCATCCCGGCGCGAGATTAGGGGCGGGCCGGCGCGGGCGCAAGCCGCCGCGCCGGGCTTCCGCGCCGCCGTACCCGTGCGGGTGCTTGTTCCGCCGCGTCGATTGCGGGAAAGTCCGCCGCCGCACCTTGGGGGAAAGTGCATGCCGCTCGCTCGCCGATCCGCTCGTCTGCATCCTGTGGTCGCCGCCCTCGTGGGCGCCGCCTTGGTGATCACCGTCGGCGCCGGCAAGGCCGCGGCGCAGATCACCCCCCAGACGGTTCAGCTGATCAATCGCCTCTGCGCGCAGGCCCTGCGGACGAACGAGGAAGACCGGCTTTACGGCATGATCAGCCTCGCGGTGCGTGCGACGATCCGCTACCGGGGCGCCGAATTCCGGCCCGATGTCATCGACGATGCGGTGCAGGATTCGCTCGATGCGATGATCGACGACTGCCCGGAAATCACCGAGGAGGACGAGTCGAAACGCCTGCCGATGGCGATCGAGATGATCGCCGACGCGACGACCAAGGTGCTTGATGACCTCAAGGCCTCCGCGAACATCCCCGACAAGGACAGCCCCTATCCCAGGACGCCGCCGGACAGGCTCACGGCCGCCGATCTGTCGGAGGAGCTGTCGTCGCAGGAAATCGACCAATGGCTCGAATCGTTGCCACCCCGCCAGCGCGCGCTGTCGCTGTTCCTCTATGCTTCCGATGTCACGCCGCGGGAAATCGCCGACGCGGTCGGCCAGGCGCCGGGTACGCTCGCCCGCCAGTTCGCCGCCAGCAAGAGCGACTTGATGCGGCTCTTCCGCGAGGAATGGGAGGAACCGGCATCGGGTTCACGGGCCGGGCCGGCGATCCAGTACCGGGAGTCGGGTCAAGGCTTTGCCGCGCTGATGCAGGCCGACGCGCCGCCGCCGGCAACCCCGGCTCGGGCGCCCGACCCGGCAAACCCGGCGGCGAACGATCCGCCCGCCGCGCCGCTGGCTGCAGCCCCGCCGCCTGCCGGGAACGCCGCTTCCGGCGGCCTGCTGCCGTCGCTGCAAGTCACCGGCATTAGCGACGATCTCTACTCCGGATGGTCCTTGCTGGCGACGGGCCGCAATGTGCCGCGCGGCCAGCCGGTCGCCATCACCGAACCCTTTGTGCTCGAACCGGACAACAGCGGGATCAAGCGGATGCTGGTCGTCGATATCGTCGAGATCGGCGACCCGAATGCCGCGACCCGGCACTTTCTGCTGAAGGCCTACGCGATCGACGGCGAGAAGGACGCCGCCGGGCTGCATGACAGCTTCCATGTCGGCGCCGCGCTCGGCAACGAAGAGGCGAAGAAGACTCTCGCCAACGCTTCGCTGAGCTCGATCGAGCTGACACGCTGCCTGTGGCACGATTTCGGCACCGCCGAGGACCCCGGCCTCTGCCGCTAGATGTCTCGCCACCCGCCGCGGACTCGCCCTTGACGGCTGCCGTTGGAAGACCCAGATGCAGATTGTCGTCAACGCGCTTGGCCGGTCTGGCCGGCGCCGCGCCGACCCGGACACATCGAGAGGAGGGTGTTTGCAGAACATGACTCCGCCGGGCACGCGCCAGTTGCCGACCCCTTGGCATCGGCAACAGAGCGCCAAGACCAAGATTTAGCCCGGCTTGATGCCGGGTGGCGAAGGACAGCTTCGCAAATCGGACCCCCGCGGCGCTATGATGCGCGCGGGGGTCTTGTCGTTTCTGGAGCAGGGGTAGATCGATGCCGCCGCCGAGAAAAGTGACCGGCGATGCCGGCAGCTACGGTCCGACCTCGCGCATCTACTTCTCGCAGCGCCTGAGGCTGCATTACGTCGATTGGGGCAATCCCGCCGCGCCGCCGCTGCTGCTCGTCCATGGCGGGCGCGACCATTGCCGCAATTGGGACTGGGTGGCACAGGCGCTGCGCCACGACTGGCACGTCCTCGCCCCCGATCTGCGCGGGCACGGCGACAGCCAGTGGTCGCCCGACGGCAGCTATTCGATCGCCGCCTATATCTATGACCTCGCCCAGCTCATCCATCAGCAGGAACTTGCGCCGGTGACGATCGTCGCGCATTCGCTGGGCGGCATGATCACGCTGCGCTACACTGGGATTTACCCCGAAAACGTGAAGAAGCTCGTGGCGATCGAAGGGCTTGGCATGATGCCGCGCGCGGTGATCGAACGCGCCAAACAACCGATCGCCGACCGCATGCGGCGCTGGATCGAGGAACAGCGGGGGCTATCCGGCCGGTTGCCCCGCCGCTACGCCTCTATCGACGAAGCGTTGCAACGAATGCAGGAGGCCAATCGTTATCTGTCGCCGGAACAGGCGCGTCATTTGACGCAACACGCGGTCAACCAGAACGAAGATGGCACCTATAGCTGGAAATTCGACAATTATGTCCGCGCCGACAGGCCCTACGGCATGACCCAGGCGGAAACCGAGGATCTGTGGTCGCGCATCGCCTGCCCGGCCCTCTTGGTCTACGGCAAGGAAAGCTGGGCCTCGAACCCGGAGCAGGACGGCCGCATCCGTCATTTCAAGGACGCCCGGGTGGTGACGTTCGACGGCGCCGGGCATTGGGTGCACCACGACCGGCTCGACGGGTTCCTCGATCTTCTGCGGGAGTTTCTCTAATCATGCCGCGCGATCCGGTCCGCTCACCGTTGCCGAAGATGGCCAGCCACTGGCACCGGCCGCGCTGGGCGGCGCAGCGTCAGCCGGTTCGCGTCGAAGCGGGCAAGCGGCGCAGCCTGCTCGCCATTCTCGGCCCGGGGCTGATCACCGGCGCGGCCGACGACGATCCGAGCGGCATCGCCACCTATTCGCAGGCCGGGGCGCAATTCGGCTACTCGACCGGCTGGGTCATGCTGTTCACCTGGCCGCTGATGACCGCGATCCAGGAGGTCAGCGCGCGGATCGGCCGCGTCACCGGCAAAGGCATCGCCGCCAACCTCCGCGAGCATTATCCCAAGCCCTTGCTGTATGGGATCGTGGCCCTCCTGGCGATCGCCAATTTCATCAATCTCGGCGCCGATCTCGGCGCGATGGCAGACGCGCTGCGCCTGCTGATCGGCGGCCCTCCGGGGCTCTATGTCATTCTGTTCGCGGCGTTCTGCACCACGCTCGAAATTTTTTCAAACTACGACAGCTACGTCAAAATCCTCAAATGGATGACATTGGCGCTGTTTGCGTATGTCGCCGCGGCTCTCATGGTGAATGTGCCGTGGGGTCAAGTCGCCCACGATGTTTTTATCCCGTCGATCACCTGGAGTACGGACTATCTCGTCCTGATCGTCGCCATTTTGGGAACGACGATCAGCCCCTACCTCTTCTTCTGGCAAGCCTCGGAGGAGGCCGAGGAGGAGCGCATCGATCCGGCGGCGCACCCGTTGACCGAAGCGCCCAATGAGGCGCGCGGAGCGTTTCACCGCATCAGGATAGACACCTATCTCGGCATGGGCCTTTCCAACATCATCGCCCTCTTCATCATCATCACCACCGCGGCGACGCTGCACGCCCACGGGGTCACCGACGTGCAGACCTCCGAGCAGGCGGCGCAGGCGCTGCGCCCGATCGCGGGCGAGTTCGCCTACGTCATTTTCGCGTTGGGAATTCTTGGCACCGGCCTGCTGGCGGTGCCGGTCCTTGCCGGGTCCGCCGCCTACGCCCTGGCTGAAACCATGGACTGGCGCAGCGGTCTCGACCGGCGTCCCATCGACGCCAAGCGGTTCTACGCCACGATCGTCGGCGGCACGCTGATCGGTATCGGCATCAATTTCGTCAATATCGATCCGATCAAGGCGCTGTTCTGGACCGCGGTCATCAACGGGGTCGTCGCCGTGCCGCTGATGATCGTGATGATGATCATGACGATGCAGCCGAAGATCATGGGCGATTTCACGCTGCCGCGGCCGCTATGGGCAGTCGGCTGGCTGTCGACCGCGGTCATGACGGTGACCGTGGTGGCGATGTTCGCCACCTGGGGCGACTGAGCGGCGCTATTTGCCGATATAGGGGGAGGTGGCCTGGTCGCCGGGCTTGATGCCGAGCCGCGCCGCGGTGCCGCCGTTCAACTCGACCACATAGCGCGCCGGCCCCTTGGCCGCGATGATGTCGAGCGACATCGGCACCGCGCGCTCGTGGATGTCGAAAATCCGTCCTCGCGCGTCGAGGAACAGCATGTCGAGCGGGATGAGGGTGTTCTTCATCCACATCGTGACGTTGCTCGGCGCCTTGAAGTCGAACAGCATCCCGGCATCGGGAGCAAGGCTGCGGCGGAACATCAACCCCTGCTCCATCTGCGCGTCGCTGAGCGCCAATTCGACCTTGAAGTTCTGCGGTTCCCCGGCGGTTTGGATGGTCATCTCGGACGTGGCGAAAGTTTCGAGCGCCCAGGCCGGCAACGCCGTGAACAGCAGGGCGAGGGCGAGAAGATGTCGGCGGAGCGGCATGGAAGCTGCTCTATGCCAGGTCTGGCTGACGGTCAATGATATGCTGCGGCGGCACAACGCCGCCGAGGCACGCGATGAAAACCAACCGTCACCCGCCCCATCCCGCCACGCTCGCCGCCCAGGGCCTCGGCTGGACCGACGCCGCGACCGGCGCCGTGGTGCTGCCGATCCAGCCGGCGACCACGTATATCCGCGACCCCGACAACCAGTACCGGCGCGGCCGCAACTATGCACGCGCCGACAATCCCGGTTACGACCAGCCGGAGGCGCTGTTGACCGCGCTCGAAGGCGGCGCCGCGTCGCTGGTGCTGTCGTCCGGCATGGCGGCGGCGACGACGGTGTTCCGCGCGCTGCCGCTCGGCGCGCATGTGGTCGGGCCGAAGATCATGTATCACAGCCTCAGGCGGTGGATCGCCGGCCATGCCGCCGAGGGGCATATCGCGGCCGATTTTGTCGACACTAGCTCGCTCGAGGCGCTGCGCGAGGCGGTGCAGCCGGGGCGGACGCGGCTGGTCTGGATCGAGACCCCGGCCAACCCGCTATGGTCGGTGACCGACATCGCCGGCGCGGCCGAGATCGCCCACCGGGCCGGCGCGCTGCTCGCGGTCGACAGCACCACGGCGAGCCCGGTGCTGACCCGGCCGATCGAATTCGGCGCCGACATCGTCATGCATTCGGCGACAAAGTATTTGAACGGCCACAGCGACGTCATCGCCGGCACCCTGACCGGCGCGCGCAACGACGAATTCTGGCAGCGCCTCGTCGCCGGCCGCGGCAGCGGCGGTGCGATCCTCGGCAGCCTCGAAGCATACCTGCTGCTGCGCGGCATGCGCACGCTCTACCTTCGGGTCGAGCGCGCCAGTGGTTCAGCGCAGCGCGTCGCCGAAGCGATGGCCGGGCATCCGGGTATCGAACAGGTGCTCTATCCCGGCCTCCCGGCGCATCCCGGCCACGCGGTCGCGGCGCGGCAGATGACGGGCGGGTTCGGCGGCATGCTGTCGATCCGGGTCAAGGGCGGCGAGGACGCCGCGATCGCCACCGCGGCGCGGGTCGAGATCTGGAAGCGCGCGACCTCGCTGGGCGGGGTCGAGAGCTTGCTGGAACACCGCGCCTCGATCGAGGGCGCCGGGACCCCGGTGCCGAGCGACCTGCTGCGGCTTTCCGCCGGCATCGAGGACCCGCAAGACCTGATCGACGATTTGGACCGGGCGCTGGGTTAGATACCCCGGCGACGGAACGTGCGATCTAAGGCGAGGCGGCGTCGCCCTTGAGGCTAGGGGTGTAGCCTTTGCGGGGATATTCCTCGGTGTAGTGGCGCAAGCCGTGATGGCTGGCTTCGCCGTGTGGGTATGAGCGCAGCCTGGCGACGTCGATATCGACGCCGAGGCCGGGCGCTGCCGGCAGGTCGATCCAGCCGTCCTTCATCGCCAGCGAGGCGGTGGCGATTTCGCGGCAGCGCTCCGCGAAATTGACGAAATACTCGGTGATCTTGAAGTTGGGGATCACCGCCGAGACCGCGACGGTCGCGGCCATGCCGATCAGCGGCGAATTGTAGTTGTGCGGCGACATGACGACGGCCTGCGGCTGGGCCATCACCGAAATGTCCAAGAGCGCCGAGATGCCGCCGATCGCGCAGATGTCGGGGTTGAGGATGTCGGCGGCGCGGCGCGCCAGGCACTCGAAGAACGATTCCTTGGTGTAAAGCGCTTCGCCGGTGACGATCGGGATCGCCACCTTGTCGCGCACCTCGGCGAGCAGCGCCAAATTGTCGGCGAGGCACGGCTCCTCGTACCACTCGATGCCGAGCGCCTCGAGGCGGCGGCCGACGCGGATCGCGTGCTGCGGCGAAAAGCGGCGGTGCGCCTCGACCAAAATCTCGAATTCGGGGCCCAGCGCCTCGCGCATCGCGGCGACGTAGTCGATCGCGAAATCCTCGTCCTTGCGGTCGACATGGGTGCGCCAGGGGCCGGGGAACGGGTCGAACTTGGCGGCGGTAAAGCCCATCGCCTTGATTTTGCGGCCGCGCTCGACGCCGTCCTCGATCGTCGTGCGGCCGGCCCAGCCATTGGCGTAGACCCGCACCCGCTCGCGCGACGCGCCGCCCAGCAGGTTGTAGACCGGCAGCCCGGCGATCTTGCCGATGATGTCCCATGAGGCGATTTCGATCGCGCTCCACGCGGAAAGCAGCTCCATGGAGCCGCGCTTGATCGCGAAATCGTCGAACATCACCTGGCCGGTGTGGCGGATGTTGAATACCGGACGGCCGATGACATGCGGCGCCATCTTCTCGATCAGCAGCCCAATGACTTCTTCGCGGCCGTGCGTGACATAGGCCTCGCCCCAGCCGTGAGTGCCGTCCTCGGCCTCGACCCGGCAGAACAAGAGGTCCTTCGAGCTGCCGGTGCCGAGGATGAAGGTTTCGATGCGCGCGATCTTCATCGGTTTCCTCCGCAAGTCGCGGAAAAGCGTCCGGCAAAAGCGAGAAGGTGTCAAACAAGGCGGGCGGCACGATGAGCACTCCGGGACGCCCCGCAAGGGGCAGACCCGGAATGACAGCAAGAAAGAATGCGGCTCAACCGGCAGGCCACGCCTCGACGTCGAGGAAGGTGCTCTGGTAGGTCGCGCCTTCGCCGAGATCGGTGTAGCGGTCGGAGACCAGCATGTTGACGGTGCCGGCGACGGTCTCGTCGTCCGGGCGCTGGCCGGGCACCAGCACCACGCCCGGCTGGATTTCGTCGCCGATCTTGAGCACGAGGCCGACTTCGCCGCGCGCGTTGTGAAGGCGCACCTTGGCGCCGTCCGCGAGGCCGCGCGACGCGGCGTCGTCGGGGTGCAGGACGCAGAAGGGGGCGCCCTCGCGGCGGCGCAGGAAAGCGACGCCGGCATAGGCGGTGTGCGCCTGGAAATAGCCGGGCGCGGTCAATAGCCGCAAGGGCCAGCGCGCGGCGTCGCGCTCCTCGTGCTGGTCGGGCTGCCAATCCGGCATCGGCGCGAGGCCCTGCGCCGCAAGCTGCTCGGAATAGAATTCGAGCCTGCCGGACGGCGTGCGGAATTGCTGGCCGCCGGCAGGGGCGATGTTGACCGGCCTTCCCGATCGGGCCGCCTCCGGGTCGAGCGGGCCGGCCGCGGTCGTGCCGCCGCCGATCAGTGTGTCGATCAGCTCCGGCGGGGTCATGCCGAACACCGCGTCGGCAAGGCCCATGCGGCGCGCCAGTTCCTGCGCGAGGCGCAGGTTCGACCATGCCTCGCCCTGCGGCGCGACCGCCTGCGGCGCGTATTGCAGGTAATAGGTGCCATAGGCGCGGTAAAAATCCTCGGTTTCGAGATAGGTCGTCGCCGGCAGCACGATATCGGCGTAGCGCGCGGTCGCGGTCATGAACGGGTCGTGGACGATTGTGAACAAGTCGTCGCGCGCGAGGCCCTGGCGCACCTTGCCGGCGTCGGGGTTGGTGACCGCCGGATTGTTGGCGGCGATGAAGAGCGCGCGGATCGGCGGGTCGGTCATGTGGAGAAGCGCATCGCCGAGCCGCAGGTGGTTCACCGTGCGGGTCGCCGCCGGCCCGGAAGGGCGGCGCAGCGCGGCGTAATCGAGCTCGCACGAGGACGCGGTGAGCAAGAGGGCGCCGCCGCCGCGCCGGCCGTAGGCGCCGGTCACGCCGGGCAGCAAAGCCACCGCGCGCAGCGCTTCGCCGCCGCGGGCGAGCCGCGTCATCCCCTCGCCGAGGCGGATGAACGAGCGCTTCGCCGCGCCGTACAGCGCCGCGAGCTGCTCGATATCGGCGACGGCGAGGCCGGTGATCTCGGCGACCCGGCCGGGCGCGAAGCGCGGCAGCACTTGCGTTTCGAGCCGGTCGAAACCCGTCGTGTGCGCGGCGGTGTAGTCGCGCTCGACGAGGCCGTCGCGCGCCAGGATATGCATGAGGCCCAAGGCCAGCGCGGCGTCGGTGCCGATGCGGATCGGCAGGAAGAGATCGGCGCGGGCGCCGGTGCGGCTGCGGCGAGGGTCGATGACGACAAGCTTGACGCCGCGCCGCTGCGCCGCCTCGACCCGAGCCCAGAAATGCACGTTGGTGGCGACGAGGTCCGCGCCCCATGAGACAATGAGGTCGCTGTCGTCGACCGCCTCCGGGTCGGCGCCGCCGATCGGGCCGACCGTCATGTCCCAGGCGGTCTCGCAGCAGGTGTCGCAGACCGTGCCGGCGGCGAGCCGGCTGGCGCCCAGCGCGTGGAAGAGGCCGAGCACCAGCCCGCGGTTGAGCTGCCCCTGATGCGCGCTGTAGGCGTAGCCGAGCAGCGCCAGCGGCCCCGACTCGGCGATGATCCGGCGCCAGCGCCCGGTGATCTCGTCGAGCGCCGCGTCCCACGAAATGGGGGCGAACTCGCCCCTGCCCTTCGGCCCGGCCCGGCGCAGCGGCGTCTTGAGGCGCGCCGGCGAATGCACCAGTTCGGCGTCGCGGGTGACCTTGGCGCAGGCGAAGCCGGCGGTGAAATTCTGCTCAGGATCGCCCTTGATGCGCTTGACCCGGCCGCCCTCGACCTCGGCCAGCAGCGAGCACATATCCGGGCAGTCATGCCCGCAGACGACACGAATGGTTTCCATACGTCGTTCTGTCATTGCGGGCGCAGCGAAGCAATCTCGTTCCGCCGGTAGGCTCATCCCGACGAGATTGCCACGCCGCCCGTCGGGCGCCTCGCAATGACGGGTTCTTCGCAGTTATGATCCGCCGATTTCGCGAAGGAGAAAGACATGCCCGATCTGTTGGAAGCGATCGAGAATGGCGTCGCCTGGCTGACCCTCAACCGCCCGGAGCGGCTCAACGCGCTGTCGGGCGAGATGACCCAGGGGTTGACCGACGCGCTTCAGCGCCTGGCGACCGACCGCGAGGTCGGCTGCGTCGTCATCACCGGCGCGGGACGCGGCTGGTGTTCGGGCGGCGACGTCAAGTCGATGGAGTCGCGCGGCCGCGACCAGAGCGTCGAAGACCGGGTCGAGGGGCTGCGCCGCTCGCATCAGCTGCCGCTCCTGATGCGCAACTGCCCGAAACCGATCGTCGCGGCGATCAACGGACCGGTCGCCGGCGCGGGTTTGGGCTTGGCGCTGGCCTGCGACCTTCGGGTCGCCGGCAAATCGGCGCGGTTTGGCACCGCCTTTGTCCGCATCGGCTATTCGGGCGATTACGGCGGCACCTGGAGCCTGACGCGTCTGGTCGGCACCGCCAAGGCGCGCGAGCTCTATCTGCTGGGCGACGTGATCGACGCCGAGACCGCGTTGTCGCTCGGCATGGTCAACAAGCTGGTCGACGACGCGGTTTTGCGTGATGAGACCATGACCCTTGCACGACGGCTCGCCGACGGGCCGCGCGTCGCGCTCGGCTACATCAAGAAGAATTTGTTCGCCGCCGAAACCGAGCCGTTCCAGACCGTGCTCGACCTCGAAGCCGAGCACCAGGCGCGCTGCGCCTTCACCGAGGACCACAAGGAGGCGGTCGCCGCGTTCAACGAAAAGCGCCGGCCGGTGTTCAAGGGGCAGTGAGCGTGGCCGGGCTCTATTTCGAGGAGTTCAGCGAAGGACAGGTGTTCGAGCACGCGATGACCCGCACGGTCACCGAAACCGACAACGTGCTGTTCACCACGATGACGATGAACCCGCAGCCGCTGCACCTCGACGCCGAATTCGCCAAGACGACCGAATTCGGCCGGCCGCTGGTCAACAGCATCTTCACCCTCGGGCTGGTGATCGGGATCAGCGTCGGCGACACGACGTTGGGGACGACCGTCGCGAATCTGGGGATGAGCGACGTGCGCTTCCCGAAGCCGGTGTTCCACGGCGATACCGTACATGTGCGCACCACCGTGATATCGCTGCGCAAGAGCAAGTCGCGCGCCGACGCGGGGATTGTCGAGTTCGAGCATATCGGCTTCAACCAGCACGGCGACACGGTGGCGATCTGCCGCCGCGCCGCCTTTATGAAATGTCGGCCAGCGTAAAGGCTGCGCAACGCGATTGACGCCACTCGCGCAAGGCGATACCTGTACCGGCATGCTTCGCGCCGCCGTGACCCGCACCGAACGACGCCGACGCCGCTCCCGCGGCGGGGTTGCACGCGCGCGCATCGAGAACCGGGAGGGCTGATCCTTCCAAGTCGATACGCACCGAGCGTTCAAGCTCCGTCGGAAAATCCGCCGGGGCTTTTTTGTTTGCCCGAAATGGCATGGCGCAGGAGCAAGACCGATGACGCGCAACAGACCGAAAGTGTTTATCGACGGCGAAGCCGGAACGACCGGGCTCGGCATCCGCGCGCGCCTCGAAGCGTTGTCGTCGGTCGACTTGAAGAGCCTGCCCGAGGCGCGACGCAAGGACGTGGCGGCGCGGCGCGACATCATGGCGGCGGTCGATCTCGTCGTGCTGTGCCTGCCCGACGCCGCGGCCAAGGAAGCGGCGGCGCTGGCCGAGGGCCTGGGGTCCGACGCGCCGAAGCTGCTCGACGGCAGCACCGCGCACCGCGTCGACAGGGCGTGGGAATACGGGTTTCCCGAGATGGCCGCGGGTCAGGGAGAACGCATCGCCGCCGCCGCCAAGGTCAGCAACCCCGGCTGCTACCCGACCGGTGCGATCGGCCTCATCCGGCCGCTGGTCGATGCCGGACTGATCCCGGCGGACTACCCGGTCACGATCAACGCGGTGAGCGGCTATTCGGGCGGTGGGAAATCGATGATCGCGGCGCACGACGGCGGCGGCGGCCCGGCTTTCGAGCTCTATGCGCTCGGCCTCGAGCACAAGCATGTGCCGGAGACGCAGAAATACGGCGGCCTCACGCGCCGGCCGATTTTCGTGCCGTCGGTCGGGCATTTCCGCCAGGGGATGCTGGTGTCGGTGCCGCTGCACCTCGACACCCTGCCCGGGAAGCCGACGGGCAGCGACCTGCGCGCGGTATTGGCCGAGCGGTACAGGGGCGCCGTCTACGTGTCGGTCATCGAGGCCGTTACCGACGGCAGGATCGAACCGCAGGCGCTCAACGATACGAATAGGCTGGAATTATCGGTTTATACCAATGAGACGCAGCGGCAGGCAGTGCTGGTCGCACGGCTCGACAATCTCGGCAAAGGCGCCTCGGGCGCGGCGGTGCAGAACCTGCGACTGATGCTGGGGCTCGACACCTGAGCACGATTCATCGGCGCGGGGTTTTGCGCGGGCTGGCCGGTGTGGCGGCCGTGCCGGCGGTGGGAATGGGAAGCGCCATGGCCGAACCGAAAATGATTACCCGCCCGATCCCGTCGACCGGCGAGGCGATGCCGGTCGTCGGCCTCGGCACGTGGCCGGTGTTCGATGTCGGCACGGACGACGCGGCCCGCCAGCCCTTGCGCGGGGTGGTCAAGGCGCTCGTCGCGGGCGGCGGCAAGATGATCGACACCTCGCCGATGTACGGCCGCAGCGAAGGCGTGGTCGGCGACATCGTCGCCGAGTTGGGGATGCGCAAAGAGGTGTTTCTCGCCACCAAGGTGTGGATCAGCGGCCGCGAGCGCGGCATCGAGCAGATGGCCCGCTCGGCGCAATTGCTGAAAAGTCCGGTTATCGACCTGATGCAGGTCCACAACCTGGTCGATTGGCGCACCCAATTGGCGACGATGCGCTAGATGAAGGCGAAGGGCCAGCTGCGCTATATCGGCATCACCCATTACACGACCGGCGCGCTGGCGGAGTTGGCCCGCATCCTCGACGGCGAAAGCGGGATCGATTTTGTTCAGCTCGGCTATTCGCTGGCGACGCGCGAGCCGGAAACCACGGTTCTGCCGGTCGCTGCGCGGCGCGGGGTCGCGGTTATCGTCAACCAGCCGTTCGAGCAGGGCAATTTGTTCCGCAAGGTGCGCGGCAAGCCGCTGCCCGATTGGGCGGCCGAGTTCGACGGCGCGAACTGGGGACAGGTTTTTCTGAAATACCTGCTCGGCGACCCGGCGGTGACGGTGGTGATCCCGGCGACCAACAAGCCCGATCACATGGCCGACAACCTCAAGGCCGGCTACGGCCGCCTGCCCGACCCCCAGCAGCGCGATGGAATCAGGCGGTATTGGGATCGTTATAGGCGGCGACAGCCCCTCACCCCGACCCTCTCCCCGCAGGCGGGGAGAGGGAGCGCGCTGTCACCGATCCCCTCGCCCCGTTTACGGGGAGAGGGAGGGACCCACGCCATCGGCGTGGGAGGGTGAGGGGCTATTTGGCGAGCGCCGCGACGGCGGCGATCAGGCCCTCGACCTCGGCCCGGCCGATGCCGCGGGTGATGAACACCAGCCGCGAGGTGTGGTCGCCGTCGGGCCAGGTTTCCAGTTCGACCGGCCGGTGCGCGGTGTGCTGCACGGCGTGGACGACGACCGGGCCCTTGACCCCATCGACCGCGACGATGCCCTTGACGCGCAACAGATCGGCCCCGCGCAACGCGGTCAGCACCGCCATCGCCTGCTCGAAGGCAGGCCAGCGCAGCGGCTTGTCGAACGCGATCGCGAAGCTGTCGATGCCATGGCTGTGCGCATGGGCGTGATCGTGTTCCGGGATGCGCGCCGCGAGATCGAGCCGTTCGTCGAGCAGGTAGCCGGGTTCGATCGCGCCATTGAGCGCACGCGCGACCGGCGCCGCGGTCAGCGCGGCGATTTGCGCGATGAGGGCGGCCGGGTCGGCGAGATCGGTCTTGGTCAGCACGATCCGGTCGGCGAGCGCCACTTGCTCGCGCGCCTCGGGCGCCGAGGCCAGGTTGCGCGCGCCGTTGGGCGCGTCGACCACCGCGACCAGCGCCTGCAGGTGGAATTCCTGGCCGAGCGCGCGGTCGCTGGCGAAGGTCTGCAACAAGGGGCCGGGATCGGCGAGGCCGCTGGTCTCGATGACGACGCGCTGAAAGCCCGGCACGACGCCGCGCGCGCGATCGGCGAAGAGGCCGCGCAGCGTTTCCTGCAGGTCGCTGCGCGCCAGGCAGCACATGCAGCCATTGCCGAGCAGTACGGTTGCGTCGCTCGACCCGCGGAGCAGCGCGTTGTCGATGCCGATTTCGCCGTATTCGTTGACGACAACCGCTGTGTTGGCGCCTGCGGGGCTGTCGAGCAGCGCACGGATCAGGGTCGTCTTGCCGGCGCCAAGGAACCCGGTGACGATCGATACCGGAATGCGCGCGCCGCGCGGCCGGCGCTGAGCCCGGCCGAAGAGGCCGGCCGCCTTGCCCGCGAAGATTTTCGAGATCGGGTCTTTGGCGCCGGTTTCGCTCATGCGGCTGATCTTACACCCGTCATGACCGGGCTGAGGCCGCCGCGGCGCTAACTCCCGCTCAACAGCGCGTAGATGGCGTCGGCGTTGTTCGCGCCGCGCAGCTTCTCGCACATCGAGCGGTCGCGCAGCAGCCGCGAGACGCGCGCGAGCGCCTTGAGGTGCTCGGCGCCGGCGACGGCGGGCGCCAGCAGCAGGAACACGAGGTCGACCGGCTGGTCGTCGATCGCCTCGAACGGCACCGGCCGCTCCAGCCGCGCGAACATGCCATGAAGCCGGATCAGCTCGGGCAGCCGGCAATGCGGCACCGCGACGCCTGCGCCGATGCCCGTCGTGCCAAGGCGCTCGCGCTCGGCAAGCGCCTCGTAGATCCGGCGGTCGGCGATGCCGGTCATGGTCGCCGCGCGCCGGGCAAGCTCCTGGAGTACCTGCCTTTTGCCGGTCGTCCGCAACTGCGCGATGACGCCGCGCGGCGTCACAAAATCGGCAATCTCGACCTGCGCCTGATCAACGCTCACAAAAATGCCTCCGAAGCCCCCGGCCCGCGCGCCGTTTGTTCTGATGTCCCGCCGGCGAAATGGTCCCTTCCGACCGAGCGGTCAAGCGTCAAGCGTCGCCCCAATCGCCGGCGCCCGTAGGTGCGCGGTATCCGTCAAGCATCGACCGCGATCCCGACATCGCCGCCGAGCGCGCGGTTTCGAGGCAGTCGGCGATTGGGTCTGAGCCCGCTCGCCAGGCTGTTCGACGGAATGGTCGTGCGGCGCCATTGGATCACATAACCGGTGCGACGGCTTGATCAGGGCAATCTGGAACGTGCGCGGCGCCATTGCCCGCTCTCCCGGTTCGCCACGAAACCTACACGGTTTTGATCCGGCTCGCGAGAAGGTTGCGTTAGCTCCTCTCCGCTTGCGGGAGAGATTCGAAGCTCGGACAATCCCTCCCCGCAAGCGGGGGCGAAGCTAATCCGCCGCCGCGCGCGGCAGGCCGTGCTCGTCGGTGTAGATCTCGCCGCCCTGCTTGAGGAATTCTTCGGATTTCTCGGCCATGCCCGACTGGGCGTAGTCGCGAATCTCCTGGGTGATCTGCATCGAGCAGAATTTCGGCCCGCACATCGAGCAGAAATGCGCCAGCTTGGCGCCGTCGGCCGGCAGGGTCTGGTCATGGAATTTCTCGGCGGTTTCGGGGTCGAGACCGAGGTTGAACTGGTCGCGCCAGCGAAACTCGAACCGCGCCCGCGACAGCGCGTCGTCGCGCAGACGCGCCGCCGGGTGGCCCTTGGCGAGATCGGCCGCGTGGGCGGCGATCTTGTAGGTGATGACCCCGGTCTTGACGTCGTCGCGGTCGGGGAGCCCGAGATGCTCCTTTGGCGTTACGTAGCAGAGCAGGGCCGTGCCGAACCAGCCGATCATCGCCGCGCCGATGCCGCTGGTGATGTGGTCGTAGCCCGGCGCGATGTCGGTGACCAGCGGCCCCAGCGTATAGAACGGAGCCTCGCCGCAGACCTCGAGCTGCTTGTCCATGTTGATCTTGATCTTGTGCATCGGCACATGGCCGGGGCCCTCGATCATCACCTGGACATCGTCCTCCCAGGCGAGCTTGGTCAATTCGCCGAGGGTTTCGAGTTCGGCGAACTGGGCGCGGTCGTTGGCGTCGGCATTGCAGCCCGGACGCAGCCCGTCGCCAAGCGAATACGACACGTCATAGGCCCGCATGATCTCGTTGATCTCGCGGAAATGGGTGTAGAGGAAGCTCTCCTGGTGGTGCGCCAGGCACCATTTCGCCATGATCGAGCCGCCGCGCGAGACGATGCCGGTGACCCGGCTGGCGGTCATCGGGATGTAGGCCAGCCTGACGCCGGCGTGGATGGTGAAGTAGTCGACCCCCTGCTCGGCCTGCTCGATGAGGGTGTCGCGGAACAATTCCCAGGTCAGCTCCTCGGCGGCGCCGCCGACCTTTTCCAGCGCCTGGTAGATCGGCACGGTGCCGATCGGCACCGGCGAGTTGCGCACGATCCACTCGCGGATGGTGTGGATGTTGCGCCCGGTCGAGAGGTCCATGACCGTGTCGGCGCCCCAGCGCGTCGCCCAGACCAGCTTGTCGACCTCCTCGGCGACCGAGGAGGTGACGATCGAATTGCCAATATTGGCATTGACCTTCACCAGGAAATTGCGGCCGATGATCATCGGCTCGGTTTCCGGGTGATTGATATTGTTGGGGATGATCGCGCGGCCGCGGGCGATCTCGTCGCGGACGAACTCCGGGGTGACATGCTCGGGGATCGCGGCGCCGAACGAGTGGCCCTCGTCGATTCGCCGCAGCGCCGCCTCGCGGCCGAGATTCTCGCGGATCGCGACGTATTCCATCTCTTGCGTGACGATGCCGCGGCGGGCGTAGGACATCTGGGTCGGCGCCGCGCCGGGCTTGGCGCGCAGCACCGTGCGCGCCGCCCGATCGAAAATCGGGACGTTCGATTCCTCGCCGCGCTTGAGGCCGTTATCCTCGGGCTTGATGTCGCGGCCGGTGATTTCCGCGACATCGCCGCGGCCCAGGACCCAGCCGCGGCGCAACTCGGCGAGGCCGCGGGCGATATCGACCGCGGTGGCGCCGTCGGAATAGGGACCCGAGGTGTCGTAGACCCGCAACGCCGGCTCCTTGGCGCTTTCCTCGAGGTCGATCTCGCGCATCGCGACGCGCAGACCGGCATATCGGGGACTGGTCGCGAAGACCTTGCGCGAGGAGGGAAAGGCGCCGGTGGTGACCTGCAGCTCGTCGACCTTCGGGGAGCGTTTGGTGGCCGGAAGCGGGGCGGAATCGGGCATGGGAAATCTCCGTTGCGCCGGTTGAACGACGACCCGAGGCGATCATGCGGGGGATGCTTGGCGCAACGCCCTGTCCCTACGCCGGCACGACCCGGATCAGGTTCAAAGGGTTTTCGCGATCAACGAATCTCAGCCCTGCCGGGGCACCCCTTGGACGCCGCAATTAAGGGCAGGTTGTCGCACCTCAGTCAAGCAGCCCTTCCCCTCATCCCAGCGCCCTTCGCTGTTTTCCGGACTTCGGATCGGTCAATTTATCAACTCGTATCAATGCCTTAATGTCCATCGAGCGGCGAATTATCAGCGGGAAACAGCTAAATTAACAGCGGCGTATCAGCGGATAACGGCGGGCTTATCAGGGAAGATCAGCGGCGAGACTGCTTTTCAAGCCCTCACAGCGGAGTGAGTATCTTTGTACCCTATTTGTTCCAAATGTCAGGCGATATTGGACTTGACGTACCACGATCAGGCATTATATAAATCTCACAAGGAGATAAGCCATGCCGAATTCCGTTCTCGACGAACCCCGCTTCCGCAACGAAGAAGCCGCCTACGCCTACGTTGAGGCTATCGTGTGGCCGAATGGACGGTTCTGTCCGCACTGTGGCGTAATCGGTAAGAGCGCGGCTTTGAAGGGCAAGAGCACCCGGACCGGCACCTACAAGTGCTATGCCTGCCGCAAGCCTTTTACCGTCAAGATCGGCACCATCTTCGAGAAAAGCCATGTGCCGATGCACATATGGCTTCAGGCGATGCACATCATGTGCAGCAGCAAAAAGGGCTTCTCGGCTAACCAGTTCTGCCGCGTCCTCGGCGTCGATTTCAAAACTGGCTGGTTTATCGGTCATCGCATTCGCGAGGCGATGGCCGATCATTCCGATGTGTTCGGGCCAATCGGCGGCGAGGGCAAGATCATCGAAATCGACGAAACCTTCACCGCACGCCGCGACGACCCACGGCCGAACCCATGGCAATTCAGCAACGAGCGCGGTTGGCGGAAGCAAGGCGGTTCCGGGTGGCACGACAAAATCCCGGTCGTGACCTTGGTTGAGCGTGGCGGGAAGGCGCGATCCATCAAGGCTGAGAACGTGACCGCTCGCGAGTTGCGCCGGATCGTGTTTGCCCATGCCGACACCAAGAGCGATTTGATGACCGACCAGGCGAACGCCTACCGGGCGATTGGATGGCGTTTCGCGAGCCACGAAAGCGTCAATCACTCCATCGAGGAATGGGCGCGCGGCAAGGCGCACACCAACACCGTCGAGGGCTTCTTCTCGATCTTCAAGCGCGGGATGCGCGGCATCTACCAGCATTGCAGCGAAAAGCACCTGCATCGCTACCTCGCCGAATTCGATTTCCGCTACAGCAACCGGATTGCCCTTGGTGTGGACGACGTTGAGCGCACCGAACGCGCGATCCGGGGCATCATCGGCAAGCGGTTGACCTATCGAACGACTAGTGGAAAAGCCACAGCCCAAGCCGCCAGCGCCTAGCCTGATCAATTCAGCGCGTGAATGCGGGTATCGCGTCCGGCGGCTCCCACTCGCGCATAGGGTGTACTGCGGGATGGCGCCGGTGGCGCGATTTCTTTGGGTTTGAGGTTGCAGGGATTTGGTTTTCGCGGGGG
>DASRLO010000084.1:0-90959 GCA_035648415.1 Allostellaceae bacterium
AATTTTAAAACGTTCCAAAATATCCGGGTCGCACGCCAATAGCGATCCGGCCCTGGGAGCGTAGAGGACATGAGGTCTTTACGCGGGCGATGCGGATGCTTCCGCAAGATCGTGAATAAGCCCCACGACCATTTCGGGCACGGCGCGGCGCGCGCCTATGCGGTCGGCCTGGCGAACCGGGTCGTCGCGCCGGGCGGCGAGGTCGCGGCGGCGGTGGCGATGGCGGAAAAGATCGTCGATCAGGCGCCCTTGGCGCTGGCGGCGATGAAGCGATTCGTCAATGACGGGGGTGTTGCCGAAGGGTCCGGCGGAGCTGGCGGCGCGGTGCGCGACAGCGAGGATGCGAAGGAAGGGGTCGCCGCGTTCAGGAAGAAACGGCGGCCGCGCTACCGCGGGCGGTAGCGCGCGGCGAGAGGAGAAAGCTCAGGCGGCGAAGAGATGGAAGCCCTTCGACTTCTCCATCCGGGCGGCTTCCTTGGCGGCGTTATAGTCGCGCAATGCGACGCGGTCGGCCTCGGGAACCGCGGCATGCGTCGCTACCGCGCACGCGGTCGGGCAGCGGGTGATGCCTTTTTTGCGCATGAATTCGGCAATCGCGGTGTCGTACTCGTTCTGAGACATGGGGCATCTCCTCGTCGCTTAACCCTAACGCTCACCCATCGATTACATCCTCAACCGTTAACAACGGGTTAGAGCAAAACCTCCGCTAAAATTTCTCCATTGCAACAAAGCGTGCGGGCGATCTGGCCTTTTCCCTTGCGGCGACGCTATAGTTTAGGCCGGTGGCCAGACAGGGGCCGGGCTTGGCTCGATCCGACCTGACGATTCGCTTCTGGGGCGTTCGCGGCAGCATCGCCTGTCCTGGACCTGATACGGCGCGCTATGGCGGGAATACCTCATGCGTCGAAGTGCGCTGCGGCGAGCGGCTGCTGATCTTCGATGCCGGCAGCGGCTTGCGGGCGCTCGGTCATTCATTGGTCAAGAGCGGCCGGCCCACCGAGCTCGATCTTTTCTTCAGCCACACCCATTTCGATCACGTGGTCGGCCTGCCGTTTTTCTCCCCGTGCTACGACGCGCGCAGCCGCATGCGGTTCTGGGCCGGTCATCTGAAACGCGGCGCCGGCATCGAGAACGTGCTGGGCAAAAGCATGGCGGCGCCGCTCTTTCCGATCCCGCTCAACATCTTCGCGGCGCAGATCGATTTCATCGACTTCGACGCCGGCGGCTCGCCGATCGTGCCGCATCCCGGGATCGTGCTGCACACCGCGCCGCTCAACCATCCGAACGGCGCGACCGGCTATCGCGTCGAATATCGCGGCAAGTCGATCGCCTACGTCACCGACACCGAACATCTTGCCGGCCACCGCGACCCGAACGTGATGGCGCTGATCCAGAACGTCGACATCATGATCTACGACTGCACCTACACCGACGACGAGTACCTGACCCATCGCAGCTGGGGCCATTCCACCTGGCAGGAAGGGGTGCGGCTGGCCAAAGCGGCGCATGCGCGCAAGTTGGTGATCTTCCACCACGACCCGGACCATAACGACGGGTTCATGGACCGGGTCGCCAGCGAGGCCGAAGCCGAGCGGCCCGGCACCATCGTCGCCCAAGAAGGGCTGGTGCTGAAGCCTTAATGATACGGGTCGGCGGCGTCGCGCAGCCCGTCGCCGAAAAAGTTGAAGGCCAGCACCGTGACGATGACCGGCACCACCGGCAGCATCAGCCACGGGTAGAGCGCGACGACGCTGATGTTCTGCGACTCGCCGAGCAAGACGCCCCAGCTGGTGATCGGCGGGCGCAGCCCGAGCCCCAAGAAGGAGAGCGCGGTCTCGCCGAGGATCATGCCGGGGATCACCAGCGTCGCCGAGGCGATCAGGTGGCTCATAAAGCTCGGCAGCAGATGACGGCCGATGATCCGCGCCGGGGTCGCGCCCATCAGCACCGCGGCGGTGCAAAAATCTTCCTCGCGCAGCGACAGGAGTTTGGAGCGCACCGCGCGCGCCAAATGCGTCCACTCGATCATGCCGAGGATGAGGGTGATGCCGAAATAGATCAGGAGCGGGCTCCACGTCACCGGGAGGATCGCGCCCAAGGCCATCCACAGCGGCAAATGCGGAAACGACTGCACCACCTCGATGCCGCGCTGGATCAGGATGTCGGTCCAGCCGCCGTAATAGCCGGCGATGCCGCCGATGAGGATGCCGAGCGTGAAGCTGACCGAGACGCCGAGGAGGCCGACGGTCAGCGAAATCCGTGCGCCGTAGACGATGCGGGAGAACAGGTCGCGGCCGAGCCGGTCGGTGCCGAGCAGGAACAACTGCCCGCCTTTGGCCGGGCAAACGAGGTGAAACCGCGCCGGCAGGAAGCCCCAGAACAGATACGGGTCGCTCTTGCACAGGAAGCGCAGCGTCTCGCGCTTGTCCGGGTTCGGCGTGTAGACGCGCCGGAGGTTCTGCATGTCGAGGCGGTAATCGTAGCCCTCGACATAGGGTGCGACGAGGCGGCCTTCGTCGAAAATGTGGAGGTGCTGCGGCGGCGCGTAGATGAAATCGGTGTTGCGCGTGTCGAGCGCGTAGGGCGCGAGGATCTCGCTGACCAGGGTGGTCGCATAGAAAAACAACAGCAGAAAGCCCGATGCCACCGCCACCCGGTGGCGGAGCAGCCGCCACCACATCAGCCGCCACTGCGAGGCCTGGTTGTAGCGCTCCTGGCCGGCGGTCATCGCCTCGACCGACATCGCGTCGAACGGTTCCGGCGAGACGTAATGCGGCAGCGGATCGGCGCCGCCCTCCCCCGCGGGACGCCGGTCGAGCGGATCGATGGTGATGTCGGCGGTCACGACCGCGCCCCGCTTTGCAGGCGGATGCGAGGGTCGAGCGTCGCCAGCGCCAGATCGGAAATGAACACGCCGATCACGGTCAGGAACGACATGAACATCAGAAACGAGCCCGCGAGATACATGTCCTGGCTGCGCAGCGCTTCCAACAGCATCGGCCCGGTGGTTGGCAGCGACATCACCACCGAGACGATGACCGCGCCGGAAATCACCTGCGGCAGCAGCGAGCCGATATCGCTGATGAACGGGTTCAACGCCATGCGCAGCGGGTATTTCACCAGCACCTTGAACGGGTGCAGGCCTTTCGCCCGCGCGGTCACGACGTATTGCTTTTGCAGCTCGTCGAGCAGATTGGCGCGCAGCCGGCGGATCATCGCGGCGGTCCCGGCGGTGCCGATGACGATGACCGGGATCCAGATATGGGCGGCGACCGACATGGCCTTGCCCCAATCCCACGGCCGGTTGAGGTATTGCGGGTCCATCAGCCCGCCGACCGAGATGCCGAACCAGACATGGGCGAGGTAGACCAGCACCAGCGCCAACAGGAAGCTCGGGGTCGCAAGGCCGAGAAAGCCCAGAAGGGTGAGCGAATAATCGCCCCAGCTATATTGGTGCGTGGCCGAATAGACCCCGATCGGAAACGCGACGATATAGGTGAAGACAATCGTCGCGAGCGAGACGAGGAAGGTCAGCAGCAGCCGGTCGCCGACCACCTTGTCGACCGGCATGTCGTAGAGGAACGAATACCCCATGTCGCCGCGCAGCAGATTGCCGACCCAGGTGAGGTATTGCCGCCACAACGGCAGGTCGAAACCGTATTCGGCCTTGAGGAACGCGATCTTCGCCAAATTGGCTTTCTCGCCCGCGCTCTGCAGCTCGGCGATGTAGGTCGAGAAATAATCGCCCGGCGGCAGATGGATGATCGTGAAGATCGCGATGCTGATGACGATCAGCGTCGGGATCATGATCAGGATGCGGCGGACGATGTACCCGAGCATTTGCTTCTTTACCGCCCCGCCCCCGACAGTTCGGCGGTGGAGCCGGGGCCGCCGGGCTCGGCGAACCAGAAGCCGTCGGGCTTGTAGATGCCGAAATGCGCGCCGGGGTCCCAATTGTAGATGCCTTCGCTCGGCACGTTGCGCAGCCTGTCGTTGACCACGACCGGCTGCTGCACGCCGGCGACGAGGCCGATCGAGAATACCTCGTCCGACCAGATCTGCAGCATGTCGTGCCAGATGCGCGCCTGGTCCGGCTCGCTGGTCGCGGCGAGCCAGTCGCCGTAGAGTTCGCGCAGCTTGACCGCCTGGGGCATGTCGGGCGGCTCGCCGGACTTGCCCTTGGTCTCGGCGTATTCGCCCCATCTCGGCCATTCGAGCTGGTCTTGGGCGGTCGGCGCGAATTCGGCCGGCGACATCGTCGCGGTGGCGAGGCCGTTCTCGACGCCCTTGTCGATCGACATCAGCGCATCGCCGGAGAATACCCGGCGGCGGAACAGCGTCAACTGCGCCGGCTTCGAATAGAGCTGGACGCCGACGCGCCGCCATGAATCGCGGATCAGCTCCAGCACATCGGATTTCTCGGTCGATTCGCCCGAATCCTCGACGATGACCGCGCAGGGGCGGCCGTCGGGCAGGAGGCGCCTGCCGTCCGCATCCCTGCCGGTCAGCCCGACCTCATCGAGCAGCGCATCCGCCTGTTTGACGTCGTAGCTCGCCCAGTTCGCGCGGTATTCGGTGCGATAGAGTGAGCTTTGCGGCAGCACCGTGTTCTGCCCTTCGATCGCCAGGCCGAAATAGAGCGCCTGGTTGATCTCGTGGCGGTCGATTGCGAGCGACAGCGCGCGGCGGAAGCGCACGTCGCGGATCAGCTTGCGCCAGACCGGGTCGTTGGTGTTGAGGTTGGGGTAGAGCGCCAATTGGCTGCCCGGTCCGGTGCGCCACAGCCGCACCTTGTAGTGGCCGTCGCCCTCGCCCGCTTTGAGGAAGGTGTAGTCGTCAAAGCGCAGATAGCGCGCCTGCAGGTCGCTCTCCCCGGCGCCGGTCTTGGCCGGGATGATCTGGCTGTCGGCGATGGTGAAGATAACGCGGTCGATATAGGGCAGCTGATGGCCGGCGCCGTCGACACGGTAGTAATAGGGGTTGCGCTCGAAAACGATACGATCGGCCGGCGGCTTGGTCTTGAGCACCCAGGGGTCGAGCGTCGGCAGCTTGGGGTTGTCGTTGTGGTACTGGCTGTCGAGCTTGGTGTGGAGCGCCGCCCAATTGCGCACCCCGGCGTCCTTGATCTTGGCGTCGAGCTCGGCCTTGTCGGCGTATTTGACATGGAATTTCTTAAGGTAATGCGCCGGCGCGTAGATGAACAGCGGATCGGGCGCGGCCAGCGCCGGCAGGAACAGCGGGTTCGGCTTCGCCCAGGTGAAGCGCACCGTGGTCTCGTCGAGCACCTCGAACTTGGGCGCCTCGCCGCCGACCAGCATCGCCAGCGGCGGACCCGTCGGCGACAGCTCGGGGTTTTCGGCGATGTCCTCGAACCAGTAGCGGAAATCCTCCGAGGTGAACGGCTGGCCGTCGGACCATTTGTGGCCCGACCGCAGGTGCAGGGTGAAGATGCGGCCTTCCTCGACATCCGCCGCGCGCAGGATGTCGGGGACGATTGCCAGAGCCGGGGTGTAGGCGACGAGGCGGGCATAGCCGTAGACGACCATGAGCCGAGTGTCCTTGGGGCTGGCCATCAGCATGCGCAGATCGCCGCCGGGTTTGCCCAGGGCTTCGAGCTCGGCGAGCGCCGGATCCTGCGGGATGCGCTGCACGGCCGGCGGCAGCTTGCCGCTCGCCACCAGATCCGCGAAATACGGCGTCTCCAGCAGCGCGGCACGGGCGCCGCCCGCCGTCAGCAGCAGCAGGCCGAGCGCGAGGACGCGGGCCTTTCTCATTTGCCGGCCGCCAGGTTCAATTCGCGCGGCGCGCGGGCCGGCATCGCGGTCGCCTCGACGAAGTGGTTGGGCGCGACCTCGATGAGGTGCGGCGGAGCGCCGGAGCGGCGGCGAAACGGCTCGGGCCACGCCGCCGGATCGGACGCCTTTTCTTCCATGAGCTGCTCGAAATCGAGCCGGTGGGCGAGATCGGGAGCCGGAACCGCGGCGAGCAGCGTCTTGGTGTAGGGATGCACCGGGTCGCGGAACAAGACGCCGCGGTCGGCGATCTCGACGATCCGCCCGGCGCACATCACAGCGACGCGATCGGCGATGTAATCGACGACGGCCAGATTGTGCGAGATGAAGAGATAGGTGAGGTCGAGCTTTTCCTTGAGGTCGATCAAGAGGTTGAGGACCTGGGCCTGGATCGACACGTCGAGCGCGGAGACCGGCTCGTCGCAGATCAGCAGATCGGGGCGCAGCGCCAGGGCGCGGGCGATGCCGATGCGCTGGCGCTGGCCGCCCGAGAAGCTGTGCGGATAGCGCCGCAGATGGCGCACATCGAGACCGACGAGATTGGCGAGCTCGGCGACGATCTCGCGGCGCGAGCGCCGGTCGCCGATGCCGTGGATGACGAGCGGCTCGCCGATGATGTCGGCGACCGTCATGCGCGGGTTCAACGAGCCGAACGGGTCCTGGAAGATGAACTGCACCTTGCGGCGGAACTTCTTCAGCTCGTCGCCGTCGAGGGCGAGCACGTCGCGCACCGTGCCGTGGTCGTTGAAGGTGACGCTGCCGCTGTCGGGGGTCACCGCGCGCAGCAGCATCTTCGACAGCGTGGTCTTGCCACAACCGCTCTCGCCGACGAGGCCGAGGCACTCGCCGCGTGCGATCTCCAGGTTGACGCCGTCGACCGCGACGATGCGCCCGGCGATGCCGCCGCCGAAGAGGCCGGAGCGGCGCAGCCCGTAGCTCTTGCGCAGATCGACGCATTCGAGGAGCGGCGCCGCGCACGCCGCCTCGGACCACGCGGCCTTCTCGGCCATCAGATAGGGCGCGTCGCCGGCCGGGATCTCGCGGATCGGCACGAGCCGCTCGCCCGGCTTCATGTCGAAGCGCGGCACTGCGCGCAACAGGGCCTGCAGATAGGGGTGCGCGGCGCGCTCGAAGATGTCGTGGAGCGTGCCCGCTTCCATGACCTCCCCTTGGTACATCACGACGATCTCCTCGGCGATGTTGGCGACGACGCCGAGATCGTGGGTGATCAGCAGCACGGCCATGTCGAGCTCGTGCTGCAATTCGACGATGAGCTTGAGGATTTGCGCCTGGATGGTCACGTCGAGCGCGGTGGTCGGCTCGTCGAGGATCACGAGCGCCGGCCGGCACACAAGCGCCATCGCGATCATCGCGCGCTGGCGCAGCCCGCCCGACAGCTCGAACGGATAGCTGCGCCACGCCCGCTCCGGGTCGGGGAAGCCGACGAGCCGCAGCATGTCGATCGTCAGCGCCCTGGCTTCCGCCGCGGCGCATTCGCGGTGCAGGCTCAGGGCCTCGCCGACCTGGTTGCCGACCGTGTGCAACGGCGACAGCGAACTCATCGGCTCCTGGAAGACGATCGAGATGCTGCCGCCGCGCAGCGCGCGCATCGCCGGCCCGTCGGCCGGGAGTTGCGCGAGGTCGACCGGCCCCTCGGCGTCGCGCGGGTCGTCGAACAGGATTTCGCCGCCGACGATCAGCCCGTTGCGCGGCAGGATGCGCAGGATCGCCTGGCTGACCGTCGATTTGCCCGAGCCCGATTCGCCGACCAGCGCCACGGTCGAGGCGGGACGCATGCGGAACGACAGGTGCTTGACCGCGTCGAGGTAGCCGCCCGGCGTGGCGAAACGGATCGAGAGGTCGTGGACCTGGAGGAGGTCGCTCACCACGGCGCCCTTGCTTCCGGGACCCGGATGCCGAGCGCCTGGAGGTTGGCGGAGGTCGCCTCGCTGAGCTCGAGGTTGCGCTCGGCGGCGGCGGCCGCGGCGTGCCGCACCAACCGGTCGAACCCGTCGAGCCGACTGTCGAGACTGAGGCGCGCGCGGCCGGCGCCCAGCTCCAACTGCATCCAGCCGCTCTTGCGGTCGCGGCGGGTCGAATAAAAGGCGAGCTTCATGCGGTCGAGGCCGGACCACGCGATCGTCGCCGGACGCAACCCGACAGCGCGCAATTCGCTGTCGCTGACCTCCAGGCTGGTGCCGTGGCGCAACGCGGTGCGGATCGCGAAGGCGCCGAAGATCGCGGCGAAACCGCCCAGCACCAATGCGGCGACGACGCCGACCGAGACCGTGGCGAGGATCACCAGGGTGGGCCCAAGCCCGGCCGCGGCGCGCAGGTAATCGCCGATCATCGCCGACGCCGGATAGCTGAAGCGCTCGACATCCTCGGGCATGCCGGTGGCCGCGACTTGGCTCACGGCCGCCGCCCCGCCAGCTCACGCGGGTCGATCCAGCGCGCGGCGCGGTGACCGGCAATCACCGCGCCGAGCCGGGCCATGAAATCCTCGGTCGCCGGGTCCATCACGAGGTGATGGGTCAGCACGCCGATCGCGGCGCCGTCGCCCGTCGCGCGCCGCGACCGCAGCTCGGCAAGCAGCCGGCCGAGCGCCGGCGCCGTTCCGACAAAGCCGCGCGTGGTCCGCCAGGCGACGACGTCGAGATGCATGTCGGCGATGGCGACCCCCGGCGGCGGCGGGTTCCGGCGCGGCGCCATCTGCGACAATGTGGTCAGCCCCGCCTCCGCCAAAAGCGGTACGAAGCGATCGGGGAAGCGGTTCCACGGCGGCACGAACACCGGCAGCGCGCGCGGACCGAACAACGAGCGCAGCCGCTGGCGCCCTTCGTCAAATTCGTCGGCGATCTCGACCGGATGACGCCCGGCCGGGTACTCGCTCTTCTTGCCGGCGCCGGCTCCCGAGTAATCCGCGGCGCGGTCGGCGTGGCACCAGCCGTGCTGCAGCACCGCGACCTGCGGGAAGGCGTCGAGCGCCGCCGCCAATTCGCGCACCACATCCGCCGGGATCACCGCGAGCGCCAAGGGCGTATCGCCGGCGAGCGCAAGCAGGCGGTCGAGCCGAGGCGTCGGCGCCACGGCGTCGTCATCGCGCCACCACAGGCGCGCGACCATCCCGGTTTCCTCCCAGCGATCCAGCTCGACGACCAGATCTGGCCATTCGGCGCTGTTCGCCGCCGCTCCGCGCGGCAGATACGTCATCGCGCGATCATATCGCCGGAGCGCCGCGCAAAAAAGCCTCGGAAACGGCTCATTTAGAGAAGCCGGTCGTGATGAAGCCGGCAATCAGCGCGGCCGCGCGCCGCGCGCCGCCGGTATCGAGCGCGATCGGGCAAGGCTCGCGCGCCGCGGCACGCTCGATGACGGCGGCGAGCGCCGCCGGCGTCAGGTCGCGTTCGCGCAGCAGATGCGCCGCGCCGCGCGACGCCAGATGCTCGGCGCGGATCGCCTGCTCGGTCTCGCGCTCGGCGGCAAACGGCACCAGCACGGCGCGGGCTCTCGCGGCAAGGATGTCCAAGACCGTGTTGTAGCCGGCCTGGCTTACCGATACGTGACAGCGGCGCAGCAGCGCCGGAAAATCACGGCGGAACCGCTCGATGACGACGCCCGGAGGGGCGTCGCGGCGTAGCGCGGCGAGCGCGTCGTCGCCGAGGCCGGCGCCGGCGAGGATGCGCCAGACGCGGCCGGCGAGACAGCCTTGCCGGCGGGCCGCCAGCGCCGCCTGCAGCAGCATCCGGCCCGCCGCGCCGCCACCGACCGAAACGAGCACCTCGCCGTCTCCGTCCTTCGGCGCGGCGAGGGAGGAGGTGGGGTGGGTTTCCGTCACATAGCCCGTGTAATGCAGGCGGTCGGCGATCCGCGGGGCCGCCGGGAAAGCGGCGTCGAACGGGATGAAAGCCGCGTCGCCGTGCACCAGCACGGCGGCGAAGTCGCGGCGCACGCGGGCGACGATGTCCCGCAGCCGGTCCGGATCGGGGCGCACGGTCGGGATGTCGCGCACCGAGGAGATGACGGGCGACCCCGCCTCGCGCGCCGCGGCGATTAGTGGATCGAGCTCGAAGCGGAAGGCGCGGCGGGCGAACGGGAACCCCTCGATCACCACCGCGTCCGGGCGCGCCGCGGCGAATGCGGCGAGCAGCCGGTCGCGGCGCACGGCACGGAGCGCGTCGTCGACCGGTTCGCCGGCCGCGCCGACGAGGGCGAAGGTCGCGTCGCGGGCGCGGATCGGCGGCAGCTGGACGATGTCGATGCCGGGGTCGACGCCGGGGTCGATGCCGGGGTCGATGCCGGGGTCGCGCTCGATCTCGGGCACCGGCGGGCCGCCCTGGACCAGGGTGACGTCGATGCCCGCGGCGACCAGCGCCTCGGCGATGCGCAGCGAGCGCTGCAGATGGCCGATACCGAGCAAATACTGGACGTGGAACAGCACCCGCCGGGCCATCACCGCTCCAGCGAGAGGTTGAGCCGGTCAATGCTCGGGTGGCCGTCCGCGTCGAGGCGAAACAGATGCGCCGCCGACCATGAGAGGCGATAAGGCTGCTTGCCGAGCATATTCCAGCCGGTCGCGAGCGCGAAAATGGGCCGGATGACGCCCTTGTGGGTGACCGCGGCGGTTGGCCGGCCCGAAGCGGCGATCTCGGCGAGCAGCGGCCCGACTCGCGCCTGCACGTCGCGTGGGCTTTCGCCGCCGGGCGTGCGGAAATCGAGGCCTTGCGCTTCCAGTTCGTCCAAGCTGCCGGCGAAGCTGGCGCGAAGCTCGGCGAGGGTGTGGCCTTCCCATTCGCCCCACGACATCTCGATAAGGCGCGGCTCGATTTGCGGCGAGACGCCGAGGCGCTCGGCGGTCGCGAGCGTCCGGGCGAGCGGGCTCGCCAGGAAGCGGAACCCGGCCAGCTCCGGCGGCAGGCGCCAATCCGGGATCGCGGCGGGATCGAGCGGCGTATCGCGCTGCCCTTGCAGCCGTCCTTCGGCGTTCCACACGGTCGGCATGTGGCGGATCAGCGCGAACGTCGTGAACTTCGAGGTCACGCGGCGCGCGCCCGGCCGAGCGAATCGACGATCTCGGCGAGCCGCCGCGCGGCGGCGGGCAGGTCGTGCTCGCGGCGGATTTTGTCGCGCGCGGCGGCGCCGAACGCGACGCGGCGGAGGGGGTCGTCGAGTAGCGCTCGCACCGCGGCAGCGAAGGCGACGGCATCGCCCGGCGGCGCCAGGAGGCCGGTGGCGCCGTCGGCGACGACATCGCCGACCCCGCCGCTGTCGCCGGCGACGACGGCGAGGCCGCTCGCCTGCGCTTCGAGCAGCGCCATGCCGAACGCCTCGTTGATCGCCGGCCAGACGCAGAGATCGGCGGCGGCGAGTCGCGCGGCCACGCCGCTCTCGGCGGCGGCGCCGACAAACCGCACGCGCTCGCCGAGCGGCGCCAGCGCGGCCTCGACCTCGCCGCGCGCCGGGCCGTCGCCGACCACGTCGAGCGTCCAGGGACGGTCGAGCAGGCTGGCGAGGGCCGCGCCGAGGACGCGGTAGGAGGCGAGCTTGTCGCCGGATCGCATCATCGCCACGGTGATGAGACGCGGCGGCGATGCCGGCTCGCGCGCGGCGGCATAGGGCCGCGCGTCGAGGAATGGCGCCAGCGCGACAATGCGCTCGGGGTGGGCGAGCAGCGGCGCGACCCCATCGCGGTCGGCGGTATTGAGGCCGATCACCCGGTCGGCGCAGCGCAGCGCCTGCTCGACCGCGCGATGGCCGAAATCCCAGGGTCCACCGGCGCGCTTGGCGGCGAACGAGGCCTCGGCGACGACATAGGGGATGCCGAGCGCCGCCGATATTGCGGGGCCGAGCCAATCCGGCGCCTTGTAGTAGAGGTGGTAGGTGAACCACAGCCCGGGCGCGCTTTCCGGCTCCGCGCGCCAGCCGGCGATCAGCCGCTCGGCGGTGCGCTTGCCGCGCTCGGCGAGAGGCGCCTGGCGCGCGCCGGTTGGATCGAAGCTGCGCAGCCGGGACGCGACGAACGGCTGGTGACCGGCGAGGCGCAACGCGTCGATGAGCAGCCGGGCGATCCGGCGGTCGCCCGACGGGGTCTCATGGTCGGGCGGCTTCAAGGGCGCGTAGAACGCGATGCGCATCGCCGATCAGGAAGCGTCGACCAACTCGCGCTCGGCCCATGCCGGTTGCGGCGGGGCGAGCCCGAAACGCCGCGCCAGCGCGTCGATCGCGGTGTCGGCATCGAAGAGCGCGCGGACCCGCGCCTCGCCGGCCGCCGCGAGCCGGGCGCGCAGGTGCGGATCGCCGATCAGCCGGGCCAGCGCGGCGGCGAGCGCGGCACGGTCGCCGGACGGGACCAGGATGCCGGTCTCGCCGTCCTCGATCAGCTCGGGAATGCCGGAGAGCCGGGTCGAGACGCAGGCGAGGCGCTGGCTTTGCGCCTCGACCAGCACGTTGGGGAGGCCATCGCGGTCGCCGTCGGGCGCGATTTTGGCGGCGAGCACGAAAAGATCGGCCGCGCGATAGGCGGCGAGCACCTCGGGCTGCGGGCGGGCGCCGCGCCACTCGATGCGCTCGGCGAGGCCGAGCCGGGCGGCTTCTTGCTGGAGCCTGCCGGCGAGCGCGCCGCCACCGATATGGACGAACCGCCACGCCAGGTCTTTCGGGAGCAAGGCCAGCGCGGCGAGCAGGTCGTCGTAACCCTTCTTCGCCACCGCGCGCCCGACCGAGAGGAGCGTCACCGGACGCGCGGGATCGCTGCCGTCACGGTGCCCCGCTTTCCCGGGCGGCGGGGCCGGCGTCGGCGGGAAGCGGTCGAGCGCGACGCCGTGATAGCACAGCGCGACCCGCCCGGGAGCCGGCGCCAAGGCGGCGAGATGCGCGTGGCCCGCGGCGGTGCAGGTCACCGCCCAGCAGGCGGCGGCGAGCTTTTCGCGCTTCTCCCACTCGGGCGTGGTCCAGATGTCCTTGGCATGCGCCGAAACGCTCCAGCCGAGCCCGGTCATCGTCGCCGCGTAGCGCGTCACCGAGGCGGGGGTGTGGAGGAAATGCGCGTGCAGGCGGCCGATGCCGGCGGGCAGCTCGGCGGCCAGCACCAGCGCCTGGCCGAAACGGCGGACGCGGTTCGGGGTCGGGTCGCGGACAAAATCGGCGAGCCAGGCGCGCCACGCCGACCGGTAGCCCGGCAGACGCCGCGCCCGGCGCCAGGCGCGCCAGACCCTGAGCGGCTCCCGGCAGAGGTATTCGGGCAGGTACAGGAGGTCGGCGCGGATCTGCCGGTGAACCGGGTGCACAGTCTTGTCGGTCGGGTGGCGCAGCGCGACGATCAGGATGTCGAGCCCGCGCTGTTCGAGCGCGTGTATCTCCTGCGCGATAAAGGTCTCGGACAGGCGCGGGTAGCCCTTCAGGACAAACGCGACACGACTCATGCGTTGCGCCGCAACTGGCTGCCGAAGCGCGGATGGCGGCCGCGGCCGAGCCATTTGGATGCCAGCTTGTTGACGTTCGCCATGCCGTCGAGGAGTCCCGGCACCACCACTGCCGAAGGCCGCGCCTGCTGGGTCAGTTGCAGGAGCGCCGCCGCCATCCGCATCGGATCGCGCGCGTTGTCGTCGGTCAGCATCGCGACGAGGCCGAGCTCGGCGGCGCGCCGGGCGCGGATGTATTGTTCGAGCCGCGGCACGGTGCGCGGCAGGATCAGCGCCGGCTTGTCGAACGACAGGATCTCGCAGAACGTGTTGTAGCCGCCCATCGCCACGACGCCGCTGGCGCGCGCCATCAAGGCTTCCAGGCGAGCGTCGAAGGTGATCGCCCGCACCTTCGGCAGGCGCGCGGCGCGCACATCGTAGGCGGCCTGGCGCTCTGGCAGCATAAAGGGGCCGTAGACGATCAACGCCGGCGGCAGCGGGCCGGGGTCGTGCTCGTAAGCCGCCAGCACCCAATCGACGACCTCCTCGCCATCGCCGCCGCCGCCGGCCGTCACCAGCAGGAAATCGTCTGCGGCGAGACCGCGGGTTTCGACATTGGCCGCCGCTGCCTCGCCGACATGGCGCCGCAGGTAGCCGGTGTAGACCATGCGGCGGCGCACGCTCGCCGGCAGGTCGATGCCGGCGAGCGGATCGCAAACCTGCGGCAGGCCGTAAACCCACAGCTCGTCGTAATACTCGCTCAACGCGGGCACCGCGTTCTTGCGCTCCCATTCGGATTCGAGCACCGAGGGATCGTCCATCACGTCGCGCAGGCCGAGGATCAGCGGGGTGCCGCGCTCGCGCAGCAAATCGAGCGTCGGCCGCACCTCGCCGCGCAGGCCGAGCGGCTCCTTGTCGACGATCAACAGGTCGGGATCGAAGATATCGGCGGTGTGGCGGATGATCGAGGAGCGCATCGCCAACGTCTCCTCGATGTCGATATGCAAGGACAGCGACACATATTCGCCGTTGCGCAGCTTGATTACGCCCGGAATGCGCACAAAATCCACGCGCGAGCGAAAATCGAAGCTGCCGATAATAGGCGATCCCGATAGGATCAGGACTGAAACGGCGGAGTCCGCTTCGACCAGCGAATGGGCAATCGCGCGGCAACGACGTAGATGACCGAGACCAAAACTGTCGTGGCTATAGATCAGTACGCGCTTATGGTCGCGCCGTCGGGGCATGCGGCGCCTCCTTTGCTGTCGACCGGTTGTACTATTACACGGGCGCATAGGGCGCATGAAATGCTCTTTTTAAGTGAGCCGACACGGTGAAATCACTGGCGGCCATGGCCGCTCCGGCAGCCAACACGGCCGAGCCGCTGCGCGTTCCCCCGTTGACGCCCGGGACCGCCCCGAGCGCCTCGTCCGGGGCCGCCCACGGGGCCGCCGCGGCGCCAAGCGAGCCGGCGTCCAAGCCCGCGCCGCCGACCGAAGACAGCCTCGAGCCGACGGTCTACCGCTTCATCCTGCGGCACAGCCTGAAGCACCAGATCATGCTGCTGGTGCTTACGCTGATATCGTTTCCGTTTCTTTACTATTCGCTCGACCTGCCGAAGACGATCATCAACCGCGCGATCGGCGGCAAGCGCTTCCCGCAGCCGTTCTTCGGGTTCGAGCTCAATCAGGTGCCTTATCTGATGACGCTGTGCGGGATCTTCCTCGCGCTGGTGTTCATCAACGGCGGCTTCAAATACTGCATCAACACGCTGAAGGGTCAGCTCGGCGAGCGGATGCTGCGGCGCTTCCGCTATGCGCTCTATCTGCGCCTGATGCGCTTCCCGCCGAGCTATTTCCAGAAGACATCGTCGGCGCAGATCATCCCGATGATCACCACCGAATGCGAGCAGCTCGGCGGGTTCATCGGCGACGCGTTCGTGCTGCCGCTGTTTCAGGGCGGGCAGCTGCTGACCATCATCTTCTTCATGTTTGTTCAGGACCCGATGCTGGGCGCCGCGGCGGTGGCGCTCTACCCGGTTCAGGGCTACATCATCCCCAGGCTGCAGCGCGTTGTGAACCAGCTCGGCAAGAGCCGTATCCGCACGATACGCGTCGTCGCCGACCGGGTTCAGGAATCCGCCGCCGGGATCGCCGAGATCCAGGCCAACGATACCGTGAAGCTGCAGCTCAGCAACTTCGCCCATCTTCTCGGCACCATCTACGACATCCGGTTCGAGATTTACCGGCGCAAGTTCTTCGTCAAATTTCTCAACAACTTTATCGGGCAGCTCACCCCGTTCTTCTTCTTCTCGATCGGCGGCTACCTGGTGATCAGGGGCAACCTGTCGTTCGGCGCGCTGGTCGCGGTGCTGGCGGCGTACAAGGATCTGGCGTCGCCGTGGAAGGAGCTGCTCGACTTCTACCAGAACAACCAGAACTCGCGGCTCACCTACGACCAGATCGTCGAGCAGTTCGAACCGGCCAACATGCTCGACGCCGAGCTCCTGCTGGCCGAGCCGGAGACGATCCCGCGGCTTACCGGCGAGCTGACGGTCGCCAATCTGTCGCTCGCCGGCGACGATAAGAGCCGGCTGGTCGACGCGGTCAGCTTTACCCTGGCGCTCGACGAGCATGTCGCGATCATCGGCCAGAGCGGCAGCGGCAAGGATGAGCTGGCGCTGCTGCTGGCGCGGCTGGCGCATCCGTCGGGCGGCCGGATCACGGTCGGCGGCACCGACCTAGCCGGATTGCCGCTGGCCGTTGTCGGCCGCCGCATCGGCTATGTCAACGCGACGCCCTATTTGTTCTCCGGAACGCTGCGCGACAATTTGCTGCTCGGTCTGCGCCACCGCCCGGTCCTGCCGGCGAGCCTCGACGAGGCTGCGGCCGCGAAACGGGCAAAGGAGCTGATCGAGGCACGGCGCGCCGGCAACATCGATTTCGACATCGACGCCGATTGGATCGACTACCAGAGCGCCGGGGTCGTCGATGCCCGCGAATTGGCACTGCGCGTCGGCGAGGTGCTGGGGCAATTGGGCTTCGAGGACGACGTCTACGGGTTCGGCCTGCGCGGCCGCGTCGATTCCGCGGCGCAGCCCGAATTGGCGGCGCGTCTGCTCGAAGCGCGCACCGCCTTGTCGCAACGCCTGGTGCGCGACGGCATCACCAACCTCGTCGAGACCTACGACCCCGAGCGCTACAACAGCAACGCCACAGTCGCGGAAAATCTGCTGTTCGGCACGCCGATCGGCCCGGTCTTCGAGTTCGACGCGCTGGCTACCAACAAATACGTGCTGCGGGTGCTCGACAGGCTCGGGCTGACCGACGACCTCATCGAAGCCGGGCGCGAGGTGGCGGCGACGATGACCGAAATCTTCGCCGGCCTGCCGGGCGACCACCCGTTCTTCGAGCAGTACAGCTTTATCAGCGCCAATGACCTGCCCGAATTCAAGACGATCCTCGGCGCGATCGAGGGCAACGATCTGAAGAAGCTGGGCGAGGAGCCGCGCCGCAAGCTGCTGTCATTGCCGTTCAAGCTGATCGCCGCGCGGCACCGGCTCGATGTGCTCGACGAGCGAATGCAGCAGCGACTCCTGGAGGCGCGCCACGCGTTCCAGGCCGATCTGCCGGAAGAGGCGCGCAACCAGATCGCGTTTTTCCACCCCGAGGAATACAACGCCGCCGCTTCGGTGCAGGACAACATCCTGTTCGGCAAGATCGCCTACGGCGAATCCGACGCCATGATGCGCGTGCCGGCGGTGCTGGGCGAGGTGCTCGACGAACTGGGGCTGCATTCGTCGGTGGTCGATGTCGGGCTCGACTACAATATCGGGACCGCCGGATCGCGCCTGTCGTGGGCTCAGCGGCAGCGCGCCGCGATCGCCCGCGTCGTGCTGAAGCGGCCGGATCTGATGATCCTCAACGAGGCGACCTCGGCGCTCGACGGCCAGGCGCAGAGCAAGGTGATGGAGGGGCTGTTCGGCGAATTCGCCGGACGCTGCCTCGTCTGGGTGCTGCACCGCGCCAGCCTCGCACGCAATTTCGACCGGGTGCTGGTGATGAGCGGCGGCAAGCTGCAGGAGCAGGGCCGCTTCGCCGAGCTCGACCACAAGGATTCGCTGACCAGCCTGTTGATGGCGGCGGAATGAAAACTGACAGAGCGCAAAGCGCCGTGACGCCGGGAGGCTAGCATGAGCCTGCAGCAGGAATTCGAGGTGCTACGGCGGGTGCCGTTCTTCGCCGAGATCGAGCCGGCTAAGCTGAAGCTGCTCGCCTTCATGAGCGAGCGGGTCGGGTTCGACGACGGCAAGATCGTTTGCCACCAGGGTGACGCCGGCGATGCGGCCTATCTGATCATCGACGGCGAGGCCGACATCGTGCTCGAGGGGCCGGCGGGGCCGATCACCGTCGCGACGCTCGGCGCCAACGAGATCGTCGGCGAGATGGCGATCCTGTGCGACGCGCCGCGCAACGCCACGGTGCGCGCCAAAGGGCGGCTCGTCGCCCTGCGCATCGCCAAGGACCCGTTCATGCGGATGGTGCGCGAGTTCCCCAACATGGCCGTCTCGATCATGCAGGAGCTGGCGCACCGCGTCCAATCGACCAACAGCCAGCTGCAGGCCGCGCTCAACGAGGTGCGGCAACTGCGTCAGCAGTCGGGCGCCCATACCGCGGCATGACGGCGCGCGAATGAAGACGGCGGCATGAAGAGGGGCGCGTGAGCCGGCTCGACAGCTTTATCCGCCGACTCGAAGCGCAGCGCGCCTGCCTCGACCGCGCCGCCGAGCTAATCGCCGGGCTCGACGGTTTCGTGCTGGAGCTGGGGCTCGGCAACGGCCGCACCTACGACCATCTGCGCCAGCTGTTCCCGGGGCGCGAGATCTATGTCTGCGACCGCCAGGCGGCCGCGCACCCCGACTGCGTCCCGCCCGCCGACCGGCTGCTGCTCGGCGATTTGCGCGAGACGCTGCCCGCGGCGCGCGCCTGGCTCGGCGGCAAGGTCGCGCTCGCCCATCTCGATGTCGGCACCGGCGACGCCGCCGGCAACAAGGCGCTCGCCGCCGAATTGCTGCCGCTGGTCGTGCCGCTGCTGCGGCGGGGCGGCGTGATGGCGAGCGATCCGGCGATGGGGTGCCCGGAACTGGCGCCGCTGAAACTGCCGGATGGCGTGGCGGAAGGGCGGTACCATTTGTACCGCCGGCCCGCGTGACTCCGCGCTCTTAAGGAAACATGATGGCGGCCGTGCCGCTGCGCCTTCCTAAGGCGGCATGCCCCGCTGGGCTTGGCCTTGGGGGCCACGTGTTATGGGCGGATGTTGACGTGGATGGCCGGCCAAACCCGGCCAAGGGCATAACATCAAGCGGTGCTGCCGGCATCGACGGTCAGCACGGTGCCGGTGATGTTGCGCGCCGCGTCGCCCATCAGGAACGCCACCGCCGCGGCGACATCGCCTGCCTCGGCGAGCCGCTTCAAGGGGCTGCGCCGCACCACCCGGTCGCGCTCGCGCTCGCCCATCCCCTCGGTCATCGCGGTGTCGACAAAACCCGGCGCCACCGCGTTGACCGTGATTCCGAGCGGCCCGACTTCGCGCGCCAGCGATTTGGTGAACCCGATCAGCGACGCCTTGGTCGCGCCGTAGACCGCGAGCCCGCTAAAGCCGGTGCCGGCGACGATCGACGAGATGTTGACGATCCGCCCGCCCCCCGTGACGCCGCCGCCGATCATCATCGCGCGCACGACCTGCTTGGTCATGACCATCGGCGACACGGTGTTGAGCCGCACGGTGCGCTCGATATCGGCGACGCGCATCGTCGCGAGGACCCCGCTGGCGCCGATCCCGGCATTGTTGACCAGACCATAGATCGGCCCGAATTCCGCTCGGATGTTTTTGACGAGATCGGGAATCGCGCCGAGATCGGCAAGGTCGCAAGGCCAGAAATGCAGCGGGGTTGGCTTGCCCCTGGCGGCGGCGATCTCGTCGCTCTCCTGGCGGGCGACGATGATCGCGGTATAGCCGGCATCGCGCAGCCGGGTCGCGATGCTGAGACCGAGGCCGCGGCTGCCGCCAGTGACAATGACGTTCCGCGGGGCGTCAGCCATTGCCGCGCGCCAGCTTGCCCGACGCGGCGACCTCGATCGCCGGCACCAGGCGGATCGAGACCGGCACCTTGTAGCGCGCGAGCGCGGCGCGGCAATCGTCGAGGATCTCGCGCTTCAGCGCCTCGGCGTCGGCGGGCTCCGCCGCGGCGACCACGTCGGCGGCGACGATGGCGCCGGTGATCGGGCTCTTGCGCGCCTTGACCAGCGACATGCGCACGCCGGGATGGCGGTTGATCACCGCCTCGATCTCCTCGGGGTGGACCTTCTGGCCGCCGATATTGATGACCCCGCCGCGCCGGCCGATGAAAAAGTAGCGGCCGTCGCGCAGTTCGACCTCGTCGCCGGTATCGACAAACCCGTCCGCGTCGAACAGCGGCGCGGCGCCGTCACCGAGATAGCCGAGCGCATTGCGGTTGGACCTGATCCGCAGCGATCCGCCGGCGACGCACATCTCGACATCGCCGCGGCGCCCGATATAGCCCGCCGGGAACCCGGAGCGCCCGTCGCCGACATCGAACGCCACCCCGGCCTCGGTCGAGGCGAAAGCGTGCGCGACATCGGCGGCCGGGAAGGACGCGCGCAGATGGTCGATGATCGCCTGGTCGGCGATCTCGCCCGACATGCGCACATAGCGCGGCGCCATCCTCCCCGCCCCCCCGCTCATCAGCGCGCGCCGCCAGTGCGACGGCGTCCCCGAGATGTGGCTGACGCGGTGCTCGCCGGCGCGCGTCAGGAAATCGCCGGCCGGCTCCAGGGCGCTCGACAGCACCATCGAGCCGCCGCCCGTCATCGCGCGCAGGAAGATCTGCAAACCGCCGTAGCGGCGCATGTCGTAGAACGTGCTCCACACCGCGTGGTGGCCGAGCGCGGCGCCGACGGTGATCGCCCCGGTCAGCGTGGCAAGAGTGTGGACGACCAGCTTCGGCACCCCGGTGGTGCCCGAGGTCAAGAGCACCCATTCGGTCTCGGCGGTGGCCGTCCGGTTGCAGGCCCCCGGGCTGACGCTCGGGCCACACGGTATAAAGGGGCGCGCGCCGGCGATCTCGGCCGCGGCGCGATCGCCGACGACCGCGTCGGCTTGCGCCGCGGCCATTACCGCAGGCAGATGCGCCGCGGCGACATCCGGCGGGCAGAGCACGATCCGCCGCGCGATGCCGTCGAGCTCGATGAGCGCGAGCGCCGCGGGCAGCTGGTCGCGGGTCGACAGCAGCACCGAGCGGCCGCGCAGTTCGGGAAGCCGCGTGCCGAGGCTCGAACCGCGCGCCAGCGCGGCGAGGCTGATGCGCGAATTCGGGTCCGCCAGCCAGCGTTCCGCCAGCCGCCCGGCAGCTTTTACCGCCTGCCAGAGGGAAGAAGCCTCACGCCGCTGCGGGGCGCTGTGCGGCATTCTCGTAAAGCCTGATGAAATCGCCGACCGTCACCGGAAAATCGATCTCGTCCTCGGCGCCGAACGGGTCGAGGCCGAGCTGATCCTCGAGCCGCGCGACGATGATGGCGAAGCACAGCGAATCGAGGCCGGTCTCGAGCAGTCCGAGGTCGTCCGCCAGCGGGGCCAGGGTTTTGTGCTGCTCCGTCGCCACCTCGGCGAACAGGGTTCTGATTTCCGATCCGACCAGCATGGAGGACTCCGGGGGATGTAGATTGCGTCAGGTTGTGCACCGCGGCGGGTTAACAATCCGCGAAACCGCCCAATCGTCGTGATTTGGTCCGGTGAAGTCAAAAAATTCCGCCGCGGCCGATTGCTCGCGGGCGCCATTATGCGGCTTCATCCAGCGCCGCGACCAGCGCGGCGACATCCTCGGGCGTCGTCTCGCCATGCGTGACGCAGGCGCGGATGACCTTGCGGCCTTCGAACGCCGCCGCCGAAATCCACGCCCGGCCCGAGGCGAGCACGCGGGCGACGATCGCTGGGACCTCGGCAGAGCCGGGCGGCGGCTCGATGCACAGCACCGCGACCGGCGAATTGTTGACGATTTTCCAGCCGCGCGCCGCAAGCCGCTCGCCGAGCAGCGCGGCAAGCTCGATCGAATGCTCGACATGCCGCGCGTAACCGGCCCAGCCGGCGGCGGCGAGCGACAGGAAGAGGCGCAGACCGAGAAACCGTCGCGACCATTGCACCGAACTGAGGTAGGGGTCGCTGCCGGCGTTGTGCGACGGCATATACCCGGTCGAGACATGGAACGCGCGCGACGCAACGTCGGGCTGCCGGGTGAAGAACATGCCGCAGCCCATCGTCACCGCGAACCATTTATGCGCGTCGATGGTCAGCGAATCCGCGGCCTCGATCCCGGCGAGCGCGGCGCGGTGCCGGTCCGAAGCGATCAGCGCCCCGCCCCAGGCCGCGTCGATGTGCAGCCACAGCCCCTCGCGCCGGGCGATCTGCGCGCAAAGCGCCAGCGGGTCGATCATCCCGGCGTTGGTGGTGCCCGCCGTCGCGACCACCATCACCGGCACAAGGCCGGCGGCCCGGTCGGCGGCGATCGCCGCGTCCAGGGCGGTCGGGTCGAGCCGCCCGCTGCCGTCGGTCGCCACCAGCCGCACCGCATCGCGGCCGATCCCGGCCTGGTGCGCGATCTTGAACCAGGCGAGATGGCTCTCGCGCGAGGCGTAGAACGCCGGCTGCCCGGCAAAGGCGCGCGCTCCCGTCGCGGCGAACCCGTCATGCGCGGCGGTCAGCGCGCAGATCAGCGCGGTGAAGTTGGCTTCGGCGCCGCCGCTGGTGAAATGGCCGGTGGTTTCCGCCGGCAGCCCGGCGCGGCGCGCGACCTGGGCGATGACATGCGCCTCGATCGCGACCGCGGCGGGTGAGGTCGTCGCGGTGGCGAGTTGCGGGTTGAACGCGGCGGCGATGCGGTCGGCGCATTGCGCCGGATAGGTCGGCGACGGGTTGAACAGCCCGAAATAGCGCGGATGCGTCATGTGGGTGACGCCGTGCTCGAGCTGTTCGATGGTCCACGCGAGCAGAGCGTCGAGCGGCGCAGGCGCGGCGAAATCGAACTCGGCCAGCGCGCGCCGAAACGCTTCTCGGTCAACATCCGGCGCCGCCGAACCCTGCCTTACCCGCGCGTCGGCGGCGAGCAGCGCTTCGGTCAGCCGGTCTGCGGAGCGCCGGCGCTCCTCGCGCGCCGGGAACAGGGCCGATCCCGATGCGGTTGCGTGCCCCTCGGGCATCGATCAGGCGTAGGTCGGAGTGGCGGGCGGCGCGCCAGCCAACGCGGCTGCCGGCTGCGCCCAGCCAGCCCGCGGCGACCGCCGCCCGCCCAGATAGTCGAGCCAGTTCGTGTAAATTCGCGCCGCCGCCTCGCGCCACGGCGCGGTCAACTGGCGGCCCACCGCGGCGGCCGGGAATTCCTCGAGCAGCGCCCGATCGACCTGCGCCAGCGCCCGCTCGCGAAAGCCGAGCAGCGCGGCGGTCGCCTCCTCGTCGAAGGAGCCGTGCGGCAGTTCCGGATAGCGCTCGTTCTCACCGGAGAAAAACCGGCGCACGTCGCGGCGGTATTCGCCGAACAGCGCCGTCGCGTCGTATTCCGGATGTCCCTGCAGGAAGACGAAGAGGCTGTTGCGCTCCTTGATGAAGAAATCGACCCCGGCCTGCGCCGAGCGCGACAGGATTTGGTAGCCCGCAGCCTCCAGCGCCGCCTCGGCGACGCCGTTGTAGCGCGAATGCGGCGTCTTCCAGCGCGAGGGGCCGCTGACCAGCGGATGGTCCTGCGCCTTGTCGCAGTCGAACACCCCGAACAGCTTGCGCCCGAGCGGCTGCCGCTCGATGCCGTCGAGGTGGTAGGCCGCGGCGTGCGAGGCCAGGCAGGACCAGATCGTCGATGCGGTGTTGTCCTCGGCCCAATCGATGAGGCGCACCAGCGCGGGCCAATAGGGCTCGTCCTCGAACGACGCGGCCTTGGGCTCGGTGCCGGTCACGATCAGCCCGTCGACCCCGTCCCGCCACAGCGCCGCGATCTCCTCGTGGTGCTGCCGAACATGCGCCAGCCCGGCTTCGGAACGCGGCACTCGGGGCAGCGAAAAGATTCGCAGCGACACCGTCCGTTCGCCGGCCGCGCGCGACAGCAGATCGCGCACCTGCCACTCGGTCGTCTTGAGCGCGGCGTCGGGCATGTTGTTGACGAGGCCGACGACCAGCGCGTCCGAACTCCGGTGGTCAACAGGAAGCAGCGGCATCGGCTAACCCCGCGCCGCGGCGGCGAGCGCCTGGTCGAGATCGGCGACGATGTCGTCGATATGCTCGATGCCGATGCTGAGGCGGATCATCTCGGGCATCACCCCGGCCTTCACCTGGTCCGCCGCCGGCATCTGCCGGTGCGTCGTCGAGGCCGGGTGGCAGGCCAGCGACTTGGCGTCGCCGAGATTGACGAGGCGCTTCACCAGCTTCAGCGCGTTGTAGAAGCGCTTGCCGCCCTCGAACCCGCCCTGCGCCCCGAAGGTCAGCAGCGAGCATGCGCGGCCACCGAGATATTTCTCGGCGAGCCGGTAATAGGGGTTGTCCGGGAAGCCGACATAATTGACCCAGGCGACGCGCTTGTCGCCGCGCAGGAAATCGGCGACGCGGCGGCCGTTCTCGACATGCCGCTCGACCCTGAGCGCCACCGTTTCGATGCCCTGCAGCAGCAGGAACGCGCTCAGCGGCGACAGCACCGCGCCGGTCGTGCGCTGATAGACGCTGCGGCAGCGGGCGATATAGGCGCCGGGCCCAAAATGGTCGGCGTAGACGAGCCCGTGATAGGATTGGTCGGGTTCGCAGAACTGGCGGAAGCGCGCGGCGTGGTTCTTCCACGGGAACTTGCCGCTATCGACGATGGCGCCGCCCAAGGTCGTGCCGTGCCCGCCCATGAACTTGGTCAGCGAATGCACCACGACGTCGGCGCCGTACTCGATCGGCCGCAACAGGATCGGCGTCGCCACCGTGTTGTCGACGACGAGCGGCACGCCGCCGGCATGCGCGACCTCGGCGAGCGCCTCGATGTCGCAGATATTGCCGGCCGGGTTGCCGACGCTCTCGCAGAACACCCCGCGCGTGTTCGCGTCGATCAGCTTCTCGATATCGGCCGGGCTGTCCGATTTCGCGAACTTGACCGCGATGCCGAAGCTCGGCAGCAGATGCGAGAAGAGCGTGTGCGTGGTGCCGTAAAGCTGCGGCACCGAGACGAGATTGGCGCCCGCCGCGGTGAGGTTCAGCACCGCATGGTGCAAGGCGGCCTGGCCCGAGGCGACGCAGAGCGCGCCGACGCCGCCTTCCAGCAGAGCGACGCGCTTGTCGAGCACATCGACCGTCGGGTTGTTGATGCGGCTGTAGCGGAAGCCGGCGGCTTCGAGGTTGAACAGAGCGGCGCCGTGCTCGGCGCTGTCGAATTCGTAGGCGGCGGTCTGATAGATCGGCACGGCGACGGCCTTGGTGGCGGGATCGCCGTCATAACCGCCGTGAACAGCAAGGGTTTCGCTTCGCACCTGCCCGACCCCTTCAACACGCGAACATCCGCGCAGCAAATTCTCCGCCAGTCGGGTGAAATTTCCGTTGCCGGTCAGCCCAGCCGCACCGGCCGCAGAAAGACCGGCGCGCGCGGGCTCCGCCGCGTCACGGCGGCGACCGTCGCCAGTTTCGGCGCCGCGATCGCCAACAGGTCGCGGAACACGGTCCACAGCGGCAAGATCCGGTCGTCGGGCGTGAGATGCCGCGACAGCGAGCCGTGGCCCGCCCCGTCGTCGCTGTCGAAGCGGATGTGCTCTTCGAGAAAGAAGCGGAACGCGCGCTGCCCCTCGCCCTGCCAGTGCGGCGCCCGCAGCATCGCGCCGAACACGCGCGACAGGCCGCCATTCTCGTAGCTGGCGATGCTTGCGGCCCGCGCCGCGTCGTCGACGCAGTGCGTCTTTTCCAAATATGACAAACCGGCGTCGGTCAGAAGCTGGTCGCGGCCCGCGGGGTGGAATTCCAGCAGGCGGCGCATGAATTCGTCGTGGTTCATCCGCTCGCCGGCAGCGGCGATCCCCGGCCACGGCGACAGGTTGTCGGTATCGCACTCGCCGGCATAAAGTTCGGCGAGCTTTACATCGTCGGGATGCCGGGCGCAGGCGATCTCGAGGTTTTCGCGGAACTGGATCGAGAAATAATAATAGGCCTTGGCGACGCGCATTACCTCGTCGTTGCTGAGCTCGTCCCACGCCATGCGGCAGATGCCGTCGATGACCGAGTCGAAGACAAAGCATTGGGAGGCGACGCTCGCAATGTCGTCATGGGTCAGCAAATGAAGAACCGTCGACCCGGCCATCGATTACCTCACCACGCCGCGCCTGCGGCTGTTTTGGTTAAGATAGATTAAAAATACATTCGCCGTCACTTCCGAGCGGAAGCATTCCGATGGTGTGTTTGGAGGCCGCGAAAAGCAAATATAAAGGTAGTTAAAATTCTTACTATTTTCGAGCTAACACCCGGAGGAGCAGATTGTCGCGCACGGTTTGTTCAACCGCGCGCGGCGCTTCAGGAGGGGCAGGATGTTGGCGTTCATCGCGCCGCTCGGCGGCTCGATCGACTGCGTCCTATATCCCCTACGAGGCGAACAAGGTGCACAATGGCTGGATGCGCCGGAACTTCAAGGGTTCGCCGGCGGAGTGGCGTTCAAACTGATCGCGGCGGCGATCTGGCTCGCCGTCGCCGCCATCGCGTTTCGCCGGCGCGGCAGGATGGCCGGGCAGCCGGCGTAACCGCGGCTTCACCAATCCCGGCGATAGTGGCCAGCGCGAGCGGTTCGTATTAAAAGAATGCCCGCGACAACCGGCGCGGCGCCCAGCCCCGGTCCGGCGAGAATTGTTGTCCAGATAGCGGTCTCGGGAGACGAGCGGTGCGCGTCGCGACGGTCGAACGCAACACCAAGGAAACGCGAATCAAGGGCCGCGTCGATCTCGACGGCGCCGGCGCCAGCAAGATCGCGACCGGGATCGGCTTTCTCGACCACATGCTGGAGCAGCTTTCGCGGCACAGCCTCCTCGACATCTCGCTCGAGGCCAAAGGCGATCTGCACATCGATTTCCACCACACCACCGAGGACACCGGCTACGTCATCGGCGAAGCCGTATCGAAGGCGCTGGGCGACCGCGCCGGTATCCAGCGCTACGGCAGCGCGATGATCCCGATGGACGAAACCCTGACCCGGGTCAGCCTCGACGCGTCGAACCGGCCCTATCTGGTGTGGAAGGTCGCCTTCTCGCGGCCCAAGCTCGGCGAGATGGACACCGAATTGTTCAAGGAGTGGTTCCAGGCGTTCGCCCAATCGGCGGGCGTGACCCTGCACGTCGAGAACATCTACGGCGAGAACAACCATCACATCGTCGAATCCTGTTTTAAGGGCTTGGCGCGGGCCTTGCGCCAGGCGGTCGAAATCGACCCGCGCCGCGCCGGCGCGGTGCCGTCGACCAAGGGGACGCTGAGCGGCAGCCTCAAATGTTGACCGCGGTCATCGATTACGGCTCGGGCAACCTGCGCTCGGCGGCGAAGGCGTTCGAGCGCGCCGCCGGCGAGCTTGGCGGCGCCGAAACCGTCATCGTCACCAGCCGCCCGGACGAGGTCGCCGCCGCCGACCGGATCGTGCTGCCCGGCCAAGGCGCCTTCGCCGATTGCCGGCGCGGCCTCGCCGCGGTGCCAGGGCTCGAGGACGCGGTGAGCGAGGCGGTGAGCGCCCGCGGGCGCCCGTTCTTCGGCATCTGCGTCGGCATGCAGCTGATGGCCGACCGCGGCCGCGAGTTCGAGACCGTCGAGGGGCTCCGGTGGATCGGTGGCGAGGTCGTCGCGATCGATCCCGCCGACCCGTCCTTCAAGATCCCGCACATGGGCTGGAACGAGCTTGCCCTGCGGCGTTCGCATCCGGTGTTCGACGGCGTCGGCGAGGGGACCCACACCTATTTCCTCCACAGCTATCATTTTGCCGTCGCCGACCCGGCGGATTTGCTGGCGACCGCCGACTATGCGCAGACGCTGACCGCCGCGGTGGCGCGCGACAACATGGTCGGGACCCAATTCCATCCTGAGAAAAGCCAGGAAGCGGGGCTGCGCCTTATCGCCAATTTCCTCAAATGGCGGCCATGAGCGACATCAGACCCAAGGCCAAGGTCGCGATCGAGCGCCTGATGCAATGCGCGGGCACCGACCTCGACGATCTCTGCGAGGCGACCGAGGCGGCGATCGTCGAGGGCGGCGGGTTCGGCTGGCTCAAGCCGCCGCCGCGCCATGTGCTGGAGAATTACTGGAAGGGCGTGCTGCTGATCCCCGACCGCCGGCTGGTGGTCGGCCGGCTCGACGGGGCCATCGCCGGCTCGGCGCAGCTCTCGAAGGCGCCGCGCAACAACGAGGCGCAGAACTTCGCCGGCACGATCACCGCCGCTTTTGTCGCGCCCTGGGCGCGCGGCCACGGCTTGGCGCGCAGCATGATCCTCGAGGTCGAACGGCTGGCGCGCGACGAATTCGGCCTCGTCGTGCTCAACCTAGATCTGCGCGCCACCCAGCGCGCCGCGATCAGCCTCTACGAGGGGCTCAATTACCGGCGCTGGGGCACCCACCCGATCTACGCGCGGGTCAACGGCGAGATCGTCCCCGGCCACTATTACTATAAGCGGCTTGACGAGCAGGGCTGAGGTGATCCTCTTTCCCGCGATCGATCTGAAGGGCGGCGCCTGCGTCCGGCTGGTGCGCGGCGAGATGGCGAGCGCCACCGTCTTCAACACCGACCCGGCGGCGCAGGCGCGCGACTTCGCCGCGCTCGGCTTTGGCTGGCTGCACGTGGTCGATCTCGACGGCGCCTTCGCCGGCGGCTCGGTCAACGGCGCGGCGGTTCGGGCGATCCGCCGCGCGGTCGACATGAAGATCGAATTGGGCGGCGGCATCCGCGACCGCGCGGCGATCGATTACTGGCTCGACCTCGGCATCGCGCGCGTCGTGCTCGGCACCGCGGCGCTGCGCGATCCCACGCTGGTGCGCCGGGCCGCCAAGGACTATCCCGGCCGCGTCGTCGTCGGCATCGACGGGCGCGACGGCAAGGTCGCGGTCGAAGGCTGGGCCGAAACCAGCGAGATCGGCATCGTCGAGTTGGCGCATCGTTTCGCCGATGCCGGGGTCGCCGCGATCGTCGCCACCGACATCGCGCGCGACGGCGCGATGTCGGGCATCGACGCCGACGCGATCGCCGGGTTCGCGCGCGAGATCGGCATCCCGGTCGTCGCCTCCGGCGGCGTCTCGTCGCTCGCCGATATCGCAGCGCTCCAGGCGCGCGAAAAAGACGGCATCGCCGGCGCGATCATCGGCCGCGCGCTCTATGACGGGCGTATCGATTCGGCTGAAGCCTTGCGCGTGGCCCAAGGGACGTTGGCATGCTGAAGATGCGCGTCATCCCGTGCCTCGACGTCAAGGACGGCCGCGTCGTCAAGGGCGTCAACTTCGTCGACCTCGCCGATGCCGGCGACCCGGTGGAGCAGGCGCAGATCTACGACCGCGAGGGGGCGGACGAACTCTGTTTCCTCGACATCACCGCCAGCAACGAGAACCGCGACACGATCTACGCCGTGGTGCGTCGCACCGCCGACCAATGCTTCATGCCGCTGACCGTCGGCGGCGGCGTGCGCACGGTCGATGACATCCGCAAGCTGCTGCTCGCCGGCACCGACAAGGTGTCGATCAACACCGCCGCCGTTTCCCGGCCCGAATTCGTCCGCGAAGCGGCGCAGAAATTCGGCAGCCAATGCATCGTCTGCGCGATCGACGCCAAACAGACCGGCCCCGGCAAATGGGCCGTCTTCACCCATGGCGGGCGCAACCCGACCGGGATCGACGCGGTCGAATGGGCCTGCCGCCTCGCCGATTACGGCGCCGGCGAAATCCTCCTCACCTCGATGGACCGCGACGGCACCAAATCCGGCTTCGACATCGCCCTGACCCGCGCGGTCGCCGACGCGGTGCGCGTGCCGGTCATCGCCTCGGGTGGGGTCGGCACGCTCGACCACCTCGTCGAGGGCATCCGCGACGGCCACGCCACCGCGGTGCTCGCCGCCTCGATCTTCCATTTCGGCGCCTTCCGCATCTGCGAGGCGAAGGCCCACCTCGCCGCCGCCGGCGTGCCGGTAAGATCATGAACGCCGCCGTTTGTATTCGTCTTTCCCGCGAAAGCGGGAACCCAGGACAAGCGACGGAGTGGTCGCCCCTGGCCCCCCGCTTGCGCGGGGGAGACGAATAGAGCGCGGACAATGGCTGCATCCCTCGGCGCCGCCCTCGCCCGCCTCTGGCAGAGCATCGAAGCCCGGCGCGGCGCCAGCCCCGACAGCTCCTATACCGCGAAGCTGCTCGCCGCCGGCCCGGCCGCAATTGCCCGCAAGCTCGGCGAGGAAGCGCTGGAGGCGGTCATCGAGGCGGTGAAGGGCGATAAACCCGCCCTCACCCGCGAAAGCGCCGATATGCTCTATCACCTGCTGGTGCTGTGGGCCGCCGCCGGTCTTTCCCCCGACGACGTCGCGGCCGAACTCACCCGCCGCGAGGGAGTCTCGGGCCTCGCGGAAAAGCGCAGCCGCAAATAGCTGAAGCGCCCAACCCTCACCCGCCTCCCCCGATCAAGTCGAGGTCGGCCCCCTCGCCCGCTTGCGGGAGAGCGAGGCCCCGGCGCTGAGCGGCGGGAGGGTGAGGGTCAGTTGCGCAGCGCCGACAACGCATGCCTCACGACCTTCTTCGTCAGCGTCGGAAAGGCGTAATCCTTGAAGTGTTCGGGCCGCGCCCAAATCCCGTCGGGCGGCGATTCGCTCGTTGCCGCGAGGATCGTCAGGTCGAGCCGGAAATGGGTGAAGCCGTGTTGCACGGTGCCGGGCAGCTTGGTCCACCGCGCCGTCGCCGGCGCGGACGCCAGCGCCTCCGCCTCATTCCATTTCGCCTCGCGCCAGGGGGTCGAAGGCACTTCGATCATGCCGCCGAGCAACCCTCTTTCCTCGCGGCGGCGCAGCAGCACCGCGCCATCGGGCCGCGACAGCCAGAACACCATGCCGTGCCTGAGCGGCCGTTCCGGCTTCGCGGCGCGCGCCGGCAACTCCTCCGCGAAGCCGCTCGCTCGCGCGAGACATTCCTCGCGCCACGGGCACAAGACGCAGCGCGGCTTGCGCGGGGTGCAGATCGTCGCGCCAAGATCCATCATCGCCTGGGCGAAATCGCCGGCCCGCCGCGCCGGCACCAGCGCCGCCGCCAGCGCGCGCAATCGCGGCTTCGCCACCGGCACCGCGTCGCGAACCGCGAACACCCGCGCCACCACCCGCTCGACATTGCCATCGACCGCGGCCTCGCGCCGGTCGAAGGCGATCGCCGCGATCGCCGCGGCGGTGTAGTCGCCGATCCCCGGCAGCGCGCGCAGCCCGACGGCAGCGTCGGGAAACCGCCCGCCATGGCGCTCGACGACGGTGCGGGCGCAGGCATGGAGGTTGCGGGCGCGGGCGTAATAGCCGAGCCCCTGCCATTGATGCAGCACCTCGTCGAGCGACGCCGCGGCGAGCGACGAAACATCGGGCCAGCGCGCCACGAATCGGTCAAAATAAGGCGCGACGGTGACCACCGTCGTTTGCTGCAGCATGATCTCGCTGAGCCAGACGCGGTACGGGCCGGGCTTCACCCCGGGCGGCGCGCGCCACGGCAGGTCGCGGCGGTGGCGGTCGTACCAGGCGAGCAGCGTGGTGGGTTCTGGTCGGGGCAACGGCATGGGCGAAGCGAATCTACCCGGCGACGAGGCCGCAGGCGAGCGCCGGCCCGGCTTCCGCGCCGCGGGAACCAGCATCTCGCGGCTCGTCGGCCCGATCGTGGCGCGGCACGGGGGCGGCGTCCTGGCGCGGCTCAAATCGGAATGGACGGCGATTGCCGGACCCGATCTCGCCGCCGCGAGCTGGCCCGAGGCGCTGGGCCGCGGCGGCATCCTGAAGCTGCACGTCGCGCCCGCTAAGGCGCTCGAAATCCAGCACCGTGCGCCGCTCGTCATCGAGCGCATCAACCTGTTCTTCGGGCGTGCGGCGGTGACCCGGCTGGCGCTGGTTCAAGGACCGCTGCCGCTCGCGGCGCCGCCGCCGCGCGAACCTGCCCGCCCGCTCGTCCCCGCCGAGGCCACTGCCCTCGACCGCCAGCTTTCCGCCGTTTCCAGCCCCGAACTGCGCGACGCGCTGGCCCGGCTCGGCCGTCGCGTGATCGCTGCGCCAAAGTAATTCCGGCGGTGATTGCGAAGCCGGGACGAACCCACTAATATCAACATCTGGTATGAAGGACCTGCTCGATGCGTGAAATATGGTTTGCGGCGATGGCGCTCCTGTCTCTCGCCGGCGCCGCGCCGGCCTGGGCGCAAGCCCCGGCGACGGCACCGCCGGCCGCCGATTCCGGCAAGGTTCTGGCGTTGACCCCGGACGACCGGATTCTGGGCAACAAGGATGCGCCGGTCACCATCGTAGAGTACGCCTCGCTCACCTGTCCGCATTGCGCGCATTTCACCACCGAGGTGCTGCCGAAGATCAAGGAGACGTGGATCGACAACGGCAAGGCGAAGCTCGTGCTGCGCGACTATCCGCTCGACGAGCCGGCCCTGCGCGCGGCGATGGTCGCGCGCTGCGCCCCGCCCGCCAAGTTCTACCCCTTTATCGACACGCTGTTCGCCGACCAGCAGCAATGGGGGCTCGCCAAGGACTACAAGGCGGCGCTGGCGCGGCTGGCGCTGCTCGGCGGCATGAGCAAGACCCAGTTCGACGATTGCCTTGCCGACAAGGCGGGTGAGAACAAGGTGCTGCAGAGCCGCCTCGCCGCCACCCAGCAGCTTGGCGTCAACTCGACGCCGACCTTCTTCGTCAACGGCGTCAAGTTCGAGGGCGACCCGACCGTCGAGGCGTTCGGCGCGGCGCTCGGCCGCGCCGCCGGGTCGTAACGCGTCCATGCAGGTCGAGCGCCTCCGCCTCGCCGGGTTCAAATCCTTTGTCGACGCGACCGAGCTGCCGATCGAGCCCGGGCTGACCGGGATCGTCGGGCCGAACGGCTGCGGCAAGTCGAACCTGGTCGAGGCGCTGCGCTGGGTGATGGGCGAGGCGTCGGCGCGCCGGCTGCGCGGCGGCGAGATGGACGATTTGATCTTCGCCGGCTCGGCGACGCGCCCGTCGCGCAATATCGCCGAAGTATCGCTGACCATCGACAACGCCGCGCGCGAGGCGCCGTTCGCGTTCAACGACCGCGACGCGATCGAGGTGGTCCGCCGCATCGACCGCGGCTCGGGCTCGGCCTACCGGATCAACGGCCGCGACGCGCGCGCCCGCGACGTGCAGCTGCTTTTCGCCGACGCCGCGACCGGTCCGCATTCGGGCGGCATCGTCAGCCAGGGCCGGATCGGCGCGCTGATCGCCGCCAAGCCGACCGAGCGCCGCCTGCTGCTCGACGAGGCGGCCGGCACCGCCGGCCTCCACGCCCGCCGCCATGAGGCCGAGCTCAAGCTAAAGGGCGCCGAGGACAATTTGCTGCGCGTCGACGACGTGGTCGTGACGATGACCCAGCAGCTTGACGGGCTGAAGCGCCAGGCGCGGCAGGCGCAGCGCTACCGGCGCCTCTCGGAGCAGATCCGCCGCACCGAGGCGCGGCTGCTCGAAGCGCGCTGGCGCGACGCGCAGGCCGAAGCGGAGCGCATCGCCGGCGAATTGCGCGAGGCCGAGCGCGCCGTCGCCGCCGCCACCGAGCGCGCCGCCACCGCCGAGCGCCAGCGCGCCGCCGCCGAGGAAGCGCTGCCGCCGCTGCGCCTGGCCGAAGCCGCCGCCTCGGCGGCGCTGCACCGGCTCAACCATGCGCGCGAGGCGCTCGATCAGGAGCTCGCCCGCATCGCCGCCGCACGGCGCGAGGCGGCGCACCGCCGCGACCAGATCGCCGGCGACATCGCCCGCGAGGACGAGCACGTCGCCGATTCCGATGCCGCCCTCGCCCGCCTCGTCGAGGAGCGCCAGGCGCTCGAACGCGCCGAGAGCGGCGACGGCCAGGTGCGCCACGCGGCGGCCGGCGGGCTCGAACGCGCCGCCGCCGAACTCGCCGCCGCCGAAATCGGCTTGCAGCAGATGACCGAGGCTTGCGTCACCGCCGAGGCGCGGCGCAGCGGCCTCGAGCGCCGCCGCGCCGAGCTGGCCGAGCGAAGCGCCCGGCTGCGCCAGCGCCTCGACGAGAATGCCGCGCAGCGCCGCGCGCTCGGCGCTGCCGGGGTGCCGGCGGAAGCCCTGGAAGCCGCCGCCGCCGAAATAGCCGCGACCGCCGCGCAAGCCGAGGCCGGCCGCGCCGCCGCCGCCGCAGCGGCCGAGCGCCTGACCGCCGCGCGCGCCGGCGAGGCCGCCGCGCTCGACGCGGCGCGCGAGGCGGAGCGCCGGCTCGCCCGCTTAAAGGCGGAAGCCGAGGCGCTTGCCAGTGTCCTTGCGCCCGCCCGGACGACGGGTTCCGGCGACCGGCCGTCGGTGCTGTCGCTGCTCGACGTGCCGCCCGGCTTCGAGGCGGCGACCGCCGCCCTCTTCGACGACGATCTCTCCGCGCCGTTGATCGAGCAACCCGGCGATGCCGCGAGCGGTTGGGTCGCGCTGCCGCCGCTCGCCGATCCCGCCGCGCTCCCCGCGGGCGCGACGCCGCTCGCCGAGCGGATCGACGCGCCGCCCGCCCTCGCCCGCCGCCTGACCCAGGCCGGAATGGTCGCCAGCGAGGCCGAGGGCAGGGAATTGCAGCCCCGGCTCGCCGCCGGACAGAGCCTCGTCGATCGCGACGGCAGGCTGTGGCGCTGGGACGGGTTCGCGCGGCTCGCGCCGGGCGATGGCGGCGCCGCCGAGCAGTTGCGCCAGCGCAACCGGCTCGCCGCGATGACCGGCGAACTCACCGCGGCGGAACAGGAATCGCGGGCTCGCGACGCCGCGGCCGGCGCTGCCCGCGCCGAGGCGGAAGCCGCCGCCGCCGCCGAGCGCGACGCCGCCGCCGCGCTGCGCCGCGCGGAAGAGGCGCTGGCCCGCCATCGCAACGCCGAAGCGGAGCTGTCGCGCCGCGCGCTTGGCGCCGAGGCCCGCCTCGCGGCGCTGACCGACGCGGCCGACAAGCTCGCCGCCGAGCTCGCCGAAATCGAGGCGCAGGCCGCCGAGACCGGGCGCGGCCTGGCGCTGGCGCCGGACCCGGCGCTGACGCGCGCCGGGCTCGACGGCGCGCGCGCCGAGACGGCGGCGGCGCGGCGGCACGAAAGCGCAGCCCAGGCAGAGATCGCCCGGCTGGCGCAGGAGAGCGAATCGCGCCGCCGGCGCATCGCATCGGTCGGCGCCGAGGCGCAGTCATGGCGGCAGCGCCGCGAGCGCGCGCTGGCTCAGCGCCAAACCTTGACCGACCGCCAGGCGACGCTCGCCGCCGAACTGGCCGCGCTTGCCGCGCGCCCCGCGGCCGTCGCCGGCGAGATCGCGGCGCTCGCCGAACGGATCGCGCTCGCTGCCGCCCATCGCCGCGACGCGGCCGATGCGCTGGCTGTCGGCGAAACCCGGCTGCGCGACGCCGGTGACGCCTCGCGCCAGGCCGAGCAGGGCCTGTCGGCGGCGCGCGAGGCGCGGGCACGCTGCGAGGTCCGCCGCGACGCCGCCGCCGAGGCGTTGGTCCGGCTGCGTGACGACATCGGCAACCGGCTCGAAACTCTGCCCGAGGCGCTCGGCGAGCTGGCCGCTGGCGATGACGAGCCGGCGGACCCGGCGCAGCTCGACGCGCGGCTCGACCGCCTGACGCGGGAACGCGACGCGATCGGCCCGGTCAACCTCGTCGCCGAACGCGAGGCCGAGGAGGTCGAGGCGCGCGTCGCCTCGCTGCGGCACGAGCGCGACGAACTGACCGAGGCGATCGCCCGGCTGCGCCGCGGCATCGCCGCGCTGGACCAGGAGGGCCGCAAGCGCCTGCAAGGCGCGTTCGAGACGCTGAATACGCATTTCGCCGCGCTCTTCCAACGGCTGTTCGGCGGCGGCCGCGCCCATCTCGCGCTGACCGACGCCGACGATCCGCTCGAAGCCGGGCTCGAAATCATGGCGAGCCCGCCCGGCAAGCGGCTGCAGGCGCTGTCGCTGCTGTCGGGCGGCGAGCAGGCGCTGACCGCGATCGCGCTGATCTTCGCGGTGTTCATGACCAACCCGGCGCCGATCTGCGTGCTCGACGAGGTCGACGCGCCGCTCGACGACGCCAATGTCGACCGCTTCTGCCGCCTCATCGCCGAGACCGCCGACGCGACCGGCACCAAGTTCCTCCTGATCACCCACCACCGCATCACGATGGCGCATATGGACCGGCTGTTCGGCGTGACCATGCCGGAGCGCGGCGTCTCGCAGCTCGTCTCGGTCGACCTCGCGCGCGCCGCCGAATTGCGCCACACCGCCTATGCCGCCGCGCAATAGCTCTGCCTGGATGGCCTCGGCCCAGGCCCGCCTGAACGAGTTTCACCCCTTCCTCTCTGCTAACGCCGGAGGACATTCGAGCAGTAGCGCGTCATCGTTAATCGCCCCCGCGAGCGGCGAAGGTCGGGGCGGCGGCAACAAGCCCGATGTCCCGTGAAAGCAGAAAAGACATAGCGGTCAGACCGGCCGGTAATCGTTTGATGTGTATGCCGATTTGACAACCGCCCTGACGCCGCCTCGCCTTGACACCGCGTTGCCCGTTTACTATCGTGCGCGCCGTTTCGGCCTGCGGCGGTCGGGGCCGACTTGGTGCGGGCTGGCGCGGACACGATGAGCGAAGATCGGCCGCCCGATGCCTTCAGGCGCCTCTCCGCGGAGCTGGACAAGGCGCGGGCGCGCGATGGCGTAGAACCTTTTGCCGGCGGCGGCGACAGCGGCGGCCAGCAGCAGGCTATGGGGATCGGTTTCCGCATTGGAATTGAATTCGTGGTCGCGATCGTCGTCGCGACCGGGTTAGGTTGGGCGATCGATCGCGTGCTCGGCACCCGCCCGTTCGGGATAATCATATTGTTTTTTCTCGGGGTCGCGGCCGGCATGCTGAGCGTCTACCGCGCGATCACCGGGCAGGGCGCGGCGGTCGGCTTCCGCCGGCCCCCCGGGAAATAGATGGGGAAATAGATTGCGCGACGTGAATAGGAAAGACTGAAGTGGCGCTGGAGCTGCACCCGCTCGAACAGTTCAAGATCGAGCCGCTGATCCCGATCCATATCGGCGGGCTCGACGTGTCGTACACCAACGCGGCGCTGTTCATGACGGTGGCGGTGCTGCTGATCACCGCGCTCCTGGTGCTCGGCACGCGGCGCGGCGCGCTGGTCCCGAGCCGGTGGCAGTCGGTCGCCGAGATGAGCTACGAATTCGTCGCCGACATGGTCGAGACCAATGCCGGCCACGGCGCCGAGCCGTATTTTCCGTTTGTCTTCACCTTGTTCATGTTCGTGCTGTTCGCGAACTTCCTGGGGCTGATCCCCTACAGCTATACGGTGACCAGCCAGATCATCGTCACCTTCGCGCTCGCCGCCGCGGTCTTCATCGGCGTGACGATCATCGGCCTCGTCAAGCACGGCGCGCATTTCAGCCGGCTCTTCGTGCCCGAAGGCGTGCCGATCATCCTGCTGCTGCTGCTGGTGCCGATCGAGCTGCTCTCGTACTGCATCCGGCCGTTCACGCTGTCGATCCGGCTGTTCGCGAATATGCTCGCCGGGCACACGATGCTGGCGATCTTTGGCGGCTTCGCGGCGAGCGTCGGACTCTTGGCGATCTTCCCGGTCGCGCTCGATGTCGCGATCTTCGCGCTCGAAGTGCTGGTCGCGGCGCTGCAGGCCTATGTCTTCGCGATCCTCACCTGCCTCTATCTGCGCGACGCGCTCCACCTCCACTAATCGCTTTCCAGAAACCTAGGGGACGACCAATGGATCTTGCTTCCGCGAAAATGATTGGCGCCGGCCTAGCCTGCATCGCCCTCGTCGGCGCCGGCATCGGCATCGGCAACGTGTTCGCATCGCTGATCAGCGCCGTCGCGCGCAACCCGGCGGCGCAGCCGCAGGTGCAGCCGTTCGCGTTCCTCGGCTTCGCGCTCGCCGAGGCGACGGGCCTCTTCGGGCTGGCGATCGCCTTTCTGATCCTGTTTGTGTTCTAGGTCTCGAGTCCAAGGCCCAGCGCGATGCCGCAGCTCGATTACCATACCTTTGTCCCGCAGCTCGTCTGGCTGGCGATCACCTTCGTCATTCTCTACATCCTGATGTCGAGGCTGGCGCTGCCAAAGGTCAGAGGCGCGCTCGACCTGCGCCGGCAGCATCTGGCCGGCGACCTCGGCCGCGCCGCCGCGCTCAAGGAAGAAGCCGAGACGGCGCTCGCCGCATACCAAAAAATCCTCGCCGATGCGCGCGCCGCGGCTCAGGTGACGCTGCGCCAGACCGGCGAGAAGCTCGCCGCCGAGGCGGCCGAGCGCCAGCGCCAGCTCGCCGCGACGCTGGACGAGCAGATCGCCGCCGCCGAGGCGCGCATCGCCGCGGGCAAGGACCAGACGTTGGGCGAGATCCGCGGGATCGCCGCCGAGGTTGGCGGCGCCATCGTCGAAAAACTGACCGGCGCGACCCCAAACCCGGCGACGATGTCAAGCGCGGTCGGCGAGGCGCTAGGGGCGCGCGCCGTCAACAGCCAAAGGGCTTAACGGAAACCGCCTGATGGCACTCATCCACGAATCCGAATTCTGGGTCCTGGTGGCGGCGATCGTCTTTGTCGTCCTGGTGTTTCGCCCCGTCGGCCGGACGCTGACCGGCAGTCTCGACGCGCGTGCCGCGCGCATCCGCGCCGAGCTCGACGAGGCGCGCCGGCTGCGCGAGGAGGCTGAAGCCCTCGCCGCGCAGTACCGCGCCAAGCAGCAGGAAGCGGCGGAAGAGGCCGCCGCGATCGTCGCGCACGCGACGGAAGAGGCCGAGCGGATCGCCGCGCAGGGCGCGCGCGATCTCGCGCGGGCCTTGGAGCGGCGCCGGCTGATGGCCGAGGAGCGGATCGCCCAGGCCGAGGCCAAGGCGCTCGGCGAGGTGCGCGCCGCCGCGATCGATGTCGCGATCGCCGCGGCGCGCGACGTGATCGCCGCGGGGATCGACGAGCGGCGCGGGAGCGTCCTCCTCGACGAGGCGATCGTCGCGCTGCCGCAACGCCTGCGCTGAGGGCCCGGCCAAAGTAGCGCAGCCGCGACCGGATGGCCAGACTTTTCTCTTTTTCGCCTTAGGGTTATGTATAGGCGACGCCGCCTATAATGGGCTGTGTGTGGCAACAACCGCCGGGCCCCCTTCGTGTCACCGTTGCGCCGATCCACCGGAACGATGCTCGCGGGGTTTGTCGCCGCGACGCTGGTCATGGCCGGCGCGGCCGGAGCGACCACCGCCGTCGTGCTCAATTCAGACGACGATTCGATCAGCGTCATCGACAGCGGCAGCTATCACGAAATCTCGCGGGCCCATATCGGCCGCGGCCCGCACCATCTGATCATGACGCCCGATGCCCGCACCCTGATCATCGCGATGTCGGGGAGCAACGAGCTGGTGCTGATCGACCGCGCCACCGGCGTCGAGAAGCAGCGGATCACCGCCAGCGACCCCTACCAGATCGGCTTCAGCCCGAATGGGAAATGGTTTGTCGCCGCCTCGATCCGCCTCGACCACATCGACATCTACGACGCCGGCACCTACCAGCTCCTCTACCGGCTGCCGGCGGCGACGATGCCGAGCCACATCGCCTTCTCGCCCGACAGCGGCACGGTCTTCGTGACGCTGCAGGGTACCGGCGGCCTCATCTCGATCGACCTCGCCTCGGGCAAGGTCAACTGGACCGCGCCGGTCGGCCCGACGCCGGCCGGGATCGTCACCCGGCCCGGCGGCACGCTGCTCGTCGGGGTCATGGGGTCGGACTACGTCGCCGAGGTCGATCCCGCGAGCGGCAACGTCATCCGCCGCATCGTCACCGGGGCCGGCGCGCATAATTTCCTCGCCGCCCCCGACGGCAAGACGCTCTACGTAACCAACCGGGTGGCCGGCACGATTTCGGTGCTCGACGCCGACACCCTCGATATTACCGCGACGCTCCAAGCGCCGGGCGGCCCCGACGACATGGCGATGTCGCCCGACGGGCACGAGCTGTGGGTCACCGGCCGCTGGCACGCCTGGGTCGATGTCATCGAACTCGCGTCGGGCATCTTGAAGACGACGGTCGCGGTCGGCCGATCGCCCCACGGGATCTTTGTCTACTAGGCGCGAGAATCATGTTCGAAGCGTTGCAGCGCATCATCGAGCAAGTTCAAGGCACGGTCTTCGAAGCCGCGATCCAGCCCGCGCTCTATCATCTCGGCCTCATGGCGTGGTCGGAGGACGTTTTCGACGGCATCGAGTTCGCGCTCTACGGCGCGCTCGCGGTCGCGATCGCCTACATCCTGTTCCGGCCGCTCGAATTGTGGCGCCCGGTCGAGCGCTGGGGCGACCGCCGCGCGGTGCGCACCGACATCGTCTACACCCTCATCCATCGGATCGGCGTGGTGCCGGCGATCCTGTTCGTCGTGCTGACCCCGATCGGGGTGACGATCGATTCCTACCTGCGCTTCCGCGGCTACATCCCGCCCGAGATCGAGCAGCTGGTGACGCCGCTCTTCGACCATCCCTTCACGACCTTCCTTGCCTATATGGTGGTGCTCGATTTCGGCGAATACTGGCGCCACCGGCTGCAGCACCGGCTGCCGTGGTGGTGGGCGCTGCACAGCCTGCACCACGACCAGCGCCAGATGACGCTGTGGAGCGACGACCGCAATCACATCATCGACGACGTCCTGGCGATGGTGTGGACCGGCACCTTGGCGATCCTGATCGACGTGCCGCCGGGTGCGTACCCGCTGGTGCTGATCGGCTTCCGGCTGGTCGAGAGCCTGGCGCACACCAATGCGCGGCTCGGCTTCGGGCGGGTCGGCTCGACCTTGCTCGTCGGGCCGCAATACCACCGGATGCACCATTCGATCGAGCATGCCGAGCCGCCGTTCAACCGCGCGCGCGGTTGCAATTTCGCGGTGATCCTGCCGGTCTGGGACGTGATCTTCGGCACTTGGCGACCCGAGGCGGCCTACCCGCAAACCGGCGTGGCGAGCCTTACGGGGCCGGCGGTGCGCTGCGGCTATCTGCGGCATCAATGGGAAGGGTTTCGCCGCCTTTCCGCGGCGCTCGTCCAGATCGTCGACCGCCGGCGGCCCGGCTTTGCCGCCGCGCTTCCGGCGGAATGAGGGGCCGCTAAGTCTAGCTAGCCGCCGCCTGAAAGCGTCCCTTCCACGCTCCGCCCCGGCCGCGCCAGAACTGCACCGCCGATCCCAGCGTCGCCGCCATGTAGAACACCGCGATCGCCGGCAGCAGCAGCGCGACGAGCGGCGGGCAGCGGTAGATCTTGAGGATCGGCATGAACGACGCGGTCATCGCCAGCCACGCCGCGCCGCCCAATGCCATCGCCGCCGGCTTGCCCGACAGCAGCAACAGCGGCGGCGCCAGATAGGTCAGCACCATCATCACCAGCATCGCCGCCAGCACCGGCGTCGAATAGTGCAGCTGGGCGAAGGCGCAGCGCGAGATCATGTCCCATAGCGGCCGCCACGATCCGTAGGGGCGCACGCTGCGCGTCTCCTCGGCGATGCCGAGCCACACCCGGCCGACGCTCTTCACCCGGCGGGCCAGCGCGCAATCGTCGATGATCTCGTGGCGGATGCTGTCCACCCCGCCGATCTCGCGCAACGTATCGCCGCGCAGCAGCATGCAGCCACCCGCCGCCGCCGCCATGCCGCGCCCCGAATCGGCGACCCAGCGCGGCGGGTAGAGCTTGAAAAAAAAGAAGACGAATGCCGGAACAAGCAGCCGTTCCCACATCCCGCGGCAATGCAGCCGGACCATCAGCGAGACGAGATGATACCGCCCGGTCTCGGCGCGCGAGACGAGCCGGCGCAAATTATCGCCGGCGTGGACGATGTCGGCGTCGGTCAGCAGTAGATAGTCGGGGTGCATCGCGGCGGCGATCTCGGTGCCCTGGCGCATCGCCCATAATTTTCCGGTCCAGCCCGCCGGGACCGGCTCGGCCGGGACGATTGTCACCCGGCCGGCGCCGCCCGCGGCCTCGGCCGCGGCGCGCGCGATGTCCGCCGTGCCGTCGGCGCTGTGGTCGTCGATGATGACGATGTCGAAGCGTCCGGTAAAATCCTGCGCCAGCAGGGAGGTCACCGCGCCGCCGATGACGTCCGCCTCGTCACGCGCCGGAATGACCGCGACGACCGATCGTACCGGCGCGGTGGCGGGCGTCCGATCCTCGCGCTGGATGCGCCAGAACGCGCCGCGAAAGGCCAAAAGATAGACCCACACCGCGGCCGCGGCCGCGCCGATGACAATATTCTCCACCCGGATTTTCCCCTCGACATGTTAGCGCGACGGCAGTTCCCCTTCCGGCGCGCCGTAATGTAAATGCGCTGTAACGGAATGCGCTAGTGCAGAGTTGCCGTTCCGCCGGCTACGCGAGAAGAAAATCGCGAAATGTGGCAAGAAAGGCGTCCTTCTGCTCGTCGAACGGCGCGTGCCCCGCGTTGTCCAGCACGACAAGCCGCGACCGCGGGATCGCCGCGTGGTAGGCCGCGCCGAACGCAGGCGGGACGAGCCCATCCTTGTCGCCCCAGACGAGCAGCGTCGGCACCGTGATCCGGTGCAGCCATTTTGCCAGCCCCGGATTGTGGAAGCGCGGCCGGTAAGCGAGCCGCGTCACGGTAGTGCGGTTTTTGGCAAGCAGGTTCGCGTCCACCGCCGCCATGTCGCCGAGCCGCCGCGCCGCGCGTGCCGGATCGGCATAGAACCGCCGCAAATTATCCTCGACCGGCATGCGGAAGATGTCGTCGATCGGCTTGCCGCCCGCGAGGATACCGACCGCCCCGGCCAAAGTGAGGCTCGCCAGCCGACTCTGGTTTCGAACCGCCAGCTCCGCCGCGATCCAGCCGCCGAGCGAGGTGCCGATCAGATGGACGCGGTCGAGGCCAAACCGATCGAAGAAATCGAGATAGAAATAGGCAAGGTCGCCGATGTCGTCGAGCCAGGCCGGGTCGTCCGAGCGGCCGAACCCCGGATGCTCGGGCGCGTAGACCGCGAAATCCGCGGCGAGCGCGTCGAGAAATGCCATCCAGCCGGTATGCCCACCGGCGCCGTGCAGGAAGACCAGCGGCGGCGCCTCCGCGCGCCCGCCGCGCAGCAGCCGGACGGTCGTGCCGTCCACCGCGATCATTTCCTCGATGTAGGGCATCATTCGCTCCTCGCCGCAAACGAGTCGTGCGTCCTTCCGGGACGCGCTCCGCTGCGCCCCCGGGATGACGGTACTCTGGTGATGGCGTAAAGAAAGCCCGTCTTCCTGATGAGACGCAAAGCGTCGTCTCGAAGGACGCACGAAGCTCGATCCCCGCAAAGGAGCAGACAAATGAGCAAGCTCAAGATTTACGGCGTCCCGCGCTCGCGCGCGTTTCGCACGCTGTGGCTGGCGAAGGAGCTGGGGCTCGACTACGACAATATCGGCACCGATTTCGCCACCGGCGAGACCCGCCAACCGGCCTATCTGGCGGTCAATCCCAACGGCCATGTCCCGGCGATCGACGACGACGGCTTCATCCTTTGGGAGTCGATGGCGATCAACCTTTACCTGGCGAAGAAATACGGGCTCGGCACGTTCTACCCGACGAGCCTCGAGGACGAGGCGCGCGCCTGGCAATGGAGCCTCTGGGGCATGACCGAGATCGAGCGCAACGTGCTGACCGCGATGTTCAACCGCGCGGTCTATCCCGAGGACAAGCGCGACGCCGCGGCGGCCGACGACGCCGAGAAGGATCTGCGGCACCCGCTGGGGGTGCTCGACGGCGCGGTGGCCAAGACGCCGTATCTGCTGGGCGCCGATTTCACCGTCGCCGACCTCAACGTCGCCTCGATCCTCTCCTGGGCGCGTCCGGCGCGGATCGATTTCGCCGCGTTCCCGAAAGCCGCCGACTGGCTCGGCCGCTGCGCCCTGCGCCCCGCAGCGAAGGAAGCGCGAGCTTTGCAGCGGTAGAAATTATCTCGTTTTCCCCGCGAAACGGGGCCCAGAGCAAGCCGCGAAACGGCTGCCCTGGGCCCCCGCTTGCGCGGGGAAGACAAAGAAATTGTCCCGCCTAAGCGCTCCCTCCCCCGCAAAGAGGGGAGGTCGGGGTGGGCGTCGCCTATTTCGTCGCCGCCGAGTACGGATAGCGCAGCGTGCCGGTCTTATAGGCCGGCGGATCGAGGATCACCTGCACGCCCGGCTTCGAGAACTGGTCGAGGTCGTGGCCCTTCACCCCCTGGTACTGGATCGTCAGGATGCGCGGCTCGGCCCATTCGCCGTCCTCGCCAAATTTGATGTCGCCCATGATCGTCTTGAAATCGGTCGCGTGCATGTATTGCGCGAGCTTGTCTTGGTCGAGCGAGCCGACCGCGGTGACCGTCTGCTCCAGCACCTGGAACGTCGCATAGACCAGCGGCGGCACATAGTAGCCGAGCGGGTCGGTGCCGGCCTCCTTGGCGCGCGCCTGGTACTGCTTGATGAAATCGTCGACACCGGGGAAGTTCATCGTCGGCTCGTGGACGAACAGCTCGTAATCGACGATGCCGTTGAGCCGCTCGCCCATCTGCGACTTGATCGAGCCGTATTGCAGCCCGATCACCGGCCCGCCGAACAGCTTGGCGTCGAGACCTTGCTCCTCGATCGCGCGCAGCATGCCGGCGCTGTCGGCCGGATAGGAGGCGAGGAAAAACAAATCCGGGTTGGCCGCCTTGATCGCCCGCACGATCGGGCTGTAGTCGATCGTGTTGGGCGGATAGTTTTTGTCGTAGACGATCTGCAGCCCGTCTTGCTTGATGTGCTCGCGCGCGCCGGCCATCGCGTTCTTGGCGAACTCGGCGTCGGCGCCGGCCAGGGCCACCGTCTTCGGCTTTGGGTCCATCGTCATCGCCGCGGCAAAATAGCCGGCGGTGATCGCCTCCTTGCCGTGCGGGCCGTAGGGCATGGTCTGGAAGAAGCGCGGGTAATGGAACTCGTCGTTGACCGCGAGCGCCAGGGTATCGAGCACCATGACCTTGTGCTCGATCAGCATCGGCATCGCCGCGGCGCTGTAATTGGTGCCCGAGGCGATGATCAGATCGACCTTGTCGACGTCGAGCAGCTTGGTGTAGATGCCGGGCACCAGCGCCGGGTTGCTCTGGTCGTCGTAGTGGATCAGCTCGACCTTGCGGCCGAGCAGCCCGCCTTTGGCGTTGACCTGGTCGGCCCAAATCTGCGCGGTCAGCACGAATTGCTTGCCGCTCGCGGCGCTGCCGCCGGTTTCCTCGGCGCTGAAGCCGATCTTGATCGGATCGGCCGCGAGGGCCGAAGTAGCCGCCAGAACCAGCGCGGCCGCAAACACCCAAATGCTTCTCATGGCACTCCCACCCAAGAACGAGCTCTCCGTCGTCACCCCGCTTTCGCGGGAATGACGATTTGAAATTACGACTGGCTAAATAAACACGCCCTTCATCCCGCCTTCGGGATAGCGGGTGCCGGCGGCGGCGCCGACCGGGATGACCTCGGCGATCGCGTCGAGCTCGGCCTGGCTCAGCGCGATGTCCATCGCGCCGAGATTTTCTTCGAGCCGCGACCGCGACTTGGTGCCCGGAATCGGCAGCACATCGTCGCCCTGCGCCAGCAGCCACGCGAGGCATAGTTGCGCGACGGTGCAGCGCCGGTCGGCGGCGATCGCTTCGAGCCCTTCGACATAGACCCGGTTCTTCGCGAAATTCTCGCCCTGGAAACGCGGGTGGCGGCCGCGCGTGTCGCCCTGCGCCAGGTTGTCGAGGTCGGGCACCACGCCGGCGAGCAGGCTGCGGCCCAACGGCGCGTAGGCGACAAAGGAGATGCCGAGGTCGCGCGTCACCTGGCGGGTCTCGATTCCGACCTCCGGGTAGAGCAGCGAGAATTCGCTCTGCACCGCGGCGATCGGGTGCACCTTGTGCGCGGCGGCGATGCGCTCGGGCTTGGCCTCGCAGAGGCCGAGGTAGCGCACCTTGCCCTGCTCGACCAACCGCGCCATCGCGCCGACCGTGTCCTCGATCGGCACCTTGGGATCGACCCGATGCTGGTAATAGAGGTCGATGTGGTCGACCCCGAGCCGCTTCAGGCTCGCCTCGCACGCCCGCTGGACATGGGCCGGGCTGCCGTCGACGCCGTTGGCGCCGCCCGGCTGCTGGGTCTGGCCGAATTTCGTCGCGAGCATGACCTTGTTGCGCTGTCCCCGAGGGAGTTGGGCAAGCGCGCGGCCGAGCAAATCCTCGTTCTGGCCCCAGCCGTACATGTCCGAGCTGTCGAGATGGTCGACGCCGAGATCGACCGCCTGCTGCACGAAGGCGACCCCGGCCGCGTCGTCGCTCGGCCCGTAAACCCCCGACAGCGACATGCAGCCGAGCCCGATCGCCGTCACCTCCGGCCCGTTCTTCCCAACCCGCCGCTTTTGTGCCGCCATGAACACCTCCGTTGTGCTGCCGCCAGCATAGCGGCCGCCCGCTTCCCCCGCGAGTTTTTGTGACAAACACGATGGCGTGCCCTGGGGAGCGCGCTATGATCCCTCCACAAGTTTCGACCGAGGAGGAAGCGATGGCGGGTTCGACGCATGTTTACGCCGGCGTGGCGGCCACGGTGGGCATGGAGCACAGCGGCTCGCTCGGCGGCATCTTTCGCCAGGCGCCCGGCGACAAGGGCTGGGAGCACCTGAAGAACGGCCTGCCCGAGGGCGCCGAGGTCCATGCGATCACCGTCCACCCGGCCGACCACGACACGATCTTTGTCGGCAGCACCAAGGGCATGTTCCGCAGCCACAATCGCGGCGGCAAGTTCGAGCATCTCTCGGTGCCGGGCGGCGACCCCGACATCTGGTCGATCCTCGTCCACCCCAAGGACCCCAGCCGGCTCTATGCCGGCGCCACGCCGACCGCGGTCTACCGCTCGGACGACAGCGGCGATCATTGGAAGAAGCTCGCCGATCCGGCGCTCCCGGACCGCGTGATCATGGCGTTCGCCTGCCGGGTGATGCGGCTCGATGTCGATCCCAATTCACCGGACGATGTGTTCGCGACGATCGAGGCCAATGGCGCAATGCGCAGCCGCAACGCCGGCGAAAGCTGGGAAGACTGCACCGCCGACCTCATCCGGTTCTGCGAGCAGCCGAAATACAAGAGCCGCATCGGCAGCCAGACCGACATCGAAGGCATGCTCGACGGCCATGCGCTCGCCTGCAGCGCGGCGGCGCCGGGCACCGTGTTCCTCGCCAACCGCATGGGCCTCTTCAAGAGCCCCGACCGCGGCAATACCTGGGAGGACATGGAGATCGGCCGCTTCTCGCCGCTGACCTACGGCCGCGACATCCGCACTTCGCCGCACGACCCGAGGGTGATGTACGCGGCGCTGAGCCCGGCGGCGCGCTCGACCGACGGCTCGGTCTACAAGAGCGAGGATGTCGGCCGGACCTGGAAGCGCTTCGACCACGACATCAAGGCCGACGCGACGATGATGGGCGTGACCCTGCACCCGCGCGACCCGAACCAGGTCTACGCCGTGTCGCGCGCCGGCCAGGTGTTCGGCACCCAGGACGGCGGCAAGAGCTGGAGCGAAAGCCGCCTCCCCGAAGGCGTGCGCGACGCCTACTGCATCGCGGTGGGGTAAGGGAAGTCCCTCACCCTTCCCACCCCCGCGGGTCAAGCCCGCGGGGCTTGCGGCTAACGCCGTTATGGCCCCCACCCCTTCACCGCCTCGGGCTCTTTCGCCCTCCGATGGTGACGGCGGGCTCTCCCGGATGGTCGCAACTCGGCTTCCGGCTTCTCGTCGGGCGACGGCGCGTGGACCATCACCGGCCCGGCCGGATGGTGGGTCAAGCTCTCGGTATCGGCCCGCGAGGCATGGCCTTCGTCGAACAGCGCCGCGGGCCCCCGCCCGTAGCGCCGCACCACCGCATCCGCCAGTGGACCGGCCAGGTCTGGTCGTTGCGCCGGTTGGTCGCCACGACCGCCAGCCAGCGATACGCCACATCCCGTATCACCAGCCGTTCAAGCTCGCGCGCCGAGCCCGCAAAGCGCGGCGTCTCAAAGGAGCACAAGATTGACAAGCGGGGACGCGGCTGGTCTATCCGACGGCGATGCGGGGCGGCTCGATTATTCCGTGGATTGCGGCGGCGCTGCTGGCGGCAACGCCGGTAGCGTACGCCGAGGCGCCCGAGCTGCACGTCTACAACTGGTCGGATTACATCGCCCCCGACACGATCCCCAATTTCACCAAGGAGACCGGCATCGCCGTCACCTACGATGTCTATGACGGCAACGAGGTGCTGGAGGCGAAGCTGCTTGCCGGCCGGTCGGGCTACGATATCGTGGTGCCGTCGGCGAGCCCGTTCATGGCGCGCGAGATCGCGGCTGGCGCGTTCACCGCGCTAGATAAGACGAGGCTGCCGAACCTCAAGAACCTCGACCCGGCGATGCTGGCGCTCGCCGCCGAGGCCGACCCCGGCAACGCGCACGGCGTGCCCTATCTGTGGAGCGTCACCGGTATCGGCGACAACGAGGCGCTGGTCGCGAAGGCGCTCGGCCCAGAGGGCGACAAGGCGCCGCGCGACAGCCTCGCGCTGCTGTTCGACCCGGCGAACGCGATGAAGCTCAGCTCCTGCGGCATCTCGTTGCTCGACACGCCGCAGGAGGTGTTTCCGGCGGCGCTCGCCTATCTCGGCATCGACCCGAAGAGTCGCGACCCGGGCGACCTCGACACGGCGGCGGCGCTGCTGCTGAAAATCCGGCCCTATGTGCGCAAATTCCATTCGTCCCAGTACATCAACGATCTGGCGAACGGCGACATCTGTATCGCGCTCGGCTACTCGGGCGACATGATCCAGGCGCGCAACCGCGCGGCGGAAGCCGGGAACGGCGTCAAGATCGCATTCCGCGTCCCCAGGGAGGGCGCGCAATTCTCGATCGACATGCTCGGCATCCCAAAGGACGCCCCGCATCCCGGCAACGCGCTCAAGTTCATCGATTATATCCTGCGGCCGGAGGTGATCGCCGCGATCAGCGACGCGGTGTCGTATCCCAACCCGAACGCGGCGGCGACGACGCTGGTCAAGCCCGAAATCCGCGTCGACCCCGCCATCTACCCGCCGGAAGCGGTGCGCCGGCTGTTCTACGTCGATTTGCCGGCGCCGCGCGATTACGAGCGCCTGCGCACCCGCGCCTGGAACCGGGTCAAGGCCGGCGAATAGAAGCGCGCGATGCCGCTCCTCGAGATCGACGCGGTCAGCAAGAATTTCGGCGCGGTTGCCGCGGTCGACGGCGTGTCGCTGGCGGTCGGGGAGGGCGAGCTGTTCGCGCTCCTGGGCCCGTCGGGCTGCGGCAAGACCACGCTGCTCAGGCTTATCGCCGGGTTCGAGCTGCCGGATCGCGGCCGCATCCTGATCGATGGCGCCGACATGACCCGGATGCCGCCTTACCGGCGGCCGGTCAACATGATGTTCCAGTCCTACGCCCTGTTCCCGCATCTCGATGTCGCCGGCAACATCGCCTTCGGCCTCAAACAGGAGGGCATGGAGCGCCGCCGCCGCGACGCGCGGGTCGCCGAGATGCTGGCGCTGGTGCAGATGTCGGATTACGCGCGCCGCCGCCCGCACGAGCTCAGCGGCGGCCAGAAGCAGCGCGTCGCCTTGGCGCGCGCGCTCGCCAAGATGCCGAAGCTGTTGTTGCTCGACGAGCCGTTGGCGGCGCTCGACCGCAAGCTGCGCGAGGAAACCCGACTCGAGCTGATCGGCATCCAGGAGCGGGTCGGCACCAGCTTTGTCTTCGTCACCCACGACCAGGAGGAAGCGCTGGGCATGGCCTCGCGCATCGCGGTGATGGACAAGGGAGGCATCGCCCAGATCGGCGGCGCGGCCGATATCTACGAGCGGCCGAGCTCGCGCTTCGTCGCCGATTTTGTCGGCGCGGTAAATCTGTTCGATGGGATGGTGGTCGCCGGCCCGGCGCTAAAGGTGGCGGGCATCGCGGCGCCCATTCCGCTGGCCGAAAGCGTCGCGTTATCCGCGGACGCGGCAGCCACGCTCGCGGTACGGCCCGAGAAGCTTCTGTTGTCGTCCGCCCGGCCGGAAGGGATCGCACTCGCCGCGACCGTGTCGTCGATCGGCTATCGGGGCGGGGTGTCGATCGTCCACCTGACGACCGCGTCGGGGCAGGCCCTCAAGGCGCAGACGGCGAGCGACGCGGCCGCCGCCTTTGAGCGCGGGATGGCGGTGTGGGCTGGCTGGGAGCCCGCCGACGCGATGGTGTTGGAGCGATGACGATTTGGGTGCGTCCTTCGAGACGCCTGCTTTGCAGGCTCCTCAGGAGCGGCCCGTAGGGCCGCGTCTCGAAGGACGCTGGTTGCCGCCGCGATGACCGGTTTCGGCTGGCGGCGCTGGGTGCTGATCGCGCCGCCGTTTCTGTGGCTCGCGGTGTTTTTCCTGCTGCCGCTCGGCGTCGTGGCGGCGATCAGCCTGTCGCAGAGCGCCGATGCGATCCCGCCTTACGCGCCGCTCTTCACCCACGGCCCGCACGGGTTCGAAGTCCATGCGAACCTCGACAATTACCGGCTGATCGCCGGCGACCTGCGCGCCTATGCGAATTCGCTGGTCTACGCCGCGCTGGCGACGGCGCTGTGCCTTCTCGCCGGGTATCCGATCGCTTTCGCCATCGCCCGCGCACCGCAGGCGTGGCGCAACCCGCTGCTGTTTTTCATGATCCTGCCGTTTTGGACCAGCCTCCTGATCCGCGTTTATGCGTGGATCGCGATCCTGCAGCCGACCGGACTCTTGAACCGGGCGCTGCGGGCGCTGGGCCTGATCGATGCGCCGCTGATGCTGATCTATAACGATTTTTCGGTGGTGCTCGGCCTCGTCTACGCCTATTTGCCGTTCATGGTCCTGCCGCTTTACGGCAGCCTGTCGCGGCTCGACGAAAGCCTCGTCGAGGCGGCGGCCGATCTCGGGGCGCGGCCCGTCCGCGTTTTCTTCGGGATCGTGCTGCCGCTGTCGCTGCCGGGGGTCGCGGCCGGGGCGCTGTTGGTCTTCATCCCGGCGATCGGCGAGTTCGTCATCCCCGATCTTTTGGGCGGGCCGGGGACATTGATGGTCGGCAAGGTGCTGTGGCAGGAATTCTTCGACAATGTCGATTGGCCGGCGGCGGCGGCGGTGGCGATGGTGCTGGTGGTGCTGTTGACCGTGCCGCTGCTGCTCGCGCAGCGCCTCGCCGAGCGCCGGGCATGAGCAGGCGCATCACCGGCCTGCGGGCCGCCGCGCTGGCGCTCGGCTTCGGGTTTCTCTACCTGCCGATCGCGCTGCTGGTCGTCTATTCGTTCAACGCCTCGCGGCTGGTCGCGGTGTGGAGCGGCTGGTCCGTGCAGTGGTACGGCGCGCTGATCGCGGACGGCAAGTTCCGCGGCGCGGCGCTCGTCAGCCTCGAGGTCGGGGTGATGGCGGCGAGCCTCGCGCTGGTGCTCGGCGCCGGCGCCGGGTTCGCGATCGCGCGCTTTCGGCGGTTTCCTGGGCGGCTCGTCTTCGGCTTTATGGTGATGGCGCCGCTGGTGGTGCCCGAAATCATCCTTGGCCTGTCGCTGCTGCTGCTGTTCGTGGCCTCGCAAGCCTGGCTCGGATGGCCGGCGAGCCGCGGCATCATGACCGTGACGATCGCCCATGCGATGTTCGGCTCGTGCTTTGTCGCGGTCTTGGTGCGCGCCCAGCTCGCCGGGTTCGACCGCGGCCTCGAAGAGGCGGCGCTCGACCTCGGCGCGCGACCGGGAAGCGTGCTGTGGCGCGTTACATTGCCGGGGATCAGCCCGGCGCTGGTCTCGGGCTGGCTGCTGGCCTTCACCCTGTCGCTGGACGACCTCGTCGTCGCCAGCTTTGTTTCCGGCCCGGCGGCGACGACCTTGCCGATGGCGGTCTATTCGAGCGTGCGGATCGGCGTCACGCCGGAGATCAACGCGCTGGCGACGATGTTCATCGCCGTCGTGGTCGTCGTCGTCGCGCTCGCCTTTTCGCTGATCGCGCGGCAGGAACGCCGCCGGCTCCAGGCTTGGTGAGATGCGGCGAAGCTGGCGCATTGCCGGCTCGTCATTCGCCAAGACGATGGCGCCGTAGCCCCGATCGCTAGGGCCGCGCCGGCCAGACCGGCTGGTGGTAGCCGAGCGGCACGGTCGGGCGCGCCCAATGAGGCTGCGTCTCGGACAACTGCAAGGTCGGCGCCAGGTGGCGCAGCTTGCCGGCCGGGGTCACCGTCTCGATCGTCCATTTGTCGATCTCGGCCGGGGTGAATTCGGCCGGGATGTCCTTGAGCCGCGCCTCGGGCACCTCGCCGCGGCCGACCAGCCAGCGCCCGGCCTGCGCCAGCGAGATGCGCACCAGCCAGCTGCCGCCCTCGGTCGCCCGGCGCCTTAGCGCCACCAGCGCGCCGAACGCCATCAGATAGCCGGTCAGGTAGTCGATCGCCGACACCGGATAGAATTGCGGGCCGGGCTCCTTGCCGGGGAACAGTTGGCCCTGTCGGGTGGTGATGCCGCTGACGTTCTGCACCACCGTGTCGAAGCCGCGCCGCGATGCCCACGGGCCGACATGGCTGAACGCGCAGAGCGAGACATAGACGAGGCCGGGTCGCGCCTTCGCCAGCTCCTCGGGCGCGAGGCCGCGGTCGGAAAGCGTCCCCGGCCGGTAGCCTTGGATAAACAATTCGGTCTCGCGCGCCAAATCCTTCAACGTCGCGAGCTGCTTCGGGTCGCGCAAATCGAGCTGCGCCGAGAGTTTGCCGTGGCCGGTGTCGAATTCCTGATAGCCGAGGTTCGGCAAGTGCGCGGCGGTGATCTTCAAGACGTCGGCGCCGTGCTCGGCGAGGGTGCGGGCGCTGCTCGGGCCGGCGAGCACGCGGGTCAGGTCGAGCACCCGGATGCCGGAGAGCGGCCGGTCGCCGGGCGGCAGCTTCTCGACGGGAGCGTCGCCGATCTTGACGATCTCGAACAGCGGCAATGTCGCCAGCGCCTGGGCCTGCGGATGCTTGGCCCATTCTTCCATGCTGCGCACCATGCCGCCGGCGCCCTTGGCGGCGATGATCGCTTCTTCGAGCTCCAGCGCGTCCCATTTGGCGACGGCCTTGCGCACCTCGTCCTTGTCCTCGGCGCAGCCCAGCACCTTGAGCGCGGCGGCGCGGTGGTTGGGGAAATTGGCGTGGATGTAGCTCCAGTGACCGTCCTTGGCCGGGTACATGCCCATCACCGGGTTGCGCTCGTGCGACACCTCGGCCTTTTCCATCTTGAGGTAATGGCCGCTGCGCAGCGAGGCGGTGGCGCGGCGCGCGTCGACCGCGATCCCCTGCCCCTTGCCGCCGCGCAGCTCCCACAGGTCGGAGACGGCGAGCCCGATCGCTCCGAGGCAGGCGGCGCTGGTCTCGCCGATCTTGAACGAGGTCGGCAGGATCGGATCGCCGCCGCCGGTGAATTCGACCGCGCGGGCGCGCTCGGGGTCGAGGCCGGCGACCGGCAATATCGTGCGCAGAGCGTCGTGCGACATGTTCATTCTCCCTCAAGCAGCCAGCGCGCTTGCCTTGGCCGCGCCCTCTTGCCGATGATGATGCCGCTAAACCCCCGCTGGAGGAAAGCAGATGAGCCGCCTCATGATCGTCGTCGAGTTCGAATTGCAGCCGCCGCACACGGGCGACTTCATCAAGCTGATGAAATCTCATGCCGAATTGTCGCGCGCCGAGGATGGTTGCCAGCAATTCGACGTGCTGCAGGCGCAGGACGACCCGAACAAGGTTTTCTTCATCGAGTCGTGGCGCGACCAGGCGGCGCTCGAAATGCATTCCAAGGTGCCCCGGATGGCGCAAAACCGCGCGATCTACGAACCCTGGCTCAACGGCCGCAAGGCGACGCGCTGCAACGTGCCCTGAGCCCTTTTGCGACGCGTCGCGGCAGGATGTCGCAGCGCGGAACCGCATGGTTTTGAGGCCATGGCCACCCTTGCGGATTATTGGCTTTATCTATAATAAACGCCGGCGACAATGCCGGAAAGAGGTCGGTTAATGAGGAAGATCGCGATCGTCGTGGCCGGTGGGCTCGTCGCGACGGCAGGGTTCGTGGGCATTGCGACCGTTCCGCAAGTTCACGCCTATCTGTGGCCGGAAGTCAAGGCGGCCGATGCGCCGGCCCCCGCGGCAACCCCCGGCATCCCGGTGACCGGCGGGACCGTCGAGGCCAAGGACATGCCGGTCTTCCTCAACGGCATCGGCTCGGTCCAGGCCTACAACACGGTCACGATCAAGACCCGGGTCGACGGCCAGATCGTCAAGGTCAATTTCGCCGAGGGCCAGGAGATCAAGGCGGGCGACCCGCTGATCCACATCGATCCGCGGTCGTTCCAGGCGGCGCTCGAAATCGCGCAGGCGGCCAAAGCCAAGGATGAGGCGCAGCTGGTCAGCGCACAGGCCGATCTCGGGCGCTATACGCAGCTCGTCGGGTCGGGCTTCCAAACCCGGCAAAGCTACGATCAGCAGAAGGCGGCCGTCGCGCAGCTGCAAGCCGCAATCAAGGGCGACCAGGCGCAGATCGACGCGGCCCAGGTCAACCTCGACTATACCGATATCCGCGCGCCAATCTCGGGCCGGCTCGGCGTTCGCCTGGTCGATGCCGGCAACATCGTCCACGCATCCGATAATTCCGGGCTCGTCACGATCACCCAGACAAAGCCGATCTTCGTCAACTTCACGATGGCGCAGGAGCACCTGCACAAGATCCACGAGAAGCAGGCGCAGGGCGATCTGAGAGTCCAGGCCTATGGCGCCGACAACGTCACCCTGCTGTCCGAGGGCAAGCTCACGGTGATCGACAACGCGATCGACCAGACGACCGGGACAATTCGGTTGAAGGCGACCTTCGACAATAATGACGAGCGGCTGTGGCCGGGCGAGTTTGTCGATGTGCGGCTGATCCTCAACACCCGTCAAAGCGCGCCGACCGTGCCGCAGCAGACCGTTCAGGTCGGGCCGAACGGCTACTACGCCTACGTCATCAAATCCGACGACACGGTCGAGCGGCGCCCGGTCGAGGTCGCCTCGATCCAGGACGGCCTCGCGGTCATCAACAAGGGGCTGCAGGCGGGAGAGAAGGTCGTCGTCGACGGCCAGTACCGGCTGACCGAAGGCGCGCGGGTGCGCATCGCAGCGCCCACGCCCGGGGCGTCGGGCTGAAACAGCGGCCGAAATCGCGTTGCCCTTCGATAAAGGATACTGAGAGCCGCCGCCGATGAATATCTCGGAACCGTTTATCCGCCGGCCAATCGCGACCTCGCTGTTGATGCTGGGCATCCTCGTGTTCGGTATCGGCGCCTATGGGCTGCTGCCGGTCGCGGCGCTGCCCAAGGTCGATTTCCCGACCATGACGGTCTCGGTCAATTATCCGGGCGCGAGCCCCGACACGATGGCCTCGGCGGTGGCGACGCCGCTCGAGCAGCAATTCGCCGCCATCCCCTCGCTGTCGCAGATGACCTCGACAAGCGGCATCGGCTCGCTGTCGATCACGCTGCAATTCGATCTCGAACGCAATATCGACGCCGCCGCCTCCGACGTGCAGCAGGCGATCAACGCGGCGACCGGGCTGTTGCCGGCCGACCTGCCGTCGCCGCCGACCTACCGCAAGACCAACCCGGCCGACCGGCCAGTGCTGATCTATGCGGTGTTCTCCGACGCTCTGCCGATCTACCGGGTCGACGATTACGCCTACACGATCCTCGCGCAAAAGCTGTCGACCGTGCCCGGCGTGTCCGAGGCGCGCATCTTCGGCCAGCAGCCCTATTCGGCGCACATCCAGATCAACCCGGGCGCGCTGGCGACCCGCGGCATCGGGTTCGAGGACGTGCGCAGCGCACTGATCGCGACGACACTCGACCGCCCCAAGGGCACCCTCGAAAACGCCCATCAGACCTATACGCTCGACACCAACGACCAGCTGTTCAACGCCGCCTCGTTCAACAACGTCATCGTCGCCTACCGCAACGGCGCGCCGGTCCGGATCAAGGATGTCGGCCAGGCCATCGATACCAAGCAGAACGCGCGGACCGGCGCGTGGTTCTTCGATCACCCGGCCGAGGGCCTGGCGATCCAGCGCCAGGCCGGCGCCAACACCAACCAGCTGGTCGACACGATCCAGGCGATGATCCCGCGCATCCTGCGGTCGTTCCCGCCGTCGATCCATGTCGAGCTGGTGTCGGACCGCTCGCTGGTGGTGCGCGCCGCGGTGCACGACGTCGAGCTCACGATGATGCTGACCGTGATCCTGGTGGTCATCGTGATCTTCATCTTCCTGCGCACGCTGTGGGCGACGGTGATCCCGAGCATCTCGGTGCCGCTGTCGCTGTTGGCGACGTTCGGGGTGATGTTCGCGGTCGGCTACAGCCTCGACAACATTTCGCTGATGGCGCTGACCATTTCGGTCGGGTTCGTCGTCGACGACGCGATCGTGATGATCGAGAACATCGTCCGCTACATCGAGCAGGGCGACCGGCCGTTCGACGCCGCGATCAAGGGCGCCGGGCAGATCGGCTTCACCATCATCTCGATCACCTTCTCGCTGATCGCCGTCTTCATCCCGCTTCTGTTCATGGGCGGCATCATCGGCCGCCTGTTCCGCGAATTCGCGGTGACCGTGACCCTCGCGGTGATCGCCTCGGCCTTCATTTCGCTGACCTTGACCCCGGTGATGTGCGCGCTGTTTTTGAAGAGCGAGCACGAGCGGCCGCCCGGCCGGGCGAACCGCTTCGCGGAGCGCGGGTTCCAGGCTTTCCTTCGGCTTTACGATCGGGGCCTGGTTTTCGTCTTCCGGCACCAGCTGCCGGCGCTGCTTTCGACCCTCGTGCTGATCGGCGTGACGGGCTACCTCTACGTCACGATCCCCAAGGGCTTCTTTCCCGAACAGGACACCGGCTTCATCTTCGGCCAAGCCGACGCGCGCCAGGACATCTCGTTCGCGGCAATGTCGAAGATCACCCAGCAGTTCGTCGACATCGTCCGCAAGGACCCCGACGTCTCGGGCGTGTTCTCGTTCACCGGCGCCAGCGCCTACAACCCAACGGAAAACACCGCGCGCGTGTTCATCCAGCTGAAGCCGCACGCCGAGCGCGACCTCAGCTCGAACCAGATCATCCGGCGCCTGCGGCCCAAGGTGGCCGCGGTCGAGGGCGCGAAGTTCTACATGCAGTCCGGCCAGGACATCAGCATCGGCGGCCGGCTCAGCCGCACGCTCTACCAGTACACGCTGACCGACACCGACAGCGAAGAGCTCAACACCTGGGCGCCGAAGATCGAAGCGGCGATGAAAAAGTTGCCCGAGCTCGAGGATGTCGCTTCGGACCAGCAGGTCGCGGCGCAGCATTTGGCGATCGACATCGATCGCGACGAGGCTTCGCGGGTCGGCATCTCGCCCTCGCTGATCGATCAGACGCTCTACGACGCGTTCGGGCAGCGGCAGGTGGCCAACATCTATACCTCGACCAGCCAGTACAAGGTCATCCTCGAGGTCCAGCCGCAGTTCCAGACCGACCCCAGTGCGCTGCAGAAGATCTACATCTCGGCGCCCGGCGGCACGCAGGTTCCGATGAGTACCTTCGCGCACTTTACGACCAAGGCCGAGGCGCTGTCGGTCAACCATCAGGGCCAATTTCCGGCGGTAACGCTGTCGTTCAACCTCGCGCCGGGCGTCGCCATCGGCCAGGCGGTCGAGGCTATCCAGCATATGCAGGAGGAACTGCGGCTGCCGGGGACCGTCGACGGCGCCTTCCAGGGCACCGCGCAGGCGTTCCAGGCGTCGCTATCCTCGACCCCGCTGCTCGTCGCCGCGGCGATCCTCGTCGTCTATATCGTGCTGGGCATCCTTTACGAGAGCTACATCCACCCGATCACGATCCTCTCGGCGCTGCCCTCGGCCGGCGTCGGCGCGCTGCTCGCCTTGATGCTGCTGCACTACGATTTGAGCGTCATCGCGATGATCGGCGTCATCCTTTTGGTCGGCATCGTCAAGAAGAACGCGATCATGATGATCGACTTCGCGCTGCAGGCCGAGCGGATCCACGGCAAGAGCCCGCAGGAGGCGATCCACGAAGCCTGCCTCTTGCGCTTTCGTCCGATCATGATGACCACCTTCGCCGCGTTGTTCGGCGCGATGCCGATCGCGCTCGGCGGCGGCGCCGGCTCGGAATTGCGCCGACCGCTCGGCATCGCCATCGTCGGCGGCCTCTTGGTGTCGCAATGGCTGACGCTCTACACAACTCCGGTCATCTATCTCTACCTGGAGCGCCTGTCGCGCTTTCTCGGCCGCTCGCACAGACCGTCGCGGCTGGCCGACGCGCTGACCACGGACCACCACCCGTCGCCGCGCCCGGTCTTGGCGGAAGAACCGCAGGCCGGCGCCGAGTGACGCCGCCGGCGCGTCTTGCTCTAACCCAAGCCGTCTGACGACACGACCGGCGCCTCGCCCCGATGAGCATCTCCGCCCCCTTCATCCGGCGACCGATCGCGACCTCGCTGTTGATGCTGGGAGATCAGTGAGAAGGTGATCGAGATGATGGTAAAGCCGCTCTGCCCGGCGCCGGTCAGCGCCGCCTCGAACGTGCTCTACGAGAGCTACATCCACCCGATCACGATCCTCTCGGCCTTGCCCTCGGCCGGCGTCGGCGCGCTGCTCGCCCCGATGCTGCTGCACGACGATCTGAGCGTCATCGCTATCGTCGGAATCATTCTCCTCATCGGCATCGTCAAGAAGAACGCGATCATGATGATCGACTTCGCGCTGCAGCCCGAGCGGCTCGAAGGCAAGTCGCCGCGCGAGGCGATCCACCAGGCCTGCCTGCTGCGCTTCCGGCCGATCATGATGACGACCTTCGCCGCGCTGTTCGGCGCGATGCCGATCGCCTTCGGCCAGGGTGCCGGTTCCGAGCTGCGCCAGCCGCTCGGCGTGGCGATCGTCGGCGGGCTTCTGGTGTCGCAATGGCTGACGCTCTTCACGACGCCGGTCATTTATCTCTATCTCGAACGTTTGAGCCGGTTCCTGGGTGGCGCGCGGCGTCGCCAATCGCGTCTTGCCGTGGCGTTGACCGACGCTCCGGCGGGTGCGGCACCGGCGGAGGATCATCATGGCGCTGCCGAATGACGCCCTGCCCATTAGCGCCGCCGGCTGGATCGACGTCGAGCCGGGCGAGCGGCCGTCCGCGGCCGCGTTGCAGCCGGGGATCGGGCTTCGCCTGCACGCCGTCGCCCGGCTGATCCGCCGGCGCTTCGAGCGCAGCGTGCGCCAGGCCGGGCTGCCGATCACCCGGCTGCAGGCCTCGCTGATGCTCTACGTCGCGCGCAATCCGGGGGTCAGCCAGACCGCCGCGGCGAGCGACCTCGATGTCGAGCCGATCGCGCTGGTGCGCATGCTAGACCGGCTGGCCGAGGAGAGGCTGGTCGAGCGCCGCGCCCATCCGACCGACCGCCGCGTCCGCACGCTGTGGCTGACGCCGCTCGCCTGGCCCGTCGTCGACCGCATCCTCGCGATCAACCTGGTCGTGCGCGAGGAAGCCTGCGCCGGGCTCACGCCGGCCGCGCGCGCCATGCTGATGGGCGCGCTCGACCACATGAAGAACAACCTCGCCGCCGCCGAAGCCGCCGCCGAACCGGTCGAGTCGGCCCGCGAGGCGGAGTAGCGGCGTAGGGCGGAAGAGCGAAGCGTATTCCGCCAATATCGCGCTCACAAATGGCGGAAGGCGCTGCGCTTTTCCACCCTACAGTTCTTTGAGGTTAGCCCGGGCCGGTCGAGACGCTTTCGATCATTTCGGCTTCGCTGGTCTTCAGGTTGAACTTGAGCCGCGGCACGCGTTCGAGGTCGGTGCCGGTGACCCGCACAAAGCGCGCGCCGTCGGGATAGTCGATCGAATGGATCGCGCGGATGTCGTAAGTGCCGGCATGACCGGGGTTGAGCCGGTACTGCCGCGCCATCTCGATCTCGGCCGGGCCGGGGCCGTCGCCCTTGGTGCGGCGCCATTCGGTCATGTCGGTGTGGTGCAGCGCCTGGCCGTAGATCGCCCACGACGCGCCGTGGTCGTGCGGCGGCGACTTCGAAGCCTTCGGGTTGACGTGCGACAGCACGACAAAGCCGAGTTCGGGGTCTTCGTAGAGCGTGTGGCGTCCCGCCGGCATCGCCAGCACGTGCCGGTCGAGAAACGCCGGCTCGGCGAGCAGCTTCTCCAGGTTTTGCCGCACCGCCTCGCGCCCGCCGGGGCCCTTGTCGGCCTTCAGCGCATCGCGGCAATCGTGGCAGAACGCATCGAGGTCATAGGGCATCGTGTGTCTCCGTGGATTGAGTCGACCTCCCCGCGGAAGCGGGGACCCAGGGCGAGCGGCGGGAGGTTGCCCTAGGCCCCGGCTTCCGCGGGGGTGACGAGAAAGTTGGTTACGTCGCGAGATACCCGCCGTCGACATAAAGCTCGGCGCCGGTGATGTAGGAGGCTTCGTCCGAGGCGAGGAACAAGACCGCGTGCGCCACCTCCTCGACCCGTCCGTCGCGCCCCAATGGCACCTGCTCCAGCATCTTGGCGCGGGTTGCCGGGTCGGCGGTGCGGCCCGAGGTGCGCATCGGCGGCATCAGCCCGGGATGCACCGAGTTGACCCGGATGTTGTGCCGCCCGTGCTGCACCGCGCCGACCTTGGTCATCGTCCGCACCGCGCCTTTCGAGGCGTTGTAAGCGGCGTGGATGCCGCGCTGCCCGGTGACGCCGGAGATCGACGAGATGTTGACGATCGACCCGCCGCCCACCTTGCGCATCTCCGGGATCGCGTACTTCATCCCGAAGAACGCGCCGCGCGCGTTGACGTCCATGATCTTGTCCCAGGCGGCGGTGTCATAGAGGTCCTCGACCGCGCTGCCGCTTATCCCGGCATTGTTGACGAGGATGTCGAGCCTGCCGAACTCGCCGACCGCCGCGGCCACGATTTTTTTCCAGTTCGCCTCGTCGGTGACGTCGAGATGCTGGAAGCTGGCGGCGCCGTTCGCCTGAGTGATTTCGGCGACGATTTTCCGGCCCTCGTCGTCGAGCTGGTCGGCGACGACCACCTTGGCGCCCTCGCGCGCGAAGATGCGCGCCATGCTCGCCCCCATCCCGGACGCGGCGCCGGTGATCAGCGCGACCTTGCCTTCGAGCCGCATCATTTCCTCCTTGCCGTTCGTCTTCCCCGCGAAAGGGGGGACCCAGGGCGTGCGACGCAACGGTTGCCCTGGGCCTCCGCTTTCGCGGGGATGACGAGAAACTAATTCACCCCGATCGCCTCGCCCAGCGTGTCGCCGATCGGTGTGTGCAGCACCAGATCGGCGATGCGGTCGAGCGCGGTTTCCTCGCGGTTGACGATGACCAGCGACGCGCCGTTCTCCTTGGCGAGCTGCGGAAAACCTGCCGCCGGATAGACCACCAGCGACGAGCCGAGCACGATAAAGAGGTCGGCGGCCAAGGTCTCCTGCTCGGCGCGCTGCATCGCCAGAACCGGCATCGCCTGGCCGAACGACACCGTCGCGGTCTTGACGTGGCCGAGGCATTTGTCGCACGGCGGCACCGCCCCCGCGCGCTCGAAGACCGCGCGCAGCTCGGCGATCTCGTAGCGTTCGCCGCAATCGAGGCAGGTGGCATAAGTGGTGTTGCCGTGCAGCTCGACGATCCTGTCGCGCGGGATGCCCGAGGCTTCGTGCAGCCCGTCGATGTTCTGGGTGATGATCGCCGACACCTTGCCGCGGCGCACCAGCGCGTCGACCGCGCGGTGGCCGCGATTGGGCTCGGCCGCCTTGAAGATGTCCTCCATCGCGAAACGGCGCCGCCAGGTCTCGCGCCGCGCCGCATCGGAAGCGACGAACTCGTCAAAATAAATCGGCGCCATCTGCGTCCAGATGCCGCCGGGGCTGCGAAAATCGGGGATGCCGCTTTCGGTGCTGATGCCGGCGCCGGTGAAGACGACTGCGCGCTTCGCCTCGCCGAGCATCCGTTTGAGGGCAGCGACGCCGCTTTCGCTCTGCATCGCGCCACTTTGGCAAATGCGCCCGAAGCGGGCAAGCAGCAGGCATGTGCGGAAATCCTGGAAGAAGCCGGCGCGATGATCAACTCAGGGGCCGCTCCGCTTGCCGCTGTGATAGCTGCCGGTGCCGCGGGCGATCACCCGGTCGCCGTCGCGCACATCGCCCGCGTCGATCTCGGGCAGCGTCTTTGCCCGCCGGTAAAACGGCGCGAAATCGATCTCGGCAAGGCGCAGCAGATCGTCGAGCGCATCGATCACGAAATAGCTCTCCTGAAAATCGTCGATCCGGTAGCGCGTTCGCATCACCCGCGCGAGGTCGAAGCCGAGCCGGTTGGGCGACGGGCTGTCGAGCGCGAAGCGGGCCTCGGCATGCGACGAGACGATGCCCGAACCGTAGATGCGCAGGCTCTCGTCCTGCGCCAGGAGGCCGAATTCGACGGTGAACCAGTAGACCCGCGAAAGCTGGTCCAGCGCGCCGAGACGCTGGGCGCGCAGTCCGCCCTCGCCGTAGGCCTGCAGATAGTCGGCGAGCGCCGGGTGCATCAGCATCGGCACATGGCCGAACACATCGTGGAAGACATCGGGCTCCTCGATGTAGTCGAGCTGGTCGGGGCGGCGGATGAACTGTCCGGCGGGAAAGCGGCGGTTGGCGAGATGCTCGAAGAAGATTTCGGCCGGCACCAGGCCGGGCACCGCGACCACCCGCCAGCCGGTGCGCGGCATCAGCGCGTCGCTGAGCCGGTGGAAATCGGGGATGGCGTCGGCGCCGATCGCCAGGGCCTGCATGCCGGCGAGGAATTCGGCGCAGGCGCGGCCCGGCAGCAGATTGGCCTGGCGCTCGTACAGCGTTCGCCACACGCCGTGCTCCGCCGCGGTGTAAGCCTCCCAACCCTGGTCGATCGTCCAGTCGGGCCGGTGCGGCGGCGCCGCGTCGCCGGCGAGGAGGCCGTGTTTTGCCGGGGTCCCATCGGGCATCGCCGGCCTCACGCGCGCAGCACGCCGCGCTGCATCTGGTCGAGCTCGATCGATTCGAACAGCGCCTTGAAATTACCCTCGCCAAACCCGTCGTCGCCCTTGCGCTCGATGATCTCGTAAAATACCGGACCGATCGCGGTCTCGGTGAAGATCTGCAGCAGCAGCCCGTCCGCGCCGCCGTCGATCAGGATCTTGTCGCGCCGCAGGCGGCTCAAATCCTCGCGGTGGCCGGGCAGCCGCTTGTCGACCAGCTCGTAATAGGTGTCGGGCGTATCGAGAAAGCTGACGCCCTTACCGCGCAGCGCCTCGACGGTTTGGTAGATGTCGCCCGCCGCCAGCGCGATGTGCTGGATGCCTTCGCCGTGGTAGGCCTGAAGGTATTCCTCGATCTGGTCGACGCGGCCCGGCACCCCGCCCGACTCGTTGATGGGGATGCGGATCTTGCCGTCCGGGCTGGTCATCGCCCGGCTCCTGATGCCGGTCAGCTTGCCCTCGATGTCGAAATAGCGGATCTGCCGGAAGTTGAAGAGCCGCTCATAGAACCCGGCCCACGCGTCCATGCGGCCCTGGTGGACGTTGTGGGTCAAATGGTCGATCGCCGCGAGGCCGACGCCTGGCGGGTTCTGCTCGACACCCGGCAGCGGCACGAAATCGACATCGTAGATCGTGCCGCGCGGCCCGTAGCGGTCGACGAGGTAGATGAGGCTGCCGCCGATCCCCTCGATCGCCGGGATGTTCAACTCCATCGCCCCGATGCGGCCCGCGACCGGCTTGGCGCCCAATTCGGTGGCGCGGCGGTGCGCGGCGGCGGCGTCGCCGACGCGGAACGCGATCGCGCAGATGCTGGGTCCGTGCAGCCGGGCGAAGCTCTGCGCGAAGCTCTCGGGCTCCGCGTTGACGATGAAATTGACGTCGCCCTGGCGGTAGAGCGTCACCCGCTTCGAGCGATGCCGCGCCACCGGCGTGAAGCCCATGCGCTCGAACACCGCGGCGAGCGCCTGCGGATCGGGCGCGGCGTACTCGACGAACTCGAACCCGTCGGTGCCCATCGGATTGTCCCAGAAATCGCGAGCTTCCGCCGCCATCGCATACCTCCCGCAGCGCTTAACACCGCTCAACCAGGAAATCGCCGCGTCTTAGACATAGTGCGGGCGCCGCGCTTTTTCTGCAGGCCGGGCCAACGGGGCGTCCCCCTTGGTTTGGCGACACCGAAACACAGTTGATTGGGTCGCCCGGGCTCTTGTTTCGCGGACTGAAGACATTCATCCGGCAACCCTGCCCGCATACCGTTTCGGCAGCATCGCGTGGATGCCCTTGTTGCCGTCGACGAGCTGGGTCACCCGCATGTCGACCGCGAGGCTGGAGAACATATAGGCGTCGGACGCCGCGAGGCCCATGCGCTCGCCGATCAGTTTGATCATCTGCCGGAGCGCGTCCTTGGCGGCGTCGTCGAGGTCGTCGTTGAACGCCATCGTGATGTGGTGGGTCGGCGTCTCGGCGCGCGGCAGGTCGAAGTGCAAATCCTTGCGCACGGTGAACCGGAAGGTGCCGCTGAGCGCGGTTTCGAGCGCGGTGACGCAGACCTCGCCGTCGCCCTGCACCCCGTGCCCGTCGCCGCACGAGAAATTGGCCCCCGGCACGAATACCGGCAGGTACAGGGTGGTGCCGGCGGTCAGCTCCTTCAGATCCATATTGCCGCCGAACTCGCGCGGCACGATCGAGGTGCACATGCCGTAGACCGGCGGCGGCGCCACTCCCATCACCCCGAAAAACGGCGCGAGGTCGATCTCCGCGCCCCACGGCAGGGTGCAGATTCCGCGCTGGCGATCGATGCCGCTGTGCAGCACCTTGCGGATCGGGAAGTCCTCGGGCAGCGTCCCGGCATGCGGGCGGATGCGGGTGTAGCCCCAGTTCTGCCGGCAATCGACGTTGAGAATGTCGACCTGCAGCACGTCGCCGGGCATGGCGCCCTCGACCGAAACCGGCCCGGTCAAGATGTGCGCCCCCGTGCCCTTGTCGAGCCCGGCATGGATCGCCAGGTGGTCGGCGAGGATTTCCCAATTGTCGCCTTTGGGCAGGATGTCCGGCCCGCCCGAGACGCAATCGACCTGAACCGTGTCGCCGGAGGCCACCGTGACGACCGGCTTCAGCGCCGCGTCGAAAAAGCCCCAATGACAATGCTCCGGCCGACACGACACGACGTGATGCTGCGACATTGGCGATTCCCCTCTGGTGCGCGCTCGGCTCAGCAAATCCTATGCCTTGCCGGTTCAAGGAACCAGCACCGCCGCGCCTTCGAGCCTGCCCTCGCGCAGATCGGCGAGCGCCTGGTTGGCGTCGGCGAGCGTGTAGGCGCGCGTCGTCGTCGCGAGGCCGGCCTTGGGTGCCAACGCGAGAAACTCCTCGGCGTCGCGCCGGGTCAGGTTGGCGACCGAGCGGATCACCCGCTCTTCCCACAGCAGCGCATAGGGAAACGCCGGGATGTCGCTCATGTGGATGCCGCCGCAGACGACGGTGCCGCCCTTCCTGGTCGCCGCGAGCGCCGCCGGCACCAGCGCGCCGACCGGGGCGAAGATCAGCGCAGAGTCGAGTCTTTCGGGCGGCGTCTCGTCCGACCCGCCGGCCCACACCGCGCCGAGCCCGCGCGCGAAATCCTGCGCCGCCGTGTCGCCCGGCTTGGTGAAGGCGAAGACGGCGCGGCCCTGAAACCGCGCCACTTGCGCCACGATATGAGCCGCCGCGCCAAAACCGTAAATTCCGATTCGTTCCCCCTCTCCCGCGAGGCGCAGAGTCCGGTAACCAATCAGCCCGGCGCACAGCAGCGGCGCCGCCGCGACATCGTCGAACCCTTCCGGGATCGCGAAGCAATAGCGCTGATCGGCGACGGCCAACTCGGCAAAGCCGCCATCGATCTGGTAGCCGGTGAAACGGGCGTGGTTGCATAAATTCTCGCGGCCGCTCCGGCAATATTCGCACACCCCGCAGGTCCAGCCGAGCCAGGGAACGCCGACCCGGTCGCCGACCCGGAAGCGATCGACCCCGGCGCCGTTCTCGACCACGGTGCCGACGATCTGGTGGCCCGGCACCAGCGGCAGCTTGGGTTCGGTCAGTTCGCCATCGACAATATGCAAATCGGTGCGGCAGACCGCGCAGGCCTTGACCGCGATCAGCACCTCGCCCACCGCCGGCCGCGGCGCCGGCAGCTCGGTCATCGCCAGCTTCCCAGGCGCGGCGGTGAGCACTTGAGCACGCATGTCCGGCTCCGCGAATCACCGGCGGCGCAAGGCCGCCGCTCCGACAGCATACCGCCTCTCGCCGCCGCGAATCCGCCGGCGATCAACAAACCCTTGGCAAGACCGCCGGAATTCGCTTGCATCGCGGCGATGGCGAAGACCGCCGACGACGAGCGCCAGCGGCGCCTCATCCACGATTATTTCGGCGAGGATGCGCGTATCCGGCTGCTGCGTCCGGCGCCGGCCTTCGGCGCCTCGCTGTTCGTCGTCGATTTCGACCGCGGCACGCGCCACTACCGCACCCTCGGCTCGTTTGGCGCCTCGTTCGAGAAGACCGTCGCCAACTGGTTCGGCAGCAGCCAGCAGGTGACCGAGCAGTCGAGCATGGACCTGCTCTACCCGGCGCAGCTGGTGTTTCATTACGAGCGGCTGATGTCGCTCGCCTTTGGTCTCGTCGAGCGGCCGATCAATGCGCTGCTGCTCGGCGTCGGCGGCGCGGCGATGTGGCGTTTCATGCGCGCCTACCTGCCGGAATGCGCGCCGGTGCTGGTCGATTGCGACGAGACCGTCGCCGCGATCGCCAAGCGCTGGTTCTATCTCTGGCAGCCGGTCGTGCTCGATACCGCCGAGCGCTACCTCGCCGGCACGACCCAGCGTTTCGATGTGATCCTTGTCGACCTCTACAATTCGGCCGGGCCGGCGGAATTCGACCCGGCGTTCTGGACGCGCTGCCTCGATGCGCTGGCGCCGGGCGGCTGCCTGGCGACCAACTGGGCCGATTTCGCGGTCAACAAGAAGGTAAAGCCAATGGCTGAGAGCCAGGCCGAGCTGGCCCGGGCGCGCGATCTCGACTGTTTCTACGTCACCAGGCGCGGGTTTCGCGACAATCTAATCCAATACGTGCCGACCGGCGCCGACCGCCGCATCCAGACGCTGACCGCGGCGCATGAGCGCTTCGCCAAGGAACGCCGCCTGCCGAACCGCGGGCGCGGCATCCTCGATCATTGCGTCGTGACGCCGGGCTTCCCGATCGACTTTGATTAATTCTGTTCGTCTTTCCGCGATAGCGGCAACCCAGGGCGAGCGAGGGAGCGGTTGCCCCTAGGCCCCCGCTTTCGCGGGGGTGACGACGGAGGGGATATCCGCCGGCGCGCCTACTCGACCAGCGCAGGCTCCTGCGGCTCGACGTCGGGCGCATTGGGGTCGGGCGCATTGGGGTCGGGCACTTCGGGCGAAGGCCGCGCATGGAAGGTGAAGGCGAGCTTGTCCTCGCTGTCGTGCTTGCGGGCGCGGACGATGCCGCCCTTCGCCAAATGTCCGAACAGCAGCTCCTCGGCCAACGGCTTCTTGATGTGCTCCTGGATGATCCGCGCCAGCGGACGCGCGCCGAACAGCGGGTCGTAGCCCTTCTCGGCGAGCCACGCGCGCGCGCTGGCGTCGAGCTCGATCGTCACGTTGCGGTCGGCGAGCTGTTCTTCGAGCTGCAGGATGAATTTGCCGACGACGCGCCCGATGGTGTCCGCCGACAGCGGCGCGAACGAGATCGTCGCGTCGAGCCGGTTGCGGAATTCCGGGGTGAACATCCGGGTGATCGCTTCCTCGTCATGGCCGGTGCGGATGCCGCTGCCGAAGCCGATCGCCTGCTTCGCCAATTCCGCGGCGCCGGCGTTGGTGGTCATGATCAGGATGACATTGCGGAAATCGACGTTCTTGCCGTTATGGTCGGTGAGCTTCCCGTAATCCATCACCTGCAACAGGATGTTGAACAAATCGGGATGCGCCTTCTCGATCTCGTCGAGCAGCAGCACCGAATGCGGGTGCTGGTCGATGGCGTCGGTGAGGAGCCCGCCCTGATCGAAGCCGACATAGCCCGGCGGCGCGCCGATCAGGCGCGAGACGGTGTGCCGCTCCATGTATTCCGACATGTCGAAGCGGGTGATCTCGATGCCGAGGGTGCGGGCGAGCTGGCGCGCGACTTCGGTCTTGCCGACCCCGGTGGGCCCCGAGAACAGGTAGGAGCCGATCGGCTTCTCGGGATCGCGCAAGCCGGCGCGGGCGAGCTTGATGGCCGAGACCAGCGCCTCGATCGCCTTGTCCTGGCCGAACACCATGGTTTCGAGATCGCGGGTCAAATTTTTCAGCACTTCGCGGTCGTCGCGCGACACGGTCTTTGGCGGGATGCGCGCCATCGTCGCGATGCAGGCCTCGACCTCCTTGGCGGTGATCGTCTTGCGGCGCCGGCTTTCGGGCAGCAGCATCTGCGCCGCGCCCGACTCGTCGATCACGTCGATCGCCTTGTCGGGCAGCTTGCGGTCGCCGATATAGCGGTGCGACAGCTCGACCGCCGCGCGGATCGCGTCGGCCGTGTAGCGCACTTTATGGTGCCGCTCGTAATAGGGTTTGAGGCCGCGCAGGATCTTGATCGAATCCTCGATGGTCGGCTCGTTGACGTCGATCTTCTGGAAGCGGCGGACCAGCGCGCGGTCCTTCTCGAAATAGTTGCGATATTCCTTGTAGGTCGTCGAGCCGATGCAGCGGATGACGCCGCCGGCCAAGGCCGGCTTCAGGAGGTTAGAGGCGTCCATCGCCCCGCCCGAGGTCGCGCCGGCGCCGATTACGGTGTGGATTTCGTCGATGAAGAGGATCGCGCCCGGCTGGCTCTCGAGCTCGGACAAGACCGCCTTCAGCCGCTCCTCGAAATCGCCGCGATAGCGGGTGCCGGCCAAGAGCGCCCCCATATCGAGCGCGAAGATCGTCGCGTTGAGCAGCACTTCCGGCACTTCGCGGCCGACGATGCGGCGGGCCAGCCCCTCGGCGATCGCGGTCTTGCCGACGCCGGGGTCGCCGACGTAAAGCGGGTTGTTCTTCGACCGCCGGCAGAGAATTTGAATGGTCCGCTCGACCTCGGCCTCGCGGCCGATCAACGGGTCGATCTTGCCGGTCTTCGCCTTTTTGTTGAGGTTGACGCAATAGGCGTCGAGCGCGTCGTGCCCGCGCTTCTGGCTGTTGTTCTTTTCACCGCGCTCGCCCTCTTCCTCGGTGCCCTGGACGCGCCGGGCCTCGGCGCGGCCCGGCGCCTTGGCGATGCCGTGCGAGATGTAATTGACAGCATCGAAACGGGTCATGTCCTGCTCTTGCAGGAAATAGACGGCGTGGCTTTCGCGCTCGGCGAACATCGCGACCAATACGTTGGCGCCGGTCACCTCCTCGCGGCCCGACGACTGGACGTGGATCGCGGCGCGTTGCAGCACGCGCTGGAAGCTGGCGGTCGGCTTTGCGTCCTCGGTGTGGCTGGCGACCAGATTGCCGAGCTCGTTGTCGACATAGGTCAGCACATCGCGGCGCAGCCGGTCGAGGTCGACGCTGCACGCGCGCAGCACGGCGATGGCGTCCTGATCCTCCGTCAGCGCCAGCAGCAGATGCTCGAGCGTCGCGTATTCGTGACGCCGCTCATTGGCATAGGCAAGGGCCCGATGCAGTGATTTTTCCAGGTTACGTGAGAGCACCGCGCTCTCCTTTCTGCCAATGAGCTGACACGACGAGGCTGATCGTTTTTTCCAACCCTAATCTTTTTCCCCGAGCTAGTCTTTTTCCCCAACCTTAGTCTTTTTCCCCAATCTTAGTCTTTTTCCAGTGTGCACTGCAGCGGGTGCTGGTGCTGCCGGGCGAAATCCATGACCTGGGTCACCTTGGTCTCGGCGACCTCGTAGGTGTAAACGCCGCAGATGCCCACTCCGCGGCGATGGACGTGCAACATGATGCGGGTGGCTTCCTGGCGATTCTTGTTGAAAAACCGCTCGAGGGTGTGAACGACGAATTCCATCGGTGTGTAATCATCATTCAACATCAATACCTTGTACATAGCCGGCTTCTTCGTCTTCGGCTTCGCCTTGACGATGACGCCCGTACCCGGTCCTTCCTCGCCGCCGCGTTTTCCGTTGTCGCTCATCCCAGTCCGCGCCGTGACGATGCACGCTCCATCCCATGATATGGGCTTTGTCTGGCCACGGAAACGAAATTTCCAGGCGAGCCGCAGCGACAAAAATGGCAAACCGCGGGTTAATCACTCGGCGCGGCGCGGACGCGCCAGCAATCCCTCGATCGTTTGCGGGATCGCCATGCCGCGGTGCAGCACGGCATCGACCGCGGCGACGATCGGCATTTCCACCCCGAGCCGCGCGGCGAGCGCGGCGATCGAAGCGGCGCTGGCGACGCCCTCGACGACCGAGCGGTTGGCGAGCGCGGCGGCGAGGCTCTGGCCCTCTCCGAGGGCGTACCCGAGAGCGTGATTGCGCGATTGCGCGCCGCCGCAGGTCAGCACCAGATCGCCAAGCCCGGAGAGGCCGGCGAAGGTCTCGGCCCGCGCCCCCTTGGCGACGCCGAGCCGCGTCATTTCCGCCAGGCCGCGGGTGATGAGCGCGGCGCGGGCGTTGTCCCCGAGCCGCAGCCCGTCGACGATCCCACAGGCGATCGCCAGCACGTTCTTGACCGCGCCACCGATCTCGGCGCCGAGCGGGTCTTCGGACAGATAGGGCCGGAAGCGCGGGCTGCCCAATACCGCCGTGAAGCGCCGCGCAAGCGCCGGGTCGCGGCTGGCGACGACGACGGCGGTCGGCAGGTCGCGCGCCACCTCGGCGGCGAAGCTCGGCCCCGAAAGCACCGCCTGCGGGTTCGCGGGACAGAGTTCGCCGGCGATTTCCGACATGGTGTGCAACGAGCCGGTCTCGATCCCCTTGGCGCACAGCAGCAGCGGCGTCTGCGCACGGAGATGCGGCGCCAGCGAGCGCAGCACCGCGCGCAGGAACTGCGCCGGGACAGCGATCAGCGCCGCCTCGACGTCGGCGGCCACCGCGCCAAAATCCCCGGTCGCGATGATGCCCGGATCGAGCGCGACGCCCGGCAGGTAAACCGGGTTCTCGTGGCGTTGGTTGATCGCGGCGGCAATGGCGGGATCGCGGGCCCAGATCACGATGTCGCCGCCGGCGCGCCGGGAGGCGACGGCCAACGCGGTGCCCCAGGCGCCGGCGCCGATGACCGCAAGCCGCGTCACCGTGGCTTGGCCTTTGCTTGCGCCCTTGGATCGAGCGGCCAGCGCGGCCGTACCGGCGCGTCGAGCGGGTCGGCGAGGCCGAGCCGCAGGCGTTCGATCCCCGCCCAGGCGATCATCGCGCCATTGTCGGTGCAGAGCGCCGGCGCGGGCGCGACAAAGGCCAGCCCGGCATCGGTCGCGAGCGCACCCAGCCGGGTGCGCAGCCGTTCATTGGCGGCCACCCCGCCGGCGGCGACAAGCGTCGCACTCCGTGGATAGCGCGCGCGAAACCAGCGCAACGCCTTGGCGGTGCGATCGACCAGGCAATCGCAGACCGCAAGCTCGATCGCGGCGGCGAGGTCGGCGACTGTCTGGGCATCCCCCGGCGCGGTGGCGACGCGCTCGCGGATCGCGGTCTTGAGACCCGAAAACGAAAAATCGCATCCCGCGCGGCCCTGCATCGGCCGCGGCAGCGCAAAGCGGCGCGGATCGCCGCCGCGCGCGGCCCGTTCGATCGCCGGCCCGCCGGGTTGCGCCAGCCCGAGCAGCTTGGCGCTTTTGTCGAAGGCCTCGCCGGCGGCGTCGTCGAGCGTCGTGCCGAGCTGGTGGTATTTCCCCACCCCGGCGCAGACCAGAAGCTGCGAGTGGCCGCCCGAGACGAGCAGCAGGAGATAGGGAAACGCGACCGCATCGGTGAGCCGCGCGGTCAACGCATGCGCTTCGAGATGATTGACCGCGACAAAGGGTTTATCGGCCGCCCAGGCGATGCCCTTCGCCGCCATCGTGCCGACGATAAGCCCGCCGATCAGCCCCGGCCCCGCAGCGGCGGCGATGCCGTCGAGATCGTCAAAGCCAATCCCGGCGGTGTCGAGAGCTTCGCGAATCAAGGGATCGAGATGATCGAGATGCGCCCGCGCCGCGATTTCCGGCACGACCCCACCATAGGGCGCGTGCTCGGCCAGTTGCGACTGCACGAGATTGGCGCGGATTTCCGGCCAGCCGCCATCCGCCGCGACCACGGCGACCGCGGTCTCGTCGCAGCTCGTCTCGATGCCGAGGACATTCATGCCGGAAATATAGGCGTGCCGCCCGCCGCCGGGAGGGCGAAGCGGGTTTACTTCGCGTCGCCGGCTTCGTAGGTCTTCAAGATATTGTCGGTCGCCGCCTCGATTTCGAGCAGCTTGACCGCGTAGCCCCACAGCATCGCGGTGTGCTTCAGCACCGAGCGGCAGCTCTTTTCCTCGAGCAGCACGCCGTCATGGACGTAATGCGCCAGCACCAGGCAGCGGTCGCCGGTGAGGTCGACATCGACGACCTGGATGTCGGGCTCGCGCCGCGACAGATCGTATTGCTTCGACAAGGCGCTGCGGACGCGCCGGTAACCGAGATCGTCGTGGATCGCCTCGACCCGCAGCGACGATTTCGCGGCATCGTCGCTGATCTGGAACAGCCGGAACCGGCGGATGATCTCGGGGCTCATGTATTGCAGGATAAAGCTCTCGTCGCGGTAATTGGCCCAGGCGTGGCGCAGCACGCCGAAGGGATCCTGATTGCCGGCGATGTCGGCGAACCACTCGCGGTCTTCCTCGCTCGGATTGGTGCAGATGCGCTTGATGTCGTCCATCATCGAGAAGCCGAGCGCATAGGGGTTCAGCCCGCCATAGCGCGGATCGTCAAAGCCGGGCTGAAACACGACGCTCGAATGCGAATGGAGAAATTCGAGCATCGAGCCTTCGGTGATGAGGCCACGGTCGTGCAGCCGGTTCATGATCTCGTAGTGGCAGAAGGTGGCGCAGCCCTCGTTCATCACCTGGGTCTGGCGCTGCGGGTAGAAATACTGCGAGACGTGGCGGACGATGCGGATCAGCTCGCGCTGCCAGTCTTCGAGCCGCGGCGCGCGCTTTTCGATGAAATATAGCAGGTTTTCCTCGGGCAGGCCGAGCCGACGCTTCATGTCCTGGCGCTTGCCGTCGGCCTCCTCCTCGTCCTCGTCCTTGTCGGGGGTGGGGACGGTGCGCCACAAATCGTTGAACGTCGCCTCGTCATGCGCGAGGCGCTCGCTCATCCGCCGGCGCTCCTCGGCGAGGTTCGGACGCGAGCGCCGGGCGTAGCGGTTGACGCCGTGATCCTTTAGCGCGTGGCCAGCGTCGAGGATGCGCTCGACGGCCTCGTAGCCGTATTTTTCCTCGCATTTCGCCACGTAATCGCGGGCAAAGCTCAGATAGTCGAGGATGCCGTCGGCATCGGTCCATTGCCGGTAGAAATAATTGTTCTTGAAGAAATGGTTGTGGCCGAACCCGGCATGCGCGATGACCAGCGTCTGCATGGTCATGGAGTTCTCCTCCATGATGTAGCAGATCACCGGATTGGAATTGATGACGATCTCGTAGGCAAGGCCGGCGAGCCCCTTGCGATAGAGCGTCTCGTGATAGGCGAAGCGCTTGCCGAAGCTCCAGTGCCCGTACATCAGCGGCAGCCCGACCGAGGCATAGGCGTCGAGCATCTGCTCGGAGGTGATGACCTCGATCTGCAGCGGATAGGTGTCGAGGCCCAACTCGTCGACCGCGATGCGCTCGATCGCGTCATGCACCTTGCGCAGGCCGCCGAAATCCCAGTTCGGCCCGGTGAAGAGCGGTATCCCCGCCGCGGCTGGCGGCCTTGATTTGGGCTTGGTCGCGGCCCGGGTGTCAGGCACGGACGCCCCCTTTGGCGAAGAGTTCGTGGAAGACCGAGAAAATCTGCGCCGGATCGCCGACCCGCCGCATCGCAAAATGTTGGTGCGCCGGGGCCACTTCGCTATAGGCGCGCCACAGATCGCTGTCGCGCGACAGCCCTGTGAGGCTGCCGCTGGTGCCGTCGCCGACCTCGACATAGGAGAAATACTGGCAGAGCGGCAGCACCGCGCCGCCCAGGAGCGAAACGCAGCGGCTGCTGTCGGCGCCGTAATTGTCGCCGTCCGACGCCTGTGCGCCGTAGATGTTCCAGCGGTCGGTCGAATAGCGCGCGCGGGCGATCTCGAGCATCTTTTCGAGCGCGGTCGAGACCACGGTGCCGCCGGTCTCGCGGCTGTAGAAAAACGTTTCCTCATCGACCTCTTCGGCGGTCGAGGTGTGGCGGATGAACACCACGTCGACATGCCGGTAGCGCCGGATGAGGAAGACGTGCAGCAGCATGAAGAAGCGCTTGGCGAGGTCCTTCATCGCCTCGGTCATCGACCCCGACACGTCCATCAGGCAGAACATGACGGCTTCGGTGTTCGGCTTCGGCACGCGCTCGAAACGGCGGTAGCGCACGTCGAGCGGGTCGATATAGGGGATGATCTTGCTGCGGCGCTCGTTGCGTTCGAGGAGCAGGGTGAGGCGCTCGACCTCCTCGTCGGCGCCGCGCGCCTTGGCTTTTTCGATCTCCTCGCGCAGTGCCTCGAGCTCGCCCAGTTTCGGCCGCTTCAACGAGATGCGCCGCGCCATGCTCTGGCGCATCGTCCGCGGAATGCTGAGGTTGGACGGCGAGCCGGTGATGGTGTAGCCGGCGCGTTGCAGATCGACCGCGGTGGTGTCTTTCAGGGTCTTTTTCACCAGGTCGGGCAATTCGAGGTCCTCGAAAAACATGTCGAGGAATTCTTCCTTGGTCAGCGTGAACTCGAACGCGTCATCGCCCTCGCCGTCCGGGCTGCCTTCGCGGCCGCCGCCGTCGCCGCCGCCCTGCGGCCGCGGGATCTCGTCGCCGCGCACATATTCCTTGTTGCCGGGCACGACGTGGTCGGTGCGTCCGGTGCGGCGGCTGTGGTGAAACACCGGCTCGTTGATGCCGCGGGTCGGGATGGCGATCTTCTCGCCGTGCGCGACATCGGCGACCTTGCGCTTGCGCAGGGCGTCCTGCACCGCCCCCTTGACCTCGGCCCGCGCCCGCTCGATGAACCGCTGGCGGTTGCTGAGGCTCTTGCCCTTGGGGTTCTGGCGGCGATCGACGACGTTCATCAACGCACCCTTGTCCCGTCTCAAATCGCCCGAGGCGCTAACCGGCCTTGTTCACCCGCATATACCACTCGACCAGCCGGCGCACCTGACGCTCGGTGTAGCCGCGCGAGACCATCCGTTCGAGGAAGTCGGCATGCTTCTTCTCGGTCTCGGTGTCCCTCTTGCTGCCGAAGCTGATCACCGGCAAGAGGTCTTCGACCTGCGAGAACATCCGCCGTTCGATGACCTCGCGCAGCTTCTCGTAGGACTGCCACGACGGGTTGCGCCCGGTGTTGGCCCGGGCGCGCAACGCAAACTTAACGACCTCGTTGCGGAAATCCTTCGGATTGGCGATCCCGGCCGGCTTCTCGATCTTCGACAGCTCCTGGTTCAACAGCTCGCGGTTCATCAATTGGCCGGTGTCGGGGTCTTTGTAGTCCTGATCCTCGATCCACGCGTCGGCATAGGAGACGTAACGGTCGAACAGGTTCTGCCCGTAGTCGGAATACGATTCGAGGTAGGCCTTCTGGATCTCGTTGCCGATGTACTCGGCATAGCGCGGCGCCAGCTCGGCCTTGATGAAGTTGAGGTATTTCTTCTCGACCGCGTCGGGGAACTGCTCGCGCCAGATTGCCTGCTCGAGCACGTACATCATATGCACCGGGTCGGCCGCGACTTCCTGGGTGTCGAAGTTGAACGTGCCCGACAGCACCTTGAAGGCAAACCGGGTGGAGATGCCATCCATGCCTTCGTCGACCCCGGCGGCGTCGCGGTATTCCTGCACCGATTTGGCGCGCGGGTCGGTGTCCTTGAGGCTCTCGCCGTCATAGACCCGCATCTTCGAGTGCAGGTTCGAGTTCTCGTGCGGCTTGACCCGCGACAGCACGCAAAAGCGCGACAGGATGTCGAGCGTCGAGGGCGCGCAAGCCGCGTTCGCCAGTTCGCTCGACTGCAACAGCTTTTCGTAGATTTTGCGCTCCTCGGTCGAGCGCAGGCAGTAGGGCACCTTGATCACCGAGATGCGGTCGATGAAGGCTTCGTTGTTCTTGTTGTTCCTGAAGGTCTGCCACTCCGCCTCGTTGGAGTGGGCGAGGATGATGCCCTGGAAGGGGATGCCGCCGATATTCTCGGTGCCGGCGTAGTTGCCCTCCTGCGTCGCGGTCAAGAGCGGGTGCAGCATCTTGATCGGCGCCTTGAACATCTCGACGAATTCCATCAGCCCTTGCGTCGTGCGGTTGAGCCCGCCCGAGAAGGAATAGGCGTCCGGATCGTTCTGCGAATACATCTCGAGCTTGCGGATATCGACCTTGCCGACGAGGCTGGAGACGTCCTGGTTGTTTTCGTCGCCCGGCTCGGTCTTGGCGACGCAAATCTGCTTCAGCCGCGACGGCTGCATGCGGATCACGCTGAATTTCGAGATGTCGCCGCCGAATTCCTCGAGCCGCTTTACCGCCCACGGCGAGATCGTGCCGATCAGGCGCCGCGGCGGCACGCCGTAGCGTTCCTCGATCTCCTTGCCGAGCGTCGCCGGATCGAACAGGCCGAGCGGGCTCTCGAAGATCGGGCTGATCTGGTCGCCCGCCTTCAGCACGTAGATCGGCTCCTTCTCCATCAGCAGTTTCAGCCGCTCGGCGAGCGAGGATTTGCCGCCGCCGACGGGGCCCAGCAGGTAAAGCACCTGCTTGCGTTCCTCCAAGCCCTGCGCGGCGTGACGGAAGAAGCCGACGATCCGCTCGATCGTCTCCTCCATGCCGTAAAAATCTTCGAAAGCGGGGTAGACCTTCATCGTCCGGTTCATGAAGATCCGGCCCATCCGCGGATCCTGGCTGGTATCGACCATGACCGGCTCGCCAATCGCCTTCAGCAGCCGTTCGGCCGGGCCGGCGTAGAACGAGGCGTCGTCCGAGCAGGCGCGCAGGTAATCCTCTATGGAATATTCGACTTCCCGGCGGTTCTCATAGAGGCGCGAGTACAAGCCGAAGATACCGTCATCCGTCGCTCGCACTGGTCCGTCCACCGATCGCATTGCTCACCTCAATCGACGAATGTGTCGACGCTTGCGGTTGTCATCCACCCGCACGTTCCAAACGCGCCGCTGCGCAAAAAATTCGCAGCAACGGCGATGTAAAGTTTCGCCCGCCGTTGTTAACAAACCCCCGCACCGCTCCCCAGCGGCTCGTCGCTTTAAGCGACGATGCTTTTCGCGGACGCAAGTCATATGCCATTGCATTGTGGCGACAGTAGGGTCGATCAGCACGGCGGTGACGCCAAAGCCCGAAGCGCGAGGATGCGGCCTACCGAGGGCGCGGAAGCGGACATCAACAACATTTTGTGGTGCCCTCCCGTAATGTACCCAGCATATATGAACCCGCTCGGAAACCCAAACCCATTCTACCGCAACGATGGCGGGGCCGAGCGGTTCCGGTTTTCAACCGGTTTAATTGAACGGTACCGCGTCGTTTCGCCGCATAATGCCGTGGGAATCCAACGTGCTCGAGTTGACGGGAGCACGCGGAAGGCCCGCGACCGCGCTGGATATACGGCGCTCGCGATGCGCGAGTTTCACCTCCGCTCGCCAATTTGCCTCAAGCGCGCCCGCCAGGTCGGCGGCGAGACAACCATAGCCGGCGTCGGTCATGTGCAAACCGTCGGCGCCCACCATCGTCGGGGCCTCGGGCGAATGGCTGCGCTGCCAATAGCGCATCAGCGCGAAGCGCCGAAACAGCCCGACGCGGGCACGGTCGGCGATTTCGGCGACCAGGCTCTCCATCGCCGGATACGCACCGCGCTCGAGCACCCGCGGCGCGTATTGCAAATCCATCAGCACGACATCGATGCCGTTTCGCGTCAGAAGGTCGACCCCCTCGCGCATCCACTCGCCATCGGCGGCGAGATCGTCGCGGCGCAGCACCGCGTTGGTGCCGACCTGCCAGATCGCCAGATCGGGATGCAGCGCGAGCACATCGCTCGACAGCCGGGCGAGCTCCTCGGGCGCGTCCTCGCCGCCCTTGCCGCGGTTGATCACATGGATGTCGAGCTTGGGGAAGCGGGCGCGAAGCTCCGCCTCGAGACGGCTCGGATAGGTGAATGCGGGGCCGGTCGCCCCGATCCCCGAGGTCGACGACGAGCCGACCGCGACGATGGTCAGCGGCCCGCCTTCCTCGATCCGCGCGGCAACACGCCCGAGCGGCGGGACGATCGCGGCCGCGCCGGGTGGCCCCGCGCACGGATCGGGCTCGGCGGCGAGCAAGGCGCAAGGCACGAGCAGGATCGCGGCTGCCGCCGCGCTTAAGGCCGCGCGCATCACGGTATCGCGCGCCGGATGACCTTGGCCATTTTCAGCCCGAGGCATTCGTAGACCCGCGCGGCGAGCCTGGCCCGATCCTCGGCGGCGACGTCGTCGAAATTGAACACTTTCTGCTCGCTCCAGTAGCGCATCATGTCGAAGCGTGGGAATACGTACGCGTCGGCGAGATCGCCGACCCGGTGCAACGCCTTCAGATAGCCTTCGAAATTGATCACCGTCGTCGAGCTGCGGGAAAACTGCATGTCGACGAGGATGGTATCGATCGCCCGATTCTTGAGCTCCTCCACGCCGGTCTGCAACGTCGCGGCGAAATCGTCGATATCGGTGTCGCGCACCGCGTCGGTGATGCCGACCTCCCACGCCACCAGCACCGGATCCTCGGCGAACACGTCGGTCGGGAAGCGCTCCAGCATCTGCTTCGCAGATTGCCGCGCCACGCCCTTGTTGACCACCGTGACCGGGCTGCCGGGGAAATCCTTGGCGAGGCTCTGCTCGAGGCGGTGCGGATAGGAGAGGTCCGGCGAGCCGGCGGCCTGGCCGATCGTCGAGGCGCCGCCGATCGCCACGATCGTCACCGGCTGGTGCGCCTTCAGCCGCTCGGCCAGATGCGGCAGGCTGGGCTCGGCGTCGGTCAATTCGGGCGGGGTGGCGCAATCGTCGGCCCGCGCCAAGCCGGGGCCGAGTGCTGCCGACACGGCAAGACCGGCCACCGCGATCGGGCCACCGAGAAATCGCCTCCAGAACGTCATTCCTCCCCGCCGCTCCCCTCGTTGACTAACTGGCGGTCGGCGCAACCGGCATTCGTTGCACCGCCCTATACCAGTCAAGCAAGCCCGCCGTCAGGCACATTGTTGCCACTCCGACAAGATTGACCGCGGCTTGCATCGCAAAGCCGGACGAGATTTCCGACATGAGGAAATGGCCGAGCGCCGACAGCAGAATGCTGAGGCAGAAAATCTCGAGCGAATGCCGGCCGCACAAGACGACGGGCCGGGACGCGACGGCGCGCATGAACCTCGCCTGCGGCGACACCCAGCGAGCGACGAGCATGACGAGGGCGAAGAACGAGACCATCCGAAGCGGCGAAAGATTGCCCTTGCTGACCGGCCAAAGCTCGCGCAGAAAGATCGCCGGAACAGCTTCCCAAATGCCGTGAAACGTCCAGCTGAGCCGGATCGCCAGCGCCGCGCCGGCGATGATCAGCGCCGGCCAAAAGGCGGCCTGCACCACCCTCTCGCGGTCGCGCGCACCGGTTTCGGCATGCCCGAGCACCGCGCCCAGCACGAACAGGAACTGCCACGCCAGCGGGTTGAAGGTCCACACGCTGCCCGACGGATAGGCCGGGAGGTCGACACTGAAAATCTGCACCGCGAGATAGATGAGCGCCGACGGGATCAGCGCCATCAGGGGGTTCCGGCGCAGGCCGAGAAGCACCGCCGGAAAGATCAGCAGCAGCACGATGTAGAGCGGCAGGATGTCGAGATAGGTCGGCTGGAATTGCAGCAACATCGCCTGCACCACCGCGATGTGCGGGCGTTCGAGGAAATCGCCGACCCCCATCTCCTCGTTGTACATCGGATTGTTGAAGGCTCGGACGGTGTACGAGACCTCGGCGATGAAAATGACGAACAGGAAGATGTGCGCGACGTAGAGCTGCCATGCGCGGCGCCAGACCTGCAGCGTCGCGATCAGCGCCCCGCGCGCGGCAAGGGCGCGGCCATAGACCAGCGCGGCGGTGAACCCCGAGATGAAAATGAACACCTCGGCGGCGTCGGAGAAGCCGATCGCCGACAGGGTGAAGTAGTTTAGATAGTTCTCCGGAATGTGGTCGATGAAGATGCAGATCAGCGCCACGCCGCGAAAGAAATCGAGGCGCAGGTCGCGCGACATGGCGGAAGGGGGCGTTGCTGCTCTCATGACGCTGGCGAGGGGCGAGGGTAGCACACCGGCGGGCGGCGTCGAGGCGATGAGAACAGGGAGTTGGGAAAATGGCGAGTGCGGCAATCCGCCGGGTCGCGGCGATCGGCGCCGGGACGATCGGCGCCAGTTGGGTGGCGGTGTTCCTGGCGCGCGGGCTCACCGTCGCGGCCAGCGATCCGGCGCCCGGGGCGGAGAAATTCCTGCGCGGCTTTGTCGCCGCCGCCTGGCCGAGCCTGGCGCGCCTCGCGCCGCTGCCGGATGAGCCGCCCTGGGCGGCGCTCAGCTTTCATGCCGAGCCGGAGGCCGCGCTTGCCGGCGCCGAGTTCGTCCAGGAAAGCGCGCCCGAGCGTGAGGATCTGAAGCGCGTTTTGCTGACCCGGCTCGACGCCGCGCTCGACCCTTCCGTGGTCGTCGCCTCAAGCTCGTCGGGTCTGTTGATGAGCCGCGTCCAGAGCGCTTGCCGCCATCCCGAGCGCTGCCTCATCGGCCATCCGTTCAATCCGCCGCATTTGGTGCCGCTGGTCGAAATCGTCGGCGGCGACAAGACCGCGCCCTGGGCGATCGAGCGGGCGCTGCGGTTCTACGCGGCCATCGACAAGGCGCCGATCCACATCCGCCGCGAGGTGCGCGGCCATGTCGCCAACCGGCTGCAGGCGGCGCTGTGGCGCGAGGCGGTTCATTTGGTGGCGGAAGGCGTGGCGAGCGTCGCCGACATCGACACCGCGATCAGCGCCGGTCCCGGGTTGCGCTGGGCGCTGATGGGGCCGCATCTGACCTTCCATCTCGCCGGCGGAACCGGCGGGATCGCGCATTTCCTCGACCAGTTCGCCGGACCGATGGCGGATTGGTGGCAGGATCTGGGCGATCCCGTCCTGACGCCGGAACTGCGCGAGCGTCTCGCCGCCGGGATCGCCGACGAAGCCGCCGATCGCGACATCGCCCAACTGGAAGCGCGCCGCGACCGGTTCCTCGTCGATCTGCTCGCGATGAAGGCGAAGATGGATACGTAGCTGCCGCGGCGCCTGCGGCGCCTCACAATGACGCCGAACCTCAGCCGACACCCTCGCCGAGCGCGAAGCTGGCTTCGGTCTTGCCCTGAATTTCCTGCAGCGATACGTCCGGCGCCAGTTCCACCAGGGTCATGCCGCCGCCGGTCTTGTCGATCCGGAACACGCCCAGATCGGTGATCACCATATCGACGACCGCGGCCCCGGTCAGCGGCAGGGTGCAGCGGCGGAGGAGCTTCGGCTCGTCCTTCGCGGTATGCTCCATCAGCACGACGACGCGCTTCACCCCGGCGACGAGGTCCATCGCGCCGCCCATGCCCTTGACCATGCGGCCGGGGATCATCCAGTTGGCGAGGTCGCCGTTTTCGGCGACCTGCATCGCGCCGAGGATCGACAGGTCGATATGCCCGCCGCGCACCATGCCGAAGGATTGCGCGCTGTCGAAATAGCTCGTCGTCGGCAGTTCGGTGACGGTCTGCTTGCCGGCATTGATCAGGTCGGGGTCTTCCTCGCCTTCGTACGGGAACGGCCCCATCCCGAGCATGCCGTTTTCACTCTGCAGCTGCACCGTGACGCCGGCGGGGATGAAGTTCGACACCAAGGTCGGGATGCCGATGCCGAGATTGACGTAGAACCCGTCCGCCAGTTCACGGGCGGCGCGCTGCGCCATCTGATCGCGTGTCCAGGGCATGGATGTCTCCTCGGTCAGCCGCGCTTGCGCACGGTGCGCTGCTCGATGCGCTTTTCGTACTGGTCGTAGTGGACGATGCGCTGCACGAAGATGCCGGGGGTATGGATCTGATCGGGATCGATCTCGCCGGCCGGGACGAGGTGCTCGACCTCGACCACGGTGGTCTTCGCCGCCGTCGCCATCACCGGGTTGAAGTTGCGCGCGGTCTTGCGGAACACGAGGTTGCCCTCGGTATCGGCCTTCCAGGCATGGACGATCGCCAGGTCGGCGAGAAGCCCGCGCTCCATGACATAGGTCTCGCCGTCGAACACGCGGGTCTCCTTGCCTTCCGCGACCAGCGTGCCGACCCCGGTCTTGGTGAAGAAGGCCGGGATGCCGGCGCCGCCCGCGCGGATGCGCTCGGCGAGGGTGCCTTGCGGGTTGAATTCGAGCTCGAGCTCGCCCTTGAGGTAAAGCTCGGCGAACAGTTTGTTCTCGCCGACATAGGACGAGATCATCTTCTTGATCTGGCGGCTTTCGAGCAAAAGTCCCAGCCCGGCGCCGTCGATTCCCGCATTGTTGGAAATGACGGTGAGACCTTTGACGTCCGACCGCTTGATCTCGGCGATCAGCTTTTCCGGGATGCCGCTGAGGCCGAACCCGCCGGCCATGACGGTCATGCCGTCGTGCAACAAACCCGAGAGGGCGACCTTGGCATCGGGATAGGTCTTGTTCATTACCTCATCTCCTGCTCCGCCGGTGATAGTTCCCGGCGGCAGGCGCTGTCAATTTCACCCGGCGACGCGCGACATTTCACGTCCTTAGGAGGCGGCGCTACGACGCTCGGGCAGTCTCAATCCAGCTTCTTGCCGTCGAGGTCGCGCCGGGCGCGCCGGCTTTGGCTGTCGCCGGCCTCGCGATCCTTCTTGCTGCGGCCGAAGAGCACGCGGTTTTCCGCGGCGCGCTGCCGCGCCTCCTCGCGCTTCTTAGCCTTGCGGAACCGGTTGAGGTTGACGAGCGACGCCACCTGTTCCTCCTAATCTGATCGCGGCAGTCTAGCATTGGCCTCCGCCATCGTCAGCTCGCCGTTGCGCGAGGCTTCGAGCACAAACAGCCGGATCGCGCTCGACAGATTGCCGCCGCGCGCCGCGTCGATCGACGCGACCAGCGCATTGAGCGACATCCCGCGCGCCGTGGCGATGGCGCGCAGCCCTTGCCAGAACGCGGCCTCGAGCGAAACGCTGGTGACATGGCCGGCGATCCGCACCGACCGCTTGACGATGGCGCTGCCCTGCATGGCGCCACCATTCTCGCCCCCAGCGGCAATTTCAAGTTTCGGCATTTTCAAGTTTTCGGGGAAGAGCCGGTGGATCACCTTGTGGACAAATATGACGGCTTGAACCCCGGCCGCCGATCCGCAAGGATCAGTCCCCGGGGGTGGGGTATAGCGGCGCGCCGCACGCGCTCGGCGACAACAAAACAATGATTTATTGCCTGATGCGGGCAATAATGTCATTGATCGGCAAGAGCATTTAAGGGGCGACCGCGACCGAGCGAAGAATCGCGGGGTAAGGGCAACTACAGGTTCATGTTTAAGATGATCGGGAAGATGTTCGGCCTGCTGTCGGCGGACATGGCGATCGACCTCGGCACGGCGAACACGCTCGTCTACGTGAGGGGGCGCGGCATCGTCCTCAATGAGCCCTCGGTCGTCGCCATCGCCATGGTCAAGGGCCGCAAGCAGGTTTTGGCGGTCGGCGAGGAGGCAAAGCAGATGCTCGGCCGCACGCCGGGCAACATCCAAGCGATCCGGCCCTTGCGCGACGGCGTCATCGCCGATTTCGAAGTCGCCGAGGAAATGATCAAGCATTTCATCCGCAAGGTGCACAACCGGCGGAGCTTCGCTAGCCCGCAGATCATCGTCTGCGTGCCCTCGGGCTCGACCGCGGTCGAGCGCCGCGCCATCCAGGAATCGGCGGAAAGCGCCGGCGCGCGCCGGGTTTTCCTCATCGAGGAGCCGATGGCGGCGGCGATCGGCGCCGGGCTGCCGGTGACCGAGCCGACCGGCTCGATGGTGGTCGATGTCGGCGGCGGCACCACCGAGGTCGCGGTGCTGTCCTTGGGCGGCATCGTCTACTCGCGCTCGGTGCGGGTCGGCGGCGACAAGATGGACGAGGCGATCATCGCCTATATCCGCCGCAATCATAATCTGCTGGTCGGCGAGAGCAGCGCCGAACGGATCAAAAAGGAGATCGGCTCCGCCTGCATGCCGGAGGACGGCGACGGACGGGTGATGGAGATCAAGGGGCGCGATCTGATGAACGGCGTGCCCAAGGAGATCGTGATCAGCGAGCGGCAGATCTCCGAAAGCCTCGCCGAGCCGGTCGGCTCGATCGTCGAGGCGGTCAAGGTCGCGCTCGAGCACACCGCTCCGGAACTCGCCGCCGACATCGTCGACAAAGGCATCGTGCTGACGGGCGGCGGCGCCCTCCTCGGCAACCTCGATTTCGTGCTGCGCCATGCGACGGGACTGCCGGTCTCGATCGCCGACGATCCGCTGACCTGCGTCGCGCTCGGCACGGGACGTGCGCTGGAAGAAATGAAGACGCTCAAAAATTTGTTGATCAATATGTGGTAACGGGCTTCAAAGGGCATCCGCTAGCGTGACAGACGGGGGAGCCATGCGCGCGAGTGTTGCCGGCCGGCCGGGGAAGGCTGGTGCCGGCGCGACGATTTGCGAGGATGTGCGGTGATCCGCCTCTCGCCCCAGCTGCGCACGGCGGTCCAGCGCACGACGCTGCCGATCCTCGTCCTGCTGTCGGGAGCCGTCATCGTGCTGGGCAAGGCGGATCAGCTGCTGTTCGACTCGCTGCGGACCGCGGTGAGCGACACGGTCGCGCCGGTGCTCGACGCGATAGCTCGGCCGTTGAACGCGTTCGGCGAGGTCGTCGATCACGCCAGGATGGCGGTCACGACCTACCAGACGAACGTTCGGCTCGAGGCCGAGAACCAGCGCCTCCTGCAGTGGCAGCAGGCCGCGCTCAACCTCGCCGCCGACAACAAGCAGCTGCGCGGCTTGCTGAAGGCGGTGCCGGAAACCGCGCTGTCCTTTGTCACCGCGCGGGTCGTCGCCAATTCGGGCGGCGCCTTCGTGCGGATGATCCTGATCAACGCCGGCAGCGAGGACCATGTGTCGCGCGGCCAAGCGGTGTTGACCGGCGAGGGGCTGGTCGGGCGGCTGACCGAGGTCGGCGACCGCGCCGCGCGGGTTCTCCTGATTACCGACCTCAATTCGCGCATTCCGGTGACGATCGAGCGGTCGCATGTCGCGGCGGTTTTGGCCGGCGACAACTCGGAACGGCCGCGGCTGCTCTATCTGCCGGCCGGCGATGGCGCAAAGGTCGGCGACCGCATCGTCACCTCGGGCGAAGGGGGCGTGTTCCCGCCGGGCCTGCCGGTCGGAATCGTCTCGGCGACCGACGGCGGCGGCCCGCGGGTCGAACCCTATGTCGAGCTGTCGCAGCTCGGCTATGTGCTGGTAGCCGATTACGGGCTGTCGCGTTCGCTGCCGCAGCCGCTGCCGATGCTGGCGCGCCCGGCGCGGCACGCCAAGATCGACGGCGACGACGGAACCCTTCGCTGACCTAGTGATGGCGCTCAAGGTTTTCAGCATCCCGGCGCTGCCGCGGGTCAATAACGGCGCGGGGCGGGTGCTGCCGGTGGCGACGACGCTATTGGCCGCGGTGATTTCCGTGCTGCCGCTGCAAATCCCGGGGTATGCTGCGCTGACCCCGGTCTTCACCCTGATGGCGGCTTATCATTGGACGATCTATCGACCCGATCTGCTGCCGCCTTTGGCCTTGTTCGCCGTCGGTCTGACCGAGGATCTGCTCGCCGGCTCGCCGATCGGCGTCAATGCGCTGCTGCTGCTGCTGACGCGCATGGCGGTGCTGAGCTATCGGCGGTATTTCGTCAACCGCAGGTTTCCCTTCGTGTGGACCGGCTTCACGCTGTTGACCGCGGTCGCGATGGTCGCGCTGTGGGTGCTGCATTGCATCTTGGACCTGAGCCTGCTCGATTTCCGCGACACGGTCATCCGCGGCGCGCTGACGGTCGCGATCTTCCCGCTGGCGAGCTTTATGTTGGGCCGCGCCCAACGGGCGGTCATGGGCACCGGCTGACCAGCCGCTAGCCGCAGCCCCATGCCACGCGACACCCAGCAACAGAAATCGCTGACCCGGCGGGCGGCGATCATCGGCGGCGGCCAAGTGCTGCTGACCGGGGCGCTCGCGGCGCGGCTCTATCAGCTCCAGGTCTTCGACAGGGACCGCTACCGCCTGATGGCCGACGAGAACCGCATCAACCTGCGGTTTCTCGTGCCGCCTCGGGGACGGATCTTCGACCGCTTCGGCGTCGAGCTCGCCAACAACCGCCAGAATTACCGCGTCGTCATTGTCCCCGAGGAGACCGCGGACATCGATGCGACGCTGACCGCGATCGCCACCCTGATCGAGGTCGGCGACGGCGATCGCCACCGCGCGCTGCGCGACGCCAAGCGCAAGCATGCGTTCGTGCCGGTCGTCGTGCGCGCGAATTTGAACTGGGACGAGATGGCGCGGATCGAGGTCGCGATCCCCGAACTGCCGGGCGTCGCGATCGAGCAGGGGCTGCTGCGCAATTACCCCTACGGGCAGACCGCCGCGCATGTGCTGGGCTATGTCGCCGCGGTGTCGGAAAAGGAGCTGACCGGCGACCCGTTGCTCGAGCTCCCGGATTTCCGCATCGGCAAGGCCGGGATCGAGAAGTCCCAGGATCTGAAATTGCGCGGCGCCGCGGGGACCAGCCAGGTTGAGGTCAATGCCTATGGCCGCGCGGTCCGCGAGATCGCGCGCAACGAGGGGCAGCCGGGGCAGGATGTCGTGCTCGGCCTCGACGCGGCGATGCAGGATTACGTCACCAAGCGCTGCAGCGCGGAGCAGAGCATTTCCTGCGTGCTGCTTGATGTAATCACCGGCGATGTGCTCGCGCTCGTCTCGAGCCCGAGCTACGACCCGATGCTGTTTTCCGCCGGGCTGTCCCAGGCGATATGGCAGGATCTGTCGACCGATCCGCGCAACCCGCTGTCGAACAAGGCGATCGCCGGACTTTACCCGCCGGGGTCGACCTTCAAGCCGGTGGTCGCGCTGGCCGCGCTTGAATCGGGCGCGATCACCGCCGACACGCCGATCACCTGCCCGGGTTACCTTGAGCTGGGCGACGCCACCTTCCATTGCTGGCAGCATGGCGGCCACGGCACGCTGCACCTGCACGACGCGATCAAGAAATCCTGCGACGTGTTCTTCTACGAGACCGCGCGGCGCACCGGGATCGATCACATCGCCGCGATGGCGCGGCGGTTCGGCTTTGGCGAGCCGCTCGGCCTCGACATCACCGGCGAGCGCGCCGGCCTCGTTCCCGACCGCGACTGGAAGCTGACGACCACCGGCGTCGCCTGGCAGCAGGGCGAGACGCTCAATACCGGGATCGGCCAGGGCTCGGTGCTGGCGACGCCGCTTCAGATAGCGACGATGGCCGCGCGCCTCGCGACCGGCCGACAGGTGGTGCCGCGTCTGGTGCGCGCAGGCATGCTGCCGCCAGGCGGCGACCGCCGCCTGCCGACCTTCTCCGCCCTGGGCGTCACGCCGCATTTCGTCTCGCTGGTGCTCGACGGGATGAACGCCGTGGTCAACGAGCAGGGCGGCACCGCCTATGCCGCGCGCATCACCGACCCGAGCTTCGCGATGGGCGGCAAATCGGGCACCTCGCAGGTGCGCCGGATCACCCAGTACGAGCGTGACCACGGACTGCGCAAGGAGGATGAGATTCCTTGGAAGGAGCGCGACCACGCGCTCTTCGTCGCCTTCGCCCCGGTCGGCGCGCCGCGCTATGTCTGCGCCGCCGTCGTCGAGCACGGCGGCGTCGAGGGCGGCGGCGGCTCCGCGGTCGCGGCGCCCATCGTGCGCGACGTGCTGTGGGAAGCGCAAAAGCGCGACCCGGCGCGGCGCGTGCCGCACCCCGATTCGGTCGCCCAGAACGCCCCGCCGGCATCGCCGCCGCCGGAAAACGGCGGCCGCACGCCCCGCGGATAGAGTCGCATGGCCAGCTTTTATCCCGATATCGGCCACCGCGAACTGACCTTCGCCGACCGGGTGCGCGGGATCAATTGGGGCCTCATCCTGCTGCTTACCCTCATTTCGAGCATCGGGTTCGCGATGCTCTATTCCGCCGCCAACGGCAGCTGGCAGCCCTGGGCGTCAAAGCAGATGGCGCGCTTCGCGATCGCCTTGATCCCGATGATCGCGGCGGCGCTGATCGACATCCGCCATTGGTTCCGGATTTCCTATTGGCTTTACGGCATTGCCCTGGTGCTGATCGTCGCGGTCGATTTGCGCGGGGTCATCGGCATGGGAGCGCAGCGCTGGATCGATCTCGGCTTTATCCAGCTCCAGCCCTCCGAGCTGATGAAGATCGCGCTCGTCGTGGCGCTGGCCCATTATTTTCATTGCCTGCCGGCCGAGAGCAACGTTCGGCTTATCGATCTGATCGTTCCGGGCGCACTCGTCGCGGTCCCGGTCGTGCTGGTACTGAAGCAGCCCGATCTCGGCACCGCGATGATGCTGCTCATCACCGGCGCGGCCATCTTCTTCCTTGCCGGCGTGCGGCTGTGGATTTTCGGGGCGGCCGTCGCCGCCGCGGGCGCCATCGCCCCGCTCGCCTGGTCGATGCTGCGCGACTACCAGCGGGCGCGGCTCACCACCTTCCTGTCGCCCGATACCGATCCGCTCGGCGCCGGCTACCACATCATGCAGTCGAAGATCGCGCTGGGCTCCGGCGGGCTGTTCGGCAAGGGCTTCATGCTCGGGACCCAGACGCACCTCTCGTTCCTGCCCGAACGGCAGACCGATTTCATCTTCACGATGATCGCCGAGGAATTCGGTCTGGTCGGTGGGCTGACGCTGCTCGGCCTCTACGCGCTCGTCATCGTCTACGGCTTCACGATCGCACTGCGCAGCCGCAACCAGTTCGGCCGCCTTCTCGGGCTCGGCCTCGCGACGAACTTTTTCCTGTATGTGTTTATCAATACGGCGATGGTGATCGGCCTCATCCCGGTGGTCGGCGTGCCGTTGCCGCTGATCTCGTATGGCGGCAGCGCGATGGTCACCGTGATGCTGGGGTTCGGCCTGTTGATGAATGTCAGCATCCATCGCGACGTGCGCATCAACCGGCTCGGCGAGAGCCACGTCATGTAACTCGCCCCGAGGAGCACCAATGGCCGAAAAAGAAGCCGAAAGCGATGCACCGGAAACCACCCGGCATCTGCACGTCACCGTGCTGCTGGTCGCCTCGCGGCGCGCGCTCGACATGGCGCTGAACGAGCTGGGTTTCCCGGAGGATGACGACCGCGTCATCGAGCATGACGGGCGGCTCGCCTTTGTCACCTGCACGCACGAACCCGATTGCGACGATTTGTTTGCCCTCATCAGCGAACTGTCCGCACGCGGCGAGAGCTGGGAGCTGCAGTCGCGCATCGACACCGCTTCCGACCGGGTGATCTATCAGTCGCTCGCCCGGCACCGCCCGGTCGACGCGATCGACGCGCCGATCGAAGAAGAGGCCGAGCCGGAAGGCGAGGAGACCCCGGCCCACAATGTCGAGACCAGCGAAGGCGTGCAGGCCCTGAAGCGCGTGCTGCGCCGGATCGAGCCGGCCGACGCCTTCGCGACGATCCGCGCCGACCGCGACGGCCGCGCCACCGCGCGCATCCTGCGCCGCGGCTCGCGCCGGCTGCTGGCGCTGGCGACCGCCTCGGACGAGGCGACGCTGCGCGGGGTGATCCGCGAAATCCTGCCCAACGTGATGCTCGACGTGGCGATGAAACCACCGGGCTGAATCGAAAACCCGCGACCGTATCGCGCTTGCTCCGGCCGCGGCGCAGGCGCAAAATTGCCGGTCGCGCCGAAGCGCAAAACTTGCTGGTCCGCGCCGAAGGCGCGAAACTTGCTGGTCCGCGCCGCAGGCGCGAAACTTGCAAAACGCCAACGATTGATCGAACGGGGAGAGATCGAGCCATGTTGTCGCGCCGCACCCTCATCGTCCAACTGCCCGCCGCCGCGCTCGCCGCGTCCTACGCCGCCCGCGCCCTCGCCGCCGACAAATCGGTGACAATCGGCATCAACCTGCCGCTGACCGGAGCCGACGCCCAATCGGCGCAGAAGATCAAGGACGGCGCGACGATGGCGATCGACGAGGCGATGGCCAAGGGCGATATCGGCGGCTACAAGGTCGAGACCTTGGTGCTCGACGACGGCACCGCGACGGCCGGCCAATACGACCCGGCCCAGGCCGCGACCAACGCCCGCAAGATGGTCTCGGACAGCAGCGTCGTCGCCGCGATCGGCCCGCAGATGAGCGGCTCGGGCAAGGCGATGGCGCCGATCCTGTCGCAGGGCAATCTGGCGACGATCACCCCGAGCTCGACCAACCCCGACATCACCGCCCCGAAATTCGCCGGCCAGTACCGGCCGGGCGGCAAGGCGATCTATTTCCGCACGGTGACGACCGACGCCTTCCAGGGCCCCAACATGGCGAACTACTACGCCGATGTCCTGAAGGTGAAATCGGTCTATGTGCTCGACGACAGCGGCGCCTACGGCGTCGGCATCGCCGACACCTTCCAGGCCCAGGCCGAGAAGCGCGGCGTCAAGGTGCTCGGCCGCGACCAGCTCAACCCGAAAGAGGCCGACTACACGACCATCCTCACCAAGATCAAAGGCCTCAACCCGGATTCGCTCTATTACGGCGGCGTCGCGCAGGCCGGTGTCAAGCTGGTCAAGCAGTCATACGACATCGTGCCCAAGCTCACCAAAGGCGGCGGCGACGGCATGTACGGGCCGGAGGTGATCAAGGCCGGCGGCTTCCCGGCGGCCGAAGGCTGGTACGCGACGATCGCCGCGCCGCACGTGATGGACGACCCCGAGACCAAGGACTGGTCCGATCGCTTCCGCAAGAAATTCGGCGAGGCGCCCGAGGATTATTCGATCACCGCCTACGACGCCGCGACCGTGATCCTCGCCGCGATCAAGTCGGTCGCCGCCGCCGGCAAGCCGGTCAACCGCGACAACGTGCGCGACGCGATCCAGGCCTCGAAGGTCAAGACGCTGCAGGGCGAGGTCAGTTTCGACGACAACGGCGACCTGACCAACAAGGTCATCAGCGTGTTCAAGATCGTCAAGGATCCCAACCACCCGCTCGACGACCCGACCTATCAGTACAAGTACATGGGCGTGGCGCCGCAAAGCTCGTGAATTCCGGGTCGCGAGTTCTAATCAGGTTGAGCGGTGATGTCCCCCACCCCTACCCTCCCCCGCTAGCGGGGGAGGGAGA